>CAVTJF010000018.1:0-22915 GCA_963734945.1 uncultured Gammaproteobacteria bacterium
CCGGCGTCCACGTAGCCGCCGCCCCAATGTGGCAGTGACCAGGTTCGGCGTGCCTTGTCGAGGGTCCAGTTTGTCGACATGCTTGGTAATTCCCGGTTGTCCGCGGATCCTCGATGGAAAGCGAGGTACCCTGTTTGCAGACAGCATTGTAACGGTCTGCTGAAGCTGCAGGTGCGAACAGCTACAATCGCACGGTCGAATCACGCATGGAATGAAACATGTCGCAAGCCAACTGGTTTACAGAGGCACACGAGGCCTCCGGGTCTTCCATAGGTTTCAGGGTCGAAAAGCAACTGCATGCCGAAAAAACCCCATACCAGTCGATCGAGATCTATCAGACCACCGACTGGGGCCACCTGATGGTAATCGATGGCTGCGTCATGCTCACCAGCCGCGACAATTTCCTCTACCACGAAATGATGACCCATCCGGCACTGTTCACGCACTCGCTGGCCAAGCGGGTGGTGATCATCGGTGGCGGCGATTGCGGCACGCTGCGCGAGGTACTGCGCCATGACCAGGTGGAATCGGTAGTCCAGGTGGATATTGACGAACGTGTCACGCGCCTCTCGGAGAAGTACTTCCCGGAGCTGTGCGAGTCCAACGGCGATCCACGCGCCGAGCTGCGATTCGACGACGGTATTCGCTACATGGCCGAGCAGCAGGCTGATTCGCTGGATCTTGTGATTATCGATTCCACCGATCCTGTTGGCCCGGCCGAAGGCCTGTTCAACACCGCATTCCATGAGAGCTGCTTCAGGGCGCTGCGCCATGGCGGCATTCTGGTGCAGCAATCCGAGTCGCCGCTGCTGCATATCGAGCTGATCCGCGCATTGCGCCACTCCATGCGCGAGGCCGGCTTCCATAGCGCGCGCACCCTGACCTTTCCGCAACCGTGCTACCCCAGTGGCTGGTGGAGTTGCACCCTGTCGCGCAAGGGCGGCGAGCTGAACGATTTCCGCGAACGCGCCGCGGCCATCAAGACCTTCGACACCCGCTACTACAGCGCCGAGGTCCATCGCGCCGCGCTGGCACTGCCTCCGTTCATGAACGAAGCACTGTCATCTTGAGCTGGCGTCACCTGGCAGGTAGCCTTGCGCTGCTCGTCCTGGGCACGATGGCGACGGCTGCAAGGGCCGATGTCGATCCGCGCATGCAGGCCCTGGCGCAGTACAAGCATGACCTGATCAGCGTACTCGTCCTGCGCGCCGATGCGCCGCACCTGCTCGGCGCGGCCTTGCTGTCACGCACCTTCAGTGACAGCTCCCCCGGGCAGGACTACGCCAGCCTGCTGAAACGCGCTGCCGCCGCCGATCCGGACAATGCCGCGGTGATATGGGCACGCCTGGGCGACTGCGATCGCAAGGCACAAGACTGCCCGAACGCCGATGCCCTGAGCAGGCTTGAGGACCTGGCTGCGGACAACGCAGCGGTATGGCTCCTGGTGCTGGATCAGGCAGCACGAGATGGCGACCGCGACGCACAACTGGCCGCCCTGGAAAAAGCGGCCGATGCGCGCGGCTACAACGATTACGGCGGCGCCGTATTGCAGGCGCTGACGCTGGCAGCCACGGCCTTGCCTGTGCCCGATGCTGCGGTACGCGCCTACGCCGGCAACGCCAGCGGCAACGCCGGGCCTGCGTCGGCGCAGGCCTTTCTTGCCTATGGGCAAGCTACCGCGCAGCCCGAACCGGGCTTCCTGCCTGTCATGGGCCTGTGCGATCCCAAGGCCAATGATGAAGCCGACAAGCTGCTGGCAAGCTGCCGAAAGCTGGGTCACGTCCTGGCCTGGGGCAGCAGCCCGCGGGCACGAGCCGCGGGCCTGCACCTGCAGGATATTCTTGCTGCCACCCCCGAGGCTCGGGCCGAAGCCAGGTCCGACATGCGCGATCTGGTCTGGCAGCTGCGCAACTACAGCCGTCTCACACTCAAGGCGCTGAGCGACCAGTCGCTGGCTGTGGAATTGCTCCGGCTGGGACAGTCCGGCGGCAGCGAGCTGACACGCATGAGCGCCCTGCTGCAGCAGCAAGGCATACCCTTGCGAACACCACGGGCGGCGAGCCCGGCGGCGGCCTCGAGCTCGGACGACACTGGCCCGAAAGCGCCGATCTCCGCACGCACCACGGACCTTTTCGTGAGCCCGGCACCGACCACCTCCACCGCGCAACCGGCAGAGGCGGCAAGCGCGCCGGCCAGCAGCGCATCAACCGGCGCAGCCGCAGCGGCTTCGGCTGCAAGCCCGGACCGCGACACGACCCGCGGCTGGTAGAGCCCGGGCATTTTCAGTTGGGTGTTTGCGCCTGAATCTGGTGTACTCTTGAGCAGAGTCTCGAAGATCGCTCGGAGGATTGACGATGCGCAAGGTTCTCGTGGCAAGCAGCAAGGGGGGCTGCGGCAAGACCACCGTGGCTACCAATCTGGCCGCCTGTTGGGCCCACCGCGGTCACGCCGTGGCCCTGATTGACGCCGATCCCCAGGGATCATCCCTGAACTGGGCCAGCATGCGGCCACCCGACATGCCCCAGGTAACGGTAGTGGAGCCGTCCCGCAATGCGCTGCAGCGGCTTTCGAATGACCATGACATGGTGATCATCGATACTGCGGCAGGCACCAGGCCAGCACAGCTGCAGAAGTGGATGGACGATGTGGACGCCATCATCGTGCCGGTACTGCCTTCGGGCATCGACCTTGATGCCACGCTCCCCTATCTCACCGAACTGGCGGCGATTGCGCGCATCCGGCGCGGTGATCTGCCGGTCGGGGTGGTGGCCAACCGACTGCGCCTGTGGACCCACGCGAGCCAGGATGCCCTGGCCGAAATGGGCGACGACTTCCCCTTTCCGGTAGTGGCACAACTGCGTGACAGCCAGGCCTACGTGCTGCTGGCGGGGCTGGGCAAGAGCATGTTCGACTACAACTCCGAGGTGGTGCGAGGCCATCAGCACGACTGGAATCGTCTGCAACACTGGTTGCATCATCACACCCGCGCCTGATCGGAGCTGCCTTCATGCATGAACTCATTCTGTTGCGCCACGCACGGGCCCGCTCGACCGCAGCCGATGGCAAGGATCGCCAGCGCCCGCTGAACGAGGAAGGCATGGCCCAGGCGCGACACGCCGGTCACTGGCTGGCCGAGCACCAGCACACACCCGGCCTGATCCTGTGCTCGCCTGCCTTGCGGGCCAGGCAAACCGCCGATGCGGTGCACGAGAGCATGCCTCAATCCGAGCTGCGCGAAGTCGACAGCATCTACGACGCCAGTCCCGGTGAACTGCTGGCCATTCTGGATGAACAGCCGGCCACCGAGTCGATCATGCTGGTGGGCCACAATCCTGGCATGGAGCGGCTGCTGGGCTTGCTGGTCAATGGTCGCTCGGGCAGTCATCGCGGCATGCCGCCGGCATCCCTTGCATGCATCCACTTCGGCCAGCGCATCGAGCCCGGTGCAGGCAGCCTGCAGGCGTTCTGGACCCCGTGAGGCTGATCGTCCCCCTGATTCTGCTGCTGTTTTCCGTCACGGCAGCAGCCAGCGAGACCATCCGTATCGACAGCGCGCATTCGAGCGCCAGTTTTGCGGTGCGCACCCTGTGGCTGCAGAAGATCGAGGGTCGCATGCCCGGCTTGCTGGGCACGGTGGTCCTCGGCGATTCCGAGCAAACCCGGGTAGACGCACAGGTGGATGTGAATCAGGTTCGCATGGACAATGAGCGCTACAAGTCGATGTTGCGGTCACCCGAGTTTTTCGACACCGAAAACCACCCGACCATCCGCTTCCGCTCCAGCGCCTTTGATACACGCCTGCTGTTTGACGGCGGCAACATCGATGGTGAACTGACCATGCGCGGAGTCACCCGCGCGGTCACCTTCGAGCTCCTGCCCGGCTCGTGTCAGCGGGACCAGCTCAAAGCCTGTCGCATTCGCGTTCGCGGCGTCATCGAACGTTCCCGGTTCGGCATGAATGCGCATCGTTTCACGGTGTCCGATCACGTGCATCTGCGACTGGCGATCCGACTCGTTGCGCAATCATGAGCAGCACATTGCGCCCCTGGATGCTGCTTCTGCTGCTGCCCGTGGTCACTGCCTGCGTACCCAGCCACCGGCAGATGATGCGAGCTCGCCACATGGTGTCGACGCAAATCGAACATACAGTTCGTTGCCCGGAAAGGAACCATTGCGCAGCCGACTCCGGACTCTACGAGCTTTCCGCGGCTGACAAGACACATCGCAACCGCGCAGTGATTCTGGATCTGGGCGAAGACTCGCTGATCGCGCGCCTCAACCTGATCCACGCCGCGCGCCGGTCGATCAGTATCCAGACCTACATCTGGGCCGATGACGATGCCGGCAAGCTGATGCTTGATGCATTGGTGGGTGCGGCACGGCGCGGCGTGCATGTGCGCATCCTGGCTGACCAGCTGGGGTCGTTCAACAGCCTGGAGCAGCTGGCGAGACTCGCGCGTACCCACGTCAATTTCGAGCTGCGCCTCTACAACCCCACCCTGCACACGGCCGAAACGGGTGCTTTCGGATACGTCATCGGGGGTCTGTGCTGTTTTTCCAACCTCAACCAGCGCATGCACAACAAGCTCTTTCTGGTCGATGGCCGGATTGGAGTGACCGGTGGGCGCAACTACGAAGACAGATACTTCGACTGGGACAGCGACTTCAATTTTCTGGATCGCGACATACTCGTTGCCGGGCCCGTGGCGAGCGACATGCGCGACAGTTTCCTGCTGTTCTGGAACCACGAGCGGGCGGTACCGCTTACCCGCCTGCGTGATGTCAGCGCACAGATCATCAGCGATGGCCCCTCCGCTCCGGGCTGGAAAACCCCGGTCTACGATCGCCCCGAGCGTGTGTACCGGGTCCTGCAGCAGGCGGCGGACCCCGCATATATCCGCAGCCACTTCCTGGAGCGCGCGCATGTGCTCAATGATGTCGAGTTCTTCGCCGATCGCCCGGGCAAGACAGACAATCCCAGCAAGCGCGAGCGCGAATTGACGGCGCACCTGATGAATCTGGTGTCAACGGCGAGCGAGGAAATCATTCTGCAAACGCCGTATCTGGTGATAAGCGATCGCGGCCAGCGCATCTTTCGCAAGCTGCAGAAGGAGGGGTCCAGGGTTCGCATACTGATCTCCACCAACTCGCTGGCCTCGACCGACGCGTTCGCCGTCTATGCGCTGGCGCACAAGTATGTGCGCCGCTACCTGGCCGTGTTCAACTTCAATATCTATGAGCAGAAGCCGCACCCGGTCGATGCCCCGCGCATGATTGCGCATTACAGCGAATTGTCCGGCTCGGGCGCCATCTCCGGCAAACGCGGACGCTACAGCGAGGTGCCGCTGACCACCAGTGGCGTACGCGTCAGCCTGCACGCCAAGTCCATGGTGGTCGACAAGCAATACGTGATGATCGGCTCGCACAATTTCGATCCGCGCTCGGATGACTACAACACCGAATGCGGCATCATCATCCATGACCGTGATTTCGCGCGCGTGGTACGCGCTTCCATCCTCGCCAACATCCGCCCCGGCAATTCCTGGGTGATCGCCAAGCGCGAGGTCGATGGCACGCTGGGACGCGTAAATCGGGCGCTGGCAAAGCTCTCTGCAGCCCTGCCGATATTCGACCTGTGGCCGTTTGGCTACGCCACCAGCTACCAGCTGAAGCCCGGCTGCCCGGTGATGCTGCGCGAAGACCCGCGCTTCTATGCCTGCTACGAACCGGTCGGCGAGTTTCCCGAGGTGGCCCTGCCCCTGAAGACCATCTACACCCGCATCATTACCGGCTTCGGCGCAGGCATCAGCGACATGCTCTGAGCACGCGTGCCTGGCATGCGCCAATTGACGGCACCAGCGGACACGGCTACGCTTCCTCAATTGCCGACATTCGAGGATTTGTGCATGGCCCTGGACATCAACATTCAATTGAGCGATGAAGATCTCGAGCACTTCATCTCCAGCATGCAGGATGCGCAAAAGGAAGCGGCCGACCTGAGCGCAACCGAGATCACGGCATCGGCCCGCAAGCTGCTTGTTCAGGGAAACCAGACCGAACTTCCCGACTTCATCGCCAGCCGCCTGGGACGCCTCAACACCATGATCGATATGGCCGAGGACGAGGGGTTCGGGTTGCCTGATGAAGACCGCCTTCGAGTACTGGCGGCGCTGACCTATTTTGCCGATCCGAGCGACATCATTCCCGACACCGTGCCGGTGCTTGGCTTTCTCGACGATGCCATCATGATCGAGCTGTGCCAGCGGGAGCTGGTACACGAGCTGTCAGCCTACGAGGAGTTTGACGCATGGCGGCGCGGCGAAGCCGAGCATCGGGGTGTCGACCCGGCTGAGCTGAAGCTCAAGCGCGTCGACTGGGCCGAAGACCGCCGCGCCCAGGCTATCGAGCTCATGCGCCAGCGCCGCACCAAGTCCTACACCAGCGGCGCCTGGGCCCCGGTTCTGTTCAAGCCCCGCTGACGCCGTAGCCCTGCGTTGCAGGGCTATCGCCAAGGAACTCGTGCTGCGCAAAGTTCCGGGCCCCGGCCTGCTCTTCCACACCCCCATCCGCGCTGCGGCGCGGATCCCTGCGCCATACCGCGAACAGCCACCTGAACCCTCGTAGGGTGCCGCTGAGCGTAGCGATGCGCACCACGAAATTCCGCATGGTGCGCTTCACTTCGTTCAGCAGCACCCTACCGCTGCTTGAGCCCCGATAGAACAGCCGCCTGAACTCCCTCGTAGGGTGCCGCTGAGCGTAGCGATGCGCACCACGAAATCATCCGCATACGGTGCGCTTCACTTCGTTCAGCAGCACCCTACCGCTGCTTGAGCCCCGATCGAACAGCCGCCTGAACTCCCTCGTAGGGTGCCGCTGAGCGCAGCGATGCGCACCACGAAATCATCCGCATAGGTGCGCTTCACTTCGTTCAGCGGCACCCTACCACTGCTTGAGGCCCGATCGAACAGCCGCCCGAATTCCCGCGCAGGGTGCCGCTGAGCGCAGCGAGGCGCACCATGGGAAAGCTCCGTACACGCCCGAACCAGCCGCCGCCGACTCAGCGCTCGAGGATGGCAGTCACACCCATGCCGCCGGCCGTGCAGATGGAAATGAGCGCGCGTCCGCCGCCGTTGTCCTTGAGCGTCTTGGTCGCCTGAGCCAGGATGCGCGCACCGGTGGCCGCGAACGGGTGACCGATAGCGAGGGACGAGCCATTGACGTTGAGCTTCTGCGGGTCAATCGAGCCCATGGCCTTCTTGCGGCCCAGCCGCTCCTTGCAGTACGTGTCCGATTCCCAGGCCTTGAGCGTGCACAGTACCTGCGCGGCAAAGGCCTCGTGGATCTCGTAGAAATCGAAGTCCTGCAGGCTCAGGCCAGCCTCGTCGAGCATGCGTGACACGGCCACGGTGGGCGCCATCAGCAAGCCCTCGCCATGCACGAAATCCACTGCCGCCACGCGGGCATGGGTGAGGCGGGCTTCGACTTCCAGCTTGCGCTCCTCGGCCCAGGATTCGCTGGCCACCAGCACCGCAGCCGCGCCGTCGGACAAGGCGCTGGAGTTTCCCGCAGTCAGGGTGCCATGACCGGAGTGACGGTCGAATGCCGGTTTCAGGCTGGCCAGCTTCTCCAGGCTGGTATCGGCACGCAGCACGTTGTCGCGCTCGACCCCGCGGAAAGGCACAAGCAGATCGTCGTAGAAGCCGCGCTCGTAGGCGGCCGCGGCCTTCTGGTGGCTGGCCAGCGCAAACGCGTCCTGCGCTTCACGGCTGATGCCCCACTCGCGTGCCATCAATTCGCAGTGCTCGCCCATGGATTTGCCGGTACGCGGTTCGGCGACTCCGGGGAAGGCCGGCTTCAGCTCGGCCAGGGAGAACCCGGACAGCGCGGCCTTGAGCTTGCCCATGGGTGTGCGTGCGCGATTCATGCGCAACACGCGCTTCTGCAACGCCGGGCTCAGGGACAACGGAATGTCGCTGGTCGAATCCGAACCACCGGCAAAGGCGGCCTGGTATTCACCCGCGGCGATGCGATCACGCGCCGTGATGGCGGCATCCAGCGAGGTGCCGCAGGCGCGTGCCACGGTATAGCCTGGCGTGGTCTGCGCCAGCCCCGAGGCCAGGGCGGCCTCGCGTGCCAGGTTCCAGTCACGTGCGTGTTTCATCACCGCGCCGAAGACCACATCGCCCAGTTCCACACCGTGCAGCCCGTAGCGTTCAACCATGGCCCCGAGCACCTTGATGGACATGCCCAGGTTGCCAACCTCGGCGTAGCCGGTATTGACGCGGCAAAAGGGAATGCGCAGGCCGCCGATGATGCCGATGGGTGCTTGTTTGGCCATGAGAACAGGTCCGGTTGAATTCGTGGGAGAGGCTACAAGGGTAAACCAAGAGGCCTGTGATGCGCATGAACGCGCTGGCGAGGCAGAGACCCCCGAGAAATGCCGGGATTTGCGACCGACCTCCGCCAACCCCTGCGACCCTTCGCCGTCAACTCGGGCAAGGCCGGCTCACGCAAAATACTCCGAAGCCTGCGGCCACGCCTGCCATTGTGCCGGTTCGGTTTCGATGCGTCGCTCGAGGTGGGCGGCATAGCGGCGCAGAATCTCGTCGGCCCCCAGACCCGGGGGCAGGAATTCCAGATGCAGGCGCCGGCGACCGCTGTCCATGTCCAGTCCGCAACTGATGATGCTGATGCTTGCACCGGCCTGTTCTGCCAGCGCCGCCAGACCGACCGGGAAGCGCAGGTTGCGACCAAGCAGGCTGACGTCGGCGCCGGACTGATCGGGTCGCGCGGGCAGGTCGAGCATGCCCACGATGCTTTGGCCCTGGCGCAGCACCTCGAGCACGCGGGCCGAGCTGCCGCCGGTGTAGATCAAGCCGCGACATCCGGAGCGATGCATAGCCCAGCTGCGCCAGGCGAGATAGCCGCTGCCCAACCAGCTGCGGCCCACGTCCGTGGCTTGCGCCCGCCGTGCGACGAACTGCGCCGGCAAACCACGCGTCATGAGCAGACGCCAGATCCAGTTGCCACTGCCCCAGTGGCTGTTGAGCAGCAGGCCCGGCGGCAGCTGCTCGAACGCGTCACCCTGCACGTCAACCTGACTGCGCCACCAGCGCGCGCTGCGCAGCAGGCACAGCATGGTGTCGCAACGATCAACCAGAAGCAGCAGACGGTAGCGGTGACAGAACGTGGCCTCATCCAGAGCGGGCAGGCGATGGCCGGCGTGCTGCCAGGCAGCCTGCACAATGGGGCGCAATATCGAAGGCCTGCGTGCTACCCGCTTGAGCAGAGCGAAACCCGCGCGCCACGGCAGCAGGCCCACCAGCAAAGGCAGCACATACAGCAACAGAACATCGCTGAGCATGCGCTGCCAGCGATTCTCGCCGTTCATGCGGCTAGGGCCGGCAAGCGGTCATGACAGTGCAAGCTCATACATCAGGTACTCGCTTGGCCGCATGCGGCGTGCCTCGTACACCTTCTGCGCCAGGTGGTTGTCGCGCTCGACGTAGAGGCGAAGGGATCCGGCCTTGTCTGCCCTGGCCATGTCACGAACGGAATCGAAAAGCGCCCCGAACACGCCCTTGCCCCGGGCATCGGGCTCGACGTAGACGCTCTGCAGCCACCACATCCGGGTGTTGCGCCAATCGCTCCACTCGTAGGTGACCAGCAGGCCACCCACGGGCTGCCCGTCGCGCTCGGCAATCAGGTAGAAGCCCTTGTCGCTGTCTGCAAGCACCGCGCTGACACCCTGCTCCAGCACCTGGCGGGACAGGTTGCGATGTTCGGTTTCCAGCGCCATGGCCGCGTTCCACTCGACCAGTCGATCTCGGTCTCCGGCAGCAGCCGGTCGCACGCTGACCGGCTGCTGCACACTCGGCTCGTCGCCCATCAGACGGCGTAGTACATGGCAAACTCGAGCGGATGCGTGGAAGCGCGATACTGGGTGACCTCCTGCATCTTCAGGGCGATATAGGCATCGATGAAGTCATCGCTGAATACGTCGCCTGCCTTGAGGAAATCACGATCGGCATCGAGTGCCTCCAGCGCCATGTCCAGGCTTGAGCATACCTGCGGAATATTGCGCTCCTCTTCCGGCGGCAGGTCGTAGAGGTCCTTGTCGGCGGGTGCACCCGGGTCGATCTTGTTGACGATGCCGTCGATGCCGGCCATCAGCAGGGCCGTGAAGGTCAGATAGCCTGACTGCATGGGATCAGGGAAGCGTACCTCGATGCGTCGGCCCTTGGGGCTGGCAACGAACGGGATGCGGCAGCTCGCCGAACGGTTGCGTGCCGAATAGGCCAGCATCACCGGTGCCTCGAAGCCCGGAACCAGGCGCTTGTAGCTGTTGGTGGTGGCATTGGAAAAGGCGTTGATGGCGCGAGCATGCTTGAAGATGCCGCCGATGTAGTGCAGCGCGGTCTGCGACAGTCCGCCGTAAAGATCACCGGCAAAAAGGTTCTTGCCGTCTTTGGACAGGGACTGGTGCACGTGCATGCCGCTACCGTTGTCGCCGACGATGGGTTTGGGCATGAATGTGGCGGTCTTGCCATTCTGGTGGGCGACATTGCGCACCACGTACTTCATGTTGAGCAGCTCATCGGCCTTGTGTACCAGGGTGTTGAACCGGGTGCCGATCTCGCACTGGCCGGCATTGCCGACTTCGTGGTGATGCACTTCGACGGTCTGACCTATCTTCTCAAGAACCTTGCACATCTCGGCACGCAGGTCGGCCAGCGAGTCCACCGGGCTTACCGGAAAATAGCCACCCTTGACGCCCGGACGATGGCCATGGTTGCCGCCCTCGTAGTCGTAGCGTGAGCTCCAGACTGCCTCTTCGGATTCAATCTCGTAGAACACCCGGCCCATGTCGTTCTGCCAGCGCACCGAATCGAACACGAAGAACTCGGGCTCGGGGCCGAAGGCGGCCTCGTCGGCAATACCGCTGGCCTTGAGATGTGCCTCGGCGCGACGCGCGATGGAGCGCGGATCGCGGCCATAGGCCTGCATGGTGCTGGGCTCCAGCACGTCGCAGAAAAGATTGAGCTGCGGATGGGCGCTGAACGGGTCGAGCAGTGCCGTGTCCAGATCCGGCTTGAGAATCATGTCCGATTCGTTGATGCCCTTCCAGCCGACAATCGAAGAGCCGTCAAACATCTTGCCATCCTCGAACACGGACTCGTCGAAGCTGTGTGCGGGATAGCTGATATGGTGCAATTTGCCCAGCATGTCGGCGAAACGCAGGTCGACAAACTCGATTTTTTCGTCCTTGATCAGTTTCAGGACTTGTTCGGGGGACATGGAAGTGGCCTCGATTGGTTTGGGTGGAATTTCTGCGCATTATGATTGCACGAGCAGGTTCGCGTTGCGAGTGCATCCGTGCGCCGAACCTGTGCCGGGGGCGCCCGGAAAGGCTACACTGCCGCTCCCCAAACCTTGTTCGGTCCCGCTATGCCAGACCTCCTGAACATCATCCTGCTCGGCATCATCGAGGGGATAACCGAGTTCCTGCCCATTTCCTCCACCGGCCACCTGCTGATTGCCGAACGCTGGCTGGGCGCCCGCTCGGACCTGTTCAATGTCGGCATCCAGGCCGGCGCGATCCTGGCGGTGACCCTGATCTACTGGCGACGCATCTGGCAGCTGCTCACGCAGTGGCGCGACCCGGCGAACCGCGACTATCTGCTGAAACTGATTGCGGCCTTCCTGATCACTGCCGTGCTGGGCCTGATCGCCGTGGTTCTGGGTTTCAAGCTGCCCGAGTCGGTCACCCCCGTGGCCTGGGCGCTGATTCTGGGCGGCGTGTGGATGCTTGGCGCCGAACAGCTCGCCGCACGCCGGCCCGAGCACACACGCATCACCTGGACTGTAGCCATCCTGGTGGGCCTGGCACAAATGATCGCGGGCATCTTCCCGGGCACCTCGCGCTCGGCGGCCACCATTTTCGCGGCCATGCTTTTCGGCACCAACAACCGCTCGGCAGCAACCGAGTTCGCCTTCCTGGTTGGCATCCCCACCATGTACGCTGCCACCGGCTACGAACTGCTGAAGGTGCTGCGTTCAGGACAGGCCGTGCACGAGGACTGGGCGGCACTGGGCGTCGGCTTCACCGTATCCCTGCTGGTGGCCTTTATCGCCGTGAAGTGGTTGCTCGGCTACATCCGCCAGCACCGCTTCACGCCATTCGCGCTGTACCGGATTGCCCTGGGCATCGTGCTGCTGGTGGCCTTGCCCCTGTAACGGCAGCAGGCCGCGCGGGGCTCAGCGCCCGACCAGATGGGCCAGCCATTCCCAGCCGTCGATACGTTCGGCAATCAGCTTGAAGCTGGTGAGCATGGGCACCGCCAGCAGCGCACCGGCGATGCCCCACAGCCAGGCCCAGATCAGCAGCCAGATCAGAATGGCGACCGGCGACAGGCGCAGGCGCCGCCCCATGATCAGCGGCGTGATCAGGTTGCCTTCCACTGCGGTCAACACGGCAAAGAAGGCGGCCGGCGCCAGCGCCTGCGGCAGGGGGTGGAACTGCATGATGCCCACCACCGCCAGCAGTCCGGTCATGCCGATGGCACCCACGTAGGGCACGAAGTTGGCCAGCGCCGCCAGCGTACCCCAGAGCCAGGGGTCGGAGACCCCCAGCCACCAAAGCACCGCGGCCGTGATGATACCCAGCATCAGGTTGATCGCCGTGCGCGTGAATATGTAGCGCGACACTTCGGACTGGATGCCGCGCACGATGCTGACCACATCGCGCTTGCTGCGGAAAGAGGGCGAAACCTCCACCAGCTTCAGCAGCATGCGGTCGCCATAGATCAGAAAGAAGAACACCAGCAGGCCCACCGTGAGCGAGAAGGCAAGGATCGGCGGCGTGATCGACACCACATCCCAGATATCCAGGGTAGGCTTGGTGGAATCGGGCGCCGGCGCGGAGTGCTTGTCCCCGGTCAGCGACTGGGTGGCCCGGTTGGCTTCCTCGAGTTTGCGGGTGAGCGGCTCCAGTTTGGGTGCCAGGTCGTGACGAATCGCCCTGGGCGCCTGTTGCAGCCATTCGATGGCCGGTGGCGTCAGCGCAATGACCGACCCGGCCACACCGGCGGCCAGTGCCAGCATCACCAGCAGCGCGGACAGCGCTCGCGGGATGCGGAATCGGCTGGCCAGGACCACCAACGGGTTCAGGCCCAGACCCATGAAGCTTGCCAGCACCAGCGGCACCACCAGGGACTTGGCCAGCGCCAGACTGTACAGCACCGCCAGAATCAGGCCGAGCGCCAGCATCACGGGGATCGGTCGAAAACGCCGGGTTGGCGCTGCCGCAACCTCCTGCCGAGCTTCGGCTTCGTGGTCGGGCGTCAAGCCCGGCGAGTCAGTCTGCATGATGGTCGGGGCCCCGTTCCGAGTTGCTTATAGCAGCGCACGAACCAGAATCATGCTCCAATTGAAGGCGTTGCGCAGCATATGGCTGGGCGGTCGCCAGCGCTGCTGCGCCGACAGGGCAAAGCCCGCGCCAGCAGCCAGGCCCAGACTCGCCAGCCAGTGGCGCTGGTATGCCCTGGTGAGGCGCGCGCAGGAAGCCCGCGCGCAGTCGCGGTGATGGTGCAGCCGCTCAAGGCTGGCGCGGCGCTCCGCGCGTGCTCGCTTCAGTGCGCTCATGAGTCCTGCTCCGGCTGTTTGCCGCGGGCGCGCGCCAGAAGCGTGTTCAGCTCCCGACGCGTCTCGGGCATGGTCAGGTTGCGACTGCTGCGCTTGAGCGCAAGACGCGCGACAAGCAGCAATACAAGGTGCAGCCCGACCAGTGCGGTCAGCGCCCAGCCGACCGAGCCTGTGGCCACAAACAGGCCCCAGCCGATCAGGGCAATGAGGCTTGCCCACAACGACAGGCTTATGCCGACCAGGACGATCGTGAGCGAGAACACCAGCGACCAGCTGGCCCTGGCCAGCCTCCATTCGCTGCGGGCGAGACCGGCAAGCGCAAGCAGGAAACCGTGCACTGCTCGCGCCAGGACGCGCATGGCATCCCAGATGGCCAGCGCTTCGGCCGTCAGGGTGTCCTCTGCTGCTGCCGTGGTCTCGGTGTCCCGGGATTGCTCTCCCGGACTGCCGTCGGGCGGCGATGTCGCGGCAGCGGGGTCACCGCCTGCCGCGGCATGCTTGTTGCCGGGCATCGCGATTGTCAGCGACGGCGACGCAGGATGGTACCCAGCAACCAGCCACCGGCCACGGCCATGGCGACCGACTTGCCCGGGTTGCTGCGCACGTAGTCCAGCACCTGATCAAGCGATTCCTCGGCACGATCCCGGCCTCGGGCCCATTGCTCCTGACCACGCTCCCCCAGATCGGCAGCACGCCTGTTGGCGCTTTTCGCTGCCGCAGCGGTGGCATCGGTGGCATGGTGCAAGGCGCTTTCGGCCCGTTCGCTGCCACTGTGCACGGCATCTCGTGCCGAATGCAGCATGTCCGACTCGCGCTTCTTCAGGCGTTCTGCCTGACGGTCGACGCGCTCGGAAAAATCGCTGGTTTCTGCTGCTGTTCGTGCCTTCTTTTCAGTAGACATGATTCAACTCCTTGTCGATATTGGGTGCTTTCAGACCTTGCGCCCGCGAAGGAGCGCGACCACAAACAGGATCAGAAAGACGATGAACAGAATCTTGGCGATGGTCGCTGCTGTACCGGCGATGACGCCAAAGCCCAGGACAGCGGCGATGATGGCAATGATGAAAAAGCCAATGGCCCATGAAAGCATGATTATCTCCCTCTGTTGATGCCGCCCATTGCGGCGTCGCGCGGTTCATCCGCACGAGGACAACAGTCTAGACATGCTTCGGGTGTCTGCGACCTGAACGTTGCCGCTGGCTGTTTTTTGGCGTTCAGATTCAGCCGGTGTCGCGCAACCGGGGATTGAGGCTGTAGGTCCCGGTGCGGGTTGCCTCGGCCAGAACGTGACCATCCAGCGCGGCTCTCAGTTGCGCCAGGGTGAACCCGGGCTCAAGGCCCAGGCTGGGCACATCAATGGCATACAGATCAAACTGGTAATGGTGCAGCAGCGAGTCGTTCCAGGGCGGGCAGGGTCCGTCATAACCGCGGTACTCACCGGCCATGTCCTCGTCCCCTTCAAACCAGCTGCTGTAGTCGTTGCGTCCCTGCACGCTACCGGGCGGGCCCACCGGATCGCGCTTGCCGTGCGGCGTGACACCCTCGCTGCAGCTGCCCCGAGCCAGCTCACCGCATTCTGCCGGTATGTCGGCCATGAGCCAGTGCACGAACTCGACCCGCGGCAGATCCGAGGGTACCTCGCGACCCTTCTGGTTGACGTCATCGCCCTTGCTGGGTGCGTCATCGTCAATGCAGGTCAGAACGAATGATCGCGTCCCTGCCGGGACATCCTTCCAGGCCAGGTGCGGGCTGAGATTGTCCGACAGTTCCACCGGGTCGCCCGGCTTGCCGAACGCACATTCGTCCGGAATGGTGGTGCCGTGGTCGAAATCGTTGCTGCGTAGTTCCATTGCTGGACTCCTTGTCAGTTTCTTGAAAGCTGGTACTGGATGGTTCTGGCGACTCTGAGGCACGAGTCACTCGTGTCTGGCGCGGCAGGTCGATCAGCGTTGCCGATCGGCAACCCTGGCCTCACGCACCACACGGTAGATCGCACCCGCGCGATCATCGGAGACGAGCAGGCTGCCATCGGCCATGGCTTGCACATCCACCGGGCGGCCCCAGGCATCCTGGCCTTGCAGAAATCCCGTCAGGAAGGGTTTCACGGCGATCACCCTGTCGCCCTCGACTTGCACGCGCACAACCCGGTACCCGGACTTCTCACTGCGATTCCAGGAACCGTGCTCGGCGATGAAGATGTTGCCGCGCCAGTCGGCAGGAAACATACCGCCGCGATAGAAGCGCATGCCCAGGGATGCCACGTGTGCACCCAGAACCCTGGCCGGTGGAGCGTAGCTGCTGCACGGATGTCCGCGACCGAAACGCGGGTCGGCGACGTCCCCCTGATGGCAATAGGGGAAACCGAAATGCTGGCCACGCCTGTCCAGCCGGTTCAGCTCGTCTCCCGGCACATTGTCACCCAGCATGTCGCGCCCGTTGTCGGTAAACCAGAGCTTGTTGGTGCCGGGCTGCCAGTCAAAGCCGACGGTATTGCGAATGCCACGCGCCTCCGTACGCCAGTCGCTGCCATCCGGCCTCATGCTCAGCAATACGCCAAAGCCCTTGCGGTCGCAGACGTTGCACGGCGCTCCGATCGGCACATACAGCCTGCCATCGGGACCAAACGCCAGGAATTTCCAGCCATGGTGGGTTTCCGTGGGCAGCTTGTCGGTGACCACCTCGGGTGCGGGCGGCTTGTCCAGATGCGCCTCGATATCGCGCAGCACAAGAATGCGGCTGACAGCAGAGACATACAGGTCGCCCTTGTGGAAGGCGACACCAACCGGGGTCTGCAGACCATCGGCCACTACCCGCACCCTGTCCGCACGGCCATCATGATTGCTGTCCGTAAGCGCGTAGACCTTGCCGGCACCCGTCGAGCCGACAAACACGGTGCCGTGATCACCAATCGCCATTTCCCTGGCCGAGGGCACCGCATCGGAATAGACCGAGACGCTGAAGCCGGCAGGCACCCTCAACAGATCCACTCGCGCCGAGGCTGCCAACACCGGCATCGCAAGCAGGTTCGCCAGTACCAAAATCAGTTTGCGCATGCGCTTCTCCGAGACGGGACCGTTGCAGTTCCTGAATGGCGCCGGGGCGCCGTCGCAGCCGTATGCTCCTTCGCCCGATCAGGTCCGGGGCCGTGTGTCTTGCGTGTCATCCGTTGCAGCGAACCGGGCGCCACCACCTGCGCCTGCTCAGCCCCGGGGCTTTGCCGCCGCCATCTGCTTCAGGCAGATCACGGTTACCCGGCCAAACTGGAATCAATACCGCTCCAGAGTAACGCATCTCGTCGCGCGCTTCCGTCAGACCGGGTCTGACAGGGCGCAGCGGCCCCGGCCAGGCGACACGTCGCTCAGCTGTCCAGCGCAGCAAACGCCTCGGCCAGCACATCGCGGTAGTTGTCTTCGTGTCCAGGCGGGAATCGGATCGGCAAGCCGGCCGACGATTGCTCGCTCTGGGCGCTGAGGGGACCGGGCTTGATTTCCGGCAATTCGAGGAATTGCGCCAACTCCTTTCCAACCGAATCCGGCGACTGCAGAAGGGCATCGCCATCAACCCGCACCGCGGGCAGGTGCTCGGCAGCCAGATCCAGCTGTTGCCTGGCGACGTTCCACCAGCGTGCTGCCTGGGTGCTGTCCTGCATGCGCAAGCGGGTCGGCCAGCCAAAGGCCAGCCAGCGCAGGTAGGCCGCTCTGGGTTCGGCATCGATGATGATGGCGCGCACGCCGGGCAGGGCCAGCTTGATCAGCGGCAGCAGGCGCGCATCGAATACCGGCAGCCAGTCGATGACGCATGCGGGATTTCCGCCCACATGTCGCTCCTGTACTCGTGCGTAGCGCCGTGCCTGGACGCCCAGCTGGCCCTGCGACATGGTGGTGAGCATGGACATGTCATTGGCATCGGCAAAGAAATCCGTTTGATCGCCAAAACGATCCTCGCGCACGGCCATGCCCGGTTGATCGGCAATCAGGGCAGCAACCCGCTCGACACCTGATCCGGGCAGGCCCATCAGCAGGACCGGTGGCGCCACCCGAGGTTGTGCCAGTTCGGGTTCGGCGATCAGGGGCTCTATCACCGGGCGCAGACGTTCGGCAGCCACCAGCATGGGCAATGGCCCGGCCTCGATGCGATGTGCTTCGCGAAAGGCCAGCACCGCTTCGGCCCAACGCTTGGTGCGGTCGTGAACCAGGCCGAGCAAGCGCAGCCGGTCGCGACGCAGGGGCGGAAGAAGCTGGGCGCCCTTGAGCGCCAGCAATTCGCGCTGCGCGCCAGCCGTGTCGTCCTTGCGCAGGGCGGTGCGCGCACGCAGCAGCCTGACGCTGGGGCGATTGTCTTCCACGCTGCCGGATGCGACGCTGTTGGCTGACTCGAAATCTCCGCGGCTTTCGTGCATGAGCGCCAACTCACCATGCGCCAGTGCATCGCCCGGATCCTTGTCGGCATCCGCCTGCCACATGGCCGTTGCCTCGTCCGCCTGATCGCGCTCGCGATAGATGTCTGCCAGGAGAAGGCGCGGGGCCCTGCTTCTCGGGTGATCGGCAATGAACTTGCGCAGATCTTCAACCGCTTCATCCTCGCGCCCCATGGCTCCCAGACAAATGGCACGCAGGGTGGTCAATTCCTCCACCTCCGGATACATCCGGCGTGCCGCGTCGTAGGCCATGAACGCCTCTTCCATGCGGCCCTGGGCGCGCAATGCATCGGCCAGCCCGGCCAGCGCGTCTCCATTCCCCGGCTGTGCTCGCAACACCTGCCGGTAGGCTCTCTCGGCTGCGGTGATGTTGCCGCGGGACATCTCCACATGAGCCAGCATCAGCCGCGCGGGGTGCAGCGTATCGTCCAGCTCGAGCGCCCGCTTGAGCGGGCGCGCCGCCTGCTCGGGCGTGCCACGCAGCATCAGCGCCTGGCCGTATCCGGCGAGCGCCTTGGCGTGTTGCGGATAGTGCTGGGTCACGCGGGCAAACATCTGTACGGCCTGCTCGATATGATTTTGCGCCATGCGCAATCGTGCCAGGCCGAGCATGGCATCGGCACTATCGGGATCCGCCTTGATGGCAGCCTCGAAATGCTCCTCGGCGGTCGAGAACTGTTCCCGCGATTCGGCAATCTGACCCAGCCCTATGTGAGCCGGCGCCATGTCCGCCTGCAGCAGAAGCGCCTTGCGGTAATGGCTGGCCGCTGTGTCCATATCGCCTTCAGTAGCGGCCATTCCCGCCGCGCTCACGTGCAGGCGCGGGTCGCTCTTGTCCAGCTCAATCGCCCGCTCGAGGTAGTCGCGACCCTCGCTGAAACGTCCGTCGTTGGCACACAGCACACCCAGCTCGGTGAGAGCCTTTACATCCTCGGGGTGCTGCTCCAGTTGCTGTCGCAGTTCCGCTTCGCGCTCGGCGGCCTGCTCTGGGTTGGTCGTTGGCAAACGGGATTCGGCCATGGTGGCTGCTCGGTGTAAAAGCGCACATTATGACAGAGCACAAGCGGCTGGTGAGCGTCAGGCAGTGTGGGTATGGGCAGCGCGGTGATTGGCCAGCCAGTCGGCAAGATATTGGGGACAGAAACTGCGCATGTTGTAGCCGCCGATGAAACCGCAGTGACCCCCGTGGTCGGTGATATCCAGATTGATGGCCGCGATGTCGTGCAGCGGCGCGAAGTCGGCCACGGGAATGACCGGATCATCCCGGCTGGTCAGGATGCGGGCCGGCACCTCGAGCCCCGCCAGCCGGTCCCCGGCAATCGAATAGCCTTCCAGATAGTTGTCCAGGCTGCCGAAATCGGTATGCCGGACGACCAGTTCCCGGGTCAGCTCGCGCAGGCCCAGATTCAGCTCGCTTGCATTGAACAGCGCGGCATCCGGAAAGGCACGCTGCTTGAGTTTCAGGGAGCCGCGCCATTTGTGCAGGAAATAGCGTTCGTAGACCGTGCGGAATGATTCGATGGCATGCAGGCTGTGCGCCGGGTCCACCACGGGGCAGACCGCCAATACGCCAGCAAGGTCAATACCCGCCCCGGGAGCGCGATGCGCCATGCGCAGCGCGAAGTTGCCGCCAAGTGAAAACCCGGCCAACAGCAGCGGTCGTGGTGACCAGCGCGCGCCGATCGCGGCCAGACCACCCACCGCTTCGTCAATGCGGCAGGAATGGAAGATGCCGGGGTTGAGTGCGTGGCTGCCGCCGTGATCGCGCAGATTCAGGCGAACCACGTCCCAGCCCTCGGCCAGGGCGCGCGCGCCCGACTCGAGCACATAGTTGCTGTCGCTGCTGCCTTCCCAGCCATGCAGCACCACCAGCAGTCCGCGCGCCTGTGGCGCGACATTCTGGGTCGTGTGGCTGACCGCCAGGCGTACGCCGTCACCGGCATCCAGCACGCCGCTGGATGCACGCTGGCGAAGGTCGCGCGACCATTTGCGCACCAGGGCACGTCGCAACGGCCCCGAAGACAGCATTGTCTGTACGTGCCGATTGCGCAGCCCCGGCGGTGGTGAAAAGCCCTCGACGCGCATCAACTCAGATCCAGGGCCCGCGCCACTTGATCGCGCGCCGTGCGCGCCATGGCCTTGCGGCCTTCGTCACGATTGTCCAGCGCGGGCAGAAAATGGACCTCGGCGTCCATCGGCGCCTCGCCGATCACCCGCAATACGTTGGCAAAGAAGCTTTCGCCCGGACCGAAGCACACCGCTGAACACAGCTCACCGTCACGGCAGTAACGCAGCGCAACCGGCTGGATGGGGGCATCGGCCAGCACGGCAGCCTGCAGAATGCGCGCATGAAAGGTGCGCACGCTGTCGGCCGGGCCGGTGCTGCCCTCGGGAAAGGCGGCCACCGTGCGTCCCTGTCGCAAACGCGAGGCCATGCTCTCCACCACACGCGCCATGGAGTCGTTGCTGCCGCGGCGATGAAAAATGGTTCCGGCGCGCCGCGCCAGCCAGCCGATCACCGGCCAGCGGTCAATTTCGGCCTTGGCCACGAAACACACGGCACGCTGGCTGTGCAGCAGCTCGATATCCAGCCAGGACACGTGGTTGGCAACAAACATCACCGGACTCGGCAGGGGCTCACCCACGCTCCGTGGCCGGATACCGATGATGCCCAGCATGGTGCGCGTCCACCAGCGCACCAGATACGCGTTCAGAGGCTCGTCATCGCGCTTGCGACGAGCGGCCCAGTCGCTTTGCACCATCCAGGCCACCGGCACGGCCAGCAGCAGGTGCAGCAACAGCAGCGGCACGCGCCACAGGTAGCGGACAAGGCGCATCAGGCAATTCCGGGCGGACGACAGGGATCAGACATGCAGACGCGAACTGTAGCCGCTGGCACTGGCACGACTCAAGCCCGATCCCCTGTACTGACGGCAAGCTTGCATCACCATCAGGCCGGCAGCGGCAGGCTGCGACTGCGCTTGACCGTGCGCAATACAACGCTGGAATTGACGTCGGCCACACCACTGGCATTGAGCAACTTGTCCAGCAGGAAGGCCGAGAAGTGGTCGAGATCGGCCACAAACACGTGCAGCAGATAGTCCATGTCGCCACTCAGGGCATGACAGGCCACCACTTCGTTCCAGGCATTGACGGCCTGCACGAAGCGCTCGACGCTGGCGCTGTCGTGTCGCTCCAGCTGCACCCGCACAAAGGCGGACAACCCCAGACCCACGGCCGTCGGGTCAACCTGGGCGGCGTAGCCGGCAATGACGCCATCGCTCTCCAGCCGCTGCAGGCGGCGCAGGCAGGCCGAAGGCGACAGCTTGACCTGCGCTGCCAGCTCGGCATTGGTCATGCGCCCCTCGCGTTGCAGCAGTGCCAGCATGCGCAGGTCGGTGCGATCGAGTTGGGTATCGGTCATTTATTCTGAAAAGTGGCTTGTTGACGACATTTTATTGCATTACATGACCTGATGCACGCAATAGAGCAATCATCTTGTCCGCTACAACGCGTAAGCTGTAGGGAGGTACAAACTTCTCGCAGGCCCGACATGGACACACCCCGACGCGTTGAGCACCAGCAAACCGACCGCGGCACCATTCCCGTTTACGCCACCGGAGTGGTAGAGCAACCCTGGGACCAGTACAGCGCCACCGACCACGACGTCTGGCGTCAGCTGTTCGAGCGCCAGCGTGAGGTCCTGGCCGGACGCGCCTGCGACGAATTTCTCGCCGCCCAGGATGCCTTGCACATGAGCGCCGATACCATCCCGCGCTTTGACGAGCTGAACCAGGTGCTGGGAAAAAAGACCGGCTGGCAACTGATCGGCGTCGAGGGACTGCTGCCGGAAACCGTATTCTTCGACCATCTGGCCAATCGCCGCTTCCCGGTGACCTGGTGGATCCGCAAGCCCGAGCAGATCGACTACATCTCCGAGCCGGACCTTTTCCATGACCTGTTCGGACACGTGCCCTTGCTGGTCAACCCGATCTTCGCCGACTACATGGAGGCCTACGGTCGCGGCGGCATGAAGGCGCATGAGCTGGGCGAGGCAGCGTTGCTGAACCTCACGCGCCTGTACTGGTACACGGTGGAATTCGGCCTGATCCGCCAGAATGGCGAGCTGCGCATCTACGGCAGCGGCATCGTCAGCTCCAAGGGCGAGTCAATCTACAGCCTGGAAAGTGACGCCCCCAATCGCATCGGCTTCGACCTGGAGCGCATCATGCGGGCCCAGTACCGCATCGACACCTTCCAGCAGACCTATTTCGTGATCGACGATTTCAAGCAGTTGATGGAGGCCACCAAGCCCGACTTCACGCCGATCTACGAGCGCCTGGCCAAGCAGCCGGACATCCCGGCCCGCGAAGTGCTCGACAGCGACAAGCTGATCCACCGTGGCACACGGGAAGGCTTTGCTGCGGGCGCTGACGCATAAGTCACCGCTTTCGGCCGGAGCCCCGGCCGCACCGGCGCACTGACGGTACCGCACCTGCCTGCCCAATGCCTGCGTGCTTTGGGCTAAACTCCCCGCATGCACAACACCCTCATCCCCACGAGCCGATTGCGTCGAGCCCTGGGCATTGCCCTCGCTCTGACATGTCTGCTGGCATTGTCTGCCTGCGGCAACAAGGGTCCCTTGCGGCCCGCCAAGGCGCCGCCCGCATCCAGCACCTCGACCGGCTCAAACTGAGTCACCGCCATGGCCGGCCTGCGCTTCAGCAAGATGCACGGTGCCGGCAACGACTTCGTGCTGCTTGATGCCCGCGCCGAAGAAGCGCTGCCGGATGCCGCGCAAATTCGCGCCATGGCCGACCGCCACACCGGCATCGGCTTCGATCAGCTTCTGAG
>CAVTJF010000019.1:0-3449 GCA_963734945.1 uncultured Gammaproteobacteria bacterium
CAGCCGCGGGGCTGATGGGCAATGAAAGCGTGGCCACCGCGCCATGCCGTTCGCCTGCCGTGAGACTGACGCCACCATCGTGCGCCTCGGCAATCTGCCGCACCAGGGCCAGGCCGATCCCCGAGCCGCCCGGCTTGGTGGTGAAAAACGGCACAAACAGATTGTCGCTTCGCGGCGGCCCGGGGCCATTGTCACGCACCTCGATCAGCACACGCTGGCGAACGCGACGCCAGCACACCGTGACCTCGCCACCTTCGCTCGCCACCGCCTCGATGGCATTGGCAACCAGGTTGATCAGTGCCTGCTCGAGCTGATCGGGATCGGCGTCGACGGTGACCTCTTCACCCGGCTCGACACGCACTTCGCCACGCTGCTCCAGCCGCACGACCTTGCCGACCAGATCCGCCACATCAACCGGGCGTCTTTCCGGTGGCGGCAGACGCGCCAGCCTGCTGTATCCGGCCAGGAACCGGGACAAGGCGCCGGCGCGCTTGCCGACCACATTGAGACCGCTTGCAAAGTCTTCGCGCCAGTCCTCGGGCAGCGGTTCCCGCGCCACCAGGGAAGCCAGGGTCGCGGCCATGGACTGGATAGGCGCCAGCGAGTTGTTGACCTCGTGCCCCAGCACCCGCAGGAGGCGCTGCCAGGCCTGTCGCTCCTCCTGCCGCAGCACCTGCCCCACGTCGTTGAGCACCAGCAGGCTGCCCCCGCGCCCACCGCTGCGCAACGGCGCATGACGCACGTCGAAACGGCCGGCACGCCCCGGAAACGCGTGGGTCATGACCTGCCGGCTGGGCATCTCCAGCATGGCGGCCAGACCCAGTTCCTCGGCGCTCAGGCCGAACAGGCGGTGCTTGCGGGCATCCAGCAGCTTCTGCCCCGCGGGATTGATCAGGCGCAGGCGGCGTCCGGCATCGAACACGAACACCGCACTGTCGAGTGCCGCCAGCGTCTTGCCCAGAAGATAGGATGACTCCTCGAACTCCAGTCGCTGCGCCTGCAGATGCTCGGCCAGGTCATTGAGGTCCCGCACCAGGTCACCCATGACGCTGTTGGCGCTGCCACGCAGGCTGTAGTCCCCCTCGCGCAGAGCCTCGACCAGACTGCTCAGGGCATTGACCGGATACACCACCCGGCGGAACTGCCATCGGGCCAGAATCACGGTGAGCAGGATCACCGTGCCCATGACCAGCACCAGCATGTAGCCTTGCGGCGCACCCACAGCCAGGACGCCGGCCAGGGTCAGCAGGGCTGGTACCGCCGTCAGCAAGGCGCCGTACAGCACGCGCACCTCGAACCGACGCATGACCGACGCCTGCCGGCCACGCCGGGGCCGGGCAGCAAGCTCGTCCCTGCGCGGCGCATTGGTGTCGGCGGACCGATCGGCCAATGCATCACCGGCGATCCGGCCCTGAGCGGTCGCCTGCCTGCCCGGCTCGGGGCGCTCAGGCCTCATCGTCGGATCCGCGCAACCCGTGCTTGTCCATGCGCCGATACAGGGTCTGGCGGGTAATTCCCAGCGCATCGGCGGCCTGCTGCAGATTGCCCGCATGACGGGCCAGCGCATGCCCCACCAGGACAGCCTCGGCCTCGTCCAGAGTCATGCCGGTCAGGTCCTGCGTCCGCTCGGCGTCCGCCTGTACACCAAATTGCAACGCCGCCGCGCTGACCTGGTCATGCTCGGCCAGCAGCGCGGCGCGCTCCATCAGGTGTTGCAACTCGCGCACGTTGCCGGGCCAGCGCCAGGCCAGCAGCGCGCGCTCGGCCGAGGCCGACAGCCGCAGCCCGGCACGCCCGTAGCGCGTGCCGCTGCGGTCAAGAAAGGCCGCGGCCAGCGGCAGGATGTCCTCGCGACGGTCACGCAGGGGCGGCAAACGTATCTCCAGGGTATTGAGCCGATACAGCAGATCCTGGCGAAAGCGCCCTTCGGCCACCTCGGCCGCGAGATCCGCATTGGTGGCAGACACCAGGCGAACGTCGGTGCTTTGCGTGCGCGACGAGCCCAGACGCTCGAATTCACCGTCCTCCAGCACACGCAGCAACTTCGGCTGCTGCGACGCGGGCACGTTGCCCACCTCATCCAGGAACAGCGTGCCGCCATCGGCCAGTTCGAAGCGGCCGATGCGCTCGCCCTTGGCGTCGGTGTACGCGCCGCGCACGTGCCCGAACATCTCCGATTCGAATACGTTTTCGTTGATGCCACCCATGTTCACCTTGACCAGCGAATGATCAGCGCGCGGTGACAGCGCGTGCAGGCGCGAGGCGATGACGCCCTTGCCGGTACCGTTTTCGCCCAGCACCAGTACATTGGCATCGCTCGGCGCAATCCGCGCCACCATGTCCAGTACCCGGCGCATGGCAGGCGATTCGGCAATCATGTCACTCGGCTCGGCACCGCGCAGCAATGCGTTTTCGGCTTCCAGTCGTCGCTGCTGCCGCGCGCTCCGCCCCAATGCAATCTGCGCATTGAGCACGCGGATCAGGCGGGTGTTCTCCCACGGCTTCTCGATGAAGTCGGCGGCGCCAAGGCGCATGGCCTGTACTGCAAGCGGCACATTGCCCCAGGCCGTCATCACCACCACCGGCAGCTCCGGTGCGTGCTGGCGAAGCTGTTCCAGCAGCTCCAGGCCTTCGTCACCCGAGGTCGTGTCACGGCTGTAGTTGAGGTCGATCAATGCGCAATCGAAGTCGCGCGCCCTTGCCGCCGCCAGCGCCTCGGCAGGTGATGGCACACCCACACTGGCCAGCCCCTCGGACTTCAGCATCATGCGCAGCGCCTCGCGCACATCGGCCTGGTCGTCGGCAATCAGGATGGTGGGGCTTGTCTTTCGCACCATGAAGCGCTCCGGAAGTGGCCAGATTCCATGCAGTGGCGCCTCCTGGCAGCGACTGCATGCCTTGCTTGCCCGGGTGCCTCATGGCAAACCGGGTCACTTGTACACGTCGTCACAGGGTACTGCCATTGGCACCGCATCCACACCTGCGGCTGCCGTCATGCCGGGCCGCGATGTCACTCATACCGGAGCGCCACTGCGGGGTCCACCCGCAACGCGCGCATCACGGGCACCAGCGCAGACAGCAGTGTCATCACGGCTATGATCGCCAGGACGGGCACAAACACGGCCAGATCATGTGCGCGAGTATGCAGCCCGGGATCTGCCAGCAGACCGGACCACGGCCAGGCCAGCGCCAGACCGATGACCAGGCCGACACCCAGTTGCCAGAACAACTGCCGGCCGACCTGCCGAATGATCACGAAGCCACTGGCGCCGATCGCGCGCCGGATGCCGATCTCGCGGGTGCGCTGCTCCACCGAGAAGGCCAGCACGCCGTACAGGCCGGCAGCCGCCAGCAGCAACGCAATCAAACCCAGGGCGGTAAAGGCATCGGTCAGCACGGTCAGGCCGGCGCGCGCCTGCGCCATGTTCCGCGCCTGTGTGGCCTGCGCG
>CAVTJF010000020.1:0-90682 GCA_963734945.1 uncultured Gammaproteobacteria bacterium
CCGCCAGTTCGCGGGTGGCCTTGAAGGTGATGTCGGGCCAGCGCTCCTCGGTCAACTGCAGGTTGACCCGCGAGGTGGCCAGGTAGACAAGTTCGCCGGCGGCATCAATGGCCAGGTGTTCGGCGTTGCGGTCGCGAAAGCGCGCCAGTTCCTTGTCGTCGTCGCACTGTATCCAGCGCACCGTATTGACCGTGACCGGCACGAAGTCGGCCTCGACGCCGTATTCGTCCTTGAGGCGGTAGGCCGCCACATCGAACTGCAGCACGCCGACGGCTCCCAGAACGAGGTCGTTGCCGATCAGTGGCCGGAAGAACTGGGTAGCGCCTTCCTCGGACAGCTGTTCAAGGCCCTTGCGCAGCGCTTTCATTTTCAGCGGATCACGCAGCTGGGCGCGGCGGAACAGCTCCGGTGCAAAACTCGGGATGCCCGTGAACGAAAGCTTCTCGCCCTCGGTGAAGGTGTCGCCGATGGAGATGGTGCCGTGGTTGTGCAGGCCGATCACGTCACCCGGCCAGGCTTCGGCGGCAATCTCGCGGTCCGAAGCCATGAAGGTGAGGGCATTGGCGATGCGCACATCCTTGCCGGTACGCGTTTGCAGCATTTTCATGCCGGCCTTGTAGCTGCCCGAACACACGCGCATGAAGGCCACCCGATCACGATGGGCGGGGTCCATGTTGGCCTGGATCTTGAAGACGAAACCGGTGAGCTTGCTCTCGTCCGGCTGCACCGTGCGTGTGAGGCTGGCGCGCGCTTGTGGCGGTGGTGCATGCTCGACAAAGAAGTCCAGCAGCAGCTGCACGCCGAAGTTGTTGACTGCGGAGCCGAAAAACACGGGCGTCAGCTCGCCCTTGAGATAGCGCTCCTGGTCGAATGGGTGCGATGCGCCGCGTACCAGTTCAAGCTCCTCACGCAATTCGGCCAGTGCCGGGGCGCCGATGGCCTGCTCCAGTTGCGGGTCGTCCAGGCCCTTGAAGATGGTCGAATCGCGCCGCGTGAAGTTCTTGCCCGACTCGAACAGGTGCACCTCGTCGGCTATCAGGTGGTAGACCCCCTTGAGGCGCTTGCCCATGCCGATCGGCCAGGTGATGGGCGCGCAATCGATACCAAGGACCGATTCCACCTCATCCAGCAGCTCGATCGGCTCGCGGCCTTCGCGGTCGAGCTTGTTGATGAAGCTCATGATCGGCGTGTCGCGCAAGCGGCACACATCCATCAGCTTGATGGTGCGCTCTTCCACGCCCTTGGCGCAGTCGATCACCATCAGTGCCGAGTCGACTGCAGTCAGCACCCGATAGGTGTCCTCGCCGAAATCGGCGTGGCCCGGTGTGTCAAGCAGGTTGACGATGCGCTCGGCGTAGGGGAACTGCATCACCGAACTGGTGACGGAAATGCCGCGTTCCTTCTCCAGCGCCATCCAGTCCGATGTGGCGTGGCGTGCTGCCTTGCGTCCCTTGACGCTGCCGGCAAGCTGGATGGCGCCGCCGAACAGCAGCAGCTTTTCGGTCAGCGTGGTCTTGCCGGCATCAGGATGGCTGATGATGGCAAAGGTTCGCCGACGCGCGGTTTCGGATTTCAGGTCTGGCATCAACTTGCCGCAATGGAAAACCGGCAATGATACCGGCTTGGCCCTGTCGCAGGCTATCATCACCGCATGGCTTACCTGCTGCTCAACCTCTACCGCGTGCCCGACGACGAAGCCGAAGACGTGCGCAAGCTGCTCGATAGCCACCATATTCCCTGGTACGAGACGCAGCCCAGCCCCTGGGGCATCTCGCACGGTGGCATCTGGGTTACCGAAGACAAGGACGTGGCCGAGGCCGTACGCCTGTTCGATGCCTACCAGGTCGAGCGCAGTGCCCGTGTCCGTGCCGAGTACGCTGCCGCCCGCGCGGCCGGCACGCTGCCTACATTCCGGACGCAACTGCGCGCAAACCCCCTGTACGTTGTGCTGACGATATTGGCTGCCGTGCTGGTGTTGGTGCTCGCAGCCTTGCCGGTCTGGTTGCTTCTATAGCGCAGGCGGTCTTGCCGCATCAGAGGTGCAAGGCGGTGGTGTATCGAAATAGGCAGAATGCTCAGGCCCGGACTGCACGCGAGGGTCATCCTCGCCGAGATTCCAGTACGCGTACACGGTCTTGCGGACAGCCTGGCTCTTGAAGGAAAGCTGGCCTTTGCTCTCGGCATTTTCGAGGAAGCGCCGCATGGCCCCATAAGCCTCGATGCCGCGCTGCTGAAACAGAGTGCTGCCGCCGCCGTAAGCGCGGTAGATGCTTTGCTCGAACTTCCAGAAAGGCAGTTGGAAGTCGACTAGTTGTTGTGGCGTGATGTGGGTGCCCGTCTTCTTGGATGAGGCAAGCGCTTTGCGCGCGCAGGCCAAGGCTTCTGCCTCTTCCCTGGCCGTGGGTGTCACTGCATCGGGATGGTGGTGTTTCCAGTTGCTGAGCAAAGGGCGGACGAACAGGCTGCGCATCTTCTGTTCCCGCTCGTAACCGGTCGTTGCGCCCAGTTGGCTGGCCATGACGGCCTGGCCCAAAACGCTTCCCAGTTGCTCGTCAATCGAATGTTTTGCTGCACTCCCCTGCGCTGCAAAGACTGACGTCAAAATCGTGAATATCAATTTCATGATTGCCCATCCGTGAACTGCCACAGCCTGCAGCGTAGAACCTCACACCGGTATATGCAAACCAGTATCAAGGACTGGCTCGAAAACGATACGCTGTGATTGATGCGTTTTCAAATAGACGTCTATACGTCTATTGACAATCATGTTTGGCGCGGCTAGTCTGGGCTGGAAACTCATCGAGACCGGCTGAGGGACAGGCCCTTTGAAGCCGGGGCAACCCGCGCTGCTGCAAAGCAGCGCACGGTGCCAATTCCTGCGGAGACGCCTGGCGTCTACCGGAAGATGAGTCCGCCGACGGCCCGTGCGGGTCGTGGTCCGGCTGGCTTGCTTCGGTTCTCCGTGGACTCGATGTCCGTCCACATCGAGGAGCCGAACATGAGTCTTGCGCAGCACCAGTCATCAATCAGTGGGCCGACACGCAGCATCACGTCAGCGGCGGACGACGAACCGCTGTGTCAGCGCGCCGACATCCCTGTCCTGATCCGCCCCTGTCATGGGACAAAGCCCGTTCGGGTGCGGTTGCGCTACCTCTGGTTCGGGTGTCGCATCGGCCCGACAGTGATTGTCCAGGGCGGCATCTCCGCTGGCCGCGATGCCTGTTCCAGCCCGGCGCACGGCGCCGACGGCTGGTGGCAGTCGCTGGTCGGGCCAGGCAAGGCCATTGACACGCGCCAATGCCGGGTGCTGGCCATCGACTGGCTGGATGCCGAATCCTTGCGCGTGGATGCCGTCGCCAGCTCCGATCAGGCGGATGCACTGGCCGCATTGCTGGATGGCCTGCACATTGCGCGGGCGGCGGCCTTTGTCGGCGCATCCTACGGCGCGATGGTCGGGTTGGCGTTTGCTGCCCGGCACGGCGAGCGTATCGGCAAGCTGGTGGCCATCGCCGGTGCACACCGGCCGCATCCGCTGGCCACCGCCCAGCGTGCCGTCCAGCGCGGCATCCTGCGGCTGGGCATGGAGACGGGGCGTGAGCTCGATGCGGTGTCGCTGGCGCGACAACTGGCGCTGACCACCTATCGCGGCCACAGCGAACTGGGCGAGCGCTTCACCGGCACGGCGCGGTCCATCGCAGGTAGCTGGCAATTGCCGGTGGAATCCTGGCTTCAGCACGGCGGCCGCAAGTTTGCCCGCGGCTGTTCGGCGCGCCGCTATCTGTCGCTGAGCCAGTCCATCGACCTGCATGCAGTGGATCCTGCCGTTATCGCGGTTCCAGTCCACCTGATCGGCATTGCCAGTGATCGCCTGGTGCCACTGGCCGATCTGTGCACACTGCAACGCGAGCTCGGCGGGGGCGCCAGCCTCGAAGTGATCGACTCGCCCTGCGGGCATGATGCCTTCCTGGTGGAACATGCCCGTCTGACACCACTGCTGCGGGACGCGCTGGCCGACAGCCTGCTCGCCACTGGCGCCCCGGCGCGCCGAGCTCTGCCAGCGCCGGTGGAGCCTGTCCGGCCCGGCCTTGCGAGGGGTGCCTGACATGCGCGCCATTTCCGACTGTACCCGCGCCGTTCGCGCAGGGATCGAATCCGACACCCAGCATGGCGCCGTGGTGCCGCCGCTGCATCTGTCGACCAATTTCAGTTTTGCCGCACTTGGTGAAAAGCGCCGTTACGACTACTCGCGCAGCGGCAACCCCACGCGCGATCAACTGGGCGCGGCACTGGCCGAGCTCGAGCATGGTCATGCGGCGGTGATCACTGCAAGCGGCATGGCAGCGGTAGCCCTGGCGCTTGAGCTGGTGCCGGCCGGTGGCCGCGTGCTGGCGGCGCACGACTGCTACGGCGGCACCTGGCGGCTGCTGGATGCGTGGGCCCGCAAGGGGCGCTTTCAGCTGGGCTTCGCCGATCTGAGCGACCCCGCGGCGCTGGCTGCCGGGCTCCAGTGCAGGCCGGATCTGGTCTGGGTGGAAACGCCCTCCAATCCGCTGCTGCGGATCACCGACATTCGTCACGTGGCAAAGGCTGCGCATGCGGCGGGCGCGCTGTGCCTGGTCGACAACACCTTCCTGTCACCGGCCCTGCAGAAGCCGCTGGATCTGGGCGCCGATGTGGTGCTGCATTCAACCACCAAGTACATCAACGGCCACAGCGATGTGGTCGGCGGTGCGGTGGTGGCACGCGACCCGGCGGTGGCCGAGTCGCTGGCCTGGTGGGGCAACTGCCTGGGTCTGACCGGCGCGCCGTTCGACAGCTTTCTCACCCTGCGCGGCCTGCGAACCCTGGATGTGCGCTTGCGTGCCCACCAGGAAAACGCCATCCGGCTGGCGCAGTGCCTGGCGGAGGATCCGGCCGTGACCCAGGTCTTCTACCCGGGGCTTGCCAGCCATCCGCAGCACGCACTGGCGGCGCGTCAGCAGTCGGGTTTCGGCGCCATGCTCAGTTTCGAGCTGGCCGGCGGCGAGGCCGCCATCCGTGCATTTGTCGATGGCCTGGAATGCTTCTGCCTGGCCGAGTCACTGGGTGGGGTGGAAAGCCTGGTGGCGCATCCGGCCAGCATGACGCACGCGTCGATGGCGCCCGAGGCCCGCCAGCGCGCCGGTATTTCCGATGGACTGTTGCGTCTGTCGGTAGGCATCGAGCAGGGTGAGGACCTGCTTGCCGATGTCACCGCCGGCCTTGAGCGGGCGCGTACAGCCTGTGACCGAACGCGGTCCACGGCGTCATGAGCGCTCAACCCGACAGGCATCTGCAGGCGGGTCCCGAGCGGTCCCGGCTGGCACTGGTTCTGCTGGGTACCGGAGGCGTCGGCCGTGCCTTGCTGGGTTGCCTGGCTGGCTGTCCGGAGCCCATGCTGCGCCTGGTTGGCGTGGCCGACTCGCGCCGGCAACTGGCCGTGGCCCAGGGCATCGCCATTGACGAGGTACTGCCGCGGCTCGGGACGCAGGCAGCCGGTCGCAGCGACAGCGCGTTGCTGGCCGCACTGGATGAAGGCGCTGCCCTGCATCGGGTGATCGTCGACGCCACCGCCTGCGAGAGCGTTGCCCGCAAGCATCCGGCCTGGCTCGCCCAGGGCTATCACGTCGTCACTGCCAACAAGGCCCTGAATGGTGGCCCGCTGGCCGGATGGCGCGCGATCGCCGCAGCCGGCCGCGCTGGAAGTGCCCGCTATGGGATGTCCGCGACCGTCGGCGCCGGTCTGCCGGTGATTGATACCCTGAGGCGCTGGCGGGCATGCGCGGATCGGGTGACCCGCATCGAAGGCGTGTTTTCCGGTTCCCTCTCCTGGTTGTTCAATCAGTACGACGGCGAGCGCCCGTTCTCCGAGCTGCTGGCCGAAGCCCGTGCAGCCGGCTACTGCGAACCGGACGTACGCCAGGATCTGAGCGGTGCCGATGTGGTTCGCAAGCTGTTGATTCTGGCGCGTGCGGCTGGCGTTGCACTGGAGCATGACCAGGTCGCGGCAGAAAACCTGGTGCCCGAGGAACTGCGCGATATTCCCGGGGCGCTGTTCCTGCAGAAAGTTGCACCACTGGATCGCAGCATGGCTCGCCGCCATGCACAGGCCAGCGCCCGGGGGTGTGTGCTGCGCTACCTGGCATGCCTTGATGCTCGGGGTGCTCGGGTGGGCCTGCAGGCAGTGGGTCCGGACCATCCGGCTGCCCGGCTGCAAGCTACCGACAACCTGTTCATGCTGTCATCGCAAAGCTATGCCCGGCAGCCGCTGATGATTCTGGGACCGGGCGCTGGCACGCGGGTGACGGCACAAGCGCTGCTGGCCGATATTCTGCAGTTGAGTCGCTGATACGACATGCCGCCTGCAGAAGTGTTCACGCTGGTGCGTGATTCTGCCCGGGAATCTGTCCGGGAGCGATGAGCAGCCCGTGGATCCGCCCCGGCTTTTTCCGCTCACCGCTCACCAATTTCCGCTCACGGGCGAGACCCCTACATGTCGAACTTGTTCAGTTCTAGCCCCCGCTCGCGGTAGGTCTGCCAGCGCTTGCGCGAGCCGCTGCGGGCTGATTCGTCGGCGGGCACGATCTCGAGCACGCGCTCGAACTGGCCCTCGACCGGCTCTTCGCGCAGGTTCATCAGCAGCGGGCGCGGCGGTGTGACCACGCCCGGCGGCACGATCAGCACCGGGACGTCGCTGTCGTCGTCGCCCTGGCCGGCGATCTGGTGCGGGATGAAAGCGTCGGGCTCGAATGACCACAGCAGGTCGTCCAGTTCCTCGGCCTGGGCCAGGCTGGCGCTGAGCACAAGGCATGCCTGGTCGGTGGCGAATGCCTTGGCCACCAGGGCGCACACCAGCCTCAGCGGTTCGTCGCGAAAGCGCGGTTTGTCGATCAGGTAGAAGTCAGCGCGTGGCATGGATGCAGAGTCGGGACTGGAATTCGGTACGGGCGGCAAGCGGCAATCGATTTGTCCGGCAGGGTGCTGCTGAGCGCAGCGAAGCGCACCATCGTGAACTCGATGCGACGGTGCGCTTCCTTCGTCAGCAGCACCCTGCCTTGTTCACTGAATCACCCGGCTTTCGAGATCAACCAGTCCGAAAGCAGACCCACGGGGCGGCCGGTGGCCAGGCCCTTGCGGCCGGATGTCCAGGCAGTGCCGGCGATGTCGAGATGGGCCCAGCGCATGCCTTCGGTGAAGCGCGACAGGAAGCAGCCGGCGGTGATGGCGCCCGCCCATTTGCCACCGATGTTGGCGACGTCGGCGTTGCCCGATTCGAGCTGTTCCTGGTAGTCGTCCCAAAGGGGCAGACGCCAGGCACGGTCCATGCTGTTGTTGCCGGCAGCCAGCAGTTCGTCGGCCAGTTCGTCGTCGGCGCTCATCAGGCCGGTGGCGTGCTTGCCCAGGGCAACCACGCAGGCGCCGGTCAGGGTAGCGGCATCAATGATGGTTTGCGGCTCGAACTGGCGCACGTAGTGCAGCGCATCGCACAGGCACAGGCGGCCTTCGGCGTCGGTGTTGAGCACCTCGACCGTGGTGCCGGACATGGTGGTCAGTATGTCGCTCGGGCGGTAGGCCTTGCCACCGGGCATGTTCTCGGCGCTGGCAACCACGCAGATCAGATTGAGCTTGAGCTTCATCTTCACGGCCGACAGGAAGGTGCCCAGCACGCCGGCGGCGCCGCACATGTCGAACTTCATCTCCTCCATGCCCGGACTGGGCTTGATGTTGATGCCGCCCGCGTCGAAGGTGACGCCCTTGCCGACCAGCACGTGGGGCTTGGCGTCGCCGCCACCGTTCCACTTCAGCACGATCAGGCGCGGACCGTTGCTTGACCCTTCGCCCACCGCGAGCAGGGCATTGGCGCCCATCTTGCGCAAGGCATCCGGATCAAACACCTCGGCATGAACGCCGTCGTTCTCGCTGGCGATGCGCTCGGCTTCCGAGCCGAGCCAGGCCGGCGTGCAGATATTGGGTGGCGTGTTGCCCAGGTCGCGCGCCCAGCGCACGCCCTCGGCGATGCCGCGTGCCTGAGCCAGGGCGGGCTCGCACTGGCTGTCGCCAAAAACGGACAGCGCACTGATGTGCTTGTGGGTATCCTTCTTGTTGCTGATCTTGAACCGGTAGGCGGCGTGATCGGCGGCCAGCGCTACCGTACGCACCTTCCACGCGGCGTCCCTTCCGGCCACGTCGAGCTGGCTCAGCCAGCTGGCGGCGTTGTCGATGCGTGCCTCGGCAAGCTGGTTGCCGGCATGTTGCGCGGCCTGCTGGAATTGCGCGGCCTTGAAGCTGTCCTGCTTGCCCAGACCGATGACCAGAACGCGCGGACTCTTGACCCCGGCCAGGCCGTACAGCCACACGTGGCTGTTCTTGCGCCCGGCAAGGTCGCCATTGCCGATCAGTCGTTCCAGGGCGCCGCTGCTTGCCTTGTCCACTGCTGCCGCGGCCGCGCTCAGGGTGCCGTTCTCGAAGACCCCGACAACAATGCAGTCGCTGTCGGCTTCGGGTGCGCTGGTGTGGGTCAGATTGAGTTCGAGAGTCATGTCAAAATTTCCAGTTTGAAATGCAGTGCGCGTCGAACCCGCTAGACTGGCGCCTTGGATGCGCGCACCGCGCAAAAGGAACCAGTCTAACGCATGCTGCAAATCATCGACCGCTACCTGCTGCGCGAACTCGCCCTGAGCGTCGCTGCCGCGGCCCTGGTGCTGCTGGTGATCACTGCCGGCGGCACCTTTGCCGATGTGCTCAACAAGGTGGCGCTGGGGCGGCTGCCGGGCACGGTGATGTTCCCGGTACTGGGCCTGCGGGTGTTCGATGCGCTCACGGTGCTGTTGCCCCTGGCCCTGTTTCTGGGCGTGATGATGGCCCTGTCGCGGCTGTATCGGGACAGCGAAATGCATGTGCTGGCCGCTGCCGGCATGGGTGCCGGCGGCCTGTTCCGGCCCGCGGCCATGCTGGCTGTTCCGCTGGCAGTGCTGGTGGCGCTGGTGTCCATGTGGCTGGGACCGGCAGCGGTGCGCGAGGCCAACCTCATGGTCAAGGATGCCAACCGCTCGGTGATCGCGGCCGGGCTCGAGCCTGGCCGGTTCGTGGAACTGCCGGGCCATGCCGGGGTGATCTTTGTCGATTCGATGGACAGCAAGGGAACCCGGCTGGGCCGGGTGTTCATCGAGAACGAGCGCGAAAGCAAGACCGGACCGGCGCGCCTGGACATCGTCACCGCGGCCAGCGGCCGCCTCTATCACGGCAGCGAAGCGTCCGGTCGCTACCTGGCGCTGAGCGACGGTCACCGTTTCGAGGGCCGCCTGGGGCAGGATGACTGGAAGCGCATGACCTTTGATCGCAATGAGGTCGCACTGACAACCCCGACCGGCGATGCCACCGACAGCAGCGAGAACCATGCCAGACCAAGCCTGGCCCTGGCACGCTCCGATGATCCGGCGGCACGGGCAGAGCTGGCCTGGCGCATCAGCGTGCCGATCAGCGTACTGGTACTGGCCCTGCTGGCCGTGGCCTTGTCGCGGCAGACGCCGCGCGAGGCACGTTACGGCCGCCTGCTGATCGCCATTCTGGTGTACCTGCTGTATGCCAACGTGCTGGCACTGGTGCGCGCCGGCATGGTGCAGGGACGTCTGCCGCCATGGCTGGGCCTGTGGTGGGTGCACGCGCTGGCGGCGGGCATGGGCGCCTGGATCGTCTGGCGCCAGTACCGGGTGGGCGCCATGCCGGACAAGGCGGGGACATGAAGCGCGCGTTCACCGTCAAGCGCCTGGACAAGCTGATTGCGGCGCATGTGCTGGGGTCGCTGCTGGTGGTCTGGCTGGTGCTGGTCGGCTTCGATACCGTGAGCAATTTTGCGCGCCAGCTCGGGCAGCTTGGCGAGCACGGTTACAGCCTGGCGCAAGCGGCCATCTACATCGGCCTGACGGTCCCGCGCCGCGCCTACGAGATGTTCGGTTTTGCCGCATTGATCGGGGGGCTGATGGGTCTGGGCGGACTGGCGGCGAGCAGTGAGCTGACCGCACTACGGGCCAGCGGCATGTCGCGCGCACGCATCGTGCGCAGCGTGCTGGTGGCCGTGGCGGCGCTGGCGTTGCTGGTGGTGATCCTGGGTGAGACGGCGGCGCCGGCCGGGGAAAAGCGCGCGCAGGCATTGCAGCTCTCCCTGCGCTCGAACAAACTTGGCCTGACCACGCGCAGCGGATTGTGGGCGCGTGACGGCAACAGCATCATCAATGCCAAGGGTGCCCGCGCCGTGCAGCGCGACGGACGACCGCAGATACAGCTGGCCGACGTGCGCGTTTTCGGGCTCGGCAATGGTGGGGTCCTGGAATCCTTCATCCAGGCGGGCATGGCTATCTACCGCAACGGCGCCTGGCAGATGGAGAAAGTGCGGGTCACAAGTTTCGACGCGCAGGGCGCCCATTCCAGCAATCACGAGCACATGCCCTGGGCATCGCGACTGGACCCGCGCATGCTGGAGCTGTCCGTGGTCAACCCCGATTACATGTCACTGCGCGATCTGCAGCGCAACATCCGCTATTTCCGTGCCAACGGCCAGGACCCGGGCAGCTATGCCGATGCCTGGTGGGCACGCGTCTTCTATCCCCTGAATGTCCTGCTGCTGGTGCTGGCCGTGTTGCCGCTGGCCTTCGGCAACCTGCGCAGCGGCGGTCTGGGCAAGCGCGTGTTCATCGGCATCATCCTGGCTGTGGCCTGGTACTTCCTGCAGATGGCCACGGTCAGCCTGGGCAACGTATACGGTCTGGCGCCCTGGCTGTCCAATCTCCTGCCCGCCGTGTTGCTGGCGGTCATTGCGTGGGCACATTACCGGCTTTCGACCTGAGCCCGGTCGGCTGCGCCGAGCGAGGCGTGCCGGTGCAGGCCCCGAGTCGCCGTGCGCTTCGCTGTGTTCAGCAGCACCCGGCGACAGTCTAGGTTCGATGGCGCGCGGGTTTGGGCAGTTGCACAATCGTGGTGCCGCAAACGCGGTCATGCGCGGTGAGGTGATCACGGTCGAGCCAGGCCCACCAGAACCCGGCCCCGGCCAGCGCCAGTGACAGACTGGCCAGGACAAGCCGGAGCAGGGCGCGCGCCGGCCCGATCGGTGCGTCATCGAGGGACTTCAGGCGCAGCCGCCATGCGCGCATGCCGATGGTCTGGCCGCCACGGCACCAGGACAGCAACACATAGCTGACGCTGACGGCCAGCAAGGCCGCGCGTTGCCACCATGGCGGATGCTGCACGTCCATCTGCCCGCCGGTCAGGCCAAGGCACAGCGCCGCGGTGATCATCCACAGCGCAGCCAGAATCAGCAGGTCGTACAGCATGGCGCCGAAACGGCGGGCCAGCCAGGGGCGGTGGGGCATCAGCTCACTCTTCAAACTTGCCAAACGCAGTGGCGCAGGCCAGCATCGTGCCATGAACCCACCGGTTGCCGCCATTGCCGAAACGGATCGCCAGGCCATCGACGCGTGGCTGGAGCGCCTGTGGGCCGAGCATGGCCTGGCCGACAGCACCCTGGCCAGCTACCGCAGTGACCTGGGCGGTTTTGCCCGGTGGCAGGCCGCGCACCAGCGCAGCCTGGAACAGACTGCACGCGCCGATATCGAGGCTTACCTGGCATCACGCCAGGTCAAGGCGCGCAGCAACGCGCGGCTGCTCAGCGCGCTGCGACGCTTCTTTTCCGATCGGTTGCGGCGGCAGCCCGGCAGCGAGGATCCCACCGTGCTGCTGGAGCCGCCCAAACTGCCACGCGGTTTGCCCAAGGCGCTGTCCGAAGCCCAGGTGGAGGCACTTCTGGGCGCCCCCGACGTGAGCACGCCGCTGGGGCTCAGGGATCGCACCATGTTCGAGTTGATGTATGCCTGCGGCCTGCGTGTTTCCGAGCTTGTGAATCTGCCGCTGGCGGCGCTCAACCCGCGCCAGGGTGTCTTGCGTCTTACCGGCAAGGGCGGCAAGCAGCGGCTGGTTCCCATTGGCGAGGAAGCGCGCGACTGGCTGGACCGGTATCTGGCCGAGGCGCGCCCGCCACTGGCTCAGGGGCACGGCCAGTCGCCGTCGATGTTTCTCAGCAATCGCGGTGCGGCGATGAGCCGGCAGATGTTCTGGACGCTGACCAAGCGGCACGCTCGCCGTGTCGGCATCGACACGCGTCGGGTTTCGCCACACGTGCTGCGCCATTCCTTTGCCACCCACCTGCTCAACCACGGTGCGGATCTGCGTGTACTGCAACTGCTGCTGGGCCACTCCAGCCTGAGTACCACCCAGATTTACACGCTGGTGGCGCGCGAAAAGCTCAAGCAGTTGCACCAGCAGCATCATCCGCGCGGATGAATCCGGCCATCGTCCGGCATCGTGTCGACGGCAACACCTCTGCCCTGGCACCGTCCCGCAGGAGTCGATCACGGGTATGGCGGGGTCCGCTGCGGCGTGCCGGCCTGCCTGGATGTCCCTGTCCGCGGCCGTGAAATTGCAAAAAGCAGAGGAACACTGGCGCCAGCTTGTGGTCCAATCCACATGTCCGCAGCGCGGCTTCGTGTGATAATGGCGCGTGTTGCCTGTAATCGAGACCTTGTCTTTCCGGTCTGCTGAATAGCATCCGCAGAGCGTGAGTGCGGTTTCGAAATACCGAATTTCAAGAGAATTGCCATGACCAAGCTGAACAGAATGATCCCCGCCCTCGCACTGGTCCTCGTGGCCGGCAGCGCCATGGCGACTGATGCCCAGACCACCAGGACCATCACCAACGCCATCCACAAGCTGGTACCGGGGGCCGAGATCGAATCCATCGACAAATCCGCTCTGCCCGGCATGTACACCGTGATCGCCAGCGGCCAGGTGGTATACGTCAGCGGCGACGGCAAGTACCTGATGCAGGGCAGCCTGTACGATCTGGCGCAGCACAAGGATCTGACCGCAGCGCGCATGGACACGGTACGCAAGGCTGCGCTGGCCAAGCTGTCACCGTCCAAGCATATCGAGTTCGCACCCAAGGACCCGAAATATCACGTCACGGTGTTCACCGACATCGACTGCGGCTACTGCCGCAAGCTGCACAGCCATATTGACGAATACAACAAGGACGGTATCGCGGTGGACTACCTGTTCTTCCCGCGCACGGGCATCGGCTCCCCCTCCTACGACAAGGCCGTGTCGGTCTGGTGCGCAGCCGATCGCAAGGACGCCTTCACCCAGGCCAAGATGGGCGCCACGCCGAAGCCGGCCAAGTGCGACAATCCGGTGGCGTCGGAATTCCAGCTGGGTCGGCGCCTGGGCGTCAATGGCACACCCACGATCATCGCCGATGACGGCTCCGTGATTGGTGGCTATCTCACCCCGGCGCAGATGCTGCAGCAGTTGCAGGCAGTCGATTCGCGCACGGATTCGGAAACCGCCAAGGGCGGTTGAGCGCAGCGGCGGGGAGCGTGGGCAGCGCCTGGGCGGCAACGACCCCGGACAGCGTGGCCCCTGCTTCAGGTTCACGCGTGAGCGAGGGATCGGCTAAACTCGCCGGTCCCTTTCGCTTTTCCAGGCTAACCGGTTCGGCATGATCGTCTTTGACGGGCAGTCTGCCCTTTCCCCATTTCGCATCGACAGCCTCAATCATCGCCTTGGCGGGGCTGCCGGTGCCGTGTGCGTGCGAGCCTGGTACGTGTATCTGCTGGATGCCGACCCGGGATCTGCCGAACGACAGCGCCTGTGCGACATCCTGCGCTGCAAGGATGGCGAGCCCGAGCGTGCCAGCCTCTGGGTAGTGCCGCGCTTCGGCACCATATCCCCCTGGACATCCAAGGCCACCGAGATTCTCAACGGCGCCGGAGTGGATGTCAGGCAGGTCGTGCGTGCGATCGCCTACGAGCTCAATTGGCGGGACGGCGCCGACGAGGAGGCTGCGGCTGCCGTGCTGCACGATCCGATGACCGAATCGGTGATTCATTCGCTTGAGCAGATGGACGCGGTGTTTGAGCCCGGCGCTGCGGCCAGGCTGGGGCGCATCACCCTGGGCGACGATCCGCGTGCGGCCCTGCTCGAGGCCAATCGCGACTACGGCCTGGCACTCAACGATCAGGAAATCGACTACCTGATCGAGCGCTATGCCGAGCTGGGTCGCGATCCCACCGATGCCGAGCTGATGATGTTTGCCCAGGCCAACTCGGAACATTGCCGGCACAAGTACTTCAACGCCGACTGGAAGCTCGACGGTGAATCGCGCGAGGACAGCCTGTTCGGCATGATCCGGCATACGCATGCGCAATCGCCCGAGTACACTCTGAGCGCGTATTCCGACAATGCCGCGGTGATTGCCGGCAACCGCGGGCATTACTGGGCGGCGGATGCCGATTCAGGCGTCTGGCGCAGCAGCGAAGAGGACATTCACTACGCGATCAAGGTGGAGACGCACAACCATCCCACCGCGATTGCTCCATGGCCCGGTGCTGCCACCGGTGCGGGTGGCGAGATTCGCGATGAAGGCGCGGTAGGCCGGGGCGGCAAGCCCAAGGCCGGCATGACCGGCTTCAGTGTCTCCCATCTGCGCATGCCGGGGCAGGTGAGGCCATGGGAACACCCGCGGCCATTGCCACCACGCTTTGCCGACGCCTATACCATCATGCGCGACGCGCCGCTGGGCGCGGCGGCATTCAACAACGAGTTCGGGCGGCCCTGCGTGGGTGGCTATTTCCGCAGCTTCGAGCACGACACCGGCAAGCCTGATGGCCGGCGCGGCTACGACAAGCCGATCATGATTGCCGGTGGCCTGGCATCGGTGCGCCCGCCGCTGGTGCAGAAGAATGCGCTGGAGCCGGGGGACAAGGTGATCATCCTCGGCGGCCCGTCGATGCTGATCGGGCTGGGCGGCGGAGCCGCGTCCTCGCAGGCGGCCGGCGATTCCAGTGAAGAGCTGGACTTTGCTTCGGTGCAGCGGGACAACCCGGAAATGCAGCGCCGCTGTCAGGCGGTGATCAACGCCTGCTGCGCGATGGGCGAGACAACGCCCATTGTCAGCATTCACGACGTCGGCGCCGGTGGCCTGTCCAATGCGATACCCGAGCTGCTCAACGACAGTGGCGTCGGCGGGCGCATTTCGGTTGCGGCCATACCCACTGATGATCCGTCTCTGAGCCCGATGCAGCTGTGGTGCAACGAGTCGCAGGAGCGTTACGTGCTGGCGTTGCGGCCGCGTGATCTTGAGCGGTTCGAAGCCATCTGCAAGCGCGAGCGCTGCCCGTTTGCAGTGGTCGGCGAGGCGACCGAGGAGCGCCGCCTGCTGCTGCACGGTGCCGAGGACGAGGACGCGTTCGATGCCGCCATCGACCTGCCCATGGACGTGCTGTTCGGCAATACCCCGCGCAAATCGATCACAGCGTCCAGCCGCGAGACCCGCGAGGATCTGGTTCCCGACCTGACCGGCGTCGCCCTGGAGGACGCGGTTGAGCGGGTACTGCGTCTGCCGGCCGTGGGTTCGAAGAGTTTTCTCATTACCATCGGCGATCGCAGCGTGGGCGGACTGGTGGCGCGGGACCCGATGGTGGGACCCTGGCAGGTGCCGGTGGCCGATTGTGCGGTCACCCTGAGTGATTTTTCCGGATACTCCGGCGAGGCCATGGTGATGGCCGAACGAACGCCTGTTGCGGTTCTCAACAGCGCCAGCGCCGCGCGCATGGCGGTTGGCGAGGCACTGACCAACCTTCTGGCGGCTCCGATCGAACGGCTGGATCAGGTGCGCCTGTCCTGCAACTGGATGGCTGCAGCCGGCTTCGAGCATGACGACGCCGATCTGTTTGCGGCGGTCGAGGCGGTGGGGCAGGAGTTGTGCCCGGCGCTGGGCATTTCGATTCCGGTTGGCAAGGATTCGCTGTCGATGCAGGTGCGCTGGAACCACGACGGTGAAACCCAGGCCGTGGCCGCACCGGTATCGCTGGTTGTCAGTGCGTTTGCGCGCGTCACCGATGCGCGCCGAACGCTGACACCCGTGCTGGATGTCGAGCAAGGCCGCAGCGAACTGTGGCTCATTGATCTGGGCGCCGGGCAGTCGCGCCTGGGTGCTTCGGCGCTGACCCAGGTGTTCGAGCGCTTTGGGGGCCTGGCGCCGGATCTGGATGATCCCGAGCGGCTGAAGGCGCTTGCCGACCTCGTGCATGAGGCCAGAGAGCAGGACCTGCTGCTGGCCTATCACGATCGTTCGGATGGCGGCGTGCTGGTGACCCTGCTGGAGATGGCCTTTGCCAGCCATTGCGGTCTCGAGATCAGTCTCGATGGCTGGGGCGAATCCAGCCTGCGCGCCTTGTTCAACGAAGAGCTGGGCGTGGTGTTGCAGGTGGCCAGCGACAATCACGACGCCTTCCAGGACCTGGTCGACAAGCACGGCCTGGGCGACATGGCCATGGTCGTTGGTCACCCGCGCAGCAAGCTGGGCATCCGCCTGATGCTGGGTGGCGAGCTGCTGCAGAAATGGCGCTGGAACGACTTGTTCAGCATCTGGGCCGAGACCAGCCACGTGATGCAGAAGGGGCGTGACAACCCCGATTGCGCCGATTCCGAGCAGGTCTGGCGGGTGGCTGACGATGATCCGGGTCTGAGTCCCAAACTGAGCTTTGATGCGGATGAGGATGTCGCCGCCGCGTATGTCGCGACCGGTGCCCGGCCTCGCGTCGCGGTGCTGCGCGAGCAGGGTGTCAATGGCGAAACCGAGATGGCGGCGGCATTCAATCGCGCCGGTTTCGAGCCGGTGGACGTGCACATGAGCGACCTCAAGGACGGTCGCCACAAGCTCGACGAGTTTGCCGGCCTGGCCGCCTGCGGCGGCTTTTCCTACGGCGACGTGCTGGGCGCCGGGCGCGGCTGGTCCACCTCGATCCTGTATGACGAGGCCCTGCGTGACCAGTTCGCAGCCTATTTTGCCAACCGTGACCGGTTCGCGCTTGCGGTGTGCAACGGCTGCCAGATGTTCTCCCATCTTGCCGACCTGATACCCGGCGCCGAACACTGGCCCAATTTCGAGCGCAATCGCTCGGAACAGTACGAGGCGCGGCTGTCGACGGTTGAAGTGGTCGAGTCTCCCAGCATTTTCCTCAAGGGCATGGCCGGTTCGCTGCTGCCGGTCGTGGTGGCGCATGGCGAGGGCCGTGCCGACTGGCCGAAAGATCGCAAGCCCGGCAAGTCCGGTGGCTGCCTGCGTTACGTCGACAATCACGGCAAGGTGACCACGCAGTATCCGCTCAATCCCAACGGCTCGCCTGCGGGCCTCACCGGCTTCCATGCCGCCGAGGGCCGCGTGCTGATCATGATGCCGCACCCCGAGCGCGTGTTTCGCAGTGTGCAGATGTCCTGGTGCCCGCGCACCTGGGGCGAGGACTCGCCGTGGATGCGCATGTTCCGCAATGCCCGCGTCTGGGTGGGCGGATCGAACGAGGAGGGTGGCGATGAGCGCTGACAGCCGTCGACTGAAGCGCTTCCTGCTGGCCGTCGTGGTCTGGCTGCCGCTGGCCTTTCTGGGCTGGTCGGTGCTGTCCACGCTGCTGGTCTGGGTGCCGGGTCAGCTCAGTGGCCAGGTGCTGTCCGGTCTGTGGCCGTCATTGTTTGACGGCGCCAGCCACACCGGTGCCGACTGGCAGGCCATTACCGGCATCATGGTGCAGCAACCGGACAGCAAGGCGCTGGGGCAGCTGATTTTTGACCTCAACCCGATGGTGTACGGCTACAGCCTGCCGCTTTTCTTCGGTCTGGTCATGGCGACCCATCTGACACCCGGGCAACGCGCGCTGCAGTGCCTGATCGTGTTGCCCGTCTTGTGGCTGGTGCAGACGTTCGGCATGATCACCGGGGCCCTGAAGCTGATTGTCTTTGATGCCGGCTCGCAGGGCGCGGCGGCGGCCAAGGCGGCTGGCCTTTCGCCGGATGTGGTGGCACTGTGCTACCAGTTCGGATATCTCATTCTGCCTGCCGTGGTGCCGGTGGTGCTCTGGATTCTGCTCAATCGCCGATTCATCGACAAACTGGGGCGCAATGGCGATCCGGCTGCCGAGGAACCGGCCGCGCCCTAGGCGGTCAAAGGATGCATCATGGTCACTGAAGCTGCTCCAGCAACCGACAAGCCGCGTGATGCGGCAAGCCTGCCACCCTCGGTGGACGAGCGTATCTGCCAGTTCCTGGTCGAGCGCGGCCGCCTCAAGGAGAACGATCTGGTGCGCGCGCGTCGTGTGCGCCAGGAGTCGCCCGAAGACGGCAGCCTGAGCGCACTGCTGGCACGCCTGGGCCTGGTGTCCGAGCGGGTCATGGCCGAGTCCACCGCCGAGTTGCTGGATCTGCCACTGAAAGCCGTGGGTGATCTGCCCGATGCGCCACCTGCCGATGTGCAGATGTCGGTGCGCTTCATGAAGCAGCATCACCTGGTGCCGTTTGACGAGGACGACGACGGCATCGACCTGCTGGTGGCCGACCCGGCCGACAGCTATGCCATCGAAGCGGCGCAACTGGCCGCCGGCAAGCCGTGCCGCGTGGCGATCGGCTTGCGCAGCGAGCTGGACGACGTGATCGAGCGCTACTACGGCCAGGGCCGCTCGGCCATGGGCACCATCGTCGAGAATCTGGCCGAGGACGCCCGCGGCGAAGACGACGTCGAGCATCTGCGCGACCTGGCTTCCGAGGCGCCGGTCATCCGCCTGGTCAATCTGGTGATCCAGCGCGCCGTCGAGCAGCGTGCCTCGGATATCCACATCGAGCCGTTCGAGAACCGGCTCAAGGTGCGCTACCGCATTGACGGCGTGTTGCACGAAGTGGAATCACCGCCGTCCAGTTCCACCGCCGCCATCATCAGCCGCGTCAAGATCATGGCCAAGCTCAACATCGCCGAGCGTCGCCTGCCGCAGGACGGCCGCATCATGATCCGGGTGCAGGGCAAGGAGCTGGATCTGCGTGTATCGACCGTGCCCACCGCACACGGCGAGTCGGTGGTGATGCGTATCCTCGACCGCGAAGCGATCGTGTTCGATTTCCACAAGCTGGGTTTCACCGACCAGTTCCTGTCCAAGTTCATCGACGTGCTGGAGCTGCCGCACGGCATCCTGCTGGTGACCGGCCCGACCGGCTCGGGCAAGACCACCACGCTGTACACGGCGCTCAGCAAGCTCAATACCGCCGACGTCAAGATCATCACGGTCGAGGACCCGGTCGAATACCAGATCGAGGGCATCAACCAGATCCAGGCCAAGCCGCAGATCGGGCTGGACTTCAGCCATGCCCTGCGCTCGATCGTGCGCCAGGACCCGGACATCATCATGATCGGCGAGATGCGCGATCTGGAGACCGCGCGCATCGCCATCCAGTCGGCCCTGACCGGCCACCTGGTGCTGTCCACCCTGCACACCAACAATGCAGCCGGCGGCATCACCCGCATGCTCGACATGGGGGTGGAGGACTACCTGCTGACATCCACCATCAACGGCATCCTGGCCCAGCGCCTGGTGCGCCGCCTGGATGCCGATCATTCCGAGGCGTTCACGCCGCATCCGGAAATGATCGCCGAGTACAAGCTGGACAAGTTCACCGATGAGCGCCCCGTCCAGCTGTACAAGCCGGTTCCGAGCCCGGGCAATCCCTCGGGCTACTTCGGCCGTACCACGATCATGGAGTTCCTGGTCATGTCCGATGCCATCCGCCGCCAGATCATGAGCCATGCCGGCATGAGCGACATCGAGGACCAGGCGCGAGCGGACGGCATGCGCACCATGTACGAGGATGGCCTGATCAAGGCCCTGAGCGGGGTCACTACCGTCGAGGAAGTCCTGCGCGTGACGCAGGAGGGGTAGCGGCATGTCCGGATTTCGATGGCCAGTTCTGGAGCGCGCGCTGGCGCGTGGTGTGTCCGGACCGGGACTCGGGACTCGGGACTCGGGACTCGGAAAAGTCGGTCCTCGAGCTTTTTCCCCTGCTTGCAGGGAGAGACCGAGAGGGGATTCTGCCGCAGGGATGAATCGCCCCCGTTCGCGCCCATTCTCCGAAAATTTCCCCGGGCCCGTGGACACGAGTCCCGAGTCCCGAGTCCCGAGTCCCGAACCAACAGCCACATCAACGCCCGCATCGCCACAAGCCCGCGGGTACCCCGCATGACCCTGTACCGCTACAAGGCCGTCACCGCCGCCGGTGAAAACCTCGACGGGCAGATGGAAGCCGGATCCGTCGAGGAGGTCATTGCCAAGCTGCAGGAGGCCGGTCATCTGCCCCTGGATGCGCGCGAAGCCGAGGGCGACACCGCCGGCGCGCTGCGCGCCATGTTCAAGCGCAAGACCTTCTCCAGTGCCCAGATCGTGCAGTTCACCCAGCAGCTGGCGACCCTGCTGGGTGCCGGTCAGCCGCTGGACCGCTCGTTGCAGATTCTGCTGGAGCTGCCCGAGGCCGAGCAGGCCAAGCACCTGATCGAACGCGTGCGAGACCGCGTTCGCGGTGGCGCCACCCTGTCCACGGCGCTTGAGGAAGAGCACGGCGTTTTCTCGCGCCTGTACATCAACATGGTGCGTGCCGGCGAGGTGGGCGGTTCCCTGGACCAGACCCTCAAGCGCCTCGGCGACTACATGGAGCGCTCGCACGAGTTGCGCGGCAGTGTCATCAATGCGCTGATCTATCCGGCATTCCTGGTCGGCATGGTGTTCGTATCGCTGCTCGTCCTGCTGACCTATGTGGTGCCGCAGTTCGTGCCGATGTTCCAGGACATGGGCGTCGAACTGCCGCTGGTGACGCGCATCGTCATGGGCATTGGCACCACCCTGTCCAGCTACTGGTGGCTGTTGCTGCTGCTGGCCCTGTTCGGTGCCGCGTGGCTGCGCCGCCAGTGGCGCGATCCGGAGGCGCGTCTGAGGATCGACAAACGGCTGCTGAAGATGCGCATGTTCGGCACCATCAGCCAGAAGGTGGATACTGCGCGTCTGGCCCGTACCCTGGGCACGCTGCTGAAAAATGGCGTGCCTTTGCTGTCGGCGCTGACCATTGCCGAGAAGGTGCTTGCCAACAGCGCCCTGGCCGAATCGGTGCGCGAAGCGACGGAGAGCGTCAAGACCGGCGGCGGCCTGTCGCTGGCACTGTCGCAGTCGAAGCGCTTTCCCAAGCTGGCGCTGCAGATGATCAGCGTGGGCGAGGAATCGGGTGAACTCGATTCCATGCTGATGAAGGTCGCCGATACTTTCGATGTCGAGGTGCGCAACAGCCTCGATCGCATGCTGGCGGCCCTGGTGCCTCTGACCACGGTGGTGATGACGGCCGTGGTTGCTGTCATCATGATGGCCATCGTGCTGCCGATTCTCAATCTGGCGGGCGCCATCAAATGACGGGCTCGGTAATGCAGTCCGTTCCGCTGTGTCCGGGCTTGCGCATTGATCGGCATGGCAAGTGCTCGTGGCGGCGTTGCGGGTTGGCGCCGGGCGGGTCCGAATTCAAAGACAGATCGTCAAAACAGAGGTAGACATGAACAAGAAAAATCCATCCATGCCGCGTCGCATCGGCGCTGCCGGCTTCACCCTCATCGAGATGCTGGCCGTGATCGTGCTGATCGGCATCGTCGCCAGCATCGTCGTCACCCAGGTCGGCAAGCGCATGAATTCGGGCAAGTACAAGGCCGGAGACGCCAAGCTGCAGTCGCTGAGCATGAAGATCGAGAACTATGCGCTGGACAACGGCAGCCCGCCATCCAATCTGGAAGCCCTGGTCAAGGATCCGGGCGGCACCACCATGTGGAACGGGCCCTACGCCAAGGAATCGGACATCAAGGATCCGTTCGGGCACGAATTCGGCTACAAGGTGCCCGGCGACCATGGCAGCACCTTCGATCTCATCTTCTACGGCAAGGACGGCAAGCCGGGTGGCGATGGCCTGAACAAGGATGTCGGAAACTGGCAGTAGAGTCGTGATGCGCGAGACGGGACTTCAGCTTCACGGGATTCGAGTTTCAAGGCCCGATCGATACGGGGCTCGGGACTCGGGACTCATCAGGTCCGGGACTCGGGACTCGGGACTCGCAGGACTCGGGACTCGAAAGCCGAAAGCCGACCCTCCGGGTTGAGCTCTCCCCCTTGTTTCAAAGGGTGAAGCGGGTCGTTTGCGCGCCACGGGCTCGTGCGCCGATGATCGCCCGCAGGCTGGGCCTGAGGGCGGATTGAACGAGAGAGGGTTGTTTCGCACACCGCTTTGCGGCGATCCCTCACCTCAAGCCTCTGCCCAGCGGGAAGAGGAGGCTTTTCCCGATACGTGCCCAAAGCCCGAGCGGTGCCAAGGTGTGTGCTCTTCCGAGTCCCGAGTCCCGAGTCCCGAGTCCCGGCTCCACGGAGTCCCGAGTCCCGAGTCCCGGCTCCACGGAGTCCCGAGTCCCGAGTCTCGGGCCAGAGGCTTCACGCTGCTGGAAATGATGGCGGTCCTGATCCTCATTGCCATCGCGGTGACGGCGGTGTCGATGTCGGTGGCAAAGAGCCTGGAGAGTGCGCACGTCAACGCCGTGAGCAGAGATCTGGCGGCGGCGTTGCGTTATACGCGCGGGCAGGCGATCGTCAAGGGCAAGGAGCAGGTGATCACCTTCAACCTCAAGGACTGGACCTATCAGCCGCCGCACAAGCCGGCGAAGAAACTGCCCGAAGGCATGGAGCTGAAGGTGCGCACCGCTGCCGAAGAGCAGGTGGATGCCGACACCTGGGGAATGCGCTTCTACCCCGACGGCAGTTCCACCGGTGGCCGTATCACCGTCATCCGCGGCCAGCGCGAATGGCACATCAATGTGTCCTGGCTGACCGGCGAGGTGCGGACCGAGGAAGTGAAGGCGTCGTGAGGCCGGGATTCGGGATTGGAGATGCGGGAATCGAAAGGGTCGGGACTCGGGACTCGGGACTCGTTCCAACCGGCACTCGGGACTCGGGACTCGTTCCAACCGGGACTCGGGACTCGGGACTCGGGACTCGGAAGAGCACACACCTGGCACCGCTCGGGCCTTGGGCACGTATCGGGAAAAAGCGTCCTCTTCCCGCCGGGGAGAGGAATGAGGTGAGGGGGTGCCGCGCAGCGGCGGAGCAGAAAACCCCCTCTCAATCTCCCCCTGCACGCAGGGGGAGAGATCAACCCGGATTGTCGGAAGTCGGCTTTTCCGAGTCCCGAGTCCCGAGTCCCGAGTCCCGCCGCGACGGGGAAACCGATCACAGTTCCCAGCCTCAGCCCGAACTTAGCGCCCCCGCACGGGTCAATAACCCGTGACCGCACCACGCTTCCATAACCCCATGCCCGCGCGTCAGCGCGGTTTCAGCCTGATCGAGGTGATCGCCGCGTTCCTCATTTTCGCGGTGGGCTTCGGGGTGCTGCTGCAGATTCTCACGTCCTCGCTGCGCGTTGCGCACCGCTCGCAGGACTATACCCAGGCTACCTTGTGGGCCGAATCCAGGCTGGACACGGTCGGTGTGGGCGAACCGCTGCAGGAGGGCAGCGAACAGGGCAGTTTTGATGACAAGTACCGCTGGGACATGACCGTGCAGCAGATCCAGCCGCCGGATGTGGCCGGTGGCGTGGACGAGAACCTCCCCATCGATCTGTACCAGGTCAACCTGACCGTGGTCTGGGGTGCGCCCGGGCGCGAGCAGAGCGCGCGTTTCGAAACCATACGTGCCGTGGACAGCAACCAGGACCAGTTGCGGCAGATGGGCAGGCAGCGCCGATGACCTGGTCGATTGCCCATGGCGCCACCCGCGCGCCGCTGCCGATTGCGCCAGCGCCCGGTTACCGGGCCTGCCCGCTGCGCTCGACTTCCGGCGAAGGGTATCCGGGTCTGCATGAATTGCGAACGCCTGGTCGCGCTGGCCCCCGGCACGAGGGTGCGGCTGATTCCAGCTTCCGGCACGGGGCCCGGGAGTGATCGCCAGCATCGGTTTCACGCTGATCGAGGTTCTGGTGGCGATGCTGTTGCTGTCGCTGCTGCTGGCCGGTGCCTGGGGTGGCATCCATACCGCAACCCGGGCCATTCATTCGGGTGACCTGGCGATCGAGCGCATGAACCGCCTGCGTGTCACCGAGCAGTTCCTGCGGCGCCAGCTGAGCCACAGCATGCCGCTGGCATTCGGCCGCGACGATGCCACCGGCATGAACTACCTGTTCCAGGGCGAACCGGAGCGCATGCGCTTCGTGGCGCCGATGCCGGGCTACCTGTCCAGGGGTGGGGCCTATGTGCAGACCCTGGAGCTGTCACGCGCAGGGCAGGGCATGCAACTGACGTTTGCCGACCAGATGCTCAACGGCTTCAAGCTGGAGGACGCCGACAAGGATGCGGCCGAGCCGGTGCTGCTGATTGACGGGATCGCCCGCGGCCATTTCCAGTATCGCGGCCTGGACGACCAGGGTGAACTGGACGACTGGACCGACGAGTGGGACGACGAATCGCGCATGCCGGTGATGGTGCGCATTGCCTTCGACATGACGCCGGAGAGCGGCATGACCTGGCCGACCATGGACATCCCGCTGATGATGGATGTAGGGTCGCTGCCGCGCCGCGCGCGCTCGCGCCCTGTGCCTGGCATGACCGGCAACGGCCAGCCCGTATCCGATCAGCAGCCGCGTGCGCCACCTTCCGGGGGAGACAAGCAATGAATGCACACTGCAGCCAGCGCCGGCCAGGGTCGGGTCGTCACCATCTCCCGGCGCATGCACGACAACGCGGCATCGCCTTTCTGATCGTGCTGTGGGTGATTGCGCTGGTGGCGGTGCTGATGGGCAGTTTTGCGGTCATTGCACGCACCGAAAACCTGCAGGCGCGCCATCTGCTCGACTCCACCCGCGCCCGCTACGCGGCCGAGGCGGGCATCAACCTGGCCGCCTATGCCTTGCGCCGCAACGAGCCGGACAAGCGCTGGGTGCCGGACGGGCGGCCCTACAAGTTCAGCTTCAACGACGCCATCATCACCATCAAGGTGCACGACGAATCGGGCAAGATCGACGTCAACGCGGCCACCCCCGAGCAGTTGCAGCAGCTGTTCAAGTCGGTCGGGGGGCTGGACGATCAGAAAGCGCAGGAGCTGGCCGCACGCGTGCAGGACTGGCGTGACCCGGATGATCTGGTTACCGCCAACGGCGCCGAGGAGGCCGATTACAAGCAGGCGGGGCTGGCCTACGGCCCCGCCAACAATCCCTTCATCACGGTCGGCGAGTTGCAGCAGGTCATGGGCATGGACTATGCCCTGTTCAAGAAGGTGGAGCCTGCCATCACCGTGTATTCGGGGCGCGGCGAGCCCAACGCCATGTATGCAAACCCGAGCAGGCGCTGATGGCCCTGCCCGGGATGCACGCCGATCGGCGAAGAATCTGATCGACATGCGCCAGCAAATCGCGCCGGGAATCGGACCCAGGGGTCGCGGTCTGACCCTGCCCGACGGCACACCACTGATAGCCAGTGGCGGTGGCCTCACGTATAGTATCGAGTCCAATGCACGCCTGCCCAATGGTGCCAGCAGTTCGCTGGACGTCACCATTCGGCTTGGCGGCAGCAATTCGGGCGCCAGGCCCTTTGTAATCATGCGCTGGCGCGAGGGTGATCGTTCCTGATGAATCTGGATGACGCGCTACAACCGCTGCTTGCGCGCCTGCGTGCAAGTTATGCCACCTCCCCGCTGCCGGGCTTCTTTGCCTGGTGGGGCGCCGAGCTGCGCGCCTGCATGCCGGAGCGCTGGCGCAACCTGCTGCAGGATCATGTCGAAACGCTGTTGCTGAACAACAGCGAGGACAGCCTCGACGTCTACTACGCCAGCACGCCCGGAAAAGCCCCCGTGGCGCGCATACCCAGGCGCCTGAGCCAGGAAGAGCAGCGTCTTGCCATCCAGGATGCACGCAATGCCCTGGACGACCCCAGGGTGCGCATGCGCTTGTGCCTGCCGCGCCAGCGCGTGCTGCTGCGGACCCTGCAGCTGCCCGCCGCGGCCGAGCACAACCTGAGCCAGGTGCTGGGCTTCGAGATGGATCGGCAGACGCCCTTCAAGGTCGACCAGGTCTATCTGGATCACCGCATCAGCGCACGGGACAGCGAGAACAGAAAGCTCACCGTGGAGCTGGCCGTGGTGCCGCGGCCGGCCCTGGATGCCGAACTGAAGCAGCTTGAGCCGCTGGAGCTGGCGCTGGATGGCATCGACGCCTGGAGTGGCGAGCCGGGCAGCGAACGCCTGGGCTTCAATTTCCTGCCGCATGCCGGGCGCGTCAAGCGTCGCAACAAGCGCATGCTGATCAACCTGGGGCTGGGTGCCGCGGCACTGGTGCTGCTGCTGCTGGCCATGTCGCTGTGGGTGTCCAACCGCGAGCAGGCGCTGACAGACATGCAGGCCGAAGTGGCCAGTGTGCAGAAGCAGGCCCAGCAGGTGGCGACACTGCGCAAGGGCCTGAGCGAGTCGATCAAGGGTGCCAGCTTCCTGATGCGCAAGAAGAACGAAACGCCGGTGCGCATCGAGCTGTTGCGCGCACTGACCCACACCCTGGGTGACGATACCTACCTGCAGCGGCTGTCGATCGACGACAACAACCGCCTCAGCCTGCAGGGCCAGAGTGACCATGCCGCCTCGCTGCTGGAAAAGGTCTCCAGGATTCCGCATCTGTCCGATGCCAGTTTTCAGGGTGTGATCCAGCCGGACGCGCGCTCCGGCAAGGAACGCTTCAATATCATGGCTACCGTGACTGCGACCCCGGCTCCGACCAGGAAACCGGCAAGCAGCAACGCCAGGGAGGATGCCAATGCGGCAGCTGAAACTTCCAGCTGATGGCCGGCCGTTGGCGCTGGGGCTGCTGCTGCTGATTGTGGTGGTGGTCTACTTTGTGGGCGTGCACTGGTGGTTCGTGGCGCCGCAACTGGACATCGGCAGCCAGATGGATGACCTGCGCGAGCAGCAGCAGCGTTTTGCCGCGATCGTGGCCGAGAAGCCGGATATCCAGAAGCGGATCGAGGCGGTGCGAAAGTACGAGAAGGGCAACCAGGCCTTTCTGCCGCAGAACGACCCGGCCGCGGCGTCGGCGAGCCTGATCCAGCGCGTCACCGATGTCATCAAGAAGCATGATCCGGATGGCGCCCGGTGCACCGCCCAGCAGAGCACGCCGCTGCGGCGCGCGGGCAAGGACGAGCCCTACCAGAGCGTGAGTGTGCGCATCCGCATGACATGCGACATGGAGACAGCCACCAGCGTGTTGTACGACCTGGAGAAGGGCAAGCCGTTCCTGTTCGTCGACGAACTGATGATGTACCGGCGTGCCAGCTTCTATCGCGGCCAGAACAAGCAGAGCAGCAAGCTGGAAATCCAGTTCACCCTCACCGGCTATCTGCGCCAGCCAGGAGGCAAGGCGTGAACCTGAAGATGCAGGCCCGACTGAGTATGGTGCTGGCAGCCGCTTGCGGCGTGTTCGGCTTGCTGGCTGTGCTGTTCTGGCTGGGTGTGGGCACCGGCTACAGTTTCCTGCCGCCCGACCCGGACGCCACGCACAGGCTGCCCTCCGTGGCGACCATCGAGAAACAGCATTTCAGCATGCCCGAGTATGGCCATTTTGCCGAAATCACCCAGCGGCCGCTGCTCAGCGAGGACCGCCGCCCCATTCCACCCGATGACGACCAGGCGGATGACAAGCCCGAGGCGCCGCCGGTGCCCTTGCAGGTCAAGCTGACCGGGGTGATCATCACGCCGGGGCTGAAGATGGCCCTGCTCAAGGACCAGACCACCAACAAGGATGTGTCACTGAAGGAGGGCATGCCGCTGCCGGGGAACCAGTCGGCGTGGCTGCTGGTCGAAATACAGCCGCGCAAGGTTGTGTTCAAGAACGACAAGGATGAGACTTCCGATGTCGAGCTGACAGTATCCAAGACCAGCGGGCCTCCCTCGAAACGGGTCACGGCAGTCAGGCCGCCGGCTCCCACGGCGACACCGGAAAAAAAGAACGACGCTGACCAATCCCTGCGCGAGCGCATCGAGGCACGGCGCAAGCAATTGCGTGAGCAGGCCGAGAAGATGCGCGCCCAGCAGCAACGCGCGCGCCAGAACAAACAGGAACAATCACGATGAGGCATCACCCGATGGACGCCATGCGCCCCGATGAATCCGACGCCAGCAGCGCGCGCATCCCGCCCGCTTGCCGTCTGCCCGCAGCAGGCGCCAGGAGTCCGTGGCGCCCGGTCGCGACCTGTCTGCTGGCCATGCTCATGGTGATTCTGGCCGGTTGTGCCAGCACAGGCCCCAAGAGCACCGCAGCGGACGACTCGATTGCACGGCAGATGGTCGAGCCCACTCTGGCGCAGCCGCCGGCACCCGATACCGGGCCAATCAACCTGAACCAGGAACAGGGGCAGCCGGATGCGCCGATCAAGCCCGAGATCGAGGTGGGTACCGGCAAGTTCTTCGACGAGAAAGTGGCGCGCTCGCCAACCCATGGCGGCGAGGCGCCCAAGGGCAAGGTCACCTTCAATTTCGAGAACCAGCCGATCCAGGCGGTGGTCAAGGCCATCCTCGGCGACCTGCTGGAGAAGAACTACATCATTGCGCCGGGGGTCAATGGCAACGTCAGCTATTCCACGGCGCAGCCGGTGCGTACCGAGGACGCGATGCCCATCCTCGAGACCCTGCTGGGCTGGACCAACAACACGCTGATTTTCAAGGATGGCCGCTACACCGTGCTGCCGATCAAGCAGGCCATACCCGGCAACCTCACGCCGCGCCTGGCCCCGGCCCAGGTCGCCAAGGGCTACGAGGTGCGGATTTTTCCGCTGCACTACATCTCGCCGTCGGAGATGCAGAAGCTGCTCAAGCCGTTCGCGCCGGCCGATGCCTTCGTGTCGGTGGACACCTCGCGCAGCCTGCTGATCCTGGCCGGCACGCCGTCCGAGCTGATCAACTACCAGCGCACCATCAACACCTTTGATGTCGACTGGCTCAAGGGCATGTCGGTGGGCGTGTACAACATGCAGAACCAGGATGTCGGCAAGCTGATGCCGCAACTGGACGAGATTTTCGGCAGCAAGGGCGAGTCGCCGCTGGCCGGCATGTTTCGCTTTGTCCCCATCGAGGCCACCAATTCGGTGATCGTGATCACGCCGCAGCCCGAATACCTGGACAAGGCCAGGGACTGGCTGGCGCGCCTGGATGCCGGTGCCGGCGGCGGGGAGGCCGGGCAACAGCTGTACATCTACAACGTCATCAACATGAAGGCGGTGGATCTGGCCGATTACCTCAACCAGATATTCAATGGCTCGGCACCCAGGCCGAGCAGTGATACCGGCGGCAGCGTGGCGCCGGGCCTGACCTCGATCGAGGTGGGCGGCAATCGCAATGGCAGCAACAGCAACAACAACCGCCGTCAGCAGCGACGCAGCACGCCGACACGCAGCGCCGCTGTCGTCAACCCCAAGGACGGTGGCCCGCGCATTACTGCCGTCGAGCAGAACAATCAGCTGCTGGTGCTGGCCACGGCGACGCAGTGGAACACCATTCAGCTGGCGGCGAAGCGCCTGGATATCCAGCCGCTGCAGGTGCAGATCGAGGCCAAGATCCTCGAAGTCCAGCTGACCGGCAACTTCAGCTTCGGCGTGCAGTGGTATCTGGAGGGGCTGATTGGCAGCGAGGCGGAGTGGGGTTTCCGGTACCGACGGTCGCGCCCAGCCTGGCAATCAGCAGGCCTGGTCACTGGGCAACTCGGGGGTGACTCCTGTCCGATTGGCGGATACACTTCTTCTATTCATTCATCAACAACAACCTGCAGGCGGCCGTGCATGCCGTGGAGAGCAGCGGCAACACCAAGATCCTGTCCGCGCCCTCGGTGGTGGTCACCAACAACCAGGAGGCCAACATCCAGGTCGGCGACGAGATCCCGGTGGTGCAGACGTTCTTCCAGCCGGGCCTGGGCAGTTTCGGCAACAACACCGACAACGGCACGGGCAGCGTGGGCGGCACCAGTTTCAACAGCGGCTCGGTCAGCTTCCGCAAGACCGGCATTCAGCTGCAGGTCACGCCGCGCGTCAATCCGGGCGGCCTGGTGTACATGGACATCGATCAGGAAGTCAGCAAGCCCGGCGCCACCGCCGGCCCCACCGGCAACAAGGCCATTTCGCAGCGCACCATCCAGACCCAGGTCGCCGTGCAGAGCGGCCAGACGGTGCTGCTGGGCGGCCTGATCCAGCAGAACGACAGCGTCTCGGACAGCGGCGTGCCGCTGCTCAGCCGCATCCCCTGGCTGGGCCGGCTGTTCGGCTCCACGTCACGCAACAATGACCGTACCGAGCTGCTGGTCCTGATCACCCCGCGTGTCATCCGCAACAGCCAGGAAGCGGCCAAAGTCACCCGCGAGTACCAGGACCGCTTCGAATCCCTCAAGCCCCTGCGAGCCAAGCTCAGGCAGGAGCAGGGCGACAACAGCAAAGAACCCCGCAACGGAGAAGACAATTGATTCAGCATCCCTGCACCAAATGGCTGCCGCTTGTGGCCGCCAGCCTCTTGCTGGGCGCCTGCGCCGCACCCGGCACCCGCAACAGCGCCTCATCCGCTGACAGCCATGCCGTGCTGAAACAGCGTGCACTGCAGCGCTGGGACGACCTCATCAACAAGCATGCCGACAAGGCGTACGAATACCTCACGCCGGGTTATCGCAACACGGTCAGCCAGCAGCAGTACGCGAGCGACATGGAAAATCGGCCGCTGAAATGGAAATCCGCCCGGGTCAACAAGCTGGAGTGCGAGCAGCCGGACAATTGCACGGTATACATGATTGTCGACTACACCATGCACATGCCCGGTGCCGGGGTCGGCGAGGTCCAGGGTTTTGCGCCCCTGAAGGAAACCTGGCTGCATTTGCGCAATCAATGGTACTATCTCCCCCGCGAAGGAGGAGGAAAGCTCGGCAAAGCCAAGTAGTCCGCAAAAAAAGCGGGGTATTGCCTTGCATTTCACCTTGTCTTAGCATTACAGTGCTGTTGCCTCGGTCCGAAAGGCGCCTTGTGGCGTCCAGGGGGCGGGGTCCAAAAGCAGAAAAGCCCTGTGGTTAACCTAGGAGTGTTACACATGAAAAAGAGCAGTTTGACGACTGCCGTCCTCGCCGGCTTGGCCGGTCTGGTCGGCTTCGCAGGCTCGGCGGGTGCCGTGGATCTCAATCCCGATGGCACCGGCCAGGTCCTGATTTACCCTTACTACACCGTGCAGGCTGGTCAGCAGACCTACATCTCGGTGGTCAACTCGACCGACGTCGCCAAGGCAGTCAAGGTTCGTTTCCTCGAGTCCTACAACAGCCGCGAAGTGCGCGACTTCAACTTGTTCCTGTCGCCGTATGACGTGTGGACCGGCGCTGTCTTCGCTCTGAGCGATGTTGGCATGTCGGGCGACGGTGCTGCTTTCGGCACCGCCGACAACAGCTGCACCGTGCCGAGCCTGTTCACCGGCGCCGGTACCTTCACGGTCGGCAACGTGCACGCCATCGACTTCTCGAACTTCACGTTCGCTGGTGCCAACAACGACGGCGGCCCGTCGGGTACCGAGCGTACGCGTGAAGGCTATGTCGAGCTGATCCAGATGTCCGACGTCGTTGGTGCCACTGCCGCGGCGGTGACCCACGTCCAGCCTGCTGGCGTGCCCGATGGCTGCGATTCCAGCCTGCTGCGTGACACCGGCAACAGCGACTTTGTTGCTCCGACCGGCGGCCTGTTCGGTGCTGGCCAGATCATCGACGTTGCCAACGGTACGCTGTATCCGTACAACGCCGATGCCATCGACGGCTTCTCCGTGAAGTCCCTGTTCACCGACTCGGGCAGCCTGGATCCGAACCTGTCGGCTGCCAACACCGTGCAGCCTGCCGGCGACGCCGATGCCTATGTCTTCCAGGGCACGGGCGTGGTCATGGCCACCTACCCGGCTGGCTCGACTGAGGATGCGGTGAGCGCCGTGTTTGACGCTTCGTCGCTGATGAACGAGTGGATCTCCAATGCCTCCGGCGGTCAGGGTACCGACTGGGTGGTGACCTTCCCGACCAAGCGTTTCTATGTCGACAAGGCACCGCCGGCGATCCAGCCGTTCCCGGAAGTCTTCGCTGACGGCACTGCCTGTGCCCAAGTTGAAGTCGGCACCGATCACATGTTCAACCGTGAAGAGCGCACCACGACGACGACCACCGACGATGACTTCTCGCCGCGTCCGCCGGGCATTCCGCCGAAGTCGCTGTGCTACGAAGTCAACGTGATCACCTTCTCGGATTCCAGCAACCCCGTTTCCGTTCTGGGCGCTGCCAATCCGCTGAACCTGAACACGGCTGGCTTTGCTACCTCCGGCTGGTTGAAGCTGGGTCTGAACCCGGTGGGTGAGACGCACCAGATGCGTACCTCGACCAATGGCGTGACCTTCTTCGGTCTGCCGGCCACCGGTTTCTCCGCACAGCGTTACATCAACAACAATGCGCAGCCGGGCAAGCTGGCCAACTACGCCGGTGCCTTCCGTCACCGCGTGGAGCGCGACATCTCTGCCCTCAACTGATCCAGTTGAACGGCAGACTGTTTCGCCGGTACGGGAAACAGGCAATACCCAGAGGGGGCCTTCGGGCCCCCTCTTTTTTTGTGTATCCCACAAGGACGGGCTCATGCCGACACGAACGTCTGGCTGCATGGGATGCGGCCCGCGAATTGCCTTGGCCCGTGCCAAGGCCGGTGGCAGGGGGGCATCGCCGCCAGTGAGCGGCGTAGCAGTGCCAAAGGGGCTCAGCGCGCCGTGCTGCAGAGCGGCTTGCGAAACCGCACAAACTGTGAACTGCGTGAGCAATTGCCACATCAACTTAACCACTGCGGCCCGCCATCTGCGCTACACTGAGCGCAACTACTACGCTACGCTCCGGATTTCAAGCGCTCCCGAGCCAGCCTTGTGCCCAACCCTTGCGCCTTCATGTCGAATGCGTGACCAGAACCACAATCCAGGTAAGTTCTCATGACTTCGCAACGATCGTTTCTTCTCGCCCTCTCCATTTCAGCCGTGGCCGCAGCCCTCGGCGCCTCATCGGCGCAGGCACAACAAAGCACGGTCATCCATCTGAACTACGGCACCGGCAATACCTGTGACTTCATTACGCCGGGCATCAGCATCAGCGGCGCGACGGCATCCAACATCGACACGCAGCCGGGACAGTTCGATTTCGCGAACTCCACCTGCCCCCAGGGTGGTGGCGGCGCCACCGGCACGGCCGCCGTGACGCTCACGGCCACGCCGGCGACCCTCAACGCCGGCGAAACAGCACAGATCACCTGGAGCGCCACGGCCGATGTCTGTCGCTACGACGGCAGCTCCCTGCCGGCAGCACTTACCGGTTGGCAGACCAGCGGGTACGCCTGCGTCGGCGCCAGCGACTGCCAGACCGGCGCCAGCTACAATGCCACCTTCACCGCGGCCGGCACCTACCAGCTGAAGCTGACCTGCCTCAGTGGCGGGCAGAACGGCCAGCCTGCCACGCAGGCGTTCAAGACGGCGTCCGTCCAGGTCGGCGGCGGTGGCGGCGGTGGCGGCAGCGCCAATTGCGTCGCCCCCGCGAGCATGACGCGCCAGCTTGTCGGCACGGTCTCCAAGTCCAGCGGCAGTAATACACGCACCGGCGTTGACGTCACCAACTGGGACCCGGTCTACGGCTACAACATCACGACCCAGGAGACATTGCCCTGGCCTGGCGTGTTCAATACGTCGCCCAAGCTGTACGTCAATCGCGGCAGCTTACTGGGCCCTGGCGTTTACCGTTCCCAACGACTACCCCTACTACAATACGTTCACCTTCACGCCATATGGGCAATTTTCCACCAATTCCAGCAACGTGACGCCGAACCTTGACTGGACCGTCTCCCTGTCGCCGGACTGCGGCGACTTTGTGTCACCGCCGGTAACGGATCCGCAGAGCAAGTGCTACATGACCTATGGCCCCGATCAGGGCTCCGGTCTGAGCTGGGTGGTGACGCCGCAAGGCAGCCCCGTCAGCAGTGTGTGCAATCTTCATCGAGGCACGACCTATTACCTGAATATTGCGCCGGGCGCCCTGGGTACGGACCATTCCACCGCCTGCCCGGACAGCACCTGCATGATCAACCTCAAGCATGGCGGCAACTTCTAGCAAGTACTTTCAAATCTGGAGAATTGGATATGGCTGCGGAATTCCGCAGCCATATCTTTGTCCAAGCCTTCAAGCCCTCAACAATCGAGTTGGAAACTCCATGCCAAAATCACTGCCTGCCGTCTCAATCGCCGCGCTTTCCCTGCTCCTGGCCACGCCCGTATTGGCGCAAGCACAAGGCGCTGCCGCCAAGCATGCCCCACCCGGACCAGCCGCCGTACAATCGGCACAGCCGGAGTCGACTGTAGTGGTAAGCCAGGGTGGCGCGGATGTCACCCTCAGGGATGTCGACGGGTTTGCCGAGGCACTACCCTGGGACCAGCGTGCAGCGGTGTTCGCCGACCCGCAGCGCATCGAGCGCATCCTGCGCAACCTGCTCCTGACCAAGCAACTGGTCAAGCAGGCACGGTCCGATGGCCTGGACAGCAACGCGATGGTTCGCGCCGGCATGGAGCTGGCAGGCAAGCAGGCGCTGGCCAGCGCCCAGTTGCAGGCCTTCAAGGCGAAGACCAGGCAGTCGATTCCCGACATGACCGAGCTGGCCCGCGAGCGCTATCTGGCCAACCCGAAGGCCTATGCGGTACCGGCGAGCACCGACGTCAAGCACATCCTGATCAGCACCAAGGATCGCAGCGACGCCGAGGCCAAGGCCCTGGCCGACAAGATTCACGCGGCCCTGATGAAGAATCCGGACCAGTTTGACGATGACGTGGCCAAGTACAGCGACGACGACAGCAAGGAGGGCAATCACGGCCTGATCAAGGATGCCACCTCCGGCCAATACGTTGACAACTTCAGCAAGGCCGCCAAGAAACTGAGCAGGGTGGGGCAGATCTCGGAGCCGGTGAAGACGCAGTACGGCTACCACATCCTGAAGGCAGTCAAGTTCCACGAAGGGCGCCAGCCGACGTTTGCCGACGTGCGGGACGGGCTGGTTCGGCAGCTGCAGGACGACTATGTCAAGAAGCAGGTGCAGGATTACGTTGACGGCTTGAAGAGCAAGGAACTGGAACCGAATCCGGACGCGATCGCCTCCTTGCGTACCCGTTTCGGCGGGGACGATGCCCCGGCAGCAGCGCCCGCCGACCACTGATCGCCAACCACGCGCACGATCGCGCGGCGCTTGCCGTAGCTCGGCAATGCCGCCGGCTTGCGTTCGCCACGACGTGGATCACGCCTGAGCTGGTCCATCGTCGCTGACCCGCCTGGTATCCACGGCCAGGCACACCGCCCAGTCGCCCGTTGAGGCGGCGGGCCCTCACAGCCGAGGTCGGGCCCTGTTCGGGTACCCGGCCCTTGGCCCTCCGGGCGGCAGCCCGCGTTGCCATGCAGCGCGGGCTGCGTTTTGCGGCACATCGCGCCGCACCTTCCCGCCATGACACCCCGCCGGGCTGGCCCTGTCCCCCGGAGCACGCGGCATTTCGCTGCGATTTATCTGAATGAATGCTGAATGCGATGGGCGTTTCTGCATCCCTGGCCACGGCAGCGCCGTAACTGCAAGTGTCTCCTGCCAGGGGGCAGCAAAACCGAAGTCCCTTCAGCACGCCCGACACGCGCCGCTGTGCGGATGACCGGCGCGACCCGGCAACCATGTTCCGGGGTACCGTCATCCAGGTCAGTCGGAGCACGCATAAGCCGCGGGCCCGGCCAGACAAAAGGGGCTTTCGTTTCGTTACCACCAACCAAAGTGAGGTAACAAGATGAAACTCAAACCAATCGCAATGATCCTGGCCATGCTGCCGGCTGTGGCCATGGCATCAAGCCACCGCGAAGCGCCCTTCATCGCCGGTCAGCCGACCGTGGATGCCACCGACTTCTACATGTTCATGAGCTACGAGCCTGACAGGGCGGGCTACGTCACCCTGCTGGCCAACTATGACCCGCTGCAGGATCCGGGTGGCGGACCCAACTACTTTGCACTCAATCCAAGCGCGGTCTATGACATCCACATCGACAACGATGGCGATGCCAGGCCCGATCTGACCTTCCGCTTCCACTTCAGCACCGAATACAAGAATATTGCCGTTCCGGGCGGCGACGGTCAGACAACGGCCATTCCCCTGATCAATGCCGGTGGCATCACCGCCGACGACCAGTCCGCCCTCAATCGGGTGGAGACCTATACCGTGGAGTTGCTTGATGGCGACCCCAGGAACGCCAAGGGCAAGAACCTGACCACCAGGGATGAGGGTACTACCGTCTTCGGTACCGGCAAGCCGGTGTTCACCAAGCCGGTCGACAACATCGGCAACAAGTCGATACCCGACTATGCCGCCTATGCCAGCCGGTATGTCTACAACACCGAGATTCCCGGGTGTTCGGAGCCGGGCAGGGTGTTCGTGGGACAGCGCAAGGACCCATTCGTGGTCAACCTCGGCGAGGTCTTCGACCTGGTCAACCTCAATCCGGTATCGGACCGCGACGCCACCCACAACACGCTGTCGCACAAGAACGTGACGACCCTGGCGCTGGAAGTGCCCGCGAACTGCCTGACCCATGGCAGTGATCCGGTCATCGGCGGCTGGACCACGGCCAGTCTGCCCAGCAAGCGCACCTTCCACAATCTGGCCAATGCGCTGGATCCGCACAAGGAAATCAAGGACGACTTCGGCCCTCTGGTCCAGGTGTCGCGCCTCGGTGCGCCGCTGGTCAACGAACTGGTGATCGGGCTCAAGGACAAGGACCGCTTCAACAACAGCGAACCGCGCTGGGATGGGCAGTTTGCACGCTACGTGACCAATCCGTCGCTGCCGGTGCTGCTGAATGTCCTGTTTGGTGATGCTGCCAAGGTCCCGCATACGCCGCGCCTGGACCTGGTGACCGCATTCCTGACCGGCGTGCCGGGCCTGAACCAGCCCGCACATGTCACACCCTCGGAGATGCTGCGTCTGAACACGGCAATCGAGCCCACCGCCCCGGCCGAGCAGAATGATCTGGGCGTGCTCGGTGGTGACCTGGCCGGATTCCCCAACGGTCGTCGCCCCTACGACGATGTCGTGGATATCGAGCTGCGCGTGGCCGAAGGTGCCCTGTGCGGCCAGATTGGCGACTGCGGTGACCAGAGTTCCGATGCCAATGGCGGCAAGCCGTACACCGACGGCGCGCGTGCCGCGGGTGCCACAGCGGCCACCGCCGATGCCACCGGCAATGAAAGCGCCGGGGACACCTACATGGATCACTTCCCCTACGCCGCTACCCCGCTGCCGGGTTCTCCCAATGGCAGCAACAGCGTGCCGGCCAACTGACAAGCCGCGCATGCGCTCCCGGAAACAATTGACAACACAGGACGCTTCCGGGGGCAACCCCGGTCCGGCAGCGCGCGGGTTTCCCCTCGCCCGCGCGCTGCCGGGCCTTCTTTTTGCGCTGCTGGTCGCAACCCTGGTATCAGGTCCTGCCGGCGCAACGCAGACCGACCCATGGGTGCCAGCCAGCGATGACGTTGTGTTGCAGCACGTGCCACCGGGTACCGATCCGCGCGTTCGCAGGTTTGAAACGTTGCGTGCGCAGCTGCGCCGCAACCCCAGGAACATGAAGGCGGCGCTGAAACTGGCGCATGCCTATATCAACTACGGCCGAAGCACCGGCGATGCGCGCTTCATCGGCCGCGCGCTGGCGGTGATCGAGCCTTGGCTGAAGCAGCGCACGATTCCCGTGCCAGTGGCGCTGCTGGATGCCACGATCAAGCAGAATCGCCATCAATTCACGGATGCCCGCACCCAGCTGCAGCACATCGTGCAGCGCGAGCCGGGCAATGCCCAGGCCTGGCTGACGCTGGCAACGGTGGCCATGGTCCAGGGTGACCTGGAAACCGCCAACCATGCCTGCATCCAGCTTGCGAGCAGCGGTGGCAACTTCATGGGCACGGCATGCACGGCCGCGCTGCGCGCCCTCAACGGTCACAACACGCAGGCCATGGCGCTGCTGCGCCTGATCGAGGACCCCGGTCCAAGGGCGCCGGCGGACATCAAGTCCTGGGTCCAGGGCCTGATGGCTGATGTGGCGGTGCGCATGGGCGATGCCGATCTGGCTGAAAGGCATTTCCGCAAGGCCCTGCAATGGACACCGGGTGACAATTTCCTGCTGGCCGACTATGCCGATTTCCTGCTCGCGCACAACCGTCCGGGTGATGCCGCCAGGCTGGTCAGGCCATACGTCGAGTCGGACACGTCCTTCATGCGACTGGTGATGGCGGAAAAGGCACAGGGACTGGCGACTGCCAGCAGTGACGCGCAGGCCATGCAGGCGCGCTTTGCCGCGATGGATGCACGCGGAAGCCACGTCTATCGTCGTGAACAGGCGGCATTCGTGCTGCAGGTTCTGGGGCAGCCGGAACAGGCCCTGGCGCTGGCCAGGCAGAACTGGCAGGTGCAGCGGGCGCCAAAGGATGTGCTGGTATTCCTGCAGGCCGCACTGGCTGCAGGCAAGCCCGAGGCAGCGCAGCCGGCATTGCAGTTCATCGCCCGCACCGGACTGGATGATGCGCGTCTGACACCCCTGGTCACGGCCCTCGAGCAGAAAATGGACATGGCCGCGCCAATCCGCTCACGCGCACGGGGAGATGCACCGTGAATACCCGCCTGTGGACCTGCTTCTGCCTGGCCCTGCTCTGCGCCCTGGTGTCCTCGCCGGCTGCCGCGCACAAGGAAAGCGATGCCTACCTGAGCCTGCGCACGGACCCCGCCAACACGCATGTGCTGCACGGCCAGTGGGATATCGCCCTGCGCGATCTGGATTTCGCCATCGGCATCGACAGCAACCACGATGGTGCCATTACCTGGGGCGAGGTGAGGGCGCACCGCGGCCAGATCGAGCGCTATGCACTGGCCCACCTGCTCATTCGCGGTGACGGCCTGCGCTGCGTGAAGCAGGCAACCGCGCAGAAGATCAACAGGCACACCGATGGCGCCTACGCGGTGATGTTCTTCGATGCCACCTGTGACAAGAATATCCCGACCACGCTGAGCATCGGCTACACGCTTTTCAGCGACATCGACCCTTATCATCGCGGCATCGTCACCCTGCATGCCGGCACGCTCACGGCCGGTGCCGTGCTCGGGCCCAAAAAGCCGCAGACCAGCCTGAATCTTCGTCAGCCCAGCCGCTGGCGCCAGTTCAAGAGCTTCGTTGGCGACGGCATATGGCACATCTGGACCGGGCTGGACCACATGCTTTTCCTGCTCTCATTGCTGTTTCCGGCGGTGCTGATACGGCGGCGCAATGATGACCGTGACGGTGGTATTCCTGCCGCCGCGGCATTGGCCGACTCCAGCGGCCTCATGGCCGTGACGGCAGGCGTGCCCGGCTACCGATGGGAGGCTGCGGCGGGTCTCTGGCCGGTCATGCTGGATGTGGTGAAAGTGGTATCCGCATTCACCGTATCGCACTCGGTCACCCTGTCCCTGGCGGTGCTCGGCATTGTTGCCCTGCCGAGCCGTCTGGTTGAAGCGGGCATTGCCCTGTCGGTGGTGGTGGCCGCCTGCAACAATGTCTATCCGATTGTCAGGCAGCGGACCTGGCTGATTGCCTTCATGTTCGGATTCATTCACGGCCTCGGGTTTGCCAGCGCACTGTCCGGTCTGGATCTGCCGGCAGGCGCCATGGCGGCGTCCCTCGGCGGCTTCAACGTGGGCGTGGAAATCGGTCAGGAGGCGATTGTGCTGGCCTTCCTGCCCGTGGCCTGGTTGTTGCGCAACACGCGCCTGTATCGCATTGGCGTCGTGCGCTGCGGTTCGTGGCTGATCATGGCCATCGCGGCGTGCTGGTTCACGCAGCGCGCCTTCGACATCAGCATCCCCGGATTCAGCCTGCTGCTGCCCAACTGAGCGCAGTGCCATGCCCGCGATCAAGGAAGAAGAACAAAGCGGTCCGCGAAGGACGCAAAAAACGCGAAATAGACAACAATAATTCATAGCTCTTCTTCGCGCTTTTCGCGTCCTTTGCGGACAAAAATTCTGCTCGCGGGCATGGCCCGATCCTACAGAAAGGGCGTCGTATCGGGTTTGCCACGTGCCACCGGCAAGCGATTGACGGTATCCTAGGCGGCTCATTCGAGTACTTGCCGGATCCGTCATGCCGCGTACACCAGCTGCCACCAGCGACGCCACGCCAAAGCAGCGCACTGCGAAGCGCAGTAGTCGCCAGCAGGGTGGCCTGGCGCATGCGTTCCGCCTGTTTCGGCACTTTCTGGCACGCGACCTCAAGAACCGTTTCCTCGGCAGTTTCAGCGGCGGCCTGTGGGCACTGATCCAGCCGCTGGTGCAGCTGGCCATCTACGCCTTCGTATTCGTGCACATCTTCAAGGCTCGGGTTGCCGGGGCAGGGGCGACGGAGGGCTACGTGCCCTTTCTGGTGGTGGCGATGTGGCCGTGGACGGCGTTTTCCGAAGCCATTCTGCGCGCGACAACGGCCATTACCGAAAACGCCGCGCTGATCGGCAAGGTGCCGATGCCGCGTTCGGTGCCGGTTCTGGCCACGGTGGCAGCCAGTTTCCTTTTGCACACCACGGGCTTCGTCGCGATTGTGCTGGTGCTGCCGCTGTTCGGCTACGGCATGCACCTGGCCTGGCTGCCCGCTGCCCTGGTGCTGCAGGTGGTGCTGATGACGCTGGCGCTGGGTCTGGCCCTGCTGGCGGCGTCCATTCAGGTATTCGTGCGCGATCTGGTGCAGGTGCTGACCCAACTGTTGATGCTTGCCATGTTTGCCGCGCCAATCTTCTACAGCCGCGCCATGATCCCCGAGCGCTTCCAGCCGATCATCGATCTTCACCCCTATACCTGGTATGCGGGCGCCTTTCGCGACATGCTGCTGCGAGGGGACATGCCGATGTTGCTGCCTTTTGCCGGCGTCGTGCTGGTGGCCCTGGCGGTACTGGCTCTGGGCTGGTGGGTTTTCCATCGGCTGGACCCGCACTTCGAGGACTACCTGTGAGCACGCCCGAACTGCTGGTCTCCGCGCGCGGTCTGGGCAAGGCCTACCCGCGTGTGTCGCGGCGCAGCGACCGCCTGCGTTCCCTGCTGTCGCTGCTGGCCGGCGGGCGCGGGTCCGAGCGCGTGCCGGTACTGGCCGACGTGGACCTGGATGTCTATCGAGGCCAGTCGGTCGGCCTCATCGGTGAAAATGGCGCCGGCAAATCGACCTTGCTGAAGCTCATTACCGGTGTGCTCAATCCGAGCACCGGAAGCCTCCGCGTCAACGGCCGCATCGGCGCCCTGCTGGAGCTTGGTGCCGGCTTCCACGCCGACTACACCGGCCGCGACAACGTGGCGATGGCAGCGGCCCTGTACGGTCTGAGTGCCGAGGAAACCCGCGCGCGCATGGACGATATCCTGGCCTTCGCGGACATCGGTCGCTACATCGACGAGCCGGTCAAGCATTATTCGTCGGGCATGGTGGTGCGTCTGGGTTTTGCGGTGGTGGCCGCAGCACGCCCGGACCTGCTGATCACCGATGAAGTGCTGGCGGTCGGTGATGAGAACTTCCAGAAGAAGTGCATCCAGTGGATAGAGAATTACCTGGACGGCGGCGGCACCTTGCTGCTGGTATCGCACAGCATGTACCACATCCAGAAGCTGTGCCATCAGGCTCTGTGGCTGCGCGACGGTCAGGTACAGGCTCAGGGAGAGGTTTTCGAAGTGACGCAGGCCTACCTGGCCTACAACGAACGCAGGCAGTCGGGGGCCAATGCCGAGGACCAGGCACGACGAATCGAGGGTGAATTCGGTGTTCTGGCCATGCAACTCAATGGCGAGTCGGCAGAAAACGTGCCGCGCCAGATTGATCATGGTGACGATGTCCGGGTCACTGCCGAGCTGCATTCGCGCGACGGGCGCACGCCTGTCTGCATGGTCTCGTTCGTCCGTGCCGATGGCAGCGGCATCTACGGCGTGAGCACCGACATGGATGCCGTGCCGGTGGCGCAGACTGAAGAGCGACGTTTTCACATCGACATCGAATTTCCCCAATTGCCCTTGCTGCCGGGCCAGTACCTCGTGCGCGTGCATGCGCTGGATACGGAAGCCGTCCGCCTGTTCGATACCATGGAGGCCAAGCTGACCGTGCGTGGCGCCACCCGCGAAGCGGGTGTCGTGCGCTTGCAGCACCATTGGCGGATGGGTGGGGCATGAGCGACGCGCTTGAATTCACCGGCGAGCGCTTCACGCCCGAGTGCGTGCGCGAAATCTGGTACGAACACGTCCATCGCTACGCATTCGCGCAGTCGCTGGCGCAAGGCAAACGGGTACTGGATGCGGCCTGCGGCGAGGGCTACGGCAGCGCCTTGCTGGCATCGGTGGCCACCTCGGTGCTGGGTGTGGATATCTCCCGGGACGCGGTGGAGCATGCGCGCTCCCGCTATGGTGAAAGGAAGAACCTCGATTTCCGCTGCGATGATGTCACCCGGCTTGACGCCTTGGCCGATGGCGGTTTCGACCTGATCACCTGTTTCGAGACGCTGGAACACCTGCACGACCAGCAAGCGATGATGGCCGGCTTCTCGCGCCTGCTTGCGCCGGGCGGCATATTGCTGGTGTCGTCGCCGGACAAGGCCGAGTACAGCGACCGGCGCGGCATGGACAACGAATTTCACGTGCGCGAGTTGTATCGCGACGAGTTGCAGGCGCTGCTCGATGCGCACTTCCCGCACGTGCGCCTGCTGGCACAGAAGCTGCTGTTCCAGTCGGTACTGTGGTCGTGTGACGATGTTCCGGCGGCAGCCGCGGCCGTGACCGACCAGCAGGGCACGCTGTCACCCGGTCTGCGCTACCCGCCCATGTACTACCTGGCGATCTGCAGTCGCCAGCCGCTGCCGGACGTGCCCGCGCTGCACCTTTTCGGCGATGCGGCCGAATCGGTCTATGACCACTATAATGGCGAGGTGCGCAGGAATATCGCCGCCGGCCATCGCATTGCCGAGCTCGAGCAGCGCATCAAAGAACTTGAAGGACGCCCGCAGCCGCCGCAATCGTGGTGGCGCAGACTGTTTCGGCGTCGCTGATCACGGAGTACACGTGGAACATCAATTCAATCTCGGTTCGGCCATCCAGCCACCACCGTTCATTCCCAGGAAAGACCCTGCCGCACCGATGTATGCATCGGTCGAAGGGGTGGCCGTGCCCTTGTCCGACGAGGAAGTGGTCTTCCAGACACGCGGCCAGGACGAAGCCCAGGTGCTGACCACCCAGGTGCTGATGAGCATGGATCACTGCCGGCCATTCCGCAGCATGGACGAGCATGTGGCCGAGGTGATCCGCAAGGTACCGGGACTGAACAACCACGACCGCGTGCGCCAGGGGCTGGAGATGCTGGCGCGGACCGGCCTGATGGTTTCCGATGCCGACTTCCTGGATGCGGCCCGCGCTCACTCGCTGAGGCCAGCGCCCCTGGCCGGCCTGTGCATCCGTGCCTGCGACCGTCCCGACAGCGTCAAGCGCCTGCTCAAGTCGCTGGCCGACAATGAACAACGCCACGCGGCCGGATATCGCGTGATCCTGCTCGACGATTCGCGTGATGACGACGCGGCGCGGCAGAACGCCGGGTACCTGCGCGAGTACGAGACGCAGACCGGCTGTGCCACCGTCTACGTGGGCAGGCGTGAACAGGAAAAGGTGAAGAATCAGCTGCTGAAGGCCCTGCCAGAGCACGGCGAGGCCATTGCCAGTCTGCTGCAGCGGCCCGACAGCGGTTTTGCCGGCGGCTTGAACTGGAACCTGGCGCTGCTGCTGACTGCGGGCCGGCGCATGTTTCTGCTGGATGAGGATTTCGAGCTGCCACTGAAGATGCACCCGGACCTGCGGGCCGGCATGTCCCTGGACCCGAAAAGCCGGGTCGGTGCGTGGTTCTATGCCAACCAGAACGATGCTCTCGATGCCGGACAGGCCGTGGACGGCGAGCCATTTGCCATGCATCTGCAGTTTGCCGGTCACGCGCTTGGCTCCGTGGCCAGCAGTGGCGACTGGGCCGTCGACCGGGAAGATCTGCGCGGGCTGACCATGGCCGACGTGCGCGGACTGCATGATGGCTACCGTGTGCTCACGACTTTCAACGGTACGCGTGGCAGTACCGGCATGGCGACGTCACAGGCCATGTTCCTGCTGGATCCGGACAGCCGCGCGCGCCTGTGCGCCAACCGCGACGCCTACCTGCGCAATCTCGAGGCCGACAACCTGTGGCACGGTTGTGATCGTGCTCGGGCGGCCAGCCAGGGATTCATGACGCCGTTTGCAGTGGACAACAGTGTGCTGTTGCCTTGCACGCGCGTGGCCGGTCGCAACGAGGATGCGCTGTTCAACACCCTGGCGCGGTTCTGCCATCCGCACTCGCAGGCGATGTTCCTGCCGTGCAGCATCGGACACGTGCAGGAGGCCGGGCGCGCCCGCGACAAGGCGCGCATCGGCCAGCAAGCCTGGCAGGTCAACGTCAACAGCTTCGCCTACGAGACCCTGCTCAATCACCTGGACCGCTGCATTTCCGATGACCCGGCCCAGCGCATGCGCTTTGCGGCCGATGTGTTCGATGATATCGCCAGTGCCAGCGAGCATGGCCGCATCGTGCACCTGCGCGAGTACCTGAATTACGCACGCGGCGACATGATCGCCAAGTTGCAGCAGGAACTGGTTACCGCGACCGATGCGCCGGTGTTCTGGCAGGCCGACGTGCGCGCCCTGATCGAGGCGAATGCCCGGGCCATGGCGGACAATAGTGCACCACGGCTCAGTGACTGGCCCGAGAACATTGACGCACACGGTTGCGCCGAGAGCCTGCAGCAGTCCATGGCTGATATCGCCCTGGGTCTGCGTGCCTGGCCAGCCATGTGGCAGTGGGCCGAGCAACAGGGCGACCGGCTGCTGGACAGCCTGTGACGCGGGGCCAGGCCGGGCGTGCGGATCCGCGGCCTGGCGTGGCAGCCATCATCGTGTCGGCCGACAGCGGCCCGCTGCTGGAAACCTGCATCGCCACGTTGCTGGCCAGTCCGTTGCCCCGGGAGGTGCGTCTGTTCGACAACGCATCGCGCGACGGCGCAGCGCAACGCGTTGCGCAAATGCACCGGGACGATGCTCGCCTGCGTGTTGTCTTCAGCCCACGCAACCTGGGTTTCGGCGCGGCCATAAACCGGGCCGCTGAAGACCTGGCAAGCGACTGGCTGCTGATCGTCAATCCCGACGTGTCGCTGCCCCCGCCGGATCTTGAAACCTTGATGGGCATCGCCGCAAACCATGAAGAGGCCGGCCTCATCGGTGCCGTCATGGTGGATCAGGACGGCGCGGTGGACCCCGCTTCGCGCCGACGCGATCCGCTGCTGCGTCGATCGCTGGCGCAACTGGGTTTCGGTCGCGGGGAAAAGGTCGATGATGCCGCGCCCATCCCCGAGTCGGTGATTGAAGTCGAGGCCGTCTCCGGCGCACTGATGCTGGTGCGGCGCGGCCTGCTGCAGCGCATCGGCGGCTTTGACGAGCGCTACTTTCTGCATTTCGAGGATCTTGATCTGTGCCGTCGCGTGCGTGACGCCGGTGGTCGGGTGCTGCTGGCAGGCAACTTGCGCGTGCTGCATGAACAGGGCAGTTCCAGCCATCATCGCCCGCTGTTCGTCGCGTGGCACAAGCACCGCGGCATGTGGCGCTGGTTCCGCCTGCACGATCCGTCTGCCCGGTCGTGGCTGACCAGTGCGCTGGTCTGGGCCGGGATCTGGCTGCACTTTCTTGCGCGGCTGCCTGCGGCGCTCGTGGCCCGGCGACGCGCTGATGCTCGCGGCGCGGGCGGTGCGTGAACCTCCATCGGGTGCCGTCTGACAGCGCTGGCACCCGGCGCCTATACTGGCAGCGCAGCAATCGGCCAGTGACCTTTTCGCCAGGGCAAGCATGATCCGAGAGATTCTGAAAATGGGTGACCCGCGCCTGCTGCGCGTGGCGCCGCCGGTGCCCGACGCCATGCTGGGCAGTGCCGACCTGGATGCGCTGGTTGGCGACATGTTCGACACCATGCGCCATGCCGGTGGCGTGGGCCTGGCGGCGCCGCAGATTGGTGTGGATCTGCAACTGGTGATCTTCGGTTTTGATGCCAGTGACCGCTACCCCGACGCCGAGGCCGTGCCGCGCACCATTCTTGTCAATCCCTCCATCACGCCCCTGGGCGATGACAAGGAGGCCGGCTGGGAAGGCTGCCTGTCCGTGCCCGGACTGCGTGGTGTGGTGGAACGCCATGCGCGGATCCGCTATGGCGGACTGGATGTGCAGGGGCAACCGATCGAGCGCGAGGCGCAGGGCTTCCATGCACGCGTGGTGCAGCATGAATGCGATCATCTGATTGGTCGGCTGTATCCGTCGCGCATCACCGATTTCAGCACCTTCGGTTTCACTTCGGTGCTGTTCCCGGAAGGTGCGGATCCGGAGCAGGCGTGAGACTGGGCTGGCCTGTGCGGCAACCGGATCATGCGCCGGTCGGCACGCCCTCGCCGGCATCGCGCAATCCCGGCATCGACGTCCTGCGCGGCCTGGCCATCGTGCTGGTGGTGCTCAACCATATCGGTCTGCGCATCCCGCTCGCGCGCACGCCCTTGTCCGACTTCCTGCCCGAGCGCCTGCTGGTGGCATTGAACTACAACGGCTACGAAGCCGTCGTGGTGTTTTTCGTCATCTCCGGCTTTCTGATCACCGGCAACGCCCTGCGCCGGTCGCGCACGCTGCATGATATCCGGCTGGGTGCGTTCTACTGGCGGCGCTTTACCCGCATCGTGCCTTGTCTGCTGCTGCTGATTGCCGTGCTCAGCGCCCTGCATGCCATGGGGTTTGCCGACTACGTGATCCATCGCCGCGGCCAGTCGCTCGGCGGTGCGGTGTTCTCGGCGCTGGCCCTGCACCTGAACTGGTACGAGGGCCGCACCGGCTATCTGCCTGGCAACTGGGATGTGCTGTGGTCGCTGTCGATCGAAGAACTGTTCTATCTCGGATTTCCGCTGTTCTGCCTGCTCACCCGGCGCGCCGTGGTGATGGTGCCTGTGCTGCTGATCCTGGCCCTGTCCATGCCGTGGACGCATGGCATGCTGCAGGACAATCCCATATGGCGGGAAAAGGCCTATCTGCCCGGCATGGCCGCGATTGCGGCAGGTGTGCTTGGCGCATTGCTCGCCGCACGCTGGTCGCCGCCGCTGCGCAGTGCGCGCCTGCTCGGTTGGCTGGGCGTGGTCGGCCTGCTGGCTGTGCTGCTGGCCGGCTCGGCATTGTGGCAAAGCGTGGGCGAGGGCTATCTGCTGGTGCTGGTGGCCAGCACGCTGTGCCTGCTGCTGGCCAGTCATGTTCGCGGGCAGGCCGGGTTGACGGCGCATCTGCCGGGCACGGGCTGGCTGCAGTCATGGGGCCGATTGAGCTACGAAATCTATCTCAGCCACATGTTCGTGGTGTATGCGGGCGTGCGTCTGTTCCGCGCCCTGGGGAGCGACGTCGCCTGGGGCCTGGCCTGGTATGCGCTGATGCTGCCATTGTGCTGGCTGCTCGGGCTGGGCGTGGCACGCTGGATTTCATTGCCGGCAGAACGCTGGTTGCGCGGACACCCCCTGCCGGCACGGGTACTGTCGCGGGGCTGGGTCAGGCGGCCCGAAGCCGATTGATGCTCTGGCGCAGGCTGGCGGCTGCGCTGGCGGCTGCCTGCGCGTAGTCGTCGCCTTCCGATGCGTACAGGATGGCGCGCGAGGAACTGATCATCAGGCCGTGCCCGGCCTCGGTCAGGCCATGCTGCAGCACCGCGGCAAGATCGCCGCCCTGGGCGCCGATGCCCGGCACCAGCAAGGGCATGTCGCCGACCGCTGCGCGCACCTGGCCCAGTTCCTCGGGGTAGGTGGCACCGGTGACCAGCGCACAATTGCCATGCGCGTTCCAGCTCTCGGCAATGGTCCGGGCCACGTGCAGGAACAGCGGCCGACCGTTGCATTGGAGGTTCTGGAAATCCGCGCCGCCGGGATTGGACGTCCGGCAAAGCAGAATGACGCCCTTGTCGCTGTGCTCCAGGAATGGCTGGATCGAGTCGCGGCCCAGATACGGGTTCAGCGTCACTGCATCGGCCGCGTAACGCTCGAAGGCTTCCTGCGCATAGCGCTCGGCGGTGGATCCGATGTCGCCACGCTTGGCATCCAGGATGACGGGCACGCCCGGGTGCCTGGCATGGACATGTGCAATCAGGCGTTCCAGGGCGTCCTCGGCCCGCAGCGCGGCAAAGTGGGCGATTTGCGGCTTGAAGGCGCAGACCTGATCCGCGGTGGCGTCGACAATGTCGCGACAGAACTCGAACACGGCGTCTGACGATTGGCGCAATCCCTGCGGAAATCGAGCCGGATCCGGATCCAGTCCCACGCACACCAGCGTGTCCGCGTCGCTCCAGCGTTGCCGCAATGCCTGCATGAAGTTCATGGATGCTCCCGTTGCTTGTGGTGCATGATAAGTCACCGGTTTCCCGCCTAGGCGGGAATGACAAGAGGCGAGCAGACCCGGTTCCGTGACTCCGCCCTCGCCCCTTGCCTGCAGGCGAAGGATCAATCAGGCAGCAGACCGAGTCCCGAGTCCCGAGCCCCGAGTCCCGAGTCCCGAGTCCCGAGTCCCGAGTCCCGAGTCCCGAACCCGAACCCCGAACCCCGAACCCCGAACCCCGCAACTCAGGCCAGCTTCTTGTAGCGCACCCGGTGCGGTCGCGCGGCGTCTTCGCCCAGGCGACGCTTCTTGTCTTCCTCGTATTCGCCGTAGTTGCCGGGGAAGAACTCGACATGCGAATCACCCTCGAAGGCCAGGATGTGCGTGGCAATGCGGTCCAGGAACCAGCGGTCATGGCTGATCACCATGGCGCAGCCGGGGAATTCCAGCATGGCATCCTCCAGCGCGCGCAGGGTTTCCACGTCCAGGTCGTTGGACGGTTCGTCGAGCAGCAGCACGTTGCCGCCTTCGAGCAGGGTCTTGGCCAGATGCAGGCGGCCGCGCTCACCGCCGGACAGGGTGCCGACGCGTTTCTGCTGGTCGGTGCCCTTGAAGTTGAAGCGGCCGATGTAGGCGCGTGACTGGATCTCGAAATTGCCGATGGTGATGATGTCCGAGCCACCGGAAATTTCCTGCCAGACATTGTTGTCGCCCTGCAGCTCGGCGCGCGACTGATCCACGTAGGCCAGCTTGACCGTGGGTCCGATCTCGACCTCGCCCGAGTCGGGGGTCTCGGCGCCGGTGATCAGCTTGAACAGGGTCGACTTGCCCGCGCCGTTGGGGCCGATCACGCCGACGATGGCACCCGGCGGCACGCTGAATGACAGGTCGTCGATCAGCAGGCGGTCGCCGAAGCCCTTGCTCACATGCTTGAACTCGATCACCCGGTTGCCCAGGCGCTCGCCGGGCGGAATGAAGATCTCGTTGGTCTCGTTGCGGCGCTGGTAGTCGACTGCATTGAGTTCCTCGAATCGCTGCAGACGCGCCTTGCCCTTGGACTGGCGGCCCTTCTTCGCCGAGCGCACCCATTCCAGCTCGCGCTTGAGCGCTTTCTGGCGGGCCTTTTCCGATGCCGCTTCCTGCAACAGACGTTCCTGCTTCTGTTCCAGCCAGGAGGAATAATTGCCCTTCCAGGGGATGCCGTGGCCGCGGTCGAGCTCCAGAATCCATTCGGCGGCGTTGTCGAGAAAATAGCGATCATGGGTAACCGCCACCACGGTGCCGGTGAAATCCTTGAGGAACTGTTCCAGCCAGTCCACCGATTCGGCGTCCAGATGGTTGGTCGGTTCGTCCAGCAGCAGCATGTCCGGTTTGCTGAGTAGCAGGCGGCACAAGGCCACGCGGCGCTTTTCGCCGCCGGAAAGCGGACCGATTTTGGCGTCCCAGGGCGGGATGCGCAGGGCATCGGCGGCGATTTCCAGTTGCCGCTCCAGTGCGTGCGCATCATTGGCCTGCAGCAGGTTTTCCAGCTTCTGCTGCTCCTCGGCCAGCTTTTCGAAATCGGCGCCTTCCTCGGCATAGGCGGCGTAGATTTCCTCCAGCCTTGCCTGCGCCTGGAGTACCTCACCCACGCCTTCCTCGACGGCCTCGCGCACGGTCTTGTCCGGATCAAGTTCCGGTTCCTGCGCCAGATAGCCCACCTTGATGCCCGGTTGCGGCCTCGCCTCGCCCTGGAAGTCCTTGTCGACGCCGGCCATGATGCGCAGCACGGTGGACTTGCCGGCGCCATTCAGGCCCAGCAGGCCGATCTTGGCGCCGGGGAAGAAGGACAGCGAGATGTCCTTGATGATCGGACGACGCGGCGGAATGGTCTTGCTGACCGCGTTCATGGTGTAGATGTACTGCATGCAGGCTCCGCAAAATTCTGGGTTTGAATGGGGATCAACCGCCCATTATACGGTGCTTTGAGCTTCATGCCCGTATCCACCGGCATTCGGGACAGCGGTGCGCGCGGTGGCCGAACAAACACCCGCATCGTCATTCTGCGCGCAGCCGCAGGCGGAGTCGCAGAATCCACACGTACACGGCGGCGTGGTTGCTGCCTTTCCGCAGCGTTGCTGGTTGCGCCCTGCAGCCGCGGCATGCCGGGCAGGGGATGCCGGATTCCGATTCTGGCCAGACCGGTACAGGTCTGCGGGCCGGCATATGTTGGGTTATTGGCTGCGCTGGGCTACCATTTCCGTCTGATTCCGGCCGCACTGGGCAGCCCGGACCGCTTTCGAGGTGCAAGTGATGTTTTCCCGATCTGAGCATATTGCCGGCTACGACGACGAGCTGGCCAGGGCCATTGCTGCCGAAGCGCAGCGCCAGGAGGATCACGTCGAGCTGATTGCATCGGAGAACTACGCCAGCCCGCGCGTGATGGAAGCTCAGGGATCGGTACTGACCAACAAGTATGCCGAGGGCTATCCGGGCAAGCGCTACTACGGTGGCTGCGAGCATGTGGACGTGGCCGAGGCGCTGGCCATCGAGCGGCTGAAGAAGTTGTACGACTGCGACTACGCCAACGTGCAGCCGCATTCGGGCTCGCAGGCCAACCAGGCGGTCTACTTCGCGCTGCTGCAGCCGGGTGACACCATCCTCGGCATGAGTCTGGCGCACGGCGGCCACCTGACCCATGGCGCCAAGCCGAACATTTCGGGCAGGCTGTTCAACGCGGTTCAGTACGGCGTCGACGAGAACGGCCGCCTGGATTACGACGAGATCGAAAAGCTGGCCGTCGAGCACAAGCCGAAGATGCTGATCGGCGGTTTCTCTGCCTACTCGCAAGTGGTGGACTGGGCGCGCATGCGCGCCATTGCCGACAAGGTCGATGCGATCTTCATGGTCGACATGGCGCACGTGGCCGGCCTGATTGCCGCCGGTGTGTATCCCAGCCCGCTGCCGCACGCGCACGTGGTCACCTCCACCACGCACAAGACCCTGCGTGGACCCCGCGGTGGCCTGATCGTGGCGAAGAATCCGTCCGAGGATCTGGTCAAGAAGCTGCAGTCGATCGTGTTTCCGGCGCTGCAGGGCGGCCCGCTGATGCACGTGATCGCGGCCAAGGCGGTGGCCTTCAAGGAGGCCCTGGAGCCGGACTTCAAGGCGTATCAGCAGCAGGTGGTGAAGAACGCACAGGCCCTGGCCGGCACCCTGATCGAGCGCGGCTACGACATCGTTTCCGGCGGCACCGAGAACCACCTGATCCTGGTCAGCCTGATCGAGCGCGGCATCACCGGCAAGGATGCCGAGGCGGCACTGGGCAGGGCCAACATCACGGTGAACAAGAACGCGGTGCCGAACGATCCGCAGAAGCCGTTCGTCACCTCGGGCCTGCGCCTGGGCACTCCGGCAGTCACGACACGCGGCTACACCGAGGCCGACTGCGTCGAACTCGGCGGCTGGATCTGCGACATCCTTGATGCTCCCGACGACGAGTCGATCATCGACAGCGTGCGCGAGAAGGTGCTGGCGCAGTGTCGCAAGTATCCGGTGTATGGCTAGCTTGAGTACGGGACTCGTGACCCGGGACTCGGGACTTGGCGAAGAGCCGGGTTCCCGGCCCTTGATCGATGTTGCCCCGAAACCCCGATCACTCCGCGTTTGCCTCAGGCAGCAACGAAATCACCGCTTTGCCGAGTCCCGAGTCTCGAGTCCGGAGTCCCGGTGTTATCGAGTCCCGGGTCCCGAGTCCCGAAAAAACTGATGCACTGCCCCTTCTGCCAGCACGACGACACCCGTGTGATCGACTCGCGGCTGACCGAGGACGGTGCGATCGTGCGTCGGCGGCGCGAATGTCCGCAATGTGGCGAGCGCTTCAACACCTTCGAGACGGTGGAACTGAAACTCCCCAGCATCGTCAAGAGCGACGAGCGGCGAGAGGCGTTTGATGAAAACAAGCTGCGTCTGAGCTTCGAGCGTGCGTTGCAGAAGCGGCCGGTCCCCAGTCACGCCGTGGATGCCGCGGTGCGTTCGGTCATTGACGCCCTGCGCCGACGCAGCGAGCGCGAGGTACCGTCGCGCCAGATTGGCGAACTGGTGATGGAGGCGCTGAAGAAGCTTGACCAGGTGGCCTACGTGCGTTTTGCATCGGTGTATCGCAAGTTCGAGGACGTGCATGCCTTTCGTGAAGAGATCGAGCGTCTGGAGCGTGATCTGCCGGATTTGAAGGACATGCAGATACCGTTGCTGGGGGACCATCCAGACAAGCCCGGCAAATAGCTGACCGGAGCAGTCCAGGCATGTTTTCGCAACGCGACCAGCAGTACATGCAGCGCGCACTGAAGCTGGCCGAGCGCGGCCTGTTCACCAGCATGCCCAATCCCAGGGTGGGGTGCGTGATCGTGCACCATGATGCCGTGGTGGGTGAGGGGTTTCATGCCCGCGCCGGTGAGCCGCACGCCGAGGTATTCGCCTTGCGCGAGGCGGGCGACAAGGCGCGTGGCGCCACCGCCTACGTGACACTGGAGCCGTGTGCGCATCATGGTCGTACGCCGCCCTGCGCCGACGCCCTGATCCGGGCGGGCGTGGCACGCGTGGTGATGGCCTGCGAGGACCCGGATCCGCAGGTTGACGGCCGCGGCCTGAAGCGTTTGCGCGACGCCGGGATCACGGTGGATACGGGCTTGCTGCAAGCGCCGGCTCGGGAACTCAATAGCGGCTTTTTCAGCCGCATCGAACGCCGGCGGCCTTTCGTTCGCGTCAAGCTGGCCATGAGTCTTGACGGGCGCACGGCGCTGGCCAATGGAAGCTCGAAGTGGATCACGGGCGAGCAGGCACGCGCCGACGTGCAGCGCTGGCGCGCACGCAGCTCGGCGATCCTCACCGGCAGCGGCACGGCGCTGGCTGATGATCCGCGCCTGACCGTGCGGCTGGACGATGTGCCGCACGTGCCGCCGCTGCGCGTGGTACTGGATCGTTTGCTACGCACGCCCGAGGGCGCGCACCTGCTGGATGGCCGCGCGCCGACATTGATGCTGCACGGCACCTTGGCGAGACCGGGCCTGCGCTTCGCCGATGTCGAGTGCGTCGAAGTGCCGGAGACCGACACGGGCCTTGATCTGGATGCCGTGCTCGGCATGCTCGCCGGGCGCGGCGTCAACGAACTGCATGTCGAGGCGGGACCGACCTTGAGCGGTGCCCTGTTCGCTGCGGGCCTGGTGGACGAGCTGCTGCTTTACGTGGCGCCGGTGCTGCTGGGCGACCGGGCGCGACCGCTGATGGCACTGCCGTCGCTGGCGGACATGGCTGATCGCTGGCACCTGGATGTGATGGATCGGCAGGTGCTGGGCGAGGACATGCGGTTGCGGCTGCGGCCGCGCGCCGCAGGGGCTCCGGCTCCAGCCTGAATCCATGGCCGGCCCCGGTCGGTGCGGCGGTCGCTTACCCGCCGGGAGAGGGTCGGTGTTATCATGTGCATTGCCGGTTTTGCCCGGTTTAGCAATATCGACAACGTCTTCAGGGCGGGGTGGAAGTCCCCACCGGCGGTAGGTGCCCAGGCACAAGCCCGCGAGCGCTCACGAGGTTTCGTGAGGTCAGCAGATCCGGTCCAAGTCCGGAGCCGACGGTCACAGTCCGGATGAAAGAAGACGGCCACGCCCCTGCCTCGCCGGGGGTGCAGCCTCGTGCCTTGGGGCGTTTTTCGTTCATTCCACATGACGGGAAACGTTTCATGAAACTCATTGCGGCAACACCCGACCGTGCCTCCCGCGCGGCAGGGTACTGACATGTTCACCGGCATCATCCAGTGCGTGGGTCGCGTGCGTGCGCTCGAGCCCGACGGTGGCGATGTGCGGCTGCACATTGCCAGCGACGCGCTTGATCTGTCCGACGTGCAGTCCGGTGATTCGATCGCCGTATCCGGCTGCTGCCTCACCGCGGTGAGGCTGGACGCGGACGGCTTTGCCGCCGACGTGTCCAACGAGTCGCTGTCGCTGACTACCCTGGGCAGGCTGAAGCCCGGAGACCCGGTCAACCTGGAAAAGGCGCTGCGCCTTGCCGATCGCCTTGGCGGCCATCTGGTATCCGGCCATGTCGACGGCATCGGTTCGGTGGTCTCGATCCGGCCCGACGGTCGTTCGCAGCGCTGGACCTTCGAGGTGCCACGGGAACTCGCCCGCTACATCGCGCACAAGGGCTCGATCACCATCGACGGCACCAGCCTGACGGTCAACGAGGTCGAGGGCACGCGCTTCGGCGTCAACCTGATCCCGCATACGGTCGAGCACACCACCTTCGCACAGCGTCGCAGCGGTGATGCCGTGAATATCGAGGTCGATATGCTGGCGCGCTATGTCGAGCGCCTGCTCGGCAGCGGCGCGCACGGCACCTCCGACGCGTAGTTTCCTCCGCACGACGTCATCCGGCATGAACACCCTCTCCCGCACCCCAGCCGGGAGAAATGCAAAAGGCAATGGATACATGGCATTCAACACCATCCCCGAAATCATCGAAGACATCCGTGCCGGGCGCATGGTCGTGATGGTCGATGACGAGGACCGCGAGAACGAGGGCGATCTGATCATGGCGGCGTCCGCGGTGCGCCCCGAGGACATCAACTTCATGATCAGCGAAGCACGCGGTCTGGTTTGTCTGGCGCTGGATCAGGAACGTTGCCGCCAATTGGCGCTGCAGCCGATGGTGTGCGACAACAGTTCGCCGTTCCACACCAATTTCACCGTTTCCATCGAGGCAGCCGAGGGCGTCACCACCGGGATTTCCGCGTTTGATCGTGCGCACACGATTCGCGTCGCGGTGAAGGACGATGCCGGGCCGGCTGACCTGCACCAGCCGGGGCATGTGTTTCCCCTGGCCGCGCACGCCGACGGGGTGCTGGGCCGCGCCGGCCATACCGAGACCGCAGTGGACCTGGCCCGTCTGGCCGGTCTGGCGCCGGCGGGGGTGCTGGTGGAGGTGCTCAAGGCGGATGGTTCCATGGCGCGGCAACCCGAGCTGCATGCCTTCGCGCAGCGGCATGGCCTGAAGCTGGGCACGGTTGCCGACCTTATCCGCTACCGCCAGCAGAACGATCCGGTTGCCGCACCCCCGCTGGCGGGCGCTCGGGGTAAAATGAGCGGCTCCATGAATGCCCAGGCCAAGACACCCGCGCTCGATACCGACTGCCCGGCACCCGGTGGTGCCCGCTACGCGATCGTCGCCAGCCGCTGGAATGCCGATGTGGTGGAGGCGCTGGTGCGCGGTGCACGCCAGGCCCTGCAGCAAGCCGGGGTGGCGGATGACGCGGTGCAGGTATTGCGCGTGCCGGGTGCCTGGGACATTCCGGCAGCAGCGGCGAAGCTTGCCGGGGCCGGGCAGCATGCGGCGATCATTGCCCTGGGATGTGTCATTCGCGGCGAAACACGGCATTATGAACACGTCGCCGATGGCTGTGCGCAGGGCCTCATGGACGTGGCCACGCATCAGGCGCTGCCCGTGCTCAACGGTGTGCTGGCGGTTGAAAGGAAGGAGCATGCGCTGGCACGTGCCGGCGGTGCGGCCGGCAACAAGGGATTTGATGTGGCCCGCGCGGCCGTGGAAATGACCCGGTTATGGAGTGCAACATGGTGAAGCGCGAAAGGCGCACTGATGGTATCGACCCGGCCGCACGCTCGCGCGCGCGACGTCGTGCAGTGCAGGCCCTGTATGCCTGGCAGATGAGCGGCAGCTCGATGGCCGGGATCATCGACCAGTTCCGCCACGAGCAGGACATGGAAGTGGCTGACCTGGCCTATTTCGAAGACCTGCTCAATGGTGTCGAGCGCGAACACCAGGGTATCGACGAGGCGCTGGGGCCGTGGCTGGACCGGCCTATCGACGAGGTCGATCCGCTGGAACGCGCGGTGCTGCGCATGGCGGGCTATGAGCTGAAGTTCCGCGACGACGTGCCTTATCGGGTGGTGCTGAACGAGGCGGTCGAGGCAGCCAAGCGTTTCGGTGCCGATTTCGGTCATACCTACGTCAATGGCGTGCTGGACCATGCAGCGGCGGCCTGGCGCAGTACCGAGTACACGAAAAGCACGCCCTGAGACAGGCCCTGATGGAATTCGAGCTGATATCGCGTCTGCTGGCGACGACCGCGCGCCAGCGCGAGGACGTGGTGATTGGGCCCGGCGACGATGGCGCCGTGCTTTCGGTTGCCAACGGGCAGCAGCTGGTGGCGTCTGTCGACACCCTGGTCGACGGCGTGCACTTCCTGCCCGGCACGGCCGCACGCGACATCGGCTGGAAAGCGCTGGCCGCCAATTTGTCCGACCTGGCGGCGATGGGGGCCAGTCCGGCCTGGGCCCTGCTGGGCCTCACCATGCCCAAGGCCGACAGTGCCTTTGTTGACGGGCTGGCGGCGGGGTTCAACGCGCTGGCGGGCCGTTACAAGCTGTGCCTGGTGGGTGGCGACACCACCAGCGGGCCACTGACGGTGAGTATCACGGTGCTGGGTCTGGTGCCGGCGGGCAAGGCGCTGACCCGGTCTGGCGCGCAGCCGGGTGACGTCATTTTCGTGACCGGCACCCTCGGTGCCGGTGCCGCCGGGCTGCATTGCCTGCAACCCGGGCATGCGGATGCCGATCGGCTGCTCTCGGCCCCCGGCGATGCGCGCGAACAACTCATAGAGCGCTATCTGCGCCCGCTGCCGCGGGTTGATGTGGGGCGCAATCTGCGCGATGTGGCCAGCGCCTGCATCGATCTCTCGGACGGGCTTCTGGCCGATCTGGGCCACCTGTGCTCGGCCAGTGGCGTCGGCGCCGAAATCGAGGCTGCGCGCCTGCCGCGAGCCCCCGCGCTGGCGGAGCTGTTCGGTCAGGCGGGCGCCATCGAATACGCGCTTGGCGGCGGCGACGACTACGAATTGTGTTTCAGCGTGCCCGCTCGCAAGGCGGATATGCTGGCGGCTGACCTGGTGCGGGCAGGGCACGCAGTCAGCCGCATTGGCCGTATTGTCGAAGGTACCAGCGTACGCGTGCTGGGCGAGAACGGGCGACCGATCACGCCGCGCTGGCGCGGCTGGGAGCATTTCGGCTCATGAGCCTGAGCACGGACCAGCGCCGAATCCTGTTGCGTCAGCCCAGCGGCTGGATTGCCCTGGGGCTGGGCCCCGGGCTTGCTCCGCGCGCTCCGGGCAGCGTGGCCTCGCTGGTGGCCCTGCTGCCCTGGCTGGCCCTGCGCCACCTGCCCTGGCCGTACTACCTGCTGATGCTGACCCTGGGCTTCGCGCTGGGCGTGTGGGCCTGTGGCCGCGCCGGGCGCGCCATTGGCGTGGCCGACCACGGGGCCCTGGTCTGGGATGAATACATTGGCCAGTGGCTTGCCTGGCTGCCGGTGCTGGCGGCGCCCTGGCCATGGGTTCTGGCTGGATTCGTGCTGTTCCGGGTGTTCGACATCGCCAAGCCGTGGCCGGTCGGCTGGGCCGATCGCCGCTTCAAGGGCGGGCTGGGGGTGATGCTGGACGATGCTCTTGCCGGTCTGGCGGCAGCCTGCTGCCTTGCACTGCTGATGTGGCTGGTACGGGTGATGTAGTCGATCGCGGCCCGCTCTGGCGGGCCACCCCCCGGATGGGTTTATCATGCGGAGGACAGTTCCGGGCAGGGCCGGGGCTATACTCAACCATCATCGTGGGGAGAATCGCATGGATATTGCTGAACTGCTGGCCTTCTCGGTCAAGAACAAGGCCTCGGATCTGCACATCTCGGCCGGCCTGCCGCCGATGATTCGCGTGGACGGCGACATTCGCCGGATCAACATCCCTTCGCTGGAGCACAAGCAGGTCCACGCGCTGATCTACGACATCATGTCGGACAAGCAGCGACGCGACTACGAGGAGTTCCTGGAAGTCGACTTCTCGTTCGAGATCCCGGGACTGGCGCGCTTCCGCGTCAACGCCTTCAACCAGAACCGCGGCGCTGCGGTGGTGTTTCGTACCATTCCTGCCGAGGTGCTGACGCTGGAGGACCTGGGCGCGCCGCGGGTGTTCAAGGAGTTGATCGACCAGCCGCAGGGCCTGATTCTGGTGACCGGCCCCACCGGTTCGGGCAAATCGACCACCCTGGCGGCGATGGTCGATCACATCAACAAGAAAGAGCATGGCCATATCCTCACCATCGAGGACCCGATCGAATTTGTGCACACGGCGCAACGCTGCCTGATCAACCAGCGCGAAGTGCACCGCGACACGCACGGCTTCAACGAGGCGCTGCGGTCGGCCTTGCGCGAGGATCCGGACTTCATCCTGGTCGGCGAGATGCGTGATATCGAGACCATCCGCCTGGCCCTGACCGCAGCCGAAACCGGCCACCTTGTGTTTGCCACCCTGCACACCAGTTCGGCGGCCAAGACCATCGACCGCATCATCGACGTGTTCCCGGCCGGCGAGAAGCCGATGGTGCGCTCGATGCTGTCCGAGTCGTTGCGCGCGGTGATTTCCCAGACCCTGCTGAAGAAGGTCGGTGGCGGTCGCGTGGCGGCGCACGAAATCATGATCGGCATTCCAGCCATCCGCAACCTGATCCGCGAGGACAAGGTGGCGCAGATGTACTCGTCCATCCAGACCGGTCAGCAGCACGGCATGCAGACCCTGGACCAGTGCCTGCAGGACCTGGTCAAGCGCGGCCTGATCACGCGCCAGACCGCGCTGCCGCGCGCCAAGGCCAAGGAAATATTCAAATGAGCGCAGGATGCGCTCATCCCGTGCAGGCCATGGATGGCCGCCGACACGGGATCCAGAATCAGGAATAGTGCGCTCATCCCGTGCAGGCCATGGATGGCCGCCGACACGGGATGCAGAATCAGGAATAGTGCGCTCATCCCGTGCAGGCCATGGATGGCCGCCGACACGGGATCCCGTAACCTCGAAGGCCGCATACCTCGCAAGCCGAAGGCTCGGCGCGACCAAATCCGCTTCCGGCCACAAGGTGACCTGCATCACCGAAATGGCGATTGAATTGCAATCGGTCGGTGACGGCGGTCGCAGGGCGCGCTAAAGTGGTGTGCAGGCAACACTGCCCGCTCACGGGAGGCTATTCATGGCCAGCGTTGATTTCACCTCATTTCTGAAACTGATGGCGCACAAGAAGGCGTCGGACCTGTTCATCACGGCCGGTGTTGCACCGTCAATCAAGGTGCACGGTCGCATCGTGCCGATCACACAGGAAGCGCTGACGCCACAGCAGTCGCGTGACATGGTGCTGAACGTGATGACGCCACAGCAGCGCGAGGAATTCGAGAAGACGCACGAATGCCAGTTCGCCATTGGCGTGTCCGGCGTCGGCCGCTTTCGTGTGTCGTGCTTCTATCAGCGCAATCACGTGGGCATGGTGCTGCGCCGGATCGAGACCAAGGTGCCGACCTTCGAGGAGCTGAACCTGCCGCCGATTCTCAAGCAGCTGGCGATGACCAAGCGCGGCATCATCATCTTCGTGGGCGCCACCGGTACCGGCAAATCGACGTCGCTGGCGTCCATGATCGGTTATCGCAACAACAATTCGACCGGTCACATCATCACCATCGAGGACCCGATCGAATACGTGCACAAGCACGAGGGCTGCATCATTACCCAGCGCGAGCTCGGCATCGATACCGACTCCTGGGAAAACGCGCTGAAAAACACGCTGCGACAGGCGCCTGACGTGATCATGATCGGCGAGGTGCGAACCCGCGAGACCATGGAGCACGCCATCAACTTCTCCGAGACCGGCCACTTGTGCCTGTGCACCCTGCACGCCAACAATGCCAACCAGGCCATGGACCGCATCATCCACTTCTTCAATGAGGACCGGCGCGAACAGCTGTTCATGGATCTGTCGCTGAACCTGAAGGGTGTGGTTGCGCAGCAGCTCATTCCCACCCCGGACGGCAAGGCTCGCCGGGTGGCGATGGAGATCATGCTGGGCACCCCGCTGGTGCAGGATTACATCCGCAAGGGCGAGATCCACAAGCTCAAGGATGTCATGAAAGAGTCCACCAACCTGGGCATGCAAACTTTCGACCAGAGCCTGTTCACGCTCTACCAGGCTGGTGAGATCAGCTACGAGGATGCATTGCGCCACGCCGATTCCGCCAACGAGGTGCGCTTGCGCATCAAGCTCGCCCAGGGTGGCGATGCGCACACGCTGTCACAGGGCATGGACGGCGTTGAGCTGGAAGAATCCGACGACGCGAACACCATGCAGTTCTGAACCGGCTGGCCGCCGGGCGATACCGACGGCGGCCAGCATGTTTCGGGTCGATGGCGGTCTCAGTGGCTGCCTGCCGCCAGCTCGGTGTGCGATTCAAGTACCAGCCCGCCCTTGTCCATTTGCACCCTGAAACGCAGCTGTTTCATGCTTTCATAGGTCCGTGCAGCTGCATCGATCGACTCGCGCATGTTCCTGGCGCTGTCCAGTGCGTCGGCATCCTTGGTCTGGCCGGCCGTACTGACAAATCTGTCGCCAGCCGCGCGCATCCATTGCGCCAGAGCGGGGCCCTGCAGATGCACCGATGAAAGCTGGCCAGCGTCGCCTGCGGAGGCAGACAGCATGGCCGACAGCTTGTCCTTTTCCTGCGGACCAATGCTGACTGCAAGCGCGCGGTCGTTCATGGCCAGCCACACCGGCTCGCTGGTGAACTGGCTGAGTGACTTGGGCAGCGCCACCGGTTTGCCATCGGGCTTGAGCTGCAGGCTGTTGAGTGGCTGCAGCATGGCCCTGGCCATCGCCAGCACGCTCTCCGGATCCTTGATCGCCAGCAGCAGACGGCCCTGCACCCGGGGCATGCCGTCCTTGTCGTTGCCCACCTCGATGCTGTCGATGGCGGCACGCATGCCGCGCAGATTGCCGAAGGGTGGAATGGCCGTCTGCACGATCTTCTGGCCGATTTGCTCGAACGCCTTGTTCATTCCGGTCAGGGGCTTGCAGGTAAAGGGTTTTGCCGCCACCGCCTGTGCCTGCGCTGTCCAGAAATCACGAATCTCGGGCAGCGGCAGGGCGATGGCCACATCCACGGGCGCGCGACTGCTGTCGCCCAGGCCGGGCAGGGTCGAGGTGACCCCGCTGAAGGCGGCGCTGATGTCGGGGGCGAGGTTCACGTTCATGCGCTGGTCGGCACGCGTCGTGTCCAGGTGGGTATAGCCGAATGTGACTTGCGGAGCGCGGGCAGCAATACGCTTCAGGTCGCTCTGGCAGGCAGGCCCGGCAAGCTCGGTCAGTGCCGCACTCAAGTCCTTGTCCTTTGCGCCGTCGGTGCTCTCGAGCAGGCTGCTGACGATTCCGTCCTGGCCGGAGCTGAGAGCGGTCAGCAGATTGCCGGTATCCAGATAGCCGACGCCCTGCGCGATATAGCCCTGCTTGTCCACCAGCGTGGCCAGGCGTGATGCCACGGCGTCCGTGGCGGCGGGCATGTCGGCGCCAAGCGCAAGCCTGAGCTGCTTTTGATCCTGCCCCATGGGAAGCAGCGCAAGCACGAATTGCCCCTCATGTTGCGAGGCGACGGCCTGCAGCTTCAGTTCCGTCAGATCCAGGTGGCGGTAGTCGATGCCATCGATGCTGCCGGCCTTCAGGGTCACATCAGACACCTTGGCCAGGTGCGTGATGAAGGCACGGAATTTGGCCGGGTCCTCGAGTTGCCCGCGAAGCACCGGACTCAGACCCAGTCCGTACCATGCAAAGTGGCCACCCATATCCACCCCGGCGTCGGCCAGCTTCTGCTGCCAGGTCTTGCCATCCATTTCGTCGGCCATGGCCGACATCAGCTTTGCCAGGCGGGGTGAATCATCCGCCAGTTGCTGCGCGGCTTGCCGGTTCTGGCGAACCTGCATCGGGATCTGCGCGTTGGCTGTGGTCAGCCATGCATCCAGTACCTCGCGCTTCAGCGGCTCGAGGTTGGCAAACACATAGGGCGTGTCAGCAGGCACATGGGACAGTACCGCCTGGTCCTTGTGCGTGTCGCTGCTGCATGCACCCAGCACGGCCAGCAGGCCGCCAAGAACAAGCAGCGGTATGGAGTGTGAGCGAAAGTTCATGGCAGGGTCCTTGCTAGGTTTCGAATGATCATCCTTGGTGAATGCGTGCGGGCCGTCAACGGTCATGGGTCATGCATCGACCCGGATCGGGGCCTGTGTTCAGCTTTTGCTCAGCAATTCGGCCAGCACAGCCATGCGCACCGCGACCCCATTGCGCACCTGCCGCAGGATCTGCGACTGCGGCCCGTCGGCGACGTCGGGCGCAATCTCGATGCCGCGATTGATCGGTCCCGGGTGCAGAACCAGGCAGTCGGGTGCAGCACGCTCAAGGCGCCGGAGGTCAAGCCCGTAATCACGGAAGTAGCTCCGCGTGTCCGGCACCTCCTCGCTGTTCATGCGTTCCACCTGCAGGCGCAGCATGATCACCACGTCGGCACCTTCCACCGCGCTGTCGAAGTCCTGATGCAGGCTGCAGCCCGGGAACTCGTCCGCGTCGGGCAGCAAAGGGGCGGGCCCGCACAGGCGCAGCTCACCTGCGCCCAGCGCCCTGAGCGCATGAATGTCCGAGCGCGCCACGCGCGAGTGGCGGATATCGCCGCATATGGCAACCGTGAGGGAACTGAAGTCCGGGCGCTGCTGGCGAATGGTCAGAGCATCCAGCAGGCCCTGGGTGGGGTGCCCCTGGTTGCCGTCGCCGGCATTGATCACGGCAACATCGCTGCAGGCGTGCCGGGCCAGGTATCCGGGGGTGCCGACACGCTTGTGTCGTACCACCAGCGCATCGAGCTGCATGGCTTCCAGCGTATGCAGGGTATCGATAAGCGTCTCGCCCTTGCTGGTCGAGGCATGCGCGGTGTCGAAATTGACCACCCAGGCACCCAGCCGGCGCGCGGCCAGTTCAAAGGAGGTGCGCGTACGGGTGGATGGCTCGAAGAAGAGGTTGATGACCGTGCGTCCGGCCAGCAGTTTGCTGTCGCTGCCGTGCTGCACGAATTGGTCGGCGCGATCGAGGATGCCGGTGATGACGGCCGGATCGAGGTGTTCCAGGGTGACCAGGTGGCGCAGGGTTTCAGTCATGTCGTGGCGTTGCGTTCGCAGGATTGAGGGAGAACCAGGTTTCCAGGATCACCGCGGCAGCCATGGCATCGAGGTCGGCTGCATGGCGGCGACGCTTGCTGCCTTCGCTGCGGGCCCGGGCAAAGCGTCGCGCGGCTTCCTGGGAGGTATGGCGTTCGTCGCACAGATGCACGGGGCAGTCGAAGCGCTTGTCCAGTTCGGCGGCAAAGCGTCGCGCGCGCCGGGTCATGTCCTGCTCGCTGCCGTCGAGTGCCAGCGGCAGGCCGACGATCAGGGCGGCCGGTTGCCATTGCTCGACAAGTCGGGACACGGCGCCCCAATCCGGCATGGCGCTGCGCATGTCGAGGGTTGCCAGCGGACGCGCATTTCCGGTCAGGTTTTCACCCACGGCCACGCCGGTGATACGGGTGCCGAGGTCGAACCCGAGAAAGCGTCGCGCCTGTGCGCTCATGCGTGGCCGACGTGCTGACTCAGTTGATGGCTGTCAAAACCCATGAGCCGGGTAGCGGCCTGCCAGCGGTCGTCGGCATCAATGTCAAACAGGATTTGCGAGGTGGCGGCAACCGTCAGCCAGGCATTTTCGGCCAGTTCCTGTTCCAGCTGGCCTGCACCCCAGCCGGCATAGCCCAGTGCCAGCAGTGCCTGGCGCGGCCCCTTGCCGGTTGCCATCGCCAGCAGAATGTCGCGCGAGGTGGTAATGGCCCAGTGTTCGTTGATGCGATGGCTGGATTCCCATTCGCCGTCGCCGGCCGGGTGCAGGATGAAACCGCGTTCGGGTTGCATCGGGCCGCCCATCAGTACCTGGACCGCCTTGATGTCGTCGCGATCGGTCGGCATGTCCAGCTGGTCGAGCACCCTGGGAAAGGTGAACTCCGCCGGTCGGTTGACCATCAGTCCCACCGCGCCTTCGTCGTTGTGCTGGCACAGCAAGGTGACGCCACGCTCGAAATTCGGGTCGCCCATGCTGGGCATGGCCACCAGAAGCTGCCCGGAAAGGGATGTGAATGCCGTCTCGCTCATGCCGCCATTGTACGGCAACACGGCAGTCCTGATTCATCCGTCACCGCGCCAGCGTTGGTTGCGCGGGTGGCGGGCATGCACTGTGCCCGCCACATGCCGGGCTCGCCAGGGGGCTCGTCAGAGGATTCTCAGCCGCGCGTTCGCAGGTTGCCGCCGGGCAGGAATTGCCAGGTGCGGGTAATGTTGAACTCGTCGTAGTTGCCCGCCTTCCTGGGAATGGGCGGGAACGGCGCCGACAGATGCACGATGCGCAAGGCGGCATCATCGAGCAGTTTGTGACCGGAACTCTGGATCACCTCCGCTGACTTGACGCTGCCGTCGCGGCGCAGGACAACCGTGAGAATCAGGTCACCGTGCATGTTGCGCTTGCGCGCCTGTTCGGGATAGTTGAGGTTGCCTATGCGTTTCACCCGCGCCACCCAGGCGCGCATGTAGGCCGCGTAGGCGTATTCGCGCGTGTTGGCGCTCAGGTACTTGACCTTGGGTCGTTTGGCGTACTGCTGTTCCTGCTCGCGGACTTCGGCCGCCAGGCGGGCCATTTCCAGGCGCCGCCGGATTTCCTCGGGCGAGGGCTTGACGTCGCGATGGGTCTGCTGGCGCTGCTCGGGCACACTGGCTGCCTGGTCGCGTGCGCGCTGCTGCGTGGTCAGGATTTCGGGGCCACTGGCGTCCTGGGCCTGCGGCGACGACGGGTCCACGCGCTTCGGTGCCGTACCGGGATCGGGCTTGGGCAAGGGGCTGGAGAAGCGTTGCGATGGCCGATGCGCCTTGTCGCTGTTGCCGCCGCCGCGATTGTCGGCCTGCGCCAGGAAGTCGGCCTGGTCCGGCTTTTCGCGGTTGGCCGTTTGCACCAGGGTGACGTCGAGCGATGGCAGGGCCGGGCGCGGCATGGGGAAGTCGAAGGTCACGCCCAGCACCAGCACGCCGTGCAGGATCAGGGAAAACAGGGCGGTCACGCCAAGGCGGTCACCACTGGATACCGTGGGGCTGGCAAGAATATCGTTCACTTCGCTTCGATCACGTCAAACAGCATGCCGGCAATATTAAGGCCGAACTGGGCATCGAGTTCACGTGCGCAGGTCGGAGATGTGACGTTGATCTCGGTCAGCCAGTCACCAATCACGTCCAGGCCGACCAGAAGCAGGCCGCGACGCTTGAGTTCCGGCCCCACCCGGGCAGCGATTTCACGATCGCGAGCTGACAGAGGCTGGCCGACGCCACGACCGCCGGCTGCCAGGTTGCCGCGAAAATCGGTGCCCTGCGGCAGGCGTGCCAGAGCATAGTCCAGCGGCTCGCCGTTGATCATCAGGATGCGCTTGTCACCTTGCGCAATTTCCGGAAGATATTTTTGCGCCAGCACGAAGTTGCCGTGCTCGCCCATCAGGGTCTCGAGGATCACATTGAGGTTGGGGTCGCCGGCGCGGCTGCGGAAAATGCCCTGGCCGCCCATGCCGTCCAGCGGTTTCAGTACCACATCGCCGGTTTGGTCCACAAACTGACGCAGCGCGTCAGCATCGCGAGCCACCAGGCTGGGCGCGCAGCAGTCCGGATACTGGAGTGCGAACAGTTTTTCATTGCAATCGCGCAGCGACTGCGGATCGTTGACGACGCGGCTGCCGGCGCGCTGGGCAAGTTCCAGCAGACGCGTGTCATGGATGTAGTGGCTGTCTACCGGCGGGTCCTTGCGATCGAAGATGAGCGGCACGTCGGACAGCGGGCGCCAACTGCTGCCCAGCTTGTCGAACCAGTGCTCGGCATCATCGTGCACGCGTACCTCGGTCATGCGCGCCCATGGCGTGCCGCTGCGCAGTGCCAGGTCGCCCTGCTGCGCGATATTGAGCTTGTAGCCCCGACGCTGCGCCTCCAGCAAGATGGCCAGCGAGGTGTCCTTGGCGGGGCGGATCGATTCGATCGGATCCATCAGCATCAGCAGCTCGTCAGTCATGAGGTTTTCCGTACAATGGTCGGGTCGTTTGGTGACGCCATGTCCGTCGATCATGGCTCTGCAGGGAGCGCTTTGCAGTCAGGAACTTGGCAGCTTTACTTGACATTTTAGATAAACACTGGTTAAACATCGAGTATGCTGGTGTAATGTCGGCTGCAGAAGATCGCGCTGATGGCGGCGCCCCAAATGTCGGGCATGATTCTTGCATATGGCTTGATTGATCAAGGCCAGTAAACAGTAACCCGGGGATTGATGGTGGAACAAACAGCTCAAAATGCCAGCCTGGCGGGCTTGCGCGTCATGGTCATTGACGATTCGAAAACCATTCGTCGCACGGCCGAGACCCTGCTGCGCAAGGAAGGCTGCGATGTCGCCACCGCGGTTGACGGCTTCGAAGCCCTGTCGAAGATATCCGACCTGCAGCCGCAAATCATCTTCGTCGACATCATGATGCCGCGACTTGACGGTTACCAGACCTGCGCCCTGATCAAGAACAATCAGCAATACAAATCCACGCCGGTGATCATGCTCAGCTCAAAGGATGGCCTGTTCGACAAGGCCCGCGGTCGGATCGTCGGTTCACAACAATACTTGACCAAGCCCTTCACGCGCGAAGAGCTGCTGGGAGCAATCCGCAGCCACGTGACTGTGTGAGCAATGGTCAATCGCTGAATTTAGCAGGCACAGCCCATGGCACATATCGTAATCGTTGATGATTCACCTACCGACGTGAAAGTCCTTACCACTTTGCTGGAGAAGGCCGGTCACAAGGTGTCCAGCGCGGCAGACGCCGAGCAGGGCATTTCGCTGGTGCGCGAGCAGAAGCCGGATCTGGTACTGATGGACGTCATCATGCCGGGCACCAATGGCTTCCAGGCCACGCGCACGCTAAGCCGCGACCCGGATACCTCGTCAATTCCGGTGGTGATCGTGACCACCAAATCCATGGAGACCGATCGGGTCTGGGGCATGCGCCAGGGTGCGCGCGCCTTCCTGACCAAACCCGTTTCCGGAGAAGAACTTCTGGGCAGTATCGACAAGCAACTCAACGGTTGAATTCCTGATGACCCCCGCCGAGCTCGCAAAATCGCAATCACCATTCGCTGTCCTGGCCGACTACGAGCGCCGCAGCCTTGCGCACGAAGCCGGTGCGCCCGAGGAGATCGAGGCGCATGGGCTCTGGCGTGGTATCGGTTTCCGGCTTGGCGACCGTGCGTTTCTCAGCAGCATTCATGAGATTGCCGAGTTGCTGGTCATGCCCACTCTGACCAACGTCCCCGGCACGCGTGCCTGGGTCCTGGGTATCGCCAACGTGCGCGGCAACCTGGTGCCGGTGATGGACCTTAACCAGTACTTGTATTCGCGCAAGACCCAGCTGAGCAATCGCAGCCGGGTCTTGCTGGTGCATCAGCCGGGCGCCGCCCTGGGCCTGCTGGTGGACGAAGTGCTCGGACAGCGCAGCCTGAGCCAGGAACAACTGGCCGCGCTGGAAGAGGAGCACGAGGAGCCGCTACAGGACTATGTATCCGGCACGATTCAATTGGGGGATCAGCAGTGGGCCGTGTTCAGCATGGCCCAGCTGATTGAGGCAAGCCAATTCCAGCAAGCGGCGGTGTGATCCGGCGCATTCGAAGTACATGAGGTGAAACATGAGTACGACAGGGGCACAGGGTAAGGAACGTACCGGCAGCTATACATGGCTGGTGGTGCTGCTATTGGTCGCGATCATCTTTGCGGCCATCGACTTCTTCTATTTGAACAGCGCCAACGCCGACGACCGTCAGGCTTCCGCGCTGACAACACAGATCCAGGTGTCGTCGCAGCAGAACGCGAAGTTCGCTCTGGAGGCTGCCGGCGGCAACGTCGACTCCTTCGCGGAACTGTCCAACACCAGCGACGCGATCTCCTCGGCCGTGCAGCGACTGAAGAATGGCGATCCGAACTCCGGCATGCCCGGTTACAGCGATGCGGGCGGGCAGGTGGGTCAATCCATTGCGCGCCTGTCAGGGGCGTGGGACCAGCTGCAGGGCGAGGTGGGCAAGATCCTGGCCAACAAGGAATCGGTGATCGATTCCTCGCAGCGCGTCGATGCCTTTGCGCGCCAGATCGGCATCATCAACTCGCGCATGGACCAGGTGGTGAACATTCTGCTGCAGGGTGGTTCGGCAGCGCAGGTGTTCAATGCCTCGCGCCAGAGCCTGCTCGGTGACCGCATGTTGCGTCGCGTGCAGACCATCGTCCAGGGTGGCGATGACGCCACTGCCGCCGCGGATGGACTGAACCGCGACGCCGAGTTGTACGGCGCCGTGCTCAACGGTCTGCTGGAAGGCAACCCCAACCTCAATATTCGCGCCATCCAGAACCGCAACGCGCGCGAGATACTGCAAAGCATCGACCAGACCTGGACGCAGATGATCACGCCGGCCAAGCCCGGCGACAGCACTGCCGCTGCGCCTGCAGCCACTGACGGATCGGCCAATGCCCCGGCCGAAGCCGGTTCGGTGGCCGCAGCCGGTTCGGCGGCCGCCGCCGAGAGCGCTCCGGCCGAGGACACCGTCAAGCGGGTCAGTTATCAGGGTGCCGTGCCGGCGTTGCTGGACGCCGCGCCAACCCTGAAGGCCGTCAAGTATTCCGCCACGCAGGCTTCGCTGGATTCACAGAACGTGCTGCTGCGTGCCAGCGAGGTGTCCACCAGCATCGACAAGCTGCCGGGCAGGCGGCTGTTCCCCAACGTGTGGTGGGGACTGCTCGCCGCCATCGCCGCAGCCCTGTTCGCCATCCTGCTGGTGGTGACCCTGGTGCGCGATCAGCGCCGTCGCTATCAGGTAACGGCGGAACTGAACCAGAGAAACCAGGAGGCCATTCTGCGCCTGCTGGACGAGATGGGCTCGCTGGCAGAAGGTGACCTGACCGTGAAGGCGACGGTGACCGAGGACATCACCGGCGCCATCGCCGACTCGGTCAATTTCGCGGTCGAGGCACTGCGATCACTGGTGACCACCATCAACGAGACGGCGGTGCAGGTATCGGCTGCTGCGCAGGAAACCCAGGCCACGGCCATGAATCTGGCCGACGCCGCACAGCATCAGGCGCGCCAGATCACCACCGCATCGGCGGCCATCAACGAGATGGCGACCTCGATTGACGGTGTGTCCAAGAACTCGGCCGAGAGTGCCGAGGTGGCCCAGCGCTCGGTGGAAATTGCCACCAAGGGCGCCGGCCTGGTGCGGCAGACGATCGAAGGCATGGATTCGATTCGCGACCAGATCCAGGAGACCTCGAAGCGAATCAAGCGCCTGGGTGAGTCTTCGCAGGAAATTGGCTCGATCGTGGAACTGATCAACGATATTGCCGAGCAGACCAACATTCTGTCGCTGAACGCGGCAATTCAGGCCGCATCAGCCGGTGAGGCCGGTCGCGGTTTCGCGGTCGTGGCCGACGAAGTGCAACGACTGGCAGAACGTTCCGCCAACGCCACCAAGCGAATCGAGACGCTGGTTCAGACCATTCAGTCCGATACCAACGAGGCGGTCAGTTCCATGGAACAGACCACCGCCGAGGTGGTTACCGGTGCGCGTCTGGCCGAGGATGCCGGTACCGCGCTGGGCGAGATTGAAAAGGTGTCCAATGACCTGTCCGGCCTGATTCAGAACATTTCCGCATCGGCCAAACAGCAGTCGGCGGCCGCTACCAACATCTCCGACACCATGAATGTGATTCAGGAGATCACTTCGCAGACATCGGTCGGCGCCAGCCAGACTGCCGAGTCCATCGGCAACCTGGCCGGTCTGGCAGGCGACCTGCGGCGCTCGGTGGCCGACTTCAAGCTGCCGGGAGACTGAGCAGTCGGCATCGAGAAGAAAGCAACGGTGTCACTGGCCTTGCTCGGTCATGTGGCAGGGGAGGCTGCCAATGACGGTGGCGAAGGGAACAACAGCAGGTTTCGCGCATGAACGCTGACGACAATCAAGATTTCACCACGCTGAGCTGGGTCAAGCGCGAGCTGGACGAGACGCTGGGCCAGGCGCGCGACGCGCTGGAAGCCTACGTGGATGATCCTTCGGACGAGCAGCTGATGCGCGACTGCGCGCGTGACCTGCATCAGGTTCACGGCACCTTGCGCATGGTGGAGATGTACGGCGCGGCCATGGTTGTCGAGGAAATGGAGTCGCTGGCCCAGGCTGTCATGGCCGGCAAGGTCGATGACCCCAATGAGGCCTACGGCGTACTGATGCGCGGCCTGGTGCAGACCCCCGATTATCTGGAACGGATCCAGAGCGGACACCGCGACATTCCGGTTGTGCTGTTGCCACTGCTCAATGATCTGCGCGCGGCGCGCGGCGAAAACAAGCTCAGCGAAGCGGTGTTGTTCGCACCCAACCTCAACGCCGAGCTGCCCGGTGATGCACCGGGTTCGGAAGTGCCGCTGCCGCATGAAGAACAGAGCCGGCGGGTCAGTGAGCTGCGGGCGCAGTTTCAGGTGCCCCTGCTTGCGTGGATGCGCAATCCCGATGATGCCGCGCGACTGGCGTCGATGCGCCAGGTGCTCGACCAGATCGCCGGGGTGTGCCACAGCATTACCGGACGCCGTCTGTGGTGGATTGCGGCAGGTGTTCTGGAAGGACTGGAACACCATGAACTGGAGGAGCAGCGCAGCGAACTGCGGCCGCTGATCGGGCGAGTGGATCGCGCCATCAAGCAGTTGATCGATGGCGGCGAGATGGCCCTGGCCAAGGGCGATGCCGAAGACCTGACCCGGCAGATGCTGTACTACGTGGCGCAGGCAAAGGGCGACAGCGATCGCCTTGTGGCCTTGCGCAAGACCTACGCCCTGGACGATGCCGTCCCCGACGAAGCCGAGGTCGAGCATGCCCAGGGGGCGATGAGCGGTCACAACCGCGCACTGCTGGACACGGTGTCCGGCGCCATCAAGGAAGACCTTCTCAGGGTCAAGGATGCGCTCGATATTTTCCTGCGCAAGCCCGACCCCGATGCAGCCGAGCTGGAGCCGCAGGTCGAGGTGCTGGATCGCGTTTCCGACACGCTCGGCATGCTGGGTCTGCCGGTACCAAGCCGCGTGATCGACGAACAGCATCAGTTGATGCAAAGCATTGTCGACGGCAGCCACCCGCACGACGAGAGCACGCTTCTGGACGTTGCCGGCGCACTGCTCTACGTCGAGTCCTCGCTGGACGATCACATCGAGAATCTGGGTACCCAGGCTGTCATGCCGATGGCCGGCGACGCGGCCGAGGAACCCCTCAGTGCCGAGGCGCGACGCGTCCATGATGCCCTGATGTCGGAAGCGGCGGTCAACCTGACCAAGGTCAAGCAGGACATCACCGCATTCATCGAAACGCCCTGGGATCACAAGGAAGTCGTACAGATTCCCGCATTGCTGGAGGAGATCGGCGGTGCCATGCGCATGCTCGATGTGCAGCGCCCGGCCGATCTGCTCAATGGCATCAGCCGCTTCGTGCACAACGAACTGATTGTCGATCGACGCGTGCCCACAGCGGAGCAGATGGAGAAGCTGGCTGACGCGCTGGCTTCGTTCGAATATTTCCTGGAAGCGGCGCGCGAGCATCGTGCAGGACGGGATCGCATTCTCGACGTGACCCAGCAGAGTCTTGCGGCCATCGGCTACTGGCCGGTGCCCGAGATGCGCGAGCCAAGCCAGACGGAGGTCAGCGACAAGGCCGATGAGGCAGGTCTGACCGAATCGGTCAGTATCGCCCCGGGCAAGGGCCTGGAAGATCTCGTGGTCGGCGAACAGGAAGACGAACCGGCCGAGCAGGATGTGGATGGCCTGCGCCTGACCGAAACCGAGACAACCGCGCCGCCGGCCGAGGACGAGCAGGACTGGATCGAGATCGAGGAGCAGATCGAGGAACAGGTCGCGATCGAGGACGATGCCATGGAAGGTGGCTTCCAGGCCGTTTCCGACGAGATCGACGAGGACATCCGCGAAGTGTTCGTGGAGGAATTCGAGGAAGAGATTGCCGGCCTTGACACCAGTGTCATGGCCTGGAAGCAGAACACCAGCGAGATGTCCGATCTCAAGAATGTGCGTCGAACCTTCCACACCCTCAAGGGGTCCGGCCGTCTGGTGGGCGCGCTGGGCGTGGGCGAATTCAGCTGGAAGGTCGAGAACATGCTCAATCGGGTGCTCGATGGCACCATCCAGCCCAATGACGACGTCGTGGCACTGGTCGAGCATGCCGTGGCGGCCTTGCCCGACCTGCTGGCACGCCTCAAGGGTCAAGCGGCCGGGACGGCGCCGATAGGCGCAATCATGAAGGTCGCCGACAAGCTGGCCGAGGGCGAGTCGGCCCGGGTCGAAGACATCAAGCCTGCCGGTACCCGCACCGTGGTGCGCACGGTCAAGCGTCGCGTGCCGCGCCCCGCACCCGAAGTGCCCACGGACACGCTCAGCGAGACGCGTGTCGAAGCCGCGGATCAGGAGCAGGAGCAGAACGCAGCGTCCGAAGCGGAAACGGCCGACACGGCCGAGCAGGAACACGCCTCGACCATCGCCGCGCCCGTATTGCCGCCGATTGATCCGGTACTGCTGGACATCCTGCGCAGCGAAGTGGATCAGCACATCGGCGTCATGCGCGAGTTCAGCGACAAGCACGATGAATCCGACATGCCGGTCAAGGTGCGCGACACCCTGCTGCGCTCGGTGCATACCCTCAGTGGTGCCGTTGCCATGGTCGACATTCCGATCCTGGTTCAGATCCTGGCGCCGCTGGAGAATTACCTGAAGCGCCTGCGCGCGCATGACTCGGGGTTGTCGCAGGAAGGTCTGCAGGTGCTTTCGGAAAGTTCGCAGGTCATCAGCGACGTGATGCAGCAGTTCGACAGCGAGTCGCCGCGGTTGCCCGAGTGCAGCGCTCTGGTACAGCGCATCAGCGGTCTGCGTGACAGCCTGCCCGAACCGCCGATGGCGCACACCCTGTTCGATGAGTATGAAGACCGCGCGAGCGAGGAGGCGGCCGAGGCCACCAGCGCCGGACAGGAGTCGGATGAACAGCCGGATCTGGAAGCTGTCGATCTGTCCTCTCTGGGTACCCATGAGGATATCGGTGCTGACACGGCCGCTGATGCCTCGACATCGGATGCGCAGGAAACCGAGGATGCCGACGCCTGGCTGCGGCGCGAAATGGAGGATGCGGCGGTCGATCTGCCGGATGCCGCCGACAAGGATGCGGCCACGACCGAACCGGTGTCGGAAGGCCAATCCGCAGAATTTGTCGATCAGGAAGACGCCGGTGTGCCCGTGGACGAGCGACCGGAAGTGTCCGAGATTGCTGGCGATGCGTCGCTCGACGAATCGTCGGAGCACGAGCACGCTGCATTCGATGCGACCGAGGCCGAACGCACCGAGGATGCAGGCGAAGTCGAAGCCGACGAAGCGCTAGCCTCGGCCGAGGACAGCGCAGAAGCCGTATCGGAGCTCGAGACAGAAGCCGAAGCTGCAGCCCAGGACCAAGCCGAAGCCGAAGCCGAAGCTGAAGCTGAAGCTGAAGCTGAGGCCGAACACGAAGGCGAGCTTGACGCCGAGCTCGAAGCCGAGCCCGAAGCCGAGCCCGAAGCCGAACAGGAGCCGGTGCTTGCCGCTGACAGCGAATCCGATGCGGAGGCCCGACCGGTCGCGGTGGTTGGCGGATCGCGGCCGTTCGCGGAAGACCCGCAGCCGGACGCTGATCTGGACATCCCGGATCTTGATGCCGACCTGCTGGAAATCTTCGTGCAGGAAGCCAGCGAGATTCTTGATGAGGCCGAGAGCACCATGGCCTCGCTGCGTGACCGTCCCGAGGACGCCGCACTGATTACCAGTCTGCAGCGCGACCTGCATACGCTGAAGGGCGGCGCGCGCATGGCCAGCCTGGCGCCCATCGGTGACCTTGGGCATACCATGGAGTCGCTGCTGGAAGGCGTGGCTGAAGGCGATCACGAGGTAAGCACAACCACCGTCGAAGCGCTGGAACACGGCTTCGACCTGCTGCATCAGCTGGTGCAGCGGGTCAACAACGGACGTGCCGTGGCCATGCCGGACAACGCCATCGCCTATTTCCAGGCGCTGATCAAGGGTGAGCCGGTACAGGCCCCCGAGCCGGTGGCCAGTGAACAGGAAGCCAGTCCCGAAGCGCAGCCCGAGCAGCCACAGCGCAAGCAGGACAAACCCAGGCCAGCGGTGCCATCGGTCGAGCGCAAGCCGGCAGCGATGGAGCCGCATGCGCCTCAGGAAATGATCCGCGTGCGCTCGGATCTGCTCGATTCGCTCGTCAATTCCGCGGGCGAGGTGTCGATTTATCGCGCGCGTCTTGAAGAGCAGGTGTCCACCTTCCGCTTCAACCTGGTCGAGTTTGACCAGACCACCAATCGCTTGCGCGAGCAGCTGCGCAAGATGGAAATCGAGACCGAGGCGCAAATCATCGCCCGCTATCAGCGTGAGCAGGAAGAAGCCGGTGAGAGTGGCTTTGACCCGCTGGAGCTGGACCGTTTCTCGCAGCTGCAGCAGTACTCGCGCGCACTGGCCGAGTCGGTATCCGACTTGATGTCCATTCAGGGTCTGCTGGATGATCTCACGCGCCAGTCCGAAACCCTGCTCTTGCAGCAGTCGCGTGTCAGTTCCGACCTGCAGGAAGGCCTCATGCGCACGCGCATGGTGCCGTTCGATTCGCTGGTGCCGAGCCTGCGGCGCACGCTGCGCCAGGCGGCACAGGAAACCGGCAAGCGCGCGCAGCTGAAGATCGCGGGCGCCCAGGGTGAAATGGACCGTAACCTGCTCGAGCGCGTCAAGGCGCCATTCGAGCACATGCTGCGCAACGCCATGGCGCATGGCATCGAAACTGCAGAGGAGCGTCGTCGCGCGGGCAAGCCCGCCGAAGGCCAGGTGCAGATCGAAGTCAGCCGCGACGCGACCGAGGTGGTGATCACGGTCAGCGACGATGGTGCGGGCATCAACCTGGAGGCGGTGCGTGCCAAGGCAATCGAGCGCGGGCTGATGAAGGCCGATGCTCAACTGAGCCATCGCGACATCTATGCGTTCATGCTGGAAACCGGCTTTTCCACCGCGACCGAGGTCACCAAGCTGGCCGGTCGTGGTGTGGGCCTGGATGTGGTGGCCAGCGAAATCAAGCAGCTGGGCGGCAGCCTGGCCATCGACTCGGAGCGCGGCAAGGGCACGACATTCACCATCCGCCTGCCGTTCACGCTGGCGGTAACCCAGGCCATTCTCATCAGCATCGGCGAGCACACCTACGCGGTGCCGATGACCTCGGTGCAAGGCGTGGCACGGATCGCCAGCGAGGACCTGCGCCAGCGACTGACCGAGCCGGATTCGGAGTACATCTACGCCGGAGAGTCCTACCGCCTGTACGATCTGGCGAGCCTGCTGGACATGCCCACTCCGCAATTGACCGAAGACTCGCAGGTGCCCATGCTGATGACGCGTACCGGCGACCAGCGCGCCGCCGTGCGTATCGACAATGTGGTCGGCTCGCGTGAAATCGTGGTCAAGCCGGTCGGCCCGCAGGTCAGTTCGGTGCCGGGAATCTTTGGCGCCACCATCATGGGTGATGGTTCGGTGGTCATGATTCTTGACCTCGCACCCCTGGTGCGACGTCATGTCGCGCTGCGCGAGGATCGCGAAGAAACCGTGGTGGCAACCCCGACCCCGGCCGAGGCAGAGCAGGCCGAGCGGGTGCGGCCGCTGGTCATGGTGGTGGATGACTCGATCACCATGCGCAAGGTGACCACGCGCACACTGGAACGAAACGATCTGGACGTTCTCACGGCCAAGGACGGGCTGGACGCGGTCGAGAAGCTGCAGGAACACGTGCCCGATCTCATGCTGCTGGATATCGAGATGCCACGCATGGACGGCTACGAGCTGGCAACCTACATGCGCAATGATTCGCGCCTGAAGCATGTACCGATCATCATGGTGACCTCGCGTACCGGCGAGAAGCATCGTCAGCGCGCACTGGAGCTCGGCGTCAAGCGGTATCTGGGCAAGCCCTATCAGGAACTGGACCTGCTCAACAACGTCAAGGAAGCGCTGGCCGACCGTGTCTGAGACCCCTTCAAAATCGCTGCCGGTAGCACTCGTCTATGGCGAGTCCGAGAGCAGCCAGGTATTGCGCAATGCCCTGAGCGAGATTGGCGCCAATCTGGTTTGTGATGCCGACATCGCCAGTTTCAGTGTCGACGACCTCGGTTCGAGCGGTGCGAATGTCGTGCTGATCAGTCTTGATGCCGTCATCGAGGATCGTCTCGACGAGGTCTACGGTGCACTGGATGAGCAGCGCTACCGGGTGATGTTCGACGACCCGGAAATAAGCAACAACCTGGACGGTTGGGAGCACGCACGCTGGCAACGGCATCTGGCGGCCAAGTTGCACGACATCAGCGACTGGGATCCGCCGCGCCCCAAGGATGCCGCCGCGGTTGAGGTCCCCGATCGGAATACGGACGCGTCCACCGGCGGAACGTCCGGTCAGGCCGAAGACGAGTCCACGCCGGCATGGATGGACGAAGCCCTGTCGGTGCTGAACGGCAATGCCGACAACGGTGCCGATAGTGATGCCGGAGAAGCGCAGCCGGAGCAGATCACTGCGGTTGATGTGGCACCGCCCGTCGGCGACGATGGCGCTGTCGAACAAGAGGCCCCGGAAGCCGCGCCGACTGAAGCATCCAATGCGATTGCCGAGGGTGAGGTGACACGGCAGACCCTGGCCGAGGAGACTGCCGACGACAGTCCCCTCGAAGACAGCCAGGCCGCGCCGGTGCAGCCCGAGGATCATGCGCACGCGAGCGATGCTGCAGCGCCCGGGGAAGACGCCGATTTGCAGGCTGAACTGGATGCGCTGGCCGAGGCCGACGACCCGCTTGCGGCGCTGTCGGCCCTGGCCGGTGAACAGGATGAGCCGCCCGCCCATGGCGAGGCACCCGGCAATATCGATTCGGCAGCCCCGGAAGAAGCCGCGAAGGCTGATGCTGACGACCTCGCCCAGACGGCGCCGGCCGAAGACGAGGTGTCAGCCGATCTCGACCTCGGCGTCGACCTGGATGTGGGCGACATGAATGATGCCGAGCGCGGCGACGCGGGCGGCGCAGCAAAGTCCGACGCGGCAAGCGATGACGACACGGAGCAATGGGATGCGCTGGAGGCCGAACTCAGTGCAGCGTTCGACAGTGAAACACTGGGAGCGATCGACCAGGCTTCGCAGCGCAGTGACGAACCGGTAGCACAGGCCCCCGCCTGGGAGCTTGCTGCAGACAATGCCGACGCCTCCGACTCGTCGGATGCCCCGGACGAGACGCCAGCGGTCAATCTGCAATCCGACGAGCAGCGTGATGCCGTGTCGACCGCCGCCGAGCCGCCTGTGTCGCGCAGCGAGGAATCCGGAACCGACGCTGCCCCGAGCGCAGACATCGCCGGCGAAGCCGCCGCGCGCGCATCTTCGCTGCCGGACGTATCGCAGTGGGCACTGGTCGATGACGATGAACCCATGGCGGCGGCGGATGAGCCGACCTCGCCGGACGAGTCCGAGGCCGCCGCCGAGCAGCAGGCCGCGGCAGAAGCGGCAGCGACAGCGGACGAGGATGACGACGACGGCAACTTCGGCCTGGAGCTGGTCGATCCCATCGACTATCTCAAGCCGGATACGAGCAACGTGCGCGAAGACGTCAGCAACGAGCTTTTCAGCATGCCGACCTTGCAGCCCATGGCCGAGGCGGTGGCGCCCAAGGTGGGCGACGAGGATGAAGGCGCAGAGCCGGACGCCAGTGCCCGCATCGAACATGTGGTGGTTCTGGGCGCCTCCATCGGCGGTCCGGACGCGGTGCGTGAATTTCTCTCGCACCTGCCACACAGGTTGCCGGCAAGCATCGTTCTGGTACAGCATCTGGGCAGTGAGTTTGTTGACCTGATGGTCAGCCAGCTATCCAAGTCCAGTGCATTGCCGGTTCGTATTCCCGGTCGGGCCGAACGCGCCGTGCACGGCGAAGTGCTGGTGGTGCCGAGCGGCTCCCAGCTGAGCATGACTCCGCAGGGCCAGATCAAGGTCACGGAGCTGGACGGTGACGCGGCCAACAACCCCTCCATCAATCTGACCATGTCCATGGCCGCCGAGGCCTTCGGGTCGGCCGCCACGGCGATCATCTTTTCCGGCATGGCCAGCGACGCCGTGGCCGGTGCGCTGGAAGTCGCTGCGCACGGCGGCCAGGTCTGGGTCCAGGATCCGGAGAGCTGCGTGGTCAGCAAAATGGTCGATGATGTGATCGAGGCCGGTGCGGCCCGCTTTACCGGAACACCCGAGGCGCTGGCGCACAAGCTGGTTGCCTTGCTTCAGGAGACGGATGATGAGTGACACGGGCGAAGATATTCGGGGCGTGCTTATTCAGGTGCTGGGCGGGCGCGTGCTGCTGCCCAATGCCACGGTATCGGAGGTCATCACGCTGTCGGAGCCGGATCCTGTCGAGGGCGCGCCGGACTGGCTGCTGGGTCGTATCCCGTGGCGCGGCTGGCGCCTGCCTCTTTTCTCATTCGGCGTATTCAGCGGCCTGGCCACACACGAGCCGGCGGAAACGGCCCGGGTCAGCGTGCTCAAGGCACTCGGCAGCCACAAGCGCCTGCCATTCATTGCCATGCTGGCTCAGGGTTTTCCGCGCCTGACCACCTTGCGCTCGGACATCGTCATCCCGCTCGAGGATGATGAAGAGCTGCCCACCGGCGTGCTGGCCCGCGTCAGCATTCGCGACGATATTGCGATGATCCCCGACATGGAGTTCATCGAGGACAGGATTGCCGAGGCACTTGGTCTGGAAGCCGAGGCAGCGCAAAACGCCTAGGCCCCGCCGGGTCTGCAGGTCAGGTGAGCGCGCTGTGATACTGCAGCTTCGCTGCGGCCGTCAGTCTGTGTTCCAGTTTGCCGGGACATTACAAGTCGCCGTAGCGGCTTTGCAGAGCCGCCAGCGCTGCGATGCCGGCCGTCTCGGTACGCAGGATGCGGGGCCCCAGATTCAGGCCGTTGAATCCCGCCTTTTCCAGATGTCGGATATCGGCGGGCGAAAAGCCGCCTTCGGGACCCACTGCAAGCACTGCGCCTGGCGCTTTCGGCGTGAGATCGCGCACGCGCTTGTCCGCGTCGGGCAGCAGCGCCAGGCGCAGCGCGCCATCGTCGCTCAGCGAGCTGGTCCATGCCGATAGTGATTGCAGTGACGACACCTGCGGCACGATGCTGCGCCCGCATTGTTCGCAGGCGCTCACGACCACGCCTTGCCAGTGCGCCAGGCGCTTTTCGGCGCGGCGCTGGTCCAGCTGCACCGTACCGCGCTCGGTCGCCAGTGGCACGATGGCGTGCACCCCCAGTTCCACGGCCTTCTGAATCACCAGGTCCATCTTGCTGCCGCTGACCAGGGCCTGCGCCAGCACCAGCCGCAGCGCGCTTTCGGTAGCGACATCGACCGCATTATCCACCTGTGCGCGCACCTCGCGCCGTTCGCAGCAGGTCAACCTGGCCGGATAGTCGCGGCCATCGCCATTGAACAGCACCAGTGGATCACCGATACGCATGCGCAGCACGCGCGACACGTGTTCGGTCGCACCTTCATCAAGTACAAGCTCGTTGCCCGGGCTCAGCGGCTGGTCGACATGAATGCGAATCTGTCGCAATGGGATACCTGTGCAAAGTGGTTCTTGTAGACTGATTGTAATCCCTGCAAGGAGAGTGGCGATGGGGCATGAGATCAAGCTCAATACACAGGGCACGCAATGCATTGGTGCCTGGCTTTGCGAGCCTGCGGGCACGACCAAAGGCGGCGTCGTGGTGGTGCAGGAAATTTTTGGCGTCAATGCGCATATCCGGGATGTCACCCAGCGTTTTGCCGACGCCGGATACACTGCCATTGCGCCGGCATTCTTCGACCATCTGGAAAGCGGCGTCGAACTGGATTACGACGCGCGGGGCATTGCCCGCGGTCGGGAACTGGCGGGTGAGCTGGACATGGGCCAGTCCGTCGCCGATGTCGGCAGTGCCGCACAATCGATCGCCTCGGCGGGACGCATTGCCGTGGTGGGCTATTGCTGGGGTGGTACGGTGGCGTTCGTGTCCGGTCTGCGTCTGCAGATGCCGGCCATCAGTTTCTACGGCTCGCGCAATGTGCAGTACATGGATGAGCCGGCGACCGCAGCACAGCAGTTCCACTTTGGTGAACGGGACGGGTCCATCCCGCCCGAGGCCATCGAGCGGCACCGGCAGACCTACCCCGATGCGGAAATTTACACCTACGACGCCGGACACGGCTTCAACTGCGACCTGCGCAAGGACTTCGATGCCGAAAGTTCGAAGCTCGCCTGGCAGCGCGTTCTGGACTTTCTCTCGCGTCACCTTTGAGCAGCAGCCTGCCCGCTCGCGCGGCCCTCGCGCATGGCTTGCCAGCAAGGCGTCCCGTCATCCCGGACGCGGCACAGCCGCGATCCGGGATCCATTGTCGCTGTGGCGAGGGCTGTTTGCCTGTGAATTGTGTGTAGTCGAAATGGATCCCGGGTTCCGCGCTTCGCGCGGCCCCGGGATGACGGGAATTTTTCGTACGCCGCCCTTTCGTCGTTCCATGGCGTTGCCGGGCCTCCTGGAAGATGCCGACTCCCGACTCCCGACTCCCGACTCCCGAGTCCCGGCTCCACCGGCTATTGAACGGCTATCCGCGAAGCACGCAAAGGGCGCAAAGAGGCACACGCAGTCTTCCCGGCGCAGGCCGGAGGCAGGCCCGCGACATGGCGCCCATTTGTCATCCTGGCGAAGGCCGGGATCCAGTGGGGAAATTGTGCGAAGCACACGAAAACGGTTCCGAGTGCTGCGCACCGCATCAGACTGGATGACCCGCCATTCGGCGGTTGTGAAGCACCTCCGGCCTGCGCCAGGATGACAGCATGGCAAGGTGTGGCACGGGATCACGGGCTCAGCGCGATGGTTTTGTGTGCTGCGCACGGGGTTTGCACTGGGTGACCAGCCATCCGGTTGTTGAAAAGCGCCACCGGCCTGCGCCGGGATGGCGGACTCCGGGGCACCATGCGAGGCCGATTGCAATGCTGTGCGGCCCGGCCTCGTCACGAGTCCCGAGTCACGAGCTCAAGCCCCGACTCCCATGTCAGGCCACCGCACGCTCGATGCCGCCGATCGCCGTGTCGACCATGTGGTCAATCTGCGCTTCGTCGATCACGTAGGGCGGCATGAAGTACACCACGTTGCCGAGCGGTCGCAGCAGGCATTCGTGCTCCAGTCCATGCAGGTAGACCCGTAGCCCGCGCCGCTCGGTCGCCGGGTAGGGCGAACGCGCCGCATCGTCCCTGACCAGGTCCAGCGCCGCGATCATGCCGGTCTGGCGAATATTGGCCACGTGCGGGTGATCGGACAGGGTCCGCAGCCGCTCCCCCAGCCGCGCGGCCAGTGCGCGATTGCGTTCCAGCACGGGCTGCTGCGTGAAGATGTCCAGCGTTGCCAGCGCCGCGCGGCAGGCCAGCGGGTTGCCGGTGTAGCTGTGCGAGTGCAGGAATGCCTTGCCGCTGGCGTAGTCGTCGTAGAACGCCTGATACACCTCGTCTCCGGTGAGTACCGCGGACAGCGGCAGGGTGCCCCCGGTGAGGCCCTTGGAAAGGCACAGAAAATCAGGGCTGACAGCCGCCTGCTCGCAGGCAAACAGGCTTCCGGTGCGACCGAAGCCCACCGCGATCTCGTCGGCAATGAAGTGCACCTCGAACTCGTCGCACAGGGCGCGCAGGCCGGCCAGGTAGTCGGGGTGGTACATGCGCATGCCGGTGGCACATTGCACCAGCGGCTCGACGATCACCGCGCAGGTTTCGGCGGCATGGCGCTCGAGCAGGACGCGCAGATCGTCCAGGCGGCGGGCGGCGATGTCGGCGGCTGATTCGCCGGGCTCGCCACCGGAGGCATCCGGCGACGGCGCCAGGATCGGCTCCAGCAGCAGCGGCGCATAAGTCTGGCGGTACAGCGCCACGTCGCTGACCGACAGCGCGCCCAGGGTTTCACCGTGATAGCCGCCACTCAATGCAATGAAGCGGTGGCGCTCGCCCCGGCCCTGATTGAGCCAGTAGTGGAAGCTCATTTTCAGTGCGATCTCCACCGCCGCCGAGCCGTTGTCGGCGTAGAACACCCGGTTCAGGCCCGGCGGCGTGACCTGCACCAGTCGCTCTGCCAGTTCGACGGCCGGCTCATGCGTGCAGCCGGCGAAGATCACATGCTCCAGTGTGCGCGCCTGCTCGGCCAGGGCGTTGGCGATGTGCGGGTTGGCATGGCCGAACAGGTTGACCCACCATGAACTGATGCAATCGAGATAGCGGCGTCCGTTGGCGTCGTGCAGCCATACGCCTTCGCCGCGCACGATGGGCAATAGCGGAATGTGTTCGTGGTCGTGCATTTGCGTGCATGGATGCCACACGTGCGCCAGGTCGCGCGTGGCCAGCGCTGCATTGCGGTCGGACTGCGGGGATTGCTTCATCGCCTGTTATGATCGCCATCTGGAAACCGCACATTCAACCACGATCCGTGAATCTCATGCACAAGTCATTCCGTTCAACCGGCCGTCGCCGTGGTTCCCCCGGCTTCACCCTGATCGAGGTACTGGTGGTGGTGGTGATCCTGGCCATCCTCGCCGCCGTGGTCGTGCCGCGGGTGATGGACCGTCCCGGCCAGGCGCGCCAGACGGCTGCCAGGCAGGGTATCCAGTCGATCATGACAGCGCTCAACCTGTATCACCTGGACAATTTTGCCTACCCGGATTCGAGCCAGGGGCTGAAGGCGCTGGTGCAGAAGCCGGCGGGTCTGCCCGAAGGTGCCAACTGGAAGGGGCCGTATCTTGACCAGTTGCCCAAGGACCCCTGGGGACGACCCTTTCTGTATCTGAACCCCGGCGTGCATGGCAAGGTGGACGTGTACACCCTGGGCAGTGACGGTCGGCCGGGTGGTGAAGGCGAGGCCGCCGACATCGGCAACTGGCAGGACTGAGCGGCCATTCCACCCATGCCACTGCCGTACCACAGGGCCGGGTTTACCCTCATCGAGGTCCTGGTCGCGGTAGCGATCATCGCCATCGTGGCACTGGTAGTGGGCATCGGCCTGTCCGGTCTGGGCGGCAACCGGGATCTGGAGCGCGAGGCCAGGCGTTTGCAGTCGCATATCGACTACGCCTGCGAAACAGCACTGCTGAACGGTCGCAGCACAGGGCTGGTACAGACCCAGGATGGCGGTTACCAGTTCCTGCAACGCGTGGCCGGCCAGTGGCAGCCCATCGAGGACCAGGACGCCCTCGCTGCCCATCGACTGCCCGCCAACATGCGCCTGATCGTGAAGCGCGAGAACCAGCAGGTGCCGCAGTCGCAGTCAAGCGATGACCAGGCCGCCAGGCGTCCGCAACTGGCCTGCATGGCGTCGGGCGAAATGACCCCGTTCACGGCCGAGCTGGAAGCACGCGGCGCCGATCAGCGCTTTGTCATCATCGGCCATGTTGATACCCAGACCGAGCTTCGCCATGTACAGCGCACGCCCTGACCGCCGCATGCGCGGCTTCACCCTGCTGGAGGTGCTGGTGGCGCTGGTGGTGCTGGCCGTCGCGCTGGTTGCGCTGACACGGACCGCCAGCCGGGAAACCCGGACCTTCGACAGCCTGCGCCAGCGCAGCCTGGCCGGCTGGGTGGCGGCCAACGCCCTTGCCGACCTGCGTCTGAAGCCGGGTCTGCCGCCCACGGGTCGCAGCGACGGCAGCAGTCGTCTGGCCGGTCGCCAATGGCCCTGGCGCATGGAGGTCAAGGCGACGCCGGCGGCGGGTATTCGTCGGCTGCAGGTATCGGTATATGAGCCGGGCGCCGATCCGGGAAAGGGGGCCACGCCGGTGTGGGTCATGGACGGTTTCGAGGGCAACCAGCTGGACGAGACACAGTGAAACATCCGGGCACCGGCTTCAGTCTGATCGAACTGCTGGTTGCGGTGGCCGTATTCGCGCTGGCCTCGGCGCTGGCATGGGCCGGACTGAGCGCGGTAACCGACACTCGCCAGCATCTGGCGCTGGAGCAGAAGGACTTTGCAGCCGTCCAGCGCAGCGTTGATTTTCTCGCACGCGACCTTGCCACCGCCGTCGATCGGCCAGTGCGTGCCGGGCCTGGCGGCCGCCGTCCAGGCCTGGTCGGGGACCAGGGCCGCATCGCCTTCACCCGCATGGGCATCGCCAGCGAATTGCAGTCCACCGCCAGCGCGCTGGAGCGGGTGGTGTGGTTTGTCGACAACAAGGCGCTGGTGCGCGGGCGCTACGCGGTGCTTGATCGTCCCGATGACAGCGGCCTGATCCAGCGGCACATGGATGAACAAATTCGTGGCTTCGAGCTGCGCTACCTGGATCACGCGGGAAACTGGGTTCGGCGCTGGCCACCCGCAGACCGGAAAAATGCCGATCCGGCTGCCCTGCCGCGAGCGGTGGAATTCCGCATCCGTTTCGAGTCGATGGGCGAGATCCGCCGCGTGGTGGAACTGGCCTCGGCGCAGGCGAAGCCGGTGATATCGCCATGAGCGGGCCGATCAATCGTCGCAGGCAGACCGGCGTGGCCCTGCTCGTGGCACTGCTGGTGGTGGCATTGGCGACCCTGCTGATTGCGGCCCTGCTGGATGATGGCCAGTTGTCCGGGGCGCGCACCCGCAACCAGCTGCGGGCGATGCAGGCACAGGCCTACGCACGCGGGCTGGAGGCCTACGCGGCGCAGGTGCTGGTCAAGGACAAGGAGCAGGGCGCCATGGATGCCAACGACGACATCTGGGCCATGCCCTTGCCGCCCACGCCCGTTCCCGGTGGCAGCATCCGCGCCAGCATGAATGACCTCAACGGCTGCTTCAATCTCAACAATCTGTATCAAGACGGCGTGATACAGAGCCTGTGGGTGAAGCGCTTCCAGCGTCTCTTGCTGGTACTGCAGTTGTCGCCCGACATCGCCGATGCCGCGGTGGACTGGATCAGCCCCGATCCGGGGCGCAGCGAACGCGGCGCAGACGATGGCAACTACCTGGCGCGCACGCCAGCCTACCTTGCCGCCAACCAGATGTTTGTCGATGCCAGCGAGCTGCGTCTGGTGGCCGGGGTCGACGCACATGCCTGGGACCGCCTGCGGCCCTACGTGTGCGTCCTGCCCACAGCGACCCGGCTCAATCTGAACACCGCCAGCATTCCCGTGCTGATGAGCCTGAACCAGGGCATCACCCGGCCGCTTGCCGCCCGGATCCACCAGGACGGACATGCCCACTGGGGCAGTACCGACAAGGTGCTGGCCGAATTGCGCAAGGCCGGGGTCAGTCTCTCCGCTGAACAGGGCCGGGACCTGGGTGTGACCAGCCACTATTTCCGTGCACGCGCCATCATCGACCTGGATGCCATCCAGTTTGTCTACAGCAGCCTGCTGCAACGACAGGCGGGTGTTCGGGTCCTGCAGCGCGATCAGGGCGGATCCTGAGAGCGCCGGTGCGCCGACTGCCTGTCCCGGGCCACGGCGTCAGCGCCTTTGGCGGTGGCGCACACGAGACGGCAGGCTGTGTGCATTGTGAGCTGCGCACACGCAGGGGAAGCGCGGCAATGCAATTGTGCGTAGAATCTGCAGGCGATGAATGAGCGACTGCTGATACGAATAAACGCCGAAGGTGCGCTGTCCTGGTGGCAGCCGGATCGCGGCTTGCATGGCGAGGGTGCACCACCCTCGGCAGCGCTGCAATCGGCAGGACAGGTGGTGGTGCTGGTGCCGGGCGCCGATGTGCTCCTGCTGCATGCGACTCTGCCGCCCGGCAGTGCGGCGCGACTGGCCCAGGTGCTGCCGTATGCTTTGGAAGACCGTGTGCTCGACGACGTCGAGACGCTGCATTTTGTGGCCGGGCCGCGACGCGAGGATGGTCAGCACGCCGTTGCCGTGGTGGCCCGCGAGCGCATGCAGGCCTGGCGCGAAAAGTTGCTGTCTGCGGGCGTTGCCGCGGACCTGATGCTGCCGGATACGCTGGCCATTCCGCTCGAGGGCGACGGCGTGTCGGCCTTGCTCGAAGACGGGCAGTGTCTGGTTCGACGCTCGGCAGCGCTCGGCTTTGCCTGTGCTGTCGAGGAATTGCCGCAATGGCTTGCTGAAGATGAGGCGCTGCAGCTGTTCCCGGTCGGCGGCAGCAGCGTGCCCGACATGCCCGCGGCGCGTCACTGGCGCTTGCACCAGCCTTCGACAGCCAGTGACGTGCTGGTGCGCGGTCTGGCGACTGATTCGGGTCTGAACCTGCTGGCGGGCGATTTTGCGGCACGCCATCGCCGCGCGCCGCAGCGCCGCCTGTGGCGCATGGCAGCCCTGCTGCTTGGCGTGGCGATCCTCATTGGCCTGGTCGGCCAGATGACGTCCGTGTTGCGGCTGCGCTCGGCCAATGCCCAGGCCGAGACGCTGGTGCAACAGCGCTATGCCAGCCTGTTTCCCGATTCGCCGCCCGTGCCCGATCCTGTGGCGCGGGTACGCAGCGAATTGGCGCGCCTTGGTGGCAGCAGCCAGGATCAGGCGCTGCTGGCGCTCCTGTCGCAGGCGGCGCCGATTCTGGCCAGTCATGATTTTCGTCTGGACGTGCTCGGGCTGGAATACCGCAACAAGACGCTGGAACTGTCGGTGCGCGCACCCAGTCTCGGCAATCTCGATCGATTGCGCGAACGTCTGGCCACACTGCCGGGGGTTCAGGTGGAACTGACGGCGGCCACACCCGGCAGCGATGGTGTGGAAGGTCGTCTGAGCATGAGCGGGGCGGGCGCATGAATCGAGCGAGCCTTCGCCATGCCTGGGATGCACGCGAGCCGCGCGAGCAGCGCATTCTCGCTGGCGGCGCCGTGATCTGCGTGCTGCTTCTGGGCTGGGCCCTGATCTGGCATCCGCTCAGTCGAGCGCGCCAGGATCTGCTGGCACAACTTTCCGCGCGGCAGCAGGACCTGGCATTCCTGCAGCAGGCCGAACCGCAACTGAAGAATCTGCGCCAGCGCGACCAGACCGGTGGTGCGCGTCGCCAGGGCCAATCCCTGCTGGCGCTGGCTGACGCCAGTGCGCGCAAGGCCGGGCTGGGACCAAAAATCAGGCGTATCGAGCCGCTGGACAACAAGCGAATCCGGCTGGAATACAAGGCCGCAGACTTCGACGTGCTCATGGCGTGGCTGTCCGATCTCAAGCGGCACTATGGAATAAGCGCCGACGATCTGTCGCTGGATCGGGCCGCAGGGACCGGGCAGGTCAATGTGCGTCTGACCCTGAGCGAGCCGTGAGCATGCGCGTACTGAAGCTGTTCCTGGCCGTGTTTCTGTTGCTGCTGGCCATCGCCGCCGTGGTTGCCTGGACGATGCCCGCGCGCCTGGCCTGGAAGCTGGTGGCGCCGCGCGTGCCCGCCCTGCAACTGACTGACATCAGCGGCAGCATGTGGGATGGTCGCGCCGCGCAGGCCAGCATTGCCGGCCAGCCGCTGGGTGCGCTGGCATGGCGGACCGAGGTGTTGCCCTTGCTGCACGGTGACGTTCGCGTGCAGGCACGCATCAAGGGTGCCGATATCGCGGGGCACGGTGAGGTGACCCGACACATGGATGGCCTGATCGTTGTGCGCGATGCGCAGGTGCAACTGCCCGGCTCGGTGCTGCAGGGCACGCTGGGGCTGCCCTCGCTGCGCCTGCAGGGTCGTCTGCATCTCAGTGCACGCGAGGCACGCATTCGCAATGCCTGGTTCGTGTCGCTGGATGGCACCGGCCGCTGGGATGACGTGGGGGTCAGGGGCGCGGCCGAGGCGCATCTGGGTACCATCAACATGCGCTTCTCCGAGCCTTCCCCTCCCACCGTGCATGGCGAGATCCGCGACGACGGGCATGGGCCGCTGACCATCAACGGCAGCCTTTCCGCATTGCCCACCGGCTACACACTCGATGCGCGCCTGCGTGCCCGTGATCCGAACGACCTGCAGACGCAGGAAGCGCTGCGCTACCTGGGCCAGCGCCAGGCCGATGGCAGCGTGCTGCTGCGCGCCGGGGGGTCACTCGTGCTGCCCACCCTGCCGTGACCCCGGATCTCGACCAGGCACTTGCCGTCGCGCGCGAGGCAGCGGACGCGGCGGCCGAGGTGCTGATGCACTACTGGCATGCCGGTGTCGAAGCCGAGATCAAGCCCGACGCCACGCCCGTCACCCTGGCTGACCGCGAGGCCGAACACGTCATTCGGCGGATCATCGGCAGCCACTATCCCGATCATGCCATCGATGGCGAAGAGCAAGGCCTCATCGGCGACAGTCCGGTACGCTGGCTGGTGGACCCGCTCGACGGCACCCGCAGCTTCGTGCGCCGCACACCGTTCTTCTCCACCCAGATCGCGCTTATGGTTGACGGCGAACTGGTGCTGGGCGTGTCCAGCGCGCCGGTGTACGGGGAAACCCTGTGGGCACGCCGGGGTGGCGGAGCCTGGAGTGATGGCGGTCGCCTGTCGGTTGCCGACAACGCCGATCTGGCCACCGCCTCGTTGTCGATCGGCAACGTGAAGACGCTGGCCGCCGGGCCGCGCTGGGCCGCATTGGGCAAGCTGATACAGCAGGTCGAGCGCACACGAGGGCTGGGCGACTTCTGCCATTACCACCTGCTGGCGCAAGGTGCGCTGGACATCGTCATCGAATCGGACGTCAACATCCTCGATATCGCCGCGCTGGCCGTGATCGTGCGCGAAGCCGGCGGCATCATTACCGATCTCGACGGTGCCGAGCTGAACCTCGCCACCCGCAGCGTGCTGGCCGCCACGCCCGCACTGCACGCGCAGACCTTTGATCATTTTTCATCGTAGCGATGGTTCGGGTGCAATACGACGCAATCCGTATTCTGCACTTCTCGAATTCCGGTGCTTCGTCCGAGACCGTGATGCAAAATTTCACTGCGCTCCTGCATCCCGCAGAAGAATTTTCGTGCCATTTTCACAAGCCGTCTTGACACCCCCTCTCCTTGATACAGGTTGCACGAGAGATCAATTCGTCGACGGGTATGCAAACCTCGTGGAATGCATTGGCTATGGCTGGATTGGATTTGACCGATCTTATTCCACACTCACTAATTGCCATGATGGATCCTGATAATTCGTTCAATAAAAAGTGGAACTTGGTTCAAGATGCTGCTCAGTGCGCAGTATGGTGGGATCAGATGGATACGCACGGGTGCACACCTTGATGCGCAAGGCAATTGGCATCGCGTTGACAGTCGTTGTTGCGATACTCATGTGGGCATGGTGGGGCCATCGTACTCTTACACCCGCGCAGACCGAGACTCACGCCCTTGCGGTGCGGGTTGCACCAACTTCCAGCACGAGCCATTCGGCGGTAAGCAAAAGTTCTGCATCGACTTCTGCGCCGGTCAGGAGAATGCAAACTCCTGCAAGTGCTGAGCCGGTTGCTTCATCGCTTCAGAGGCTCAAGTCGGACTATGAGTGCTCCGATTGTTCTGAAGACAGCCCGTTTGCTGCGCGGTCCACTGCCGAGGCGATGTGGATGGCGAGCCGAGGATTTCCCACCCGGGAACAATTGCAGAACATGGACAGCCTCGATCAGGCCAGGCTGCGCAAGGCAGCGGATCAGGGTGACTTGGTGGCGATGGGCCTGTATGGCACGATCTTGCTCAAACAGGGTCAGCGGCCGGAGGGCATTGGCTATTTGACAAAGGCCGAGATGGGTGGCTCGGTCTATGCCTTGTATGGTCTGTCCGAATCCAAGATGCCTCCGCACAAATATGCGGACAAATATGCTGCCGCGTCCTACCTCCGCGTGGCCTACTTGCTGGGCGACAGCCGGGCATCGGACTACCTTTACAAGCACTTTGCCGGCTACGACAGCGGTGAATGGGCCTTGATTGACCAGGACGCCAGCATGTTTTTCCGTAGGCTGAGGGCAGCGCAAGCCAGGAAATTTGGCACACCTCCTCCGATTTTGCCGCGTCCGCCGCCACCGGATGAGCAGGCGCCGGATCAGTAGCAGTCACCCCAATCCAGCCTGCTCGTGTCGTGCAGGCGTGTCTCCGTTCCACGAGGAATGCCCGGATCAGTTCAGTTGAACCCGGCTCATGGCAGTGGAGCAGATTGCTTCTGCCGCTCCG
>CAVTJF010000021.1:0-16632 GCA_963734945.1 uncultured Gammaproteobacteria bacterium
CACCGATCTCGGTCTTGGTCCAGCCGTAGGCGTAGTCGCCTTCAATGCGGAAGGTCGCCGACTTGATGCCGGCCACGTCGCCGCCGGATGACCTCCAGCAACTCGGTCTTCCAGCCGCGGTGCTCGAAGAAATACAGGTACATGCGCAGGAGCATCTCGGCCCAGTCCTGGGCCTCGGTGCCGCCGGCACCGGCCTGGATGTCGACAAAGGCGTTGTTGGCGTCCATGTCGCCGGAGAACATGCGCTGGAACTCCAGCTTGCCGACCCGTTTCTCCAGCTCGGCCACATCGGCTCTCACCGCCTGCACGGTGGCTTCGTCATCATCGGCATCCGCCAGATCCAGCAGTTCGTCCGCCTCGCCCAGTGCCGAGGAAATCTGCTCGATACCGCTCACCACCTCGTCCAGGCGGGCGCGTTCGCGGCCCAGGTCCTGTGCGCGCTGCGGGTCGTCCCATACATCGGGACTTTCCAGCTCGCGATCTACCTCTTCAAGACGTTCTTTCTTGATCGGGTAGTCAAAGATACCCCCTGAGCGACTCGACACGGCCCTGAAGGTCCGCAATCTGCGCATGCAATGGATTGGTCTCGGTCATGGTGTTTTGCCCCTAGCGAGCTCGTATTGTGACAAAGCAGGCCAGCATAGCAAATTTGACCTGCTGGCGCGCGGCTGCCTTGTGGCATCCGCTCCTGCCGGGCGGCGTGGGATCTGCCCTCGACCCCGGGGCAACCAGGTTTCGCGCCCCCAGGGCGCGAAACGCTTTGTCTTCTGCCGACAGAAAACGCGAATCGACATGTTCCGGAATCGGCGCCAGCCGCAGCGGACGGCTATCCGACCGTCGCAAGCGGGACGGCGGCGCATCAAGACGCCCCTCGGTGCACCCCCGCCACGGCCCGGCCCTACGGTTCGGCCGCCGCGGCGAAGCACGATTTGCGGCCAGCGCCTCGGGTGTGGAGCAGGCAATGGACTTGCCGCCGGGGACGGTGGCGGCGCAGGCAGCGCCGGGGAAGCACTCGTCGAACAGGCGTCGGTACCACAGCGCCTCCCGGGTTTGCGGGGGGTTGTGCAGGAATCGGGTTGCGGCGCTGGCCAGCTCGCGCTCGCTGACGACGGACTCGGCGTGCGCCTTGAGCGAATCGATCCAGCCGTAGCCCACGCGGTCACTGAACTGTAGCTCTGCCGCCACAGGATCTCATCGGGAGCACCCCGGAAAAGGCCTCACGCAATACCGCCTTCTCGATTCGGTCCGGGCCGGCCATCTTGTGCGCCGCATCCATGCCATGGCGAGATCGACAAAGGCGAGTCCAGGAACGGGACGCACGCCTCCACGCCCCAGGCCATCATCGACTTGTTGGCGCGCAGGCAGTCGTAGCTGTGCAGGGCGTCCAGCTTGCCCACGGACCCTCATGGAAGGCCCGGCATCGGGTGCCTTGTGAAAGTACAGGTGGCCACCAAAGATCTCGTCCAAGCCTTGACCGGAGAGCACCATCTTGACGCCCATGGCCTTGATGCGCCTGGCCAGCAGGTACATCGGTGTCGATGCGCGGATCGTCGTCACGTCGTAGGTCTCGACAGAACGGATCACCTCGGGAATGGCATCCAGGCCCTCCTGCACGCTGTAGACGAAACCGTGATGCACAGTGCCGATGGCCCCGGCAGCACGCTCGGCCGCCACCAGGTCGGGTGAGCCTTCAAGGCCAATGGCAAAGGAATGCAGCCGTGGCCACCAGGCTTCGCTGCGATCACCGTCCTCGACTCTCTGGCGCGCGTACTGCGCCGCAAAGCGGCTACCAGCGACGAATCCAGGCCGCCGGACAACAACACCCCGTAGGGCACATCACTCATCAACTGACGATGCACGGCCTGCTCCAGCGCCTGCCGCAGGTCGGCCGGCGAGACCGCCCTGCCCCGTGTCGCCGCATGCTCGCGCCAGGGCTTGTGGTACCAGCGCCGCAACGCGCCATCGCGGCTGTCATACACGTGCCCGGGCGGGAATGCGGCGACATCGGCGCAGGTGTCGACGAGCGCCTTCATTTCCGATGCCACATGCAGGCGACCCGCATCATCATGCCCCCAGTACAAGGGACACACGCCAAACGGATCGCGGGCAATCAGGTAGCGTTGCGCGGCCCGATCCCACAAGGCGAAGGCAAAGATGCCGTTGATGCGTGACAGAAACTCACTACCTCCCTCGCGATACAGCGCATTGATGACTTCGCAATCCGAGCCGCTGGTGAAATCGAAACTCAGCCCCTCGCGCAACTGCGTGTGGTTGTAGATTTCACCATTGACCGCCAGCACCAGATTGCCATCACGCGACACCAGCGGCTGCGCGCCACGACCGGATCGACAATGCCCAGCCGCTCGTGGACCAGAATCGCACCCGCGTCGGCATGCACCCCGCTCCAGTCCGGACCGCGATGACGCTGTCTCGTCGAGAGCGCCAGCGCGCGCCGCCGCAGCGCGGCCAGGTCATCCCCGGCAGCCAGATCGAATATCCCCAGTATCGAACACATGATGCATCCTCTTGATTGAAAATCTGCAGCGCAAAAACGGCGAAGGCCCGCGCTGGGCGGGCCTTCGAATGCGTGTATTGAAAGTTGCAGCTACGCGCGGGCCCACCGATGTGCGGTCGGATTGTTCACGCGATTATTGTTGGCGAACGCCATATGAGCGCAGCATGCAGAGCAGGCGGCGCGTGAGTCAGTGCTGGCGAAAGCGAAGTTCATGGATGCATCAGAGCAGATTCCCGTGCACCTGACAAGCCTCGCGGTCCTGCTGCGCCAAAGAGCAGATGTCTGCTTCCGGCCGCCGCCACCCGGGCACGCACAAACTTCGGCTCTACAACCCCTCCCCCCCCCTTCCGCAAAAAGTTTTTTCGTCGCCCGTGATCAACCATGCCCTGGTGCGCTTCGCTGCGCTCAGCAGCACCCTACCCGCGTTTTTCGTTCAATCGTCTTTGTGGGGTTCGCTGAGCCAGGCGCGGGCATCGGCCATTTGCGCCTCGGGATACAGGCGCACCTTGCCGGGCAGCATCCAGTGCATGGCGCGCACGGCGAAACCGATCCACTCGATATCCGAGACCACGGCAATGCGGTTCCATTCAAAGGCGTGCCGGTAGCCGAGGATCGCGTCTTCCCACAGTGCACCGCTGTCGAAGCGCTCGAATTCGGGCCCGAAGTGGTACAGCAGACGCAGCCCTTCGCCCATGGCGATGACCGCGGCCACCGCGGGCATGATCGTGTCCTCGTAGTCTTCCTGGGTCACCACACCAATGGCGCTGAAGCCGACGGCACCGGCCGGCAGGTCGTCAATAACTCTGATCATGGGTATCTCCGTGGCTTGGCAACAGACATGATCATACTGCCTGTGTGACATGCCGAAGAAGCAATTGCAGGTTCTGCCGCCCATTCCATTCATTGACGGTCAATTCGTAGACCACGCGGAGCGGAGTCTGCATGGGCAGATCCGAACCGGCATGGAACATCACCGCCTCGTGCACCCGGTTGCTGCGCGGGTCGCGCAGGCTCAGACGACGATGGCGGCCACCCTGCCCCATGCTGCGTTGCTGCTCACATACAAACACATTGTCGAACAGTGGCAGCGGGAAGGCCTGACCCCACGGACCCGCCTCGCGCACGGCCTGTGCCGAGTGCATGCTGATCTCGGCGGCGGGCAAGGCGCCGTCGGTCCAGAGCACGGCCTGACGCACATCGTCGTCGATCAGCTCACCAATCACCGTATCGAAATGTTCCGTGAACCGGGCAAGGTCCGCCTGCGCCAGCTCCAGGCCCGCCGCCATCGCATGCCCGCCAAAGCGGGGTATCAGGTCGGGAGACCGGGCGGCCACGGCCACCAGCACATCGCGCACATGTACTCCGGCAATCGAGCGCGCCGAACCGCGCAGCATGCCATCGTCATTGCCCGCGGGTGCAAACGCCACTACCGGTCGATGCAGCCGGTCCTTGAGGCGGGAAGCAACCAGCCCGACCACACCCGGATGCCAGTGGGGCTGGAACACCACCACACCATCGCCACTGCGCTCTGAAAGGCTGTCGACGATCGATTCGGCCTCGGCGAGCATGTCCGCCTGCAGTTCCCGGCGTTCCTGGTTGATGGCCGACAGTTGCTGCGCCATGTCGGCAGCCGCCGCTGCATCGTCACTGAGCAGGCACTCGATGCCCAGGCGCATGTTCGTGAGGCGCCCGGCCGCATTGAGGCGTGGCGCCAGGGCGAATCCGATATCGGCACTGCTGAGGGTGTCCAGGCTTCGCTGCGCGGCTTCAGCCAGTGCCCGCACGCCGGCGCAGGCCCTGCCACCACGCATGCGCCGCAGACCCGCCGCCACCAGAATTCGGTTGTTGTCGTCCAGCGGCACCATGTCGGCGACGGTGCCCAGCGCGACCAGATCCAGCAGGCTGGCCAGATCGGCCTTGCTGTCCAGTCGTGCCCGCAACGCCAGCAACACATAGAACATGACGCCGACACCGGCCAGGGCCTTGCTGGCAAAGCCGTCCTCGGGAAGGTTGGGGTTGACGATGGCATCGGCCTCGGGAAGCGTGGCCGCGGGCAGATGATGGTCGGTGATGATGACCCGCGCGCCCCGCCGACGCGCTTCAGCCACTCCTGCATGGGCGGCAATGCCGTTGTCGACCGTCACCACCAGATCCGGCATCACGGCGAGGGAATCGAGCAGCGAAGGACTGAGGCCGTAGCCGTGCCGGCGCCTGTCCGGCACGGCGAAATCGACAGCTTGCGCCCCCAGCATGCGCAGGCCGCGAACGGCCACCGCGCACCCGGTGGCGCCATCGCAATCGTAGTCGCCGATGACAAGGATGGATTGCTGCTGCGCGATCGCCTGCTCAAGCAGGCTGGCCGCCCGCTCCAGCCCGGTCAGCCCATCGGGGCGCATCAGCCGTGCCAGGCGGTGATCCACCTGCGCGGAATGGCGAATCCCCCGCGCCGCGTACAGCCGTCGCAGAATGGGCGGCACATCGGATGGCCAGTCGATTTCGCCCGCCGCGCTCTCTCGCTGGCGAATGAGCGGTTCGGTCATGCGCCGCGACGCCAGAAACGCCAGCGATGGCTGCGCTTCAAGCGATACCGTTCGCCGCTGGCAAACAGCAGATGCAGCTCGCCGACACGACGCTGGTCGAGCATGCCGAACAATTGACGCCAGGCCTCGCCCTCGAGGGCATGCTGGCCGAGATCAAGCATTGTTTCCCCGGCGAGCCTGTCGCCGGCCTGGTCAAACCGCGCCAGCGGCACGACCGCGGCGCCGGCGCGCGAGGCCAGGGCCTGCACGAGCAGGTCGTCACTGAATACGCTTTCCAGGCCGCTCCTGACCCAGGCGGGCAAGCTGCCACCGCCCCAGAACCACAGGGCATTGAATGGTCGCTGGCCGCGTTGACGACGCAGGGCATTGGCAGGGTGCTGGTGCAGTTCGGTCTGCACGGTGGTGAACAGGGCCCGCCAGCGGCGCATCTCGCCTTCACCATCAAGATGCCGCAGCAGATCATCTCCAAGCACCTGATCGGGCGCCGCGAACGACGGCGGCCGGGCCCCGGCCGGGAGGCGCGCATGCCAGCGTCCCGCCGAGGTCAGCTCCAGCAGCACGCCCATGTCGCCGAGGACAGGCCGCAGGGTGGCGGCAAACCGTTCGGCTTCGTCCCTGTCCATCTCGAGGTTGCCGCAGGCCATCATGCGGGCGCCGTTGATGTCGGCCTCCACCCAGGCCGGCTCGGCGCACAGCCATACATCCTGCCCCGCATCCTGTGCGGCCTGCTCCCGCGTCAGGGCCCCGGCCGGCAGCGATGTGCCGGGCCAGTCGAACAGTTCGCCGAGCATATGCAGATGCCCGCGATCGCCGTTCTCCGCACGATCGGCTCGGGCCAGGCGGGTTCGCGCATCGGCATCGATGCAGGCGCGGTCCCTTTGCGGCAAAAGGACATGCAGGCGTTTCATGCCTCGGCCTGCTCGATCTGTTCGCCGACTTCAAGCCACTGGATTTCCAGCCGTTCCTTGTCGGCACGCAAGGCCGTCTGCTGCCGGCCCAGGTCTGCCAGCTCGGCGGTGGCCTGCTGCCAGGTTTCCGGGTCGGCAAGGTGCTGCTCGATCTCGCTGAGCTTCACGTCAATCTGGCTGACCTGCTTCTCCAGGGTCCGCTGCAGCTGGCGCCACTGCTTCAACTGCTGCCGCGACGGGCCACTCGGCTTGCTGCGGGTCTTGCGCGCCTTGCTGCCCGAAGCAGGCTGCGCATTGTGCTTGCGCGACCATTCGGCGTAGTCGTCCAGATCGCCATCGAAAGCCTGCACGCGGCCGCCGGCCACATGCCAGAAATCGTCGCATACCAGGCCCAGCAGATGACGGTCATGCGAAACAAGCACCAGCGCACCATCGTATTCGTTGAGCGCCTCGGCCAGCGCCTCGCGCATGTCCATGTCCAGGTGGTTGGTGGGTTCGTCCAGAAGCAGCAGGTTGGGCTTGTGCCAGGCGATCAGGGCCAGCGCCAGGCGAGCGCGCTCGCCTCCGGAGAAATTGTCGACATCCTCGAAGGCGCGATCACCGGCAAAGTTCCAGCGACCGAGCCAGTCGCGCAACGGCTGCGCGCCCTCGTCTGGAGCCATTTGCCGCAGGTGCTCGAATGCGCTGGTGCCGGACTCCAGCGCCTCGACGGTGTGCTGGGCAAAATAGCCGATATCCAGGTCCTTGTGCGCGGTGCGTGAACCGGCAAGCAAGGGAAGATCGCCCACCAGCGTGCGCACCAGGGTGCTCTTGCCGGCGCCGTTGACGCCCAGCAGGCCGATGCGGTCGCCCGGCTCAAGGCCCAGTTTGACGTGCTCCAGGATGATGTGCGCCTGTGACCCGGGCGCTTGATCCCTGCCGCCACCTCCGGGGGAGGCCGGTGCGTTGTCGGCCTCGTTCGGATAGCCGGCGGTGCCGTCGAGGATCTTCAGCATCGACTGGGGCACGCGCGCCGGCTGCGGAAAACGGAAGTGGAAGGGCCGCTCGATACGTACCGCCTCGGTACCGGCCAGCTTTTGCAGACGCTTGACGCGTGATTGCGCCTGCCGCGCCTTGGTCGCCTTGGCACCGAAGCGGTCGATGAACGCCTTGAGATGCGCGCGCTCGGCCTGCTCGCGCTCATGGCTGGCCTGCTGCTGATGCAGCTGCTCGGCACGCTGGCGCTCGAACGCGCTGTAGTTGCCGTTGTAGAGGGTGCCCTGCCCCTTGTCGAGATGCAGGGTGTGCGTGGCAATCGCATCCAGAAACTCGCGATCATGCGAGATCACCATCAGCACACCGGGGTAGCGGCGCAACCATTGCTCCAGCCACAACACGGCATCCAGATCCAGGTGGTTGGTGGGCTCGTCCAGCAACAGCAGGTCGGAGGGTGCCATCAAGGCGCGCGCCAGATTCAGGCGCACGCGCCAGCCACCCGAAAATTCGGCAACTGCACGCGTGTGCGTGTCGGGCGCAAACCCGAGACCGTGCATAAGCTTGCCGGCGCGCGCCCTGGCATCGTAGGCGTTCAGGGACTCGATCTGCTGGTGGGCCGTGGCAGCGGCATGATGATCACCGTCGGCCTCGGCCTGTTCGGCGGCAAGCACGGCCGCCGAGGCTTGTTCGTCCCCCATGAGCACGTAATCCAGGGCCGGCTCCGGCAAGGCGGGCGCCTCCTGGGCCACCGAGGCCAGGCGAACATTGGCCGGCAGATCGATGCTGCCTGCATCGCTGTCCAGCTCACCCTGGATGGCCGCGAAGAGGCTGGACTTGCCGCAACCGTTGCGTCCCACCACGGCCAGCTTCCATCCGGCATGGATGGCTGCATCAAGACCGGAGAAAAGCAGTCGTGGCCCGCGTCGCAGGCCCAGATTGCGGAAGGAAATCAATCAGCAGGCCCGTATCGCACTTCGACAATTTCGTAGCTCTTGCTGCCATTGGGCGCAGTGAACTCGAAGCTGTCGCCCTCGGACTTGCCGATCAGCGCACGCGCGATCGGCGAACTGACGGCAATGCGTCCGTGCTTGATGTCCGCTTCCAGGTCGCCGACGATGTGGTAGGTCACCTCTTTCTCGGTGTCCTCGTCAAACAGCTCCACGGTGGCGCCGAAAACCACCTTGGGTGCGGCTTTCAAGGTGGCAACATCAATGATCTGGGCATGCGAGAGCGTGCTCTCGATTTCCTTGATGCGACCTTCCGTGAAACTCTGCTGCTCGCGCGCGGCGTGGTACTCGGCATTTTCCTTCAGGTCACCGTGTGCGCGTGCTTCGGCAATGGCCTCGATGATGCGCGGGCGTTCCTCGCGCTTGAGGCGATCGAGTTCGGTGCGCAGCCGCTCCGCACCAGCCTTGGTCAGCGGGGGACGATTCATTCCTGTAGCTCCTTGTGCAATTCCTGCAGGCTGTGCACCTGCATGCCATCGCGGCTGTCCAGCGAATGCAGCAGTGCGCGTGCGCCTGCGATGGTGGTCGAGTACGTGACGCGCTGATGCAGTGCCTCACGACGAATGGAAAACGAGTCGGCAATGGCCTGCCGGCCCTCGGTTGTGTTGACGATGTAGACGATCTCGCCGTTCTTGATCAGGTCCACAATGTGCGGCCGCCCTTCCATGACCTTGTTGATGTGCGCGCACTGCACACCCTGGTCATTGAGATAGTCGGCTGTGCCGTGCGTGCCCACCAGACCGTAGCCACGCTCCAGAATGTCGCGCGCTATCGGCAGCAGGCGGCTCTTGTCGCCGTCGCGCACCGACACGAACACCTTGCCCGGTGGCGGCCGGCGAATACCCGCCGCTTCGTGCGCGCGGCCGAAGGCGCCGCCGAAGTCGCGCGCCACGCCCATGACCTCACCGGTCGAACGCATCTCCGGCCCGAGTATGGGGTCGACATTGTGAAATTTCAAAAAGGGGAATATCGCCTCTTTGACCGAATAGTATTTCGGAACCACCTCGCGCGTGGTTCCCTGCTTCTGCAAGCTGATGCCCGCCATGCAGAGGGCCGCTATCCGGGCCAGCGGCACCCCGGTCGCCTTCGATACGAAAGGCACCGTGCGTGACGCACGCGGGTTGACCTCCAGTATAAACACGTTGTCGCCCTGCACCGCAAACTGGGTATTCATGAGGCCGACAACTTTCAATTCCGCTGCCATTGCAGCGACTTGACGACGCAATTCGTCCTGGATTTCCGCTGGCAGCGAATACGGCGGCAGCGAGCACGAGGAATCACCCGAGTGAACGCCGGCCTCCTCGATATGCTCCATGATGCCGCCGATAAGGACGCCACCGTCGCTGTCGGCGATGATGTCGACATCCACCTCCACGGCATGATCGAGAAAGCGGTCCAGCAGAACCGGCGAGGATTCCGACACCCGCACCGCCTCGCGGATATAGCGTTCCAGATCTTCATCGGCATAGACGATTTCCATGGCGCGCCCACCCAGCACGTAGCTGGGGCGTACCACCATCGGATAGCCGATCTCGCGCGCCAGGGTCAGGGCCTCCTCGGCACTGCGGGCAATGCGGTTGGGCGGCTGCCTCAGACCCAGGCGCTCGATCATCTGCTGGAAACGCTCCCGGTCTTCAGCCAGGTCGATCGAATCGGGACTGGTGCCGATGATCGGCACGCCGGCCGCCTCCAGCTCGCGCGCCAGCTTCAGCGGCGTCTGCCCGCCGAACTGCACGATCACGCCCTCGGGCTTTTCCTTGTCGACAATCTCCAGCACGTCTTCAAGCGTGAGCGGTTCGAAGTACAGGCGATCCGATGTGTCGTAGTCGGTGGACACGGTCTCCGGATTGCAGTTGACCATGATGGTCTCGTAGCCGGCCTCGCGCAGTGCCAGCGAGGCATGCACGCAGCAGTAGTCGAATTCGATGCCCTGGCCGATGCGGTTGGGGCCGCCACCAAGGACCATGATCTTGCGTCGGTCGGATGGCTGCGACTCGCACTCCTCCTCGTAGGTCGAGTACATGTAGGCCGTGCTGGTGGCAAATTCGGCCGCACAGGAGTCGACCCGCTTGTAGACCGGCCGCACACCCAGGGTCTGACGCAAGTGACGCACGGCAGCCTGATCGGTCTCGAGCAGATCGGCCAGCCGCAAGTCGGAGAAGCCGAGGCGCTTGAGCTGCAGCATGCGCTCGGCATCCAGTGCGGAAAGGCCCTGCGAGGACACCTCGCCCTCGGCCTGGATGATGTCCTCGATCACTGCGAGGAACCACGGGTCGATGGCGGTCAGCTCATGCACCCGCTGCAGAGTCAGACCGGCGCGGAAGGCATCGCCGACATAGAAGATCCGCTCGGCACCGGGCTGGCGCATTTCGCGCCGCATGGTGGCAAGATCCTCTTCGCTGTCCAGCTCAAGGCCGGTCGGATCCAGGCCGTTCTTGCCGGTCTCCAGGCCACGCAGCGCCTTTTGCAGCGACTCGTGCATGCTGCGACCGATGGCCATCACCTCGCCCACCGATTTCATCTGCGTGGTCAGACGCGAATCGGTGGCCGGGAACTTCTCGAAGGCAAAGCGCGGAATCTTGGTGACCACGTAGTCCAGCGCCGGCTCGAACGATGCCGGCGTCAGGCCGCCGGTGATTTCGTTGTCCAGTTCGTCCAGGGTGTAGCCCACCGCCAGCTTGGCCGCGACCTTGGCGATGGGGAAACCGGTGGCCTTGGATGCCAGCGCGGACGAGCGTGACACCCGCGGATTCATCTCGATCACCACCACGCGACCGTTTTCCGGGTTCACGCCGAACTGCACGTTGGACCCGCCGGTGTCGACGCCCACCTTGCGCAGCACCGCCAGCGACGCATCACGCATGCGCTGGTATTCCTTGTCTGTCAGGGTCTGTGCCGGCGCCACCGTGATCGAATCACCGGTATGCACGCCCATCGGATCGAAGTTCTCGATCGAGCACACGATGATGCAGTTGTCGGCGTGGTCGCGCACCACTTCCATCTCGAACTCTTTCCAGCCGAGCACCGACTCCTCCACCAGCACCTGGTGCACCGGTGAAAGCTCGAGACCGTTCTTGACGATGGCCTCGAACTCCTCGCGGTTGTAGGCGATGCCGCCGCCGGAGCCACCCATGGTGAACGAGGGGCGGATGATGGTCGGAAAGCCCATGCGTGTCTGCGCGTCCCAGGCCTGCTCCAGGCTGCCCACCATTTCCGAGCGCGGCGAATCCAGACCGATCTCGGTCATGGCGTTGCGAAACAGCTCGCGATCTTCAGCCAGGCGAATGGCGTCGCGCGACGCGCCAATCAGCTCCACACCGTATTTTTCCAGCACGCCCTCGTCGGCCAGTTCCAGCGCGCAGTTCAGCCCGGTCTGCCCGCCCATGGTCGGCAGCAGCGCATCGGGCCGTTCCTTCTCGATGATGCGCGCCACCATCGACCAGGTGATCGGCTCGATGTAGACCGCGTCGGCCATTTCCGGATCGGTCATGATGGTGGCCGGATTGGAATTGACCAGGATCACCCGGAAACCCTCCTCACGCAGCGCCTTGCATGCCTGCGCTCCCGAATAATCGAATTCACAGGCCTGCCCGATCACGATGGGACCGGCGCCGATGATGAGAATGGATTTGATGTCGGTGCGTTTTGGCATAACAGCTAATTTTCCGCAAAGGACGCGAAGGACGCGAAGAAAAGCAGTCGAGAATCAGATGACGGATCCATCGTCGTAGTTGTTGACGATTCGCTTGATACCCAGTTTTGGCCTTCCAAAATTCAGCAACAAGCCAACAGTGACGCCGGTTGCCTTCAGATAATTCATCAATTGAGCCTCATGAATTGGAGTCAGTCGCGATACTGCTTTCAATTCCAGCAACAGCTCGCCGTTTACAGAGAAAGTCACAACAATATTCAGAAATCACTCGTCCCCGATATCGAACTGGCAGCAGCCTCTGCCCTCAAACCGGATCCCGTCTTCTGCAAGTTCCATCGCCAGCGCCTGTTCATATACTTTCTCCAGGAATCCATGTCCGAGTTCCTTGCTGACACGCACCGCACACCCGATCACCCGCCTTGACGTATTTTCGTTCATGTCCGCGCCTCCTTGGCAAACAAGTCAACAGTTCCTGTGCCACGCTTTCACCCTCGCCCTTGCCGTCTTCGCCTTCTTCATGGACACCCTGCCCTGCAACATGTCCGTGTACTTCATTTGCCCCTGTTTCTAGCTCTTTTTTGCGCTTTTGGCGTCCTTCGCGGATAAAACCGCTCCTGTAAATCGCTCGAACAGATACCGGATATCATGAGGACCCGGGCTGGCTTCGGGGTGGCCCTGAAAACAGAATGCGGGGCGGTCTTGGAGGCGGAAGCCTTGCAGGGAGCCGTCGAACAGGGAGCGGTGGGTTACCTGGGCGTTGGCGGGCAGGCTGTCGGGGTCGACGGCAAAGCCGTGATTCTGGCTGGTGATCAGTACGCGCCCGTCTTGCAGATCCTTGACCGGATGATTGGCGCCGTGGTGGCCGAACTTCATCTTCAGGGTCTTCGCACCCAGCGCCAGCGCCATGAGCTGGTGGCCAAGACAGATGCCGAACAGGGGGATACCGCTGTCAATCAGTGTCCGGGTAGCCGAGATGGCGTAATCGCAAGCCGCCGGGTCGCCGGGGCCGTTGGACAGGAAGACGCCGTCGGGCTGCATGGCCAGCACGTCCGCTGCCGGGGTCCGCGCCGGCACCAGGTGGATGCGGCAGCCGGCATCGGCCAGCAGGCGCAGGATGTTGCGCTTGACCCCGAAATCGTAGGCAACCACGTCAAATTGCGTCGCGGGTTGCGCAAAGGTCTGCGCATCCAGATCGTAGCTGCCGGCGCGCCAGTCGCGGGCTTCGCCGATACTCACTTCGCTGGCCAGATCCATGCCGTCCAGCCCCGGAAAGGCGCGCGCACGAGCCAGCGCATCGGCTTCGTCAATCGCCTCGCCCGCCATGATGCAGCCTTTCAGCGAACCCTTGTCCCTGAGGATGCGGGTCAGGCGCCGGGTATCGATATCGGAAATGGCAACTACACCACCTTCACGCAGATAGTCGGGCAGGCTCTGCTGTTGACGCCAGCTCGACGGCAGGCGCGGCACATCGCGCACGATCAGCCCCGCAGCCTGGATCCGGTCCGACTCGACATCAACGTCGTTGCAGCCGGTGTTGCCGACATGCGCCGAGGTCAGTGTGACCAGCTGCCGCGCATAGGACGGATCGGTGAGGATCTCCTGATAGCCGGTCATGGCGGTATTGAAAACCACCTCGCCCACGGTGCAGCCGCTGGCGCCCACGGCGCGTCCGCGGAACACGTTGCCATCTTCAAGTACCAGCAGGGCTGGATTCATAGGGCCGCCTTATCTAGGTGCAGCGGCGCGTTCAGGCTTCATGAGGAGGCCTGGATGCGCTCGCGGGAATGGGGTGTCGGGCGGGATGCAATTGTAAATCCGAGTCGCCGCAGTGTCCACCAGAACCGGTGCAGAGGCTACAATCGGGCGCATGAAAATATCCTGTCGGACCTGGCCTGACTTGACATCACGGGGCGTCTCTCGCCGCCCCCTCGACGCATCGTGCCGGGATTGAACCCTGCCCGCCATGTCGCCAGTGGGCCTGCACACGCTGTTCGAAGTACTGGCCTATTCGGTCGGTTTTCAGCTGTTCCTGTGGCAACGACGGCGCCAGGCTTCCACACCTCTTGCCGACAGCGACCATGCGGCGATGATTGCCATCGGCGCCGTTGTCGGGGCTGCCCTGGGTGCGAAATTCTCGTACTGGGTGGATGATCCGCTGACAGCGTTCGCCGACTTTCCCGATTGGCGGCAGTTGCTGGCCGGAAAATCCATCATCGGGGCCCTGCTGGGTGGTCTGATCGGGGTGGAACTGAGCAAGATGGCGGCCGGTGTGCGGCAATCCACCGGTGACCTGTTTGTATTGCCGCTGACCGCCGGCATGTGCATCGGTCGGATTGGCTGCTTCCTGGCGGGGCTCGGAGATCATACCTACGGCCTGCCAACGGCCTTGCCCTGGGGCGTTGATTTTGGTGATGGCCTGGCCCGGCATCCGACCCAGCTCTACGAGATTGCCTTCCTGATGGCGCTCTACGCCTGGATCCACTGGCGAAAACCGGCATTCAGTGTGCCCGGCGACCGCTTTCGTGCATTCATGATCGGCTATCTCGCATTCCGCCTGCTTGTGGAATTCATCAAGCCGGTGTTCTACGCCTGGCCCGGAGGCCTCAGCGGGCTGCAATACCTTTGCCTGGCCGGCCTGGTCTACTATGCCCGTGACCTCCCGCGAGTCTCGCGGGTCATGTTTCTGGGCAGGAGCGCTCGATGGGCACCAAGGTAAGGCCGTACCTGTTCTACGACAGCGCTGTGTCGATATGCGGCGACTGCCTGCGCCGGGTGGAGGCCAAGGTACTGATCAAGAACGATTGCGTGTACCTGGAGAAATGGTGCCCGCATCATGGTCGCTCACGCGTTCTGATTTCCGATGATGCCGACTACTACCGCAAGTGCCGCGAGGTGTTCATCAAGCCCCCGGAACTGCCGCAGCGCTTCAATACCGAACAGAAATGGGGCTGTCCCTACGACTGCGGTCTCTGCCCGGAGCACATGCAGCACAGTTGCCTGACCCTGATCGAAGTCACCGACCACTGCAACCTGCGCTGCCCCATCTGCTACGCGGATAGCGGGCCTCATCGGCGCGGCTTCCGCGATCTTGCAAGCATCACCTTCATGCTCGACGCCGTTGTTGCCAACGAAGGTGAACCGGATGTGGTTCAGATTTCCGGCGGCGAGCCGACACTGCACCCGCAATTCTTCGAGATTCTGGACGCCGCCAGGAACCGGCCGATCCGGCACCTGATGGTCAACACCAATGGCCTGCGCATCGCCAGGGAACCCGAGTTCGCCGCGCGCCTGGCCGACTACATGCCCGGATTCGAACTCTATCTCCAGTTTGACTCCCTGCGTGACGAGGTGCACCAGGATCTGCGCGGCGCGAACCTGCGCGACATCCGTCTGAAGGCCCTGGAACACCTCAATCGCCACAACATCTCCACCACCCTGGTGGTCACCGTCAAGAAAGGCCTGAACGATGGCGAGCTGGGCGACATCATCGACTTCGCCCTGCAGCAGCCGTGCGTGCGCGGCGTTACCGTGCAACCCATTCAAGCCGCTGGCCGTTTGCAGAATTACGACCCGGAAACCGACCGCCTGACTCTTTCCGAGGTACGGCGTCGCATACTCGAGCAATCCGATCTGTTTCAACCCGACGACATCATTCCAGTGCCCTGCAACCCGGACTGCCTGGCGATGGCCTACGCATTGAAACTGGGCGACGATGTTGTACCGCTGACCCGATTCGTATCGCCGGAGACCCTGGTTTCCAAGGGCCGAAATACCATCGTCGTGGAACGGGACGAGGCGCTGCGCAAGCATGTGTTCGAGCTTTTCGCCACCAATCACTCACCCGACTCGCAGGCCGGCTCACTGTCTGACCTGTTGTGCTGTCTGCCGCAAGTGCAAGCGCCGCAAGGTCTGGGCTATGACAACGTATTCCGCGTACTGATCATGCAGTTCATCGACGCCCACAGCTTTGATCTGCGTGCGGTCAAGAAATCGTGCGTACATATCGCCCAACCCGACGGCAGGATTATTCCGTTCGATACCTTCAACCTGTTCTATCGCGATGACCTTGCCGACCGCTTGGCCAGACTGCGCATGGAAATCGATCACAGCCGCACGCTCGAGGAAGAGACGACATGAGTGAGACCACGCACGGCTCGGAACCGGCAGCACCGCCGCCACCGCAAACGGATGATCCGCACGACTCGCAGCAACCGGCCAAACCGGGGTCGCTGGGTGCCGGCATTGCCTATGCCTGGCTGATTGCCGTCATCGGGCATCCTCTGCTGCTTATGGCCTTTGCTCCCCTGGGGCTTTTCCTGCCCGAACTGATCATTATCGGTCTGGCCGTGCTCATGTACGGCAAAGGCCATTCAAAAACCGGCAGTGGCCTGCTGCTGGGCCTGGCCTCCGTTGTGGCAGTGGCATTGCTTCTGGTGGCTGCCTGTTTCGGCGTGATTGGACTGGGCAGCTACCACTAGGCCCACGCTGAAGCAGCACATGCTGCGGAACGCCGGCAAGTTCACCAGAGGAACGGGATGAATCGGTGGGTGCGCTGCATGTAGGCACGATAGGGCTCGCCCAGTTCCGCACACAGCACCTGCTCTTCCACCCGGACCCGGTAGGCAAATCCGATGCCCGCGCCGAGCAGCAGTGCAAGCAGGCTTGCCCAATTGGTCATGGCCAGGCCGGTACCGAGAAACATCAGCAGCGAGCCGGAATACGAGGGGTGCCGAATCAGCCGGTACGGGCCGCTGTCCACCACGGTCTGGCCCGATCGCGTGGACACATCCCGTGTGAAGAAGCGGCCCAGGGCACGGATCGCGTACCAGCGAAAGGCAAGCCCGGCAAACATCAGCCCCACCCCCAGCCAGAAAAGCAGATGCTGGTGCCAATTGATCGTTGCGCCGCGCACGGCGTTGACAAAGTAGAAAGCCGCGAACATGGCCACGCCAACAAGAGCAAGTATGAGCAGATGCGAGCGGCGATCCTGTTTCTTTCCGCCCTGCTCCGAACGCTGCCAGATGGTGCCGAGGGT
>CAVTJF010000022.1:0-133453 GCA_963734945.1 uncultured Gammaproteobacteria bacterium
CGAAGTGGAGTTCTGGCAGACGTATATAGCACAGAACAAAGGGGTCGCAGTGAACTTCAGAACAAAGGGGTCACCATTTCGCCGCCCCTGTCAAGTGGGCCATAGTAACCCGTCTCCCCGTTGCCGGTGAGAGTCGTGCCACATTACAGTCAGACCGTCTCCCGTTGCGTTTCAAATGGGTGCGAGGATCGCACCAGTCACCGTTCTGGTTGTAAGCCAAACACTCGTCGGTGGACGCGGTTTCCGGCCAGATAAGCCAATGAAAAATGGCCCTGACCACTTATTCCCCACACCAGCCCGGATGCTGCTGCGACGATGACCAGTGACTCCGATCAGCTGCCCGCGTGTCAGCCATTCTCATGCGCCTCGACAGATGACTTGAACCTGGGCAGATCCGGCAGGCATCAATCGCGATACTGCCCTGAAATACCGCAAACCAGCATACCCCATGCCCTGATCGACCCTTCGACAATACCATTCCGGCAACGCCATGGCGTTGACCGGGCCGGGCAAATCGCCGCCCGGAGCTTGCGTTTCGCAGGCGGTCGCTCCCGGCGCGCCCCGGATGGTGGCGCTCCATCGAGCCAGCTCAGGCTGCTGCCGCAGGCAGGGGAATGGTGCCACCAGCTGCTCGAAAAAAGCTGCCCGGAATTGACCGCGGTCAATACGTCGCGTGTCGCCTTTGCGCACACTATTCCCAGCAACAACTCCCCCCTCTCGAGGACAACATCATGAAAGCCCTTCTGCCCCTGCTTGTCACCGCATGCCTCGGCCTTGGCTCGGTTGCGACAGTGCATGCGACTGAAAACCCCTGGGTGGTCCACTTCGGTGCACACGTTGTCGACCCTGCCTCGAACAATGGTCGACTGGCCGGCATGAAGGCGGATATCGGCAGCGACACCAAGCCGACAATAAGCCTTGAATACATGGTTACGCCCAACTGGAGCGTGGATCTGCTTGCTGCCCTGCCGTTCAAGCACGATGTGCGGCTGGATGGCGTGAAGGCGGCAAGCACCAGGCAACTGCCACCCACCGTCGGCGTCAATTACCACTTCATTGCAGACGGCAAGGTTTCGCCGTTCGTGGGAGCCGGCATCAACTACACGCGCTTCTTCGATACCCGGGGTACCGGCCCGTTGCAGGGTGCCAAGGTGAAAATCGACGACAGCTGGGGTGCTGCGGCCCATGCCGGCGTGGACGTCAGGATTTCGCCGGCATGGCTGTTCACTGCCGACATGCGCTGGATGGACATTCGCGGTGACGTTCATGTCAACGGCGCCAAGGTGGGCACGGCCAAAGTGAACCCGCTGGTCTTCGGTATCAGCTTCGGCTACCGCTTCTGAGCGTCGTCCCGGCAAACGGTGAAAGCCTCTCTCCATCGTCCGGAGGCAATTCGCCCCCGGGCGATGGAGGCCATACCGGAGACGTAATGAACTGGCCTGCTCCCCCAGGGCTTCGTGTTGACCGCTGCAGTGATGGGTGGTACTACTCCCCCACTACTTCCCGGCCCATCCGGGAAGCCTTGCAAGGGGGCCTCCATGCATCTCCGCAAGAGCGTCGCGCTTTTCCTCCTGTCTGTTTCGGCTTGCCTGGCTGCGCAAGCACAGACCACTGAAATCCTCACCAGCAACGGCGATGGCACTCACGGCTACGTCGGCGGCGCCGGCCTTGCCATCGATTCGCTGGGCAATGTGTACGCTGCCGGCCTGAGCAACAGCAATGTATTCAAGATCACGCCCGGCGGCGCGATCACCCAGATCATGGATGCGTCCGGCGATGGCACCCACGCCCTGGATCGTGCGCAGGGGCTTGCTGTCGATAGCAGCGACAACGTCTACGTCACGGGCCAATTCAGCAACAACGTCTTCCGCATTGCCGATCCCGGCGCCGGCAATTGCAACACCGGCGGCAGCCCCTGCGCCATCACCCAGATCATGGACGCCAGCGGGGATGGCAACGGGAACACCCTGGACACACCCCTTGCCGTTGTGGCCGATGCCGGCGGCAACATCTATGTCGGCGGTGGCTTCGGCTCGGACAACGTGTTCAAGATCAACACGCCCGGGTCCTGCTCGACAGGCGGAACCCCGTGCACGATCACTCAGATCATGGATGCGAGCGGCGACGGTAGCCACACCTTGAGCCAGGTGGGCGCCCTGGGCATCGACAACGCCGGGGACGTCCTCGTGGTGGGTTACGCATCGGACAACGTCTTCAGGATTGACACGCCAACAAGCTGCAGTACGGGCGGCACGCCTTGCGCCATCAGCCAGATCATCGGCTCCGACGGAGACGGCGGCGGCAACATCCTCGACTTCCCCCGATTCGTGGCCGTGGACGGCGCTGGCTCTGTCTATGTCACCGGTTACTTCAGCGACAACGTCTTCCAGATCACCAGCGGTGGCACGATCACCGAGATCGCCCCGGCCAGCAGGCCGATCGGTCTGGGCATAGACAACGGCGGCAATCTGTTCGTGGCAGAGTCCACCGCCAACGTCGTGACCCGGATCGCGGCGCTCGCTTCACCTTCGACCTGCAGCACCGGGGGCAGCGCATGTCCGAGCACGACCGTGATTGACGCGACGGGCGACGGCGGCACGGGCACCATGTCCGCACCGGGAACTATCGCCGTCCGCGACGCGGCAGTGGTCGTCAACGCCTTCACAACGGACAACGTGCTCAAGGCTATCCAGATTTCCGTGATCTTCGCCGATGGCTTCGACGGCGCGCCGTAGCAATACCTGTTCTGCCCCCGGATCAGCATGACCGCAGTGCAACAGGGAAACGCCGCTGATCCCGTTTTGCCGGACGCTGTTTTGCACAAACGATTCTTGACTGCTTGTTCTTCCTGCAAGCTGTGCCGGCGTGCATCTCCAGCGCAGCGCCAGGTGCGTGCCAGCGAAGCGACGCCCGCGCTGACGAGGATCGTGGTCCGGCCCACGAAGGCGAACACAGGTTTCGCGGCAAGCCCGCCAATCGAGTCTTTCCGCAGCCTGCAATACCCAGCGATCATCCATGAGTGGTTTTCAGGTTCAAAAATGCATCTGAAACCTGCAGAATGCCTTTGAGGTAGCCCATTACAGTTTTTGCCTTGGTCATTACATCATTATGTTCGATTGAATGAAGCTGCCACGGCTGTATTCGATGAGGTGCCCGCCGCTTACCCGAACCTTTGGCTTCGGGTTAGAATTCGACCTGGATTGCGATTCCACTGAGGGGAAACGAAATGAATATCACACGATGGCTTGCGGCTGCGCTTGTCTTGATACTCGCTGCGAGCGCGCGGGCTGCTGCCCCGCCCGACCTTTCGTCGCTGGACTGGCAGGTCGGACCTGCCACGGCTGATTTGGGTGACATCGGCAGTATTCGAATACCGGACGGATATGCTTTCCTGGGCAGCAAGGATACCGCCCGTTTCATGACCATGACGGAAAACATAGCAAACGGCGACGAGTATCTCCTGGCGCCAAAGGACCTGAGCTGGTTCGCCACTTTCGAATTCAACGATACCGGCTACATCAAGGACAACGAGAAAATTGATGCCGATTCGCTACTGCAATCGGTAAAGGAAGGAACCGAGCAGAGCAACAAGGTAAGACGAAAGAAAGGCTGGGGCACCTTGAGTATTGTGGGCTGGCGTTTCAAACCGCAGTATGACGAGAAATCACACTTGCTGGAATGGGCCTTTCTGGCCAAAGACGACAAGACCGGGAACCCTGTCGCCAATTACAACACGAGGGTTCTGGGCCGCACGGGCGTCATGTCGGTGACTGTGGCAGCAGACCCGCAAAGTCTGGACACGGCAATAGGCCAGTTCAAGAAAGTTGTCAGTGGTTACCAGTTCGCCGACGGCAAACGTTACGCCCAATACAAGCCCGGTGACAAGGTAGCTGAATACGGCCTGGCAGCACTCATCGCCGGTGGCGCTGCTGCGGTTGCCACGAAAAAGGGCTTCTTCTCGGTCATAGGTGCCGCACTCGCGGCGGGATGGAAGTTTCTGCTGGCGGGTCTTGCTGCGGCGGGTGCCGCAATCAGGAAGATGTTTGGCAAGAAAGCCTGAACATGTCCTGGGAGTGGCAGCTGATCGTCGGCATCGTCGCCTTCTACGTGTTTGACTCCGTCAACCTGCTGTATGCAGACGAAGTCACGTTCCACACCGAGCGCCAAGCGTGGCGGTACAAGATGGCCGGTACGCGATGGCTGCTCCTGGGCCGCTCGGTATGGGTGCCCAAGCTTTTTGCGCCCCATGCGCCGGTACTCAGAGCGGCCTGGTCCCCGACTGCTTCAATTGAAGTGGGCGATCATGCTTTTGACCCGCCCTGGCTGAAACCCGGCATTGAGCAGGGGCTGGCCTTCGCATTGCTGGTAGCCGTCATCCTGCTGGTACCCGCCGCACTTGTCTTTTCCGGCAACATGGGGCTGCTGGCTGCCCTGGCCTGCACTTACGCGCTCATCTGTTTGCAGCTGATCCAGATCTGGCGGCACAGGCACTGCTACGCCCTGGCAACGAAGCAGTTCTGGCTACTGGCAGCCGACAGCCTCTTGTGTGCACCATTTGCCATCAATGCGTACCGCAAGCTGACCATGCGCTCCTGCGCGGGGCGCGACGCGCTGGATATTGCATGCAGCGTGTTGCCGCCAGCGCAGCTTGATGTCTTCATTGGGGAACTGATCGCAAAGGTCGAGGCGCACATGCAGATGCATGACGAGGATGACCCGATGTTCGGTATGCTTCGCACCTACAAGGCGAAGATTGAAGGGCTGCAGTCATGAGCACGGACATCGTGATTGTCGTCATTGGCGGCAGTCTCCTGGGATACTGGTGCGTAAGCAGCCTGATGACGGCCCTGAGCAAGGGCTCGGAACCCCGGCACCAGGACAAGCCGGACAGCTACGGCAGTGAGAGCTGGCACACGGCCGATCAGCAAGAGCACCACGCGCGCAGGCCACCTGATGTCCACAGCGTGGCCCCCTGGTACAAGACCTTGGGGGTGTCAGAATCAGCCACGCTGGAAGAAGCCGCGCAAGCCTACAAGCATCTGATACGCAAATATCACCCGGACAAGGTTTCAACACTTGGCCGCGAATTCCAACTCATGGCCGAAGAGAAATCCAGGCAAATCAATGCGGCCTACGCCCAGGTGCGCGAACTCAGAAGGGAACAGTGAATTTCAACCTTCGGATGGGGACCAACCGCAGCATATGGGAATCCGGCGCGACGACTGATTCAACCCCCAGGCAAAATAGTCTGTTCGATGTACGCAGGTTGCAGCAGGTAGTACGCAGACCGTGACAGCCATGCAAGAATGAGTAGCCACACTGGGCGGGATGAGAACCGGCCCTGGTGCGGAGCCGTGAAGCCCGCTCGTGTCTTTGCGCCGGCAAGCCGGCTCTCCGGATCATGCGCAATACAAGCGTGCGCGGATCAGTCTGACGCGGCTGTTCCTTGCGGCTGTCGTCAGACTCGTCTAAGGTCAACGCAGGGGAAAATCACATGATCATCTGTCGCGCGTATGCGTGGCAGGTTCCGTCGTTGCAAGCAAAAACAACAAACGAGGCCAACATGGACGCTACCCGGACTACAGATCTTCCGCAATGGCTTGATGCGCCGGTGGCATTTGCCGATCACAGGGGCAAACACAAGAGTCGGCTCGAGAAGCGCCAGCGCAAGTTGCTGGCCAAGCTGCCGCAGCTGGCGCACTTTCTGGAGAAAGACGAACGGGTGCATTGGTTGACAACCGCCTGCTCGCCGACGCCAATATTCGAACAGCTCACCACGGGCTGGATCGTGTTCTACATCAACCGTGCGCTGCTGGTGGTCACCGACCGGCGCATCCTGCACGTACCTGCCACGCAAAGCTACGAATACCGGGACTCCATCGCCGAGATCCGCTACACCGACTGTCGGGATATCCGCGTCAAGGGCCGTCACCTTGCGGTGCGCTTTGGCAACGGCAAGCAGGAACTGTTTCTGTACATGGCCGGCGCGGAGCGACGCCGGATCAAGCAGTTCTTTCGGGACATGCGCTTCGAAGCCAATCCCGGGAAGTCGGGCCGACAGCACATGTGCCCTCGATGCACGAGCCTGTTGAAAGCGGGCACCTGGCAGTGCCCCGGCTGCCGGCTCGCCTTCAAGGAAATGGGCGACGCCATGAAGATGTCGATCTGGCTCCCGGGCGGCGGCTATTTCTATACACGCCACCCCTTTCTCGGCATCGGGGATTTTGTGGTGGAGGCATTCCTGATCTTCAACGTGATCCTTTTTGTCACACAGGCCATCGAATCCGGCGACCAAGCGCAGTGGGTCACCGCGGGCTTCTTCGGCGTCGCTCTGGTCGTCGAGAAGCTCATCTCGATCTACCATGCCAATCGCTACATCCGGGAGTACATTCCCATGGAGCAGCCGGTGAAACCGCAAAGCGCCCGCATCTGAGTTGGCAAGGCAGCCAACCCGGCGTGCGCAATCGCTTGTCATGCAGGCGTCCGCCATGCTGCCCGCCGAACCCGAATGAGCTCAAACGGACCCCACACCTCAGCCGGATTCGTGCCGTCCGAGCAGGCGAACGATTCTCCCGGTATGCAGCACAAGCACGCTGCCAAGTCCCAGCCACACCAATGGCCTGCCCCATTCCGACAGCAGGTAAGCCCAGCTGGCCGCGCCAACGACGGATGAACCCAAGGCCGAGGCCACGCCGCCCAGACCCAGTACAGTGAAATAGATACCGATCAGCTTCAGGCCAACACCCATCGCGCCTGGGCCCGGCTCAACTGTCTTCTCTGTCAACTGTTCGCTCGCGATTCGATAGCGCAATAGCAGATACACGCCGGCAGCCAGAGTGAGCGTTGCCTGCGCAAGTGCCGACGCGACATACAACCATGGATGCGGCATCTGTGGGTTCTGCGCGGCCTCCCATGAGGCGACAGCCCCGGGGAGAGCGACAAGGCCAAGAACCACAAAGTAGAACCCCAACAGGCGGGCTCCCAGCTTGAACGTTTGATCCCGCGACATGCTCATCTCCAGGCAACCAGGACTTGATTGCGGGCCAACTGACACGTTGCCTCTTCAAGCGTCTTGAAGATCGAATTCAGTGTCACGTGCAAATCAGAAGAAGTGAACCCGAGAGCGGATTCCTGGGCCCCGTTGTTGCTCCGCTTTTCTTTCATGCTACTGTGCCATCCGTTTGATAGTACGCGTGCCGAGGCAGGCCCGATTTTTGCCAAGTTGCCTTTCCGGAGGGATCATGCCATGACCGACCGACCCACGGTTCAACTCCTGGTCGCCGCCATTTCCCTTGCTCTGGCCGGTTCCGTTCGCGGCAACTTTCAACGTCACCACGAACGCCGATAGCGGTTCTGGCAGCCTACGCCACGCGGTCACTCAAGCCAACACCACGGCCGGACCGATCAGATATCCTTCGCTGCCGGGCTTGGTACCATCACGCTGACTACCGGCCAGATCGATATCACCGGGGCGCTGAGTATTGCCGCTCCGGCGGCTGGTCAAACCATTAGCGGCAATAACAGCTCGCGCATTTTTGGCGTCATCACAGCGGGCCAGCCCCTGAGCCTGGAAAACCTGATCCTGGTGCAGGGTTACACTTCGGAGGATGGCGCCGCCTGTCGCCACTTGCGCATCGGGCACAGGCGAGGGCGGCGCAGTTTGTACCCGGGGTGAACTCAAGTTGCGCAACAGCACCGTATCTGGCAACAGGACTGCCGGAATGAATGCCCCCGGCGGCGGACTGTATGTTGGCAATGGGAGCGCGACCTTGACCAACAGCACGTTATCGGGCAATTCGACCGCAGGATCTACGGGCTCTGGCGGCGGAATGACCGTCAATGGCAACGCCATCTTGATCAACAGCACGGTGTCGGGTAATTTATCGCGGGAACTTTTGCCATTGGCGGCGGGCTGTGTGTTACCAATGGCAACGCCACAATGACCAACAGCACGCTGTCGGTAATGTGACACGGGAGTCTTCGGCCGTGGTGGCGGGTTGTTGTCAGTAACAACGTCACTTGATCAACAGCACGGTGTCGGGATTCGGCTCGGGAGATTCGGCTCCTGGCGGCGGACTGTTTGTCTATTCAGGCAGCGCCAGCTTGATCAATAGCACCCTGACCGGCAATAGCAGTGCGTTCGTGCTGGCGGCGTGGAGCTTATGGCTACAACAGTGCCGCTTGAATTTGCAAAGCAGTGTTCTGGCCGGCAACAGGGGGCCAGAAGGCAATCTCGGGATCTTTTCTGAAAATGGAACCAGCAGCGTCGATGTCAGCCATTCCCTGTTTGGTGATTCCGCTGCGGAAGTCAACGGCGCCAACACGGCCAATATCTTCAGCGATGCGCCCGGCCTGCTCCCCTTGGCCGATCAGGGTTGCGCGACCCCCGCTGGAGCTCGGCACAGCGGCTTGCGTGATGACCCATGCATTGAATGCGGGCAGTGCGGCCATCGACACGGGCGCCAATCCGCTCGGTTTGTCGACCGATGAGCGCGGCACGGGTTTTCCCCGCACATCTGGAGTGCAAACCGACATTGGCGCTTTTGAATCTCCCGGCGATCTGATTTTTGCCAACGACTTCGAGTAGTCGCGTGACGTGGTCTATACCGCACATCAGTGGAACGTCAAAACAGGGTCAAGTGAACCTGACCCTGCGTTTGCGACCCCGTTTGACCCCGTTATTGCGGGCCTCCGGATCGTTCTTCCGGGGGGCGGTGCGGAGATTTCTCTTCAGGGCGCGGTGTCAAACCCATTGTGGAAAATGAAGTCGCCTGCAGCTTCTGGCAGCGCCGCAATAATCCACCGTGATTGCCCACCGATGTGGGTAAAGTAGCCTCCGGCGTACACAACCTTGCCATCCGCAGACAGGCTTGCCACCTCTTCGTCCGCTGATGGGTGCCAGGCCCTGTCGACATTGCCGTCCGACTGCGACACTCTCGCAATACGACCGCGCGACTGGCCACCAATTGCGGTGAAGTCGCCACCGACAAGGATGCGCCCCGTTCCATCCGCCGCAACCGCCCACACTGCATCATTCGTGTCAGCGTGCCAATTCGGGTCCGCGTCGCCGCTCGCACCTGTTGTCAGCTTGGCAAGATTTCGCCGTGCAAGTCCGCCAATAGTTCTGAAATATCCACCGGCGAACACTGCCCCATCCGCACCCAGGGCAAGATCAAACACATACCCATCCGATGCCGGGTTCCAGCTATCGGCCAGACCCGTGCTGGTCGACAATCGGGCAATGTAGCGGCGATCCTTGCCACCAATGCCAGTGAAATACCCACCGGCATAGATATGCCCCTTGCCATCCTGGACCAAAGCAGCAACGTGGCCATATTCAGCCTGCGGATCCCAATCGTCGGCGGTTCCATCCACCGACGACAAGCGTGCGATACCAGAACGCCACTTGCCGCCAATTTCCCGAAATAAGCCACCAACATAGAGATCCCCGCTTGGCGCCAGAGAAATCGTATACACAGCTTGGCTCGGATTGGAATTCCAACCCGGGTCAATAGTGCCATCAGGGAACAGCTTGACCAGATAGGGGTGGCTGTTGCCATTGACCCTTTCGAAAGAGCCAGCGACATAGATGGCTCCGTCGGGCTGCACCGCGATGTCGTCCACCCGGCCATTCACTGACGTCGGCCAGTCCGAATCAACGCTGCCATCCGGCTTCAGTCGCAGCAGGTTCTGGTGCGGCACACCGTTCACATGCGAAAAAACGCCACCGATGAGGGTGCCGCCGTCGGGCTGCCTGGCAATGGCTTCGATACCACCGGCCCTCCAGATGGCACCACCGGCAAATGGCTCGCCCGTTTCGTCCAGCGCGGCCCAGCCGTTGTAGGGGTGTGAGTTGACTGCTGGAAACCATCCTCCGACATAGACCTTGTTGTTTCTGGTGGCAATGGCGCTCACCAAACCCTCCGCACGCGCACCGAAAACGGAATCAATGTTGCCGGAGACCGCATCCAGCCGGACGATGTTGTGATACGAGTCATCATTGACGAAGCCAGCAATGTAAACGCCATTGGTTTCATCCGTGGCCATGGCGCGCACCAGATTGTAGGTGGATGGGTTCCAGTCCGAGTCGACCGTGCCAGTGAGCGCCGAGATCTTGCCCAGATTCTTGTGCGGCTCTCCTCCGACCTCACTGAAGTAGCCACCAAGAAAAACATTTCCCGCACTGTCCACCGCCATGGAGCGGATTCTGCCATTGGTCGAAGGACTCCAATTGGCGTCGACAATGCCGCTCGCGGCATCCACCCTTGCCAGGCTCATGTGTGGCTCGTCTTCTACCGTTGAGAAATCACCACCTATATAGACATACCCCGTGGAATCCAGCGCTATGGCGTTGACGGTTCCATTGGAATCAACCTTCCAGATCTCCTTGCCCGTCATGCCATCGACCTTCACGAACCCGCTGAAGTAGGGCAAAAGGTTACCTGCAACATACAGATCCCCATTCGTATCGGTGACAAGCTCATGGGAACCCCAGACGTATGGTCCCTTCCAATCCGGCATGACATGCCCGGTCACATCATCGAGTTTCACGATGGTTTCCCGAATGTCACCGTCCAACCGCTGCACGACACCGCCCGCAAAAACATTGCCTCTGTCGTCTGCAGCAAGCGCTTCAATTCCCAAACCGAGAAATGTGTCGAGGCGAGGACACCAGTCAGCCACCACCCTCCCGTCTGGTCTCAGCCGCGCAATATCATGACAAGCCACGCCGTTGACCAATGCAAACCGGCCGCCAATGACAAGGTCGCCATTGGGCAGGATGGCCTGCGCATTGACACTGCCCTGAACAGCCAGCCGAGTATTCGGCTCGGGCAAGGGCTCCGGGCCCTGCGCCCGACTTGTACCTGTCGACAACAACAAGCACAGCATGACCGCGGCTTGTCCCGTGGCAAACTGTTCCAATTTTTGCATGCATCCTCCGTAACACGACTGTCCGTACCCGAACGATTTACGCGTTGCCGTAGCGACTACCCCCCTGGCGGCGGGTCGAAGCCGTCGCAGAACAGGCACTTGATCACGCGCACGGTGGCGCTGTTATTGCCTGGATTGACGTCATCGGACGGTGTGGTGGCCTCGATGGTCGCCGTGTTGAAGATTTCCTCGGCGGGCGTGCCGGGCACCAGTGGCACGCTCAGCAGTACCGACAGCGAGCCACCGGGACCGAGGTAGACAGTGGTGTCGATCGGGCCGGTGCCGGTCGCCACGCAATCGGCATCGCCGGATGACGAACAATCCCAGGCGGCCGAGGCGCTGTCCAGCGCCGGATCGTCCAGCGCGTCCTGCAGATGCGCGCTGCTGTCGGTCACGTTGCCGCTGTTGGTGACGGTGATGGTGTAGTCGATGACGCCGGTGTTCTTGTCCAGCGTGCCGGACTTGGTGATGCTCAGGTCCAGCGCGGTCTGCTCGGCCGGCGTTTCCTCGGTGGCGGTATTGTCCGCTGGCGTGGCTTCGCTGCCGGCGCTGCCATCATCCGTGATCGTGACCGTGTTGCTGAGTGTGACCGAACCGCCGGGCAACGGGTCGTCCACCGTCACACCGAACGTCGCCACGCCAGTGTCGCCCGCACTCAGTGCACCGATGGTGAGCACGCAGGCGGTACCGGCCGGCGCCTGGTCGGCGCAACTCCACCCGGGACTGCTGTTGGCGCTGTCGAAGGTGGTGTTGTCGGGCACGGTTTCGTTGAGCTGCACGCCACTGGCGTTCTGGGTGCCGTTGTTGGCATAGGTCAGCGTGTAGCCCAGCGGCTGGCCGGAAAGCACCGTGACCCCGCCGTCGGATTTGGCGACGGCCAGATCCAGCCTGACGTCCAGCGGGGTGGTGTCCGAGGCAACGTCCCCGGCCGGCGCATTGTCGGCATCCAGGCTGGCATCATTGCTGATTTCGGTGGTGCCCGGCGTGACCGGATTGTCCACGCGTACCGCGAACAGCCGCACCTTGAAGTCTGATCCGGCCAGGGTGCCCAGATCGTTCGTGCAGGTGGCACCGGGTCCGCTGTCGGGCACGCACGACCAGCCCGGCGAACTGTTTCCGGCATCGAACTGCGTCTGCGCCGGCACGGTTTCGGTGAGCACCGCATTGGACGCATTCATGTCGCCCTGGTTCTGCGCGATCAGGGTATAGCTGATGCGCTCGCCGGGCACGCTGCTGACATCGCCATCACTCTTGAACAGCGCCAGATTCGGTGATGCAGCAATGGGGGTGCTGTCACCGCCGCTGGCAGGACTGGCATTGGAGGCATCGAAGCTGACATCCAGACTGACTGACGCGGTGTCGGCCAGTACCGGATCGTTCACCGCAACGACAAAGCTGACGTTGCCCCCGCCGCCGCCACCAGCCACCGCACCGATGTCGAGTGCGCAGGTCACCGTGCCCGAGCCGCTGCAGTTCCAGCCGGGTGTGCTGGCACCGGCATCAAATACCGTCTGCTCGGGCAAGGTCGCGGTGATGGTGCCATCGGCCGTATTCTGATTGCCGATGTTGGCATAGGCGATGACGTACACGATGGTATCGCCCGGTGCGGCGGTGATGCCGCCGTCCGATGCCGAGACATTCAGCGACGGCGTGGCGGTGACGGGCGTGGTGTCGCTGGCGTTGGCCTGCACCGCGTTGTCGGCGCTGACCGAAGCGCTGTTGCTCAACTGGGTTGCACCGGCGGCGAGCGGGTTGTCCACCGTGACCGCGAAACTGAAGCCGGACTGCGTGCCACCGCTGAGGGTACCCACGGCAAGCGTGCAGCTGGAACCGGCGGACGCGTCCGGCGAGCACGACCATCCCGACGTACTGGCACCGGCGTTGAACGTACTGTTGGCCGGCACGGTCTCGCTCAACACCACGTTGGACGCATCCTGGTTGCCGCTGTTGCCCGCGGTCAGGGTGTAGGCAACCGTGTCACCGGGGAAGGCGGTCAAGTCGCCGTCGGTCTTGGTCAGGGTCAGCGTCGCCGCCGAGGTCACCGGAGTGACGTCACTGGCCGTGGCGCTGGTCAGGGCATTGAAGGCCTGCAGCGTGGCCGAGTTGCTGATCTGGGTGGTGCCGGCAGATACCGGGTCGAGCACATCGACGGCGAAGTTGTAGGCGTGGCTGTCGCCGGAGGCCAGGTCGGGCAGCGCCAGGGTGCAGGTGGAGCCGGCACTCGCATCGGGTACGCAGTTCCAGCCGGCCGTGCTGGCGCCCGAGTTGAATACCGTGTTGGCCGGCACCGTCTCCACGATCTCGGTCTGGCTGGAGGTGCCGGTACCCGTCGCATTCGAGGCTGTCAGCGTATAGGTGACCGTGTCACCCGGCACGGCGCTGACGCCGCCGTCATCCTTGGTCAGCGACAGCTCCGGACCCGGCACCACCTCGATGCCGGCATAGCCGTTGGCCTGCACATTGCTGTTGTCTATCGGCTGCGACGTACCGCTGCCATCGCCCAGGTCAACGGTGTAGATGCTCCACTGGCTGCTGCTGTTGCGGCCGATGAAGAACAGTTTCTGCGTCTGCTTCTCCAGCGCGATCAGTCCGCTGCTGGTGGCAATCGGGTCGCCGCCGTCCAGCGGCGCGAAATCGGCCAGTACTTCGCCGGAGGTCGTGTCGATGCTGGCCAGAGCGCGGCCGCCGTCACGGCCGGTGCTGACAATGGACCACAGCGTATCGCTACTGCTGTCCCACTCGATGCCCTGCACCGTGCTCTCGTCGTAATCCTGCAGTGGCACCTGCGTGACACTGCCATTGGCCGTCGACACCATGTACAGCTGCGCCGCATCACTGGCCGGCGTGCCGAGGAAGAATACGCGCTGCCCGGTCGAGTCACCGGTGAACACGCCACCGGCCGTGGTCAGCGCCTCACCTGCCACGGCGCCGGAAACCGACACGGTGGTGCCGGTGGTCGGATCAATACTGACCACTTCGCGATCACCACCGGGCGCGATGAACAGGGCATACAGCACCTGCGCGGGCTCGTCGTACCACACCCCCATTGTGTTTGAAGCCGTCAATGCGGAGATCGGGGCCGGCGCGCCGGCGCTGAACGTCTTGCGGGTCACCAGCGCACCGCTGGCCTGGTCAACCGTGTAGATGTAATCGGTGTTGGTGCTGTCGCGGCCGATGAAATACACAAGGCCGGCATCCACCGCCACGGCGGTTGCGCCCGTGGTGGTCGCCACCTGGCCCGGATCTATGGATGAGGCGCTGCCAAGCAGCGCCACGTTGCCCGTGGTCGGCTCCAGCGTGCCGAGCTGCTTCTTGCCGATATCGGGATTGGGCAGCCCGAACAAGCCGTATACCGTCTGCGCGGACACCGCGCCGGAAGCGAGCAGGAGAAGCGTCGCGCAGATGCGACAGACGAAGGACTTCCAGGTATTCATGGCGTACCCTTTGTGTTGTGGCAGGCGATTGAACGGTCCGCGCGTCAAAATCCCCCAGGACAACACCGCGACCGTTGCGGAAACTCTACCACCGAATCGTGACCGATTCCTGTGGTGCCAGCATGGATGGGCGCCTGGCACGCGCCAGCCATATCACGGGACACACGGCGTCTGTGTCACCGGCCTTTTCCGCAACAATCTCTTGCAGATAGCCAGCCAGGGCACGATCACCGAACTTGCGCAGGGCAGCAAGGCAAACGGTCTGTGCTTCGACAATGCCGGCACCCTGTACGCGGCCGAGTCTGCCGCCGACGTCGATCAGGCTCACTTGCCGACATGCGCAACTACCTGCAGCAGCTTTCCACCGGCAGCCACAACTCGATCACAGGAACCCCAGACCCCATTCAAACGCCCTTGAGTGAACCTGACCCGGTTTTTGACTGAGGCTCCCGTAGGTTTGTACGCAATAAATTCAGTCTATTGCGACAAAATAGACTGTAAAACCCTGGACTGCTGGGGAATACCCAATCAACTCAGATGTTGCCCATTCGACCAAGCCAGTCTTGGCCAGCCGCGCACGCGACTGGTCGTTCACCAGGCTCTGAGTTGTGAATACCGTCAGTACTGGCTTCCGCACATCGAGGCAACGCTTTTTATGCACCTTGGCAATATAGTCTTTGCTCGCCTCCGTGCGAGAGGCATCTTTCGAGAGGGAAGAGCATTGCATAAAGCTGATTAGCCCTGCGGCATCGATCCCAGACCTCTTGTCGTCCAGTACGACCGCACCCCTGACCTTGCCGCTACCGACCAGGGAGTAGCTATACAGGACCATCGAATTTCCGAGGTTCTTCTTTATCCCAGGCACATTTGAGAAGAGAACCTGGAACTGATATGCGAGATATGGCGCATTTTTTTCTGAAACATGGCCGTTAGTAGCGGCATTGAGGTCGCCAAGACTTATGTACGCGCCGGTGGTTTTGCCGAAAAATGCGCTAATCGACTGCTCGATTTCAGTCATTTTGTTTTGATCTGACTGCCATGTGTGAACACCCTGCTTCGCAACAGCTGAAAACGCGAGCAAGGCGGTAACCACGGCGAAGATGAACTTGCCAAGCATATCTCTCATATCAACGTCACTCCATTTGAAAATCAAAAAGCAATCAGTTCCAGGGATCTTGGCGATCGCCACCCGTATTGTTTTCTGGTAAGCCATGAAAAAAGGATAAGAGTGAATTTCCATCCAGACAAGCCGATGGAAAAAATGACTCTGACCCCTTTACCGTACCGTACTGGAATCCTTTACTGGAGAACTTCAGATTCCTGGCTCGGATCGACGTACTCGAATTTGTGTACCCTGAGCATTTTCGCAGCCAATTCTCCATCCTGGTCACGTACGATTTTGACATTTACGTCGATTTTGGCATCTCGCACACAGAGATATGGATTACCTTTTTCCATGCAATGCCTCTGCCCAGCGTCATAAAATTGCTTAACCGTTTCCTGCGTAATGGGTCGCAAATCATAAAGATCAAGAACTGCATCCTTGCCGCAATCTCCGCTGATCAAGTAGGAAAAATGTGATCCATCCGCCCGATATGTCGCTACGATTCTCGCCACCTGGCCTTCTTTAAGGCCCTCCGAAACGAGATCACAGATAGTCACCGCCGAGGTTTTTGGTGTTTGGCTAACTCTCGGCGAGTTGCCGTGAACAGATGCACACCCTTCCAGGACAATGGCAAACAAAATAAGCAAGCTCTGGACTTTCAAATATAGCATCCGGCTGTTTTCCAAAGGTAGCGGCGGCCTCAAACTCCAGCTGCAAAACCTAGCCAACTCCAGCAGAGACTATTGCAATGAGAACATACAACGAACTGACATTGGAAATAAAGGGTCGGTAAAAAGGGCCAGAGTGAATTTCTATCCAGACAAGCCCATGGAAAATGACTCTGATCCCTTTACTGGTTCTTGCGGAAGAACCGCAAGGCATCGGCATTTATTTTCCTGTGTGCGCTGGCGCGATCCACTCCCGCCGGGTCGCGGCAGATGGCAGGCGCCTGGCTGGCAAGTTGCTCCGAACACGGCGCCAGGAAAACATAGTGGCCAGCCTTGGGCACTGCCCTTAGCGCAGACAGCGTCCTGATCAGCGGCGCGATACGCAGTGCGTTCTCGCGCGGTAGCAATACGTGGTCATTCTCTCCGTAGTAGAGAAATACCGGGCGCTTGATTTTCTCGAGGCCCGGCTTGTCGAAGACAATGCTCTGCGGTGCCATCACGAACGCCGCTTTCACCCGCGGATCGTCCGTCGGTCCAAGCGCCTGGAACTTCTTCTGCAACGTTGCCAACGTCTGCTTCGTGTCCGCCGCGCCAAGCTGTTTCACCAGTTCGCAGATCTCCCGGTCTTGCGGATGACGGTCGCAGTAACCGATGAAGCGATCGAATCGCGGCACCGCTCCCACAAGCAGCAGACTCGTGTAGCCGCCGGCAGAAAAGCCGGCAACGCCAATCCGGTTGGCATCAACAAGTTTTGCCCAGCGCGGGTCGGCGAGCAGCCTGCTGATGGTTGCCTTGATCTGCAACGGCCTGCCAGCCATGACTTCCGGCTGACCATTGCCGCTGGTGTCATGAAAGTTGTCTTTCGGGTGCTCGATCGTGGCCACAATGAAACCGTGGCTGGCCAGATACTCGGCCAGGTCATGATGGCCAAGATTTGATCCGCCGTGCCCGTGCGAGATCACCACCAGGGGTTTGGTGCCCGCAATGGCAGGGGCGTCGAAGCTGGCCGCGATGGCATACGGGCCGATGATGGTGGCGTGCTTGCTCTGCCGGATGGCGGGGTAGAACACATACCCGGGCATCGGGTCACCGCTGATCGGATCGGACACCTTGATATGCGCGATGCCCACGCCGGTGACTCCCTCGGCATGTAGTGGCAGGGATGCGGCAAGACACAGACAGCCGAGAAAAGACAGAAGCTTGAGAGCAATACGTTGCATGGGTTTCCCGGGGTTGGCAGGGATGACGTACAACTGTACCTGCCTGTACCAAAGCTTCACAGTACCGCCGACTTGCAGCACCCAAGGAAGGCAAAATTCGGCCCACAACTGAAAACTGATCCCGGGTTCGAGGCTGCGGATTGCCTGAAGATGACGGCAGTGGCTTCGCAGGCTCGCACATCATTTCCCCCAGCGATGCCACCAGGGTGGCCGGTGCCCATCTCGTCGCCATACCTTGACCGTATCCTCAGGACACCCAATGCATGGTCGTATCAGATAGCTTCCAGATACCGTAGTGGTCTCGGACAAAAGTGCTGGTATAGCCGCCTGCACAAAGAAACCCGCACCAATACCCCCAAGTCACTTCAACCTTGTCCCTTCCGACAGGTCGAAAACGGCCGAACGAATATGCGGTGCCTTCCCGCGCACTTCTGGATTGGGCATCGGCGTTGAATGCCGTACCCGGCAAAAACGACGATCCCGGATACTCCTGGTTCAACTCCAAGAGCATGCGATCAGGCAGATCATGGCCGAGGACCGAGATGAAGTAGCGGTTCGGAGCGCCTTCCGTATGTCGATATGGTCGCATTTGTTCTTCGAGGATCTTCTGCGCGAAGGCATAGATCAGGTTGCCCAGAGGCTGCGCTTCCTCGGCGCTCTTGCGAGCATCCTCCTGCTCGAGCTTCCTGAGCTCGCGAACAGAATGTACGGGCACACAATCCGACGAGTCGCCGGGCGGCCCCGAGCAGAGCATGCCATCGAACGTCTGCTCGTGCCCGCCCGCCAATAGTGCCACCGGCGACACCAGAAATAGGCATGCACAGAACACAATCCTGTTTTTCATGTTACTCCCTCGACCCATTCGATACCGAAGAGCATACAAGCTTGCGTTGCGATTGCAGGTGGTTCGCAAACGGGGTCAGGCTCACGGAAAAACGGGGTCAGGTTAACTTACTGACAGACAGCTACGGCAAGCCCCTACAAGTGTTGGGGGTCGAGGACGCTTTCGCGTCGGCGTGCTGGCCGCGATCATCGGGGCATGGCACGTCAACCTCGCCTGGACCTCCCCGGCATTCCACAGCACATCGTGCAGCGCGGCAACAACCGTCTTCCCTGCTTCCTGGACGACATTGACCGCGCGCACTATCTGATCCTGCTACGCGAAGCACTGCTCAGCGCCGAGTGCGTATTGCACGCTTATGTACTGATGGACAATCACGTCCATCTGCTCGTATCGCCACCATGTCAGGGAGCCGTCTCGCGCTTGATGCAGAAACTCGGGCGCCAGTACGTGCGTCAATTCAATTTCCGGCACCGGCGGACAGGGACCCTTTGGGAAGGCCGATACAAGTCGTGCCTTGTGGACAGCCGTGAATACCTTTTGCGCTGCTACCAGTACATCGACCTCAACCCAGTTCGGGCCCGGATGACAGACATTCCGGAAAGCTTTCGCTGGTCAAGCTGCAGTGCCCACTGCGGCCATGAAAATCCAATTGTGACTCACCATCAGGCATATCTGGAGTTGGGTAGCAACAACGAGGAAAGAGCCGCAGCATATCGGGCGATCCTGTACGAGCCTTTGTCCGACGACACACTCGAAGAAATACGAACCTACCTGCAGCAGCAGCGTGCGCTCGGCAGCAACCATTTCCAGAACATGATCCAGGCAAAGACCCAACGATTCGCCAGCGTGCGCCCCGCCCATCGCCCTCGAAAGGAAAATTGATCCCACCTTTCTTGATGCCATGCATCCAACTATCGAACTGGCCTCCACTCCCACCACTCGACCACTGAACATTCCAGCCCAAGACCCCATTCAAACGCTTGTAAGTGAACCTGACCCCGTTTTTTATGGAACCACGTCGCCATCAACAATCAGTGTGCCATGTTTGATCTCGACAGTACTAGGGCCGATCGCAACAATTCGCTTCGCAGTAGGACGATCCAGTTCCTCGGGTTTGTACAGAACGATCTGGCCTACTTTGGGTGAATGGGATTGGAAGTAGCTCATGTCAACATAGACGACCTCACCTGCACCAATGGCCGGCTCCATTGATACCCCAGGTTCTTGAAAGGCCTTGAAGTTGGGGAGATCCCACACAGACTCACCACTCGCGTGCGCTGTCACGCCGAGTAGACCGAGACAAGTACCTAGAAGAATTGATCGTACGCGCATATCGGGGCCTAACGCAGAGCTAAGCCGCGGCGAACCGCGGAGCGGTGAGGCGTCGGCTTGAGCGCCGGGTTAGCTTTCACTCGCCGTCGCCGGAATAATAGCAGCAAGATCACGCTCAACGTCCAGACCGTAACCTGCAGCAAGCGTGGCAACGTGGATGCCAAACACGCCGCGTAATTCACCAAGAGCACTGATGAAGATCCAACTTGCGTAATGCCCATGGCTGGCGCCGTACTGAAGAATACGACCTTCGTCGGCTTGCACAGTGTCCATGAACTTTCGACATGCTGCTCGCATGGCAGCCAGCGATTGGGCGAGCTCGCATTGCGCGGAGAGGGCCCCCAGCTCTTGTGTGAGGAAGTGCCGAATCTCGACCACGGAGTGGACGCAATGATCTGGGAGCTCGGCCTCTGAAGGAACATAAAGAACGCGACGATCCTCTAGGAACGCCACAACGCGACGCGCGACTGCACAATGAGCCTCGGGTGGATTCCAAGATATGCCAAAGACCGGAATGCTCAGCCCGGTAATGCGGTTTGTGATTTCGCGAAATTTCATGCTGTGGAAGCTAACGCTGGAGTTAAGCGGCGCGCGGCTTTTCGCGCGTCCGCTTGGACGACGGGTTAGGTGACCAACCCGTGAGCTGCACGTCGATCCCCAATGTTGTGGGCGGCATGATGTGCCGAAAAATTATACGGCCGACCTGACCCAAGACGATGACGTACTGCGAAATCGCTCCCTCCTTAAGTGGGTCGGATTGCTCCACGGATGAGATGAGAGCTGGCAATGCGGTAAGAGCTTCTTGGAGGTGCTGAGCCTCAGTGACATTGCCGCCAGGTTGGAGAATGTGCAAGGCAGCTCGCGCACACTCCCGGAACTCCAAGCCTAAGGACGGATATCTCTCTTGATCGAGTGTGACCTCGCATGCATCTACTTGAAGCAAGACGCCGTCGGACAGTTCGAGGAAGGCATCTTGAGCAACGATAGGTGTAGTGAGCTCATTGACCCATGCCGGATGCACAGGGCCTGATGGGAAGAGCCAAATGGCCTTCAAGGTCTTCCCGGTTAGCGAGCTAACTTCCATGGGCACCTAACGCTTGAGTTAAGCGGCGCGCGGCTATTTCGCGCGTCCGCTTGGACGAGATGTTAGACCGCAACTCTGCGCTAGCGGCCAGTTGGGATAGTAGCGGTTGCGGCGCACGCAAGTCCGGCGAAGCCCGATGCTACGACGTAATTGAGCGCGCTTGCCCCCATGCCCTGCGAGAGTTGCAATGTCGCAATGAAGCCTGCGACTACGATGCCACCCCAAACAAAACAGAACAACAGTGTCTTGCCACCCGCATGAGTGAGCAGCCGGAAACCCATCCTGGCGCGGACACGGGAAGACGCGAGAGGTGCAGCAAAGAAGGTGAGCGCAAACAGTATTGCGACCATTACCGACAAGATCTTTTCGGAACCAAGCGCGAAGTAGATCGCAGCATCCACCAGAGCCAAAAGGACAACGAACACCAAAAATTGCGGCAGGAACCGCAACGTTTCGGTGAGCAGAACTTTCGTTGAGACACTACGAGCTTGCATTTGCGGTCTAACGCAGAGTTAAGCTGCGGCGAACCGCAGAGCGGTTTGGCGTCGGCTTGAACGCCGTGTTAGATGTGAGCCAACACCTTGCCATAAATCTGCGTACGCTCCTCGTCTGTATGTGCATTATCCCAACGCGGGAACAAGCTAAAGTAGTACAACCGCTCGTTCACTGTCATGCCTGGGACTCCATGTATCACCTCATCGCGAAACTGCGACCATAGACTATGGATTTTGGCATGTTCTGCCGCGCTTGCGATCCAAGTGTTCCCGATATACCGCTCAACCGTCTCTTCCAATTCCCTCACATCTGAGGGGTCAGTCTTCCAAGCTAATAGCAGGTCAGAGAGCCGCAAGGCTACGGGATCGCTTGACGTTTGCTTCACAGCGTTCGCCAACTCGTTGAGATCCATCGCGAACATCTAACGCCTGAATTAAGCCGACTTGCGAAGCAAGTTCGGCTTGAATGAATTGTTAGGGGGCAAGTGCCTGGGATGCATGAACATGATACGGAGGCCCACTGATTGTGATGGTGTCCGGGACTGGCTCGGAGTTGGCATTGCAGTCAATCTCTACGTATGACAGATTTCCTATCGCATCTACGAACAAGAGAATTTCAAGAGACTTGCCCGTGTCTTGCAGTTGAAACGCGCTCTCAAAGACCATGCCGCCGGCTGAGCCAGAACTGGCAATAGGTGGAATTGCTGATTTTTCTGGTACAGAAACGGAGAAGCTATTGCAGCCGCAGTTGCAGAAATCTGAAAACGTTGCCGCAGAAAACTGATCGCGCAGCCGTTCGGGTACGGGGAACTGCGAATTTTCGCAGATGAATTTGATCCAAAAATCTACCCGATCACGCAACACTTTGTTTGCCCCCTAACGCTGGAGTTAAGCGGCGGCGAAGCCGTCCGCCTTGAACGAGTGGTTAGGCACCGATGACCTCGCCAATATGAGAAGCAAGGATCTCGGTGCCCCCAATGGGGTCGCTGGGCCCCAGGCGCCCGGAGGCTATCAACAGCTCCGCAGCGCGCAGCAGAGTGGCACGGTTAGCCTCGAATACCTCAGGAAAAGTTGGCTTTGTTCTGCTGCGGAGTCCCGGTGCGGAAAGCGTCTCGGCCCGGACACAAAAACGATGACGATCCTCTTGCTGACTAACCTCAAAGAGAACACCCCAGCCTCTTTCATAACAGATGTTTTCGATGGCAAATGCACCCATTGGGACGGCCTAACGCTTGAGCTCAGGCGACGGCAGCCCGCGTAGCGGGTTGACGGTCGGCTGCAGCGAACAGTTAGGCGACGCGACCGTACCATGCCGCCACGAGATCATTCCGCAATACTGACAGACGAAGCGGGGATCCGGCCACGAATTTCCAACCAAGTGTCGCCGTCCGTCTCCAGAAGGTTGCCAGCAACAAAGACTTCACGGGAGTTGAACCCCTTGATCTTTCTTGGCTTAGCATCAGGGTCTTCAGCATGACACATGACCAAGTAGGCCTCTGCCCCATTTTTTAGCAGCTGAACATGGTCATTCCGCTCGGAATAACCTGCACTGCCTTGATTCTTGTGTGGGTCGTCGGAGGCCTCCTCGGTGATATGCACGTAGCGGATCCCATTAATCTTCTTGCAGTCATGTTGCCAGACCCGGAGCACAACTGAACCATCTTCCCGCACGGCACCCCAAGACCATCTGGTATTGACGAGTGGTGCACCGAGGCGCTTGAAGTAATCTGATAGGTTGAAATCCATAAGTCGTCTAACGCCCGCCATCACCGGTGGCAAAACCGGCGCGAAGCAGAGGTTTTGGCATCCGATGCATGGCCTGGTTATGTTTGATGTTCGATTTCAACCGCCGACTCGTCCCCACAATGGATGAAGAAGTGCCCTTTTGCCGCACGTGAAGATAGAAGCCGAAACCATCCACGGCCCGATTTCTCGCGACCATCATCATTTCCTGACCAAGAAAACTCGACTCGTGCTCCATCATCAGAAATGCGGTAATCGATTTGGCCCTCGACTGCTCCGAACACAAAGAAGCCAAGGCCATCTTCATCGAACTGGAAATATCCAGGCTCAACAAGGTCAACAAATTCTTGATCCCACATTTCCATCCAGGTAATGCGCCATCGTCCAACGATTTTGCTCAAATTTCCTCCTCAAACATAACGCCTCGCATCAGCGGCGCGGCTTTGCCGCGTCCGACTTTATGCGTTTGTTATGTTGCCGCGACTGTGTTCGATACTCACGTTCAATTACCTTTCTGCAAGTACGGTACTTATGCAAGATATCTTCTGACCATGGTAGTGAGTCATCAACGTAGCGATCCAACTTAGCTAACAGTGATTTTGAGGGAGAAGCGAGAGTTTCGTCACTAACCAGAGAAACAACTTCATTAAAAAACCTAATCCCATGCTCGTAATTGTCTGTTAAACTTTCCGATTGACTGGCAATAAGCTGTTTTTCTATTTCAGTTCTAAGCTCCTTTATTGATTCAATTATTGCGTTTCTATTCATGACTTGCAGCAACATAACGCCGTGGTAAGCGGCAGCGGCGCGATGAAACGTCAGGAAACACGATAGCCTCTCCCCGCTGTCCGCTTGACCACATAGTTATGTTGCACCACGATCAACCCCCAGCAAGACTACCTGCATGTCTGCCTCAGCCACCGTGGATGAACTTGTGGAGTCCCTGCGCATAAGCGCAACCATGCGAGTGAACGCAAGCTGCTGCTCGGGGCTGCGAATGGCAGCGCCGCTGCGCTCAAAGTGCGCGAACGCCCTCACAACTTTGCTGGAGCCATAAAGGCAAACGCGACATTTCGCGTCTGCTGTTCTGGCTCCGAGATCATGGCCGTCCGATGATGCCATTTGGTCGGGATTGGCATTTTCACTCACGCAGAGTAGGTAATCGGTGTACGCCTTGGTGCGAGCTTCACGATGCACCCGCAGTGTGTCGAGATGCCGCGAGAAGACGTACTGCAGGCCCGCGCCGATGACAACACCGATGAACGAGAACAGGGCTTCAGTCATCGAGAGAACTCCCGTGAAACATAACGCTTGAATTCAGCCGCAGACCGCTGGCGAAGCAGTGGGCGGTCGGCTGCAGCGATTTGTTGGGCCCCAACCCTTGTCACAGGCTGCCCCTTCGCGTACATTTCTAACGCATGAGCAAGTATTTTACAACTGAGGACGCAGCCACCTATCTGGGCGGTTAAGGCACCCTCGCGTGCGGCAGTATATAGCCGAAGCATAGATCGCCTTCCGAGCAAGCTCGGTCGGGACCATATGATTAAAGAAGACGAGCGTCTATTATTTTGCCAAGAGGCGGAAAAAGAAGCGAGGGAGGCCAGCGAAGGACGCAAATATAATACTTGCGCATGCGTTAGGATTATGCGTAAATTTAACACCTGATGAAGACTGAATCGAACTTGTATGTAAGCGAGAATAATCCGCGCCTAGAGCTGGCCAACAGATAACGCAGCCCGTCGTTGTCCTCCACGGCGACACGCGCAGATTAATACGGGAAATTCCCGATGAAAGTCGTACAGTGCGCAGTGACGTTAGCCGCCGTACTGGGGTGTACGTGACTATGGTGTAGACGACCAGATTGGTGCAGAAGCCGACCTGATGGCGTATATTAACGCCCTTGTCAAGGTATTCCGTGAAGTACGGCGAAACTGTCCTAAAACCTGATGGCACCTTTTGGCTGAATATTGGGAATACTTACACTTCAGGTGGCCGTAAATGGAGAGACAGAGACGCGAAGAATAAGGGACGCGGCAATGTCATATAGACCACCGACACCAGAAGGGTTGAAGAAAAAGGATCTAATCGGCGTTGCTTGGCTTATTGCGCTCGAGTGCCAACGAGACGGCTGGTACTTGCGCAACGACATTATCTGGAATAAGCCCAACTGTCAGCCTGAGAGTGTGCGGGACAGCTTGACGGTGTCGCACGAGTATATATTCTTGATTTTCGAAATCTGAACGGTACTATTTCAACCAAGATGCGATAAAGGAATCCGTCACGAATGGTGACGGACTGAAGAATAGGCGTACCGTATGGACAATCAATACTGAGCCCTGCGCCGAGGCTAACAGTTCGCGGTTTTCCCAACGCGCACTTGATCCGCCCCTGTGTATTAGCGGGAAGTCGGGTGAGACGATATCGTCCTCGACCCGTTCTTACGGTGTCTGGAACAACTGGCATTGTCGCCAATGAGCTAAGTCGCCGATGCGTGGGCATTGAAGTCAAATTCCGAGATTACATTCGAGATGGCTAAAAGAGCGAATCGCGTCGATGCAAAGCTCAGACTTATCCTTCCGGAACATGAGAACCTCCAAACGTTGCGTGTAACAATGCAGCGTTTCTTTTGCTAAATTTTGATCTGTAAGCTTGTGTTCCCGGTACCACCGTCGAAGTAAAGACTGAAATCCCGCTTGTTGCCTTTTGTATCGGAAACGTAGCAATAACCTGGCTTCGGGTCTTTCTGCTTACTATCTAGCTTCATTACAAGAATTCACCGCTACTTGGCCGCCTCAAGACTAATAGCTTTTGGGGATTTCGACAAGCTCGTAGTTCCAATCTGGCGATTTTTGATAGAGGCACGGAGTAACAAAATACGGTCATAACTCTTCATGTGGTTGAGGAAGTGATCTCGAAGACCGTTGAGTTCTGCTGGGTCATTGTCCCCATGATCCTTTACCGAGTTCCATGAATTTACTAATCCAGAGCATATTGGCTTGAATGCTTTTGTCAGCCTGCGTCTTCAGAGGGACTACTTTAACGCCGTCAATCGTTAAATCGTGGCCAGGGTTACCTTTTGGCGCGAGGATGAGCATCCACACCGGTACACCTGCAGCATCGTCTACCAGTACGTATTCAAATTTGTCCTTGCTGAACGGCTCGACGGAGAAACAATGATGGACACGCATGGCCTCACCAAAGTTGCGAAGCGTCTCGTCGTCAAACCACCCTTGGTTCCCACTTTGGAAGCGCGTACGGCTGCGAAAATACAGATGCCGCCCTGCGTATCCAGTGAAGTCGACCGCCGGTTAAGTTCGGTAAAATTTCTGTCAGCTCTCGGACGAGCTGGAGTTGATCGTGAGACATGTGCCTCATGCATTTTTGGGGCCTAACGCTAATAAGTTAAGTTGCCGCACGATACGGTCCGTTTTTCGCTCCAGCTCCCGGACGGTCAACTTGAACGTGCAGTTCGACGACCAGAGGCTTACCAGCGATGCTCTGGGTTGGTGCCTTGAGCGAGAAGCGGCACCGCAGCGAGCACCTTTATGCCTCGTCAGATTACCAAAGCGCCTGGGGCTGCCGGATCAACGCAGTTATCCTGCCGCCCCAGGCGCTTTGGTAAGTATTCGTCGTTGCGTAATAGGGGGTCAATCAGGCGACTCCGCTTTGTCATGTAGTCCTTGACCTCTATTTGAAACGTGCTGCGTAAGCCTATGGCCGTTGAACGCTTAGTAGATTGATAAACGGGGTGTAGTCCCGCAGTGTAGCGCCTGATTTCGTATGGGAAGGTCCATCTAATCCCTACACGAATCATGGTGTTGTGCTGATTGTGCCGCGTAGTCATGCAGCCTAATCCGCCAGTATTTGCAGGCCAGACCTTGCAACGCAAATCAGCGACACCCTTGCCGCCCTGTCTTTGTGCTGTTACCTAAACGACCCCTACCCACACTTCGAATACCCACAATTCAAACAAGTCTGACACCCATCCAGCAGCACCAGTGCCTGCGTATTGCACTTCGAGCACTGCGCGGCCCCGGGCGGGAAGCCGGAGGCGCTGACTTCGTCGTCGTCGTTGGGGGTGGTGTCGTGGTCGGTGTCCTTGTTGATGCGGGCCTTTTCGAAGGCGGCGCGCTTTTCGGCGATGAGCTGGCGCTGGGCGTCGGTCATTTCCGGGTCGTGCAGCATGCCGATGGTGCGCATGTGCTGTTCCAGCACGGCGCCGATTTCGGCGACGATGGAGGGCATGTAGACGCCGCCGGACTTGAAGTAGCCGCCGCGCGGGTCGAACACGGCCTTCATCTCTTCCACCAGGAAGGTGACGTCGCCGCCCTTGCGGAACACGGCGGACATGATGCGGGTCAGGGCCACGATCCACTGGAAGTGGTCCATGGACTTGGAGTTGATGAAGATCTCGAACGGGCGGCGCTGCTCGTGCTCGGTGCCGGCGTTGAGCACGATGTCATTGATGGTGACGTACAGGGCGTGCTCGAACAGCGGCGACTTGATCTTGTAGGTGGCGCCCACCAGGGTTTCCGGCCGCGCCACGCTCTCGTGCATCTGGATGACTTCGGCGCTCTCGCTGCGGCCCTTGCCCTTGGCCGGGGCGGTCTTGCCGGCGATTCCAGCACGTCGCCGGTGTCGGGCTGGACGACTTCGCAGGCGCGGATTTTCTTGGTGATCTTGGTGGTCATGGTGTGGTGCTCAATGTCAGGGTTTGGCCGGGGTGGGCACTGTGTTTCGTGTAGGGACGGGGCTGCGTCAGGAAAGGCGCTGGATTCCCGCTTTCGCGGGAATGACGAGCCGGGTGGTGGGGCGGGTCATGTCCATGGCGCTCAGAACTTGCCGTAGTAGCCTTCTTTCAGGGCATCAAACAGGTTGGCGGCGGTGTGGGTCTCGCCATCGTATTCGATCTCCTCGTCGCCACGGACCTCGACCACCGAGCCGTCTTCCAGCTCGAAGCGGTATTTGGTGTTTTCCAGGTCCGCCGCCTTGACCAGCACGCCCTGGAAGGCGGCCGGGTTGAAGCGGAAGGTGGTGCACCCCTTCAGGCCGTTCTTGTAGGCGTGCATGTAGATGTCCTTGAAGTCCTCGTAGCGGTAGTCCGTGGGGACGTTGGCGGTCTTGGAGATGGAGGAGTCCACCCACTTCTGCGCGGCGGCCTGGATGTTGACGTGGTCGATGGGGTTGATGCTGTCGGCGGACACGAAGTAGTCCGGCAGGCGGGTGGCCTCGTCGGTGCCCTCGGGCGTGGCGTCGGCATTGATCAGCGCGCGGTAGGCCAGCAGCTCGTAGCTGAACACCTCGACGCGCTCCTTGGACTTGCGCCCCTCGCGGATGACATTGCGCGAATACTGGTGCGCAAAGCTGGGCTCGATGCCGTTGCTGGCATTGTTGGCCAGGCTCAGGGAAATGGTGCCGGTGGGCGCAATGGAGGTGTGGTGGGTGAAGCGGGCGCCGGTGGCGGCCAGCTTGTCGATCAGATCCGGCGCCACCTTGCCGATGCGCTGCATGTAGCGGCTGTAGCGCGCGTGCAGCTCGCGGCCGGGGATCTCGTCGCCCACCTTGTAGCCGTCCTCGGCCATTTCCGGGCGCTTGCGCAGCATCTCGCCGGTGACCTTGAAGGTCTGCTCGAGGATGGGCGCCGGGCCCTTTTCCTCGGCCAGTTCCAGCGCCACTTCCCAGCCGGCCACGGCCATCTCCCGCGACACATCCTCGGTGAAGGCGCAGGCCTCGTCGGTGCCGTAGCGCTTCTTCAGCATGGCCAGGGTGGAACCCAGGCCGAGGAAGCCCATGCCGTGGCGGCGCTTGTGCATGATCTCGTGGCGCTGCCGCTCCAGCGGCAGGCCGTTGATCTCCACCACGTTGTCGAGCATGCGCGTGAACACCTTGACCACCTCGCGGTACTCGTCCATGTCGAAGCGGGCCTTGGGCCCGAACGGGTCACGCACGAAGCGGGTCAGGTTGACCGAGCCCAGCAGGCAGGAGCCGTAGGGCGGCAGCGGCTGCTCGCCGCAGGGGTTGGTGGCGCGGATGTGCTCGCACCACCAGTTGTTGTTCTGCTCGTTGACGCGGTCGATCAGGATGAAGCCCGGCTCGGCGTAGTCGTAGGTGGACACCATGATCATGTCCCACAGGTGCCGCGCCTGGATGCGGTCGTAGATGCGGCAGGCCACCATGCCGTCGTCGCGGGTGACGTAGTCGTCGTGCGTGGGCCAGTCGCGCCAGGTCACCTGGTTGGTGTCCTTGAGGTCCACATCGCCCTGCTCCTTGACGTGGATGGGGAATACCAGCGGCCATTCGCCGTCGTTTTCCACCGCCTGCATGAAATCGTCGGTGATCAGCAGGGACAGGTTGAACTGGCGCAGGCGCCCGTCCTCGCGCTTGGCGCGGATGAACTCGCGCACGTCCGGATGGCTGACATCGAAGGTACCCATCTGCGCGCCGCGGCGGCCACCGGCCGAGGACACGGTGAAGCACATCTTGTCGTAGATATCCATGAACGACAGCGGCCCGGAGGTGTAGGCGCCGGCGCCGGACACGTAGGCGCCGCGCGGGCGCAGGGTGCTGAATTCGTAGCCGATGCCGCAGCCGGCCTTGAGGGTGAGGCCGGCCTCGTGCACCTTGTCCAGGATGTTGTCCATCGAGTCGTGGATGGTGCCCGACACGGTGCAGTTGATGGTGGAGGTGGCCGGCTTGTGCTTGAGCGCGCCGGCATTGGAGGTGATGCGTCCGGCCGGGATGGCGCCGTGGCGCAGCGCCCACAGGAAGCGCTCGTACCAGTGCGCCTGCAGTTCCGGGGTGGCTTCCACGTCGGACAGCGCCTTGGCCACGCGCTTCCAGGTGTCGTCGACCGCCTGGTCCACGGCTTCGCCGTGCTTGTTCTTGAGCCGGTATTTCTTGTCCCAGATGTCCTGGGAAGCCGGTTGCAGGGGGATCTCGCCATGCCGGGTGTCGCGTTGGTCCGCGCGCGCGCTGCTGGTCACTGTGCTGCTCTCCTTGAAATGCTGCTGGTTCTCTCAATTCCGGACGCTGTGTCCACGCCGATGCGGGTGGCCTGTGCCGGCCTTCCCGTTGGCCGCCGCTGGCCGGTGGGAACGTGCAGGCCGGTCGTTTCAGCGATCATCCCCGAAAAGCGCATGGTTACGCCGTTTTCCCCAAGTCGTGGGTGCGAATGCGAGCTGAAAACACAATATCTTGTGGTTCCACACCGCTGTCGAAAGTACCGCCGCGGGCCAGGCTTGTCAACGGAAAATGCAATGCCGGAAAAAAGTCGAACTCCGGCGCGGCTGTACAGTCCCATAGTCATTCCAACATACTTGCGGGAATGGACATGAAGCCGATCAAGACACCTCTTTCTGCCCTCCTCACCGTGCTGCTGCTGATGGCCGCCGGCCCGGTTCTGGCGACCCTGCCACCCAGCGTCAACGGCCAGCCCCTGCCGTCGCTGGCGCCGATGCTGAAAAAGGTCACCCCGGCGGTGGTCAACATTTCCTCCAAGCATCACGTGCGTGCGCGGGATCCGTTTCTGGACGACCCCTTCTTTCGCCAGTTCTTCGGCCTGCAGGGCCAGCCGCGCCAGCATGTCGAGCAGGCGCTCGGCTCGGGCGTCATCGTTGATGCCGACAAGGGCTACATCCTCACCAACAACCATGTGATCAAGCAGGCCGATGACATCCGCGTGACCCTGCAGGACGGGCGCAAGTTCAAGGCCACGGTGGTGGGCGCCGACCCGGCGACCGATGTGGCGGTGATCAGCATTCCGCCGAAGAACCTGACCGCCCTGCCCGTGGCCGACTCCGGCAAGCTGCAGGTGGGCGACTTCGTGGTGGCCGTGGGCGAGCCGTTCGGTTTCGGCCAGACCGTCACCTCGGGCATTGTCTCGGCGCTGCGCCGTACCGGCCTGGGGCACACCTACCAGAGCTTCATCCAGACCGACGCCTCCATCAACCCGGGCAATTCCGGTGGCGCCCTGGTCAACCTGGCCGGGCAGCTGGTGGGCATCAACTCGATGATCTATTCGCCGTCCGGCGCCAGCGCCGGCATCGGCTTTGCCATCCCCTCGGACCTGGCCATGAACATCATGCAGCAGCTGGTGCGCCATGGCCGGGTGCGCCGCGGCTCGCTGGGCCTGGAGACCCAGGACATCACGCCGCGCATCGCCTCGGTGCTGGGCCTTGCCGACAACGACGGCGCGGTGGTGACGCGCATTGATGCCGATTCGGCCGCGGCCAGCGCCGGCATCCGCGAAGGCGACGTGATCGTGGCCGTCAATGGCCAGAAGATTGCCAGTGTCGACGAACTCAACAATGCCGAGGGCCTGCTGCCGGTCGGCAAGCCCGTGCAGCTTTCGCTGATGCGCCAGGGCAAGGCCATCACCGTCACCACCCGGCTCAAGCCCGAGGTACTGGCCAGCGCCAGCGGCGCCAGCGTTGATCCGCGCATGGCCGGCGCGCGCCTCAGCGACCTGGGCAAGCGCCAGCGCGACAACGGCCTGTACGGCGTCACCATCAGTCAGCTTGCCGCCGGCAGCCGCGCCGACGAAAACGGCCTGGCCAAGGACGACCGCGTGGTGGCCGTGGGCCGCCTGCGCATCGACAACCTCAAGGACCTCAAACGCGCCCTGTCCGAGCCCCCGCAACGCCTGATCCTGACCATCGTCCGCGACGGCCGCGCACTGTACGTGCCCATGCGCTAGGCGCACCCCTCCGCATCAAAGTCATCCCGGCGCAGGCCGGGCGCAACATCGCGATCCCCTGTATCAGCCGTCATCCCGGCGCAGGCCGGAGGCGCTTTTCAACAGCCGAATGGCTGGTCATCCAGTAGGAGAGGCGTGCGAAGCACTCGACAAAGGTTTTGTGTGCTCCGCACAAGTCCCACACTGGATCCCGGCTTTCGCCGGGATGACAGTATTGGGGGATTCGGCCCGTGGGGTTCTGCGCCGGGATGACAGTAGCGGGGGATTCGGCCGGTGGGGTTTCTGGCCGGGATGACAGAGCCGAGGCATGCGGGCCGTGGGTTTTGCTCCATCACGGTCGTGCAGGTGGTTGTTATTCGACCGCAGCCTCCGGTGCTGGCGCACGAGCCTGAGAGAACGGCTGTTCGTGCGCTGGTCGCAGGAGTGGCACGAGTCACAGTTGTTTCAGGCTGGGCATGTCACCATGCGCAGACCTTTGAATCGACTATCACGTATGCGCTCAAATTTTCTGCGCCACCTGCTGCTGATGGCTGCTGCGTTTTGCAGCGCCTCGGCAATGGCGGCCACACCGCCGCACACGCTGATCTGGCGCGGTGATCTCGCCACCTCGCGCAGCCTGATGCACGACCTGGCGAAGGCCTGGCACAAGGCCGGTCATCCGGCCATGACCTTGCAGCCTTTCAGTACCATTTCCGGCATCGACGCGGCCGTGGACGGCAAGGCGGACTTTGCCGGCAGCGCGCGTGCGGCGTTTGCCAAGCGCGAGAAGGAAAACGGACTCAACTTCACGCCGGTGGCCTGGGACGCGCTGGTGATGATCGTGCATCGCCACAACCCGGTCAGGAATGTCAGCCTCAACCAGTTGCACGACATCTACTACGGCAAGATCACCAACTGGAAGGCGCTGGGCGGTCCCGACCAGCCGATCAACCTGTATTCGGTAGCCAGCCCGCTGGACGGCGTCGAGTTCAGCCTGCGCAAGTATCTGTTCCGTCGCGGCAACCAGCCGGTGGCTTCGCCGCGCCTGTACATCAATACCAGGCAGCTTGAAGCCGCCGTGGCCATCGACCCCATGGGCCTTGGCGTGTCCACTCTCTCGGGGGTGCACGACAACACGAAGCTGGCCATGCTGCGGGTGGAGAACGTCGCCCCGAGTCTGGCGACGGTGGAGGACGGCAGCTATCCCCTCTATCAGCCCCTGTATCTGGTCACGCCGGCCAACAGCCCCTACCAGCAGCGGCTGGACAAGTTCCTCGGCTTTGCCACCAGCGACGAAGGCCGCAGGATCATGCGTGCCAACCACGTGCTGCCCTACGACGCCACGCAGCCGCTGGCCAGCGACCTGGACCGGCACCTGGCGACGGTGCAGAACCTGAGCGCACCGCAGATGAACGGCCCGGTAGCCGCGCCCGGCGCCACCTTTGCCTCGCGCAGCGCCCGCGCCCCTACATCGGAACGCACGCTCAAGGCCCGCCAGGACCTGGCCGACCAGCGCAAGCGCAGCGCTGCCAGCAAGAAGGCCATCGAGGCCAACAGCAAAAGTCAGGACTCGCCCTAGCCCGCGCATTGTCATCACCCCGTAACATGGATTCTGCGACTTCAGTCGCTGCGCTCCTTGCGCGCAGAATGACGGTGTCTTGCGAGCATGCGCGCAGGAATGAAAGCCCCTGAGTCAGGGGCGATCCGTGGCGCAGCCGCGGATGGGGTGTGGATGGCATGCCGGGGCCCGAAGTTTGCGCAGCGAACTTTGGGGTGGTCATGCGCAGCATGACCATGGCCTGCGACTTCAGTCGCTGCGCTCCTTGCGCGCAGAATGACGGTATTGAGCGAGCATGCGCGCAGGAATGAAAGCCCCTGAGTCAGGGGCGATCCACGGCGCAGCCGCGGATGGGGTGTGAAGGCCCACTCCCGTCATCCCGGCGGAGGCCGGAGGCGCTTTTCAACGGCCGAATGGCTGGTCATCCAGTCAAAAGAGGGCTGTGCGCAGCACTCGACAATGGGCTTTGTGTGCTGCGCACGCCTTTCACACTGGATCCCGGCCTGCGCCGGGATGACAGGTGTTGATTTGTGGGCCACTGGATCCCGGCTTTCGCCGGGATGACAGATGTTGATTTGTGGGCCATGGATCTCGGCCTGCGGCGGGCGCGGCTGCCGGGGTCTGATTGGGATACCATGGGGAATCACGTCACGGTGACGGAGAACGAACGATGGAAGGATTGATCGAGAGCCGCGGCAATCTCAAGCGGGTTGCCATTCAGACACTTGAAACGGACGGCCTGGCTGCGGCCCGCCGCAAGCTGGGCAAGCGCGCATCGCAATGGCTCAATGCCTCGGGCTTCACGCCGCAGGCCGGCAATCATGCGCTGATTCCCGAATCGGATGGCAGCCTGAAATGCGTGCTGGCTACCGTTGATGCACAGGACCCGGTGTGGTCGCTGGCCGGCCTGCCGATGAGCCTGCCCGAAGGCAACTACGAACTCGACAAGTCGGCCCGCATCAAGCAACCCGAGCTGGCGGCCCTGGGCTGGGCGCTGGGCTCGTACTGTTTTGACCGCTACCGCAAGCGCAGCCGCGCACCGGCCAAGCTGGTGCTGCCGCGCGCGCAGATGAAGCAGCTGCAACCCACCGTCGAGGCGGTGAGCCTGGTCCGTGACCTGGTCAATACACCCAGTCAGGACATGGGGCCCACGCAACTGGCGGCGCAGATCAAGGCGTTGGCGAAGCGGCACAAGGCGCGCATCCGCGAATGGGTGGGCAAGGATCTGCTGAAGGCGGGCTACCCCACCATCCACGCGGTCGGCCGCGCGGCCACCGACGCGCCGCGCCTGGTGGAACTGACCTGGGGCAGGAAGACCGATCCGAAACTTGCCCTGGTCGGCAAGGGCGTGTGCTTTGACAGCGGCGGGCTGGATCTCAAGACCGCCAAGGGCATGCGCTGGATGAAGAAGGACATGGGCGGTTCGGCCCATGCCATTGCCCTGGCGCACCTGGTGATGGCGGCAAAACTGCCCGTGCGCCTGACCCTGCTGGTGCCGGCAGTGGAAAATGCCGTGGCCGGCAATGCCTTCCGGCCCGGCGAGGTGATTACCACCCGCGCCGGTATCAGTGTCGAGGTGGACAACACCGATGCCGAGGGCCGCCTGGTGCTGTGTGACGCGCTGGCGCACGCGGTGGAGGACACGCCCGATCTGATTGTCGACTTTGCCACGCTCACCGGTGCCGCACGCGTCGCGCTTGGCCCCGACCTGCCAGCCATGTTCAGCAACCGCGACAAGCTGGCCGATGCCACCGTCAAGGCCGCCGCCGATACCTGCGACCCGCTTTGGCGCATGCCGCTGTGGGCGCCCTATCAGCGCATGCTCAAGTCGCAGATTGCCGACACCTGCAACAGCGCCAGTACCGGCCACGCCGGCGCCATCACCGCGGCGCTGTATCTGCAGCAGTTCGTTCCCGACACGACGCCCTGGATGCACTTCGACGTCTACGCCTGGAATGACAGCGACCGCCCCGGCCGCCCGCAAGGCGGCGAGGCAATGGGCCTGCGCGCCACGTTCGCGATGCTGCAGAAGCGCTACGCCTGAGAAAAGGCATCGGGCGCTGCCGCCAGCCTGACGGCAGCGCATTGAACCCGGCCGCAAGTGACCGGCGGGGCCGCGTCAGCTAAGCTCTTGACGATGCCTGCCCTTTGGCCACTGCCGATTGTCTGGATCGACGCCTTCGGTGCCGGGGTGTTCACCATGACCCTGGTGCACCACCTGGGCCTGTGGTGGCAGCGCCGCAACCGCACCAGCCACCTGTGGATAGGCCTGTCGGCGCTGGGTGCGCTGATGGTGAATCTCACCGGCCTGATTCTGCGCGGGGCGCAGGGCCCGCCCGATCGGTTTCTGACCAGCATCAATCTGTTTGGCGTGGCGCTGGCGCTGGTCAGCCTGTTTGAACTGGTGCGGTCGATAGCGGGCAAGCGCGCCGGCTACCTGCGCCGGGTGCTGCAGGTCGCCTGCATTGCACCGGTGGTGCTGTATGCCACCACCGGTATCGAACTGCTGCTGCCGCTGCTGTATGCGCTGTCACTGGCGTTCATGGTGGGTGCCTTGCTGCTGACGCTGCGCAAGTCCTTTTCCGACGATTCCCAGGCGCAGATATTGAGCATTGGCCTGTGCGCGCTGTTTGTGACGCTGACCTACGACATGGCCTCCGAGCTGGGCATGCTGCCGCGGCAGGAAGGCTGGCCGGTGCTGGGCTTTACTCTGCTGTACCTGGCTGCAACCCGGGCACAGAGCCTGCGTCAGTTGAGCGAATACAACGAATTGCTGCAGCTGCGCAACCAACTGGAAGAGCGGGTGCAGGTGCGCACCCGCGAGCTGGAGGCCGCCAACGCACGCCTGGACCGCCTTTCGCGCACCGACCCGCTGACCGGCCTGCCCAACCGGCGCGGGTTGATCGAGCAGGTGGGCCAGGCCATGCAGGACGGGCGCATGGTGCGACACCCTGGCGCCCTGGTGATGATCGACATCGACCACTTCAAGCGGATCAACGACGACTTCGGCCACGACGCCGGCGACGAGATCCTGCGACAGGTGGCGGCGGTGCTTGCAGGAACCTTCGGCGAGCACGGCCTGATCGCCCGCTGGGGCGGTGAGGAGTTCATCGCCTGGCTTCCGGGATGCCCCGGCGTGGACGCCTGCCAGCACGCCGAGGCGGCGCGCCGCGCCGTTGCCGCCATCGAGACCCGTCAGAAACTTCGGCAGGCGCTCAGCGCGTCATTCGGGGTTGCCGAGGTGATGCGCGGTGCGGACTTCGACAGCGCCGTGTCGGCAGCCGATGCCGCCCTGTATCAGGCCAAGCGCGATGGCCGCGACTGCGTGCGGGCTGCCTGTGCGCAGGCACCCGGAAGTGGCCACGAGGGAAGCGCTGCCTGAGCCGGGACCAGGCCGCTGCACGCACCCCGCTCAGAGTTCCAGGCGCGCGGCCGAGCCGGATGCAGCCTGGTCAGCGCCCGCGACATCCTGCCAAAGCGCGTACATCACGCCGAACATCACGATGTAGATCACCATCATCATGGCGGCATACAGCGGTATCACCAGGAGCATGGCCAGTACCGGGCTGAGCAGGGCGCCGATCACCATGAGGATCGCGAAGACCATTCCCGCCGCCAGGGCAAACACCAGGTAGGCCACAAGCCCGCAGATCGTGAGCACCAGCAGGGGCAGGACGTTCTTCACCGCACCCGCAATGCCGTCTCCGATGGCGGCCATCACCGGTCGCTCGCGCAGTGCCGCCTGCCCCATGCCAATGGCGAACGCCGCGCTGTAGAAAATGAAGTACACCGCCATCAGCGCCACAACCAGGGCAAATCCATCAGGGAAGTCAGGCGATGCATTGAGCGGTGCCGTGCCTTTCGCCGTTGCCGACACCATTTGCATGTACCAGGCGCCCACGCCATGGCCCACCGTGAAGTAGAGCAGCGCCATGAACAGCATGCGTCAGCAGGAAAAGTCCGAGACCGACGAGGACCACGCGGGTACCGCCGCTGCCGGGCTGGAACAACGCAAACAGATCCCATGCCGAGACGCGTCGATCATGCCTGATTGCGTCGACGATGCGCAGAAAGCCCCCGCAGAACAGCGGATAAAGCACCGCTACCAGCAGCATGATCAGGCCGTTGGCCCACCCCAGGATGCTGGGTGAGTCGCCCGCCACCAGCAACGCCCCGGCCTGGACAAGAGCGAGTCCCACCGGCACCAGCATCATCAGGGCCGCTGCCCCGATCAGGGTCCCCGGACGCCGGGACACGCAGCGCATGCCGTCCCACAACCATGACCAGCCCGCCCCCGGGCTCATTGTTCTCATTTCCATGCAGTCCTCCCGTTGACGCCCGAATCCGCGTTCAGGCCACGTTTCGCGCAAAGCCCCAAAGTGCCGATGATACAGGCGCGCCGCCGGTGCGGCTGGGAACCTGGCGCCGGCGCCCGTTGCGGCACGATTATTGCAGGCGCCTGAGGAGAGCCTCTGGTCGGCTCCGGCACGGACGGAATATTGAGCAGTATCTTCAACAGAACACGGTGGACAATCCGGATCGCGGCCCTCGGGATTATGGCCTGTGCCCTGGCAACGGCGTCCGTTGCCGCAACGAGCGCCGCTCGGGACATTGATCTGGGCGACCTGGGCACACCGTCATTCACCACCTTTTCCAGCCGTGACGGAGTGCCCGATTCGGTCATTGTCTCCATTCGCGTGGATCAGCAGGGCTTTGTCTGGCTGGGTTCGCAGCACGGGCTGGCGCGATACGACGGCCGCCGCTGGGTGGCGATGGATGATCCGTCACTCAATGGCTACGTCGACGACCTGTTTGTCGACCATGCCGGTACGCTCTGGGCTGCCTCGCGCACCTTCGGACTGGCCCGCTACGACGGCAGGCACTGGCATCTCCAGGGGGCCGAGACCGGCATGGCCAGCCAGCATGTGCGGCGCCTGGGCGAGATCGATGCCGATACCGCAACGCCGACCCTGTGGGTGTCCAGTTGGGACAAGGGGCTGTTCTTCCTGCGCAACGGGCGCTGGCAGGCCGATCCGGGCAACAGCCAGTTGCCGAACGCACCGTTCATGGCCCTGGCGCAGACCCGCACGCTTGGCGGAAGCACCCGCCTGTGGCTTGGCACCGGTACCCGCGGCTTGTGGTACCGCGAAGGCAATGGCCCATGGCAGGCATTCCGGGCGCCGGGATTTGCCGACAGCCAGATCGAGCATCTGTACGTCACCCGTCACAACGGCCATGAGGCCTTGTGGATATCCATGTTCGGCGGCGGCATCTGGCGACTGGACAACAGCGGCCTTGCCTCGTGGACCCGCGAGTCCGGTGACCTGCCGAGCAACGAGGTTTACAACATCACCTCCACCGCGAAGGCAAATGGCGAACAGACGATCTGGGTGGCATCACGTGCAGGCCTGGTACGCATCGACCACGACCGCGCGAGCTTCTTTGACCGCCGCAGCGGCCTGCCCTCGGATGCCATCCGCAACATCAGCCGCTGGCGCAGCCCCAACGGCACCGAGATGCTGTGGCTGGCCACCGAGTCGGGTGTGGCGCGCCTGCAGACCGGGGGTGCCGAGTGGACCACGGCATCGCTGATGGGTGCCCGGCAAACAGGCGTGTTCGGCGTGCTGGTGGATCGTGATGCGGATGGCAACGAGCGCCTGTGGGTGGCATCGGCCGGCGACGGCCTGGGCCTTTACAGTCGCGGCCGCTGGCGCCGCTTCAGCAAGCGCAGCGGCGATCTGCCGGATTCCGAATTGCGCATGATCAAGCCGGCAAGCGACCTGGACGGCAAGCCGGGGCTGTGGCTGGGGCTGCGCTTCGGCAATTTGCTGCGGATCCACCCCGGACCGCGCTTCGAGACGATCACCACGCCCTGGGCGCGCGATGCCGGAGAGATGGTGCTGGACATGCTCAGCCGCCGCGTCGACGGACACATGGAACAATGGTTTGCCACTCGCACGGAAGGCATCTACCGCCGCACCCGGGCCGGCTGGAAAGCCTATCGCCCGGCCGGCGTGCAGGGCCAGTGGACCGTGGTCAAGCTGCAGGAGCAGGTGGCCGCTGACGGGCGCCGGTGGTTGTGGGCCAGCAGCAACCAGGGGCTGGCCCGGTATGACGGCAGGCAGTGGACGCTGCTGGGCGAGGCCGCCGGCCTGCCCGGAACCAATCTTGTCGGCATGAGCCTGCTGCCCGACGATCAGGGCAAGCCGATCCTGTGGCTGGGCAGCAGCCACCACGGCATCATTCGCATGGATGTCAGCGACCCGATGCACCCGCGCGTGCTGCCCGACGACTTGCCGCCACCCCCGGATCTGACGGCCTATGATGCGCTGCGCGACTCCACGGGACGCATCTACATCTGCACCAATGCCGGCGTGCAGCAACTTGTCCCGCGCGCGGGTGGCTATGCGTCGCGCGTGTTCACCCGCCGCGACGGGCTGGTGCACGACGAGTGCAATACCAATGCCCAATTCCTTGATGCCAGGGACCGCTTCTGGACCGGCACCCTGGGCGGCTTGTCGGTCTATGATCCGCGCGCGCGCAAACCCGACCGCATTGCCAAGCCGCTGTTCATTACCGGCACCAGCGTGGACGACAAGCCGACCGGTGTCGACCGCGTCGAGGTGGGCCATGGTGCGCATGACATTCGTGTCGACTTCGCCCTGCTCGCCTGGCAGCACGAGGACAACTCGCGTTTCCGCAGCCAGTTGCTCGGCTACGAGTCCACGCCCACGGCATGGAACAAGCGCAACTACCGCAGCTTCAGCGCGCTGCCCGCGGGTGACTATGTGCTGCAGGTGGAAGGCCGTGACTACGCAGGCAACATCAGCGGTCCGCTACGGCTGCCGATTCATGTTGCACAGTGGTGGTGGGAGCGCACCTGGGCACAATTGCTGTTTTCCATTGGCATTGCCCTCGCCGTCTATGCTCTGCTGCGCTGGCGCACACGCGCACTGGAACACCGGCAGAGTGTGCTGGAGGAGAAAATCGCCATGCGCACCAGCGAACTGCATGACGCCAACGCACGCCTGCGCGCACTTTCCTATGAAGATGCCCTGACCGGGCTGGCCAACCGTCGCCGCCTGCTGGAAGAACTGGAATCGGGTTCGCTCAGGGCAACCGGGCAGATGACGTCGCTGATCCTGATTGATGTTGACCTGTTCAAGGAATACAACGACCGCTTTGGTCACCCGGCCGGCGACGAGGCCCTGCGCTGCGTGGCGCGGGACATCACCAGCGCGGCACCCGGCGAGGCACTGGTGGCACGCTACGGTGGCGAGGAATTCGCCTGCCTGCTACCCGGCACCAGCCTGCAGCAGGCCCGCAGTATCGGCGAACGAATGCGTGCTCGCGTGGCGGCAGGCCAGGTGCAGGTACCCGGCACCAGCCAGACCTGCGGCGTGACCATCAGCGCCGGCGTGGCCGGACGCGAGCTGAAAACCGAAGCCGATGCGCACCGGCTGCTGCGCGACGCGGACATTGCCCTTTACCAGGCCAAGGACGCGGGCCGCAACTGCGTACGCGGCTGACGGGCAGGACTCGGGCAGCCCGGTCAGCCACCGCAGCATGCAACAGATCCGGTCTTGACCCGCATTGTTCACCCGCCATGGTCGCGCGCCGGTACACGGGCATGTCCGGCACGGGCTTCGCGACCGAGCGAAAACCGCGCCGGGCGTGTCCATTGGGCCGGCGCAGCAGAAGGCTGGTGGATAGTGCGAGCTAGTCCACCGCCTCGGTGGATTTCGGCAGCACCACTGTCGCCAGCTTGGGCCGGTTCTGGATGGCAGTGACCTCGTCGGCCAGAATATGGGCCGTTTCGGTGAGCTGCACGTCTTCGCGTTTCTCGGCTTCCTTTTCCTTGGCCAGTTCGCTTTTCAGGCTGCGCTCGTCCGGCTGCAGCCCGTCATCCGGCTTGACGGCGGTGCTGGCCACCGAGGCCGCATCGACGGCCTTGTCCACGGACCCGCTGGCTGCCGGCGCATCGCTGCCGCGGTACTTGGCAATCAGCGCCTTGCGCTTGGCGTCATACTCATCACGCTGCTTGCGGCGTTCCTCGAGGTTGAGCGACACATCGGTACCCTGGCGCATCTGTTTTGCCAGGTTCAGTTCGGCCACTTGCAGCTGCCACTCGGGGTCCTTGGCGATACGCGCCTGATGCGCGCTTTGCAGATTCGCCAGCAACGCCTTGGCGTCGGCCGCGGGCTTGTAGTTGGCGGGCGTGATGGAGCTCCACTCCAGCGCATTCTTGTAGCTGGACTCGCCGAAATCCTTCTTGTCGATACCGGTGGGGAAGGCGATGTCCGGGGTGACCCCGCGCAACTGCGTGGACCCGCCGTTGATACGGAAGAACTGGGCAATCGTCATCTTCAGCTCGCCGTACTTGGCCTTGTCGTCGTGGGCCACGCGATCCAGGTTGACCAGGTTCTGCACGGTGCCCTTGCCGAAGGTGTCCGAACCGATGACCAGACCGCGACCGTAATCCTGGATGGCGGCGGTGAAAATCTCCGAAGCCGAGGCCGAGCCACGGTTGACCAGCACCGCCAACGGGCCCGTCCAGACCATGCCCGGATCATCATCGGTTTCCTCGCTGACCTTGCCGCGCCAGTCGCGAACCTGCACCACCGGGCCGGTGTTGATGAACAAGCCGGTCATCTCGGTGGCCTCGGTCAGCGACCCGCCACCGTTGTTGCGCAGGTCCATGACGATGCCGTCGACGTGCTCCTTCTTCAGCTCGCCAATCAGCTTGGCCACATCACGCGAGGCGCTGCGCGCATCGGAGTCGCCACTCTGCTGGGCTGCAAAATCGCGGTAGAAGGAAGGCAGGTCGATGACACCGATCTTGCGCTGCACGCCGCCGTCATCCACCTTGATGATGGATTTCTTTGCCGCCTGCTCGACAATGGATACCTTCTTGCGGACAACCTGCACCGTCTCGTGGGCGCCATCCAGACCGGTCTCGGCGGGCAGGATTTCCAGGCGCACCACGGTATCCTTCTTGCCGCGAATCTTGTCCACGACGTCATCCAGTCGCCAGCCGATCACGTCCTGCATGACACCGTCCTTGCCCTGCGCCACACCGATGATGCGATCACCCGGGTGAATCTTGCCGGACTTCGCCGCCGGACCGCCCGGCACCACTTCGCGTACCTGGGTGTAGTCGTCGCGCATTTCCAGCACCGCGCCGATGCCTTCCAGCGAAAGCTTCATGGCAATGGCGAAGTTCTCGGCCGCGCGCGGGCCCAGATAGCTGGTATGCGGATCGGTGGAGCTGGCGTAGGCGTTCATGAAGTTCTGGAACACATCGGCGCTCTCGATCTGGCGGATACGCTTGAGGTAGCCGGCATAGCGCTTGTCCAGCAACTTGCTGATGTCCGCGTCCTTCTTGCCCGCCAGCGACAGGCGCAGCCAGTCGTTCTTGACGCGCTTGCGCCACAGGTCGTCAAGCGCGGCGTCGTCAGCCGGCCATGCGGCGTCGCTTCGATCCAGCTGGTAGCGCTCCTTCTTGCTGAAGTCGAAACCCTTCTTCAGCAGCCCGCGGGCGTAGGCGATGCGTCCGTCCATGCGCTCGCGGTAGCGGTTGAAGATTGCGTACGGGGCCTTGAGCTTGCCGTCCCAGATGTCGTCATCCAGCGAATCGTCCCACTTCTTGAAGCTGTCCACGTCCTTCTGCGTGAAGAACATCTTCTGGCTGTCCAGACTGTCCAGATAGGCCGCCATGATCTTCTTCGACATGGTGTCATCCAGAGGCACCGCGTCGTAGTGGTAGCGGGTCATCAGGTTGGCCACCACGGTACCGGCGGCCTCATCGCTCGAGGTCGGTGCGAGGCGGGTCATGTCCGGCGTGGGATCGGTGGCCGTGGCCACGGCATGACCGGCAACCAGGGCAAGTGCCAGGGCGGGGACTAGGAAAAGACGGTTCATGCGATCAACCTCTGGATTGGTATGCAAATAATGATCATGCAGGATGGGTGGCCTGCACCTCGGCGCGGGCCTTTTGCAGGTCCGGCGCGCCGACGGCAAGCGCCTGCATGTTGAAACAGCCTGCGACAGCCTTGACCAACAGGGCCTGAACTGTCGGCAAATCGACTCCGACGTTCGAGTCTACCACCTGCGTCACCCTCAAATTGGTGAATCCGCAGGGATTTATGCGCTGAAACGGCTCAAGATCCATGTCCACGTTGAGCGCCAGCCCGTGGAAGGTGCAGCCGCGCCTGACACGCACGCCCAGGGCGCCGATCTTGGCGCCGTCGACATAGACCCCCGGCGCGCCGTCGCGACGCTCGGCACTGATGCCCACCGCCGCCAGCGCGTCGATCATGCATTGCTCGACCAGATGCACGTACTGACGCACACCCAGACCCAGACGCCTGAGATCAAACAGCGGATAGGCCACGATCTGGCCCGGTCCGTGGTAGGTGACCTGACCGCCGCGGTCGCAGGCGACCACGGGGATGTCGCCGGGGGCCAGAAGATGCTCGCGCCGGCCGGCCTGGCCGAGCGTGAACACCGGGTCGTGCTGCAGCAGCCACAACTCGTCTGCTGTATCCGGGCCGCGTTGCGAGGTGAAATCGCTCATCGCCCGCCACACCGGCTCGTAGGCCTGACGGCCCAGGTGGCGCACCTTGAGTGGCGTGGCAATGTTGGCTGGATGGCTGGTCATGGGGTCAGGCTATCAGGCAGTCGTGCGCGTGGCCGGGGCGTACCGGCGTCCGCTTTGTGCACGCCTCGCGACGCGCGGTGATGGCTGGCAAGACATGTGCGGATCGGCTCGCGCAGCGGGAACTAGATGGTGTAGTGAATGGACTCGTCGGCACGCAGCGCCTCGTGCGCTGCCTCGTACTGCTCCCGTGTCTGGCAATGAATCTGTATGCGCACGGCAATGTAGTTGCCTTGCCGCGACGGCCGGTGGGTGACGGTCTCGTGCAGCACTTTCAGGCCGGCCTTCTGCAGGAGCTGGGGTACGCGCGCCTTCAGGTCGCCGTCGGCGCTGCCCACGGCGGTTATCTCGAAATCACCGGGAAACTGGAAGCCGTGACTGGCCTCTTCCTTGCCGTTGCCCTTGCCGTTGCCGCTGCCGTTGCCCGTACTCATTTGTCCTCCCCGGCTGCCGGCGTGTCGTCGCTCTTGAACATCAGCATGGCCGAATCGACCATGCGCGAGAAGAAGCCGCCTTCGGGGGCCGCCTGCAGACTGACCAGAGGGCGCTCGAGCAGGCTCTTGCCATCCAGGGTCACTTCCAGCGTGCCGACCTTCTGGCCCTTGGCAAAGGGTGCAATCAGGGTGGGCGGCAGCTTCATGCGCGCCTTCAGCTTGTCGTATTGCCCGCGCGGCACGGTCACCAGCACGTCCTCGCTCACGCCCAGCGGCAGCTTTTCTGCCTCGCCTTTCCACAACTCGGGGCTGGCCAGCGTCTCGCCGGCCTTGTACAGCTTGTGGGTTTCATAGAAACGGAAACCGTAGTTGAGCAGCGCCTGGGCGTCGTTGGCGCGCGCCTTTTCGCTGCTGGCGCCCATGACGATGGCAATCATGCGCTGGTCGCCGCGCTTGGCCGATGCCGCCAGACAATAGCCGGCGGCGCTTGTATGCCCGGTCTTGATGCCGTCAACGCTGGAATCACGCCACAGCAAGGTGTTGCGGTTGTGCTGGGTAATGCCGTTCCACTCGAATTTCTTGATGCCGGAAATGGCGTAGTCATCGGGGAAATCATGGATCAGCGCGCGCGACAGCACAGCCACGTCGCGCGCGGTGGTGTAGTGGTCCTCGGCCGGGTAGCCCGACGCATTCATGTAGTGCGTGCCGCTCATGCCAAGGCGCTTGGCATAGGCATTCATCAACTGCGCGAATGCCTGTTCCGAGCCGGCAATATGCTCGGCCAGGGCAATGGCCGAATCATTGCCCGACTGGATGATCATGCCGTACAGGAGGTCCTTCAGCGGCACCTTGGAATTGACCTTGAGAAAACTGGTGGATCCGTCCGTGCCCGCACCACCGGCACGCCAGGCGTGCTCGCTGATGAACACCGGATCATCCATCTTGACCTTGCCATTGCCCAGCTCCGCCGATACCACGTAGTCGGTCATGATCTTGGTGATTGATGCCGGCTCCACGCGCTCGTTCGGGTTCTTGCTGGCAAGAATCCTGCCGCTGGCGTCGTCCATCAGCACCCAGCTCCTGGCATCAATGCTGGGCGGCTCGGGGGTCGGCACGGAAATCTGTGGCACCCTGGTCGATGGCGCCGGCGGCGTTTCCTGGGCCAGCCCGGGTACCGCAACCAGAACAGAGCTGATGGCAGCCAGGGCAATGCCCGGCACGATAGCATTGACAAACCTCATGCATTCATTCCTCGGATGATGATTGGATTTCGACCCTGGCCGACTGGATGGCGTGGCGCTGCAGCAGGCGGTTTACGCGGTCCATGTCAGCGACGTTCTGCAGCGGGCCAATCTGGACGCGCGAAAGCTGCTGGCCACCGGCCCCGGACACCTCGATCCGGGCCCCGGCAACACCGATGCGGCGCAGGCGTGAAAGCATCCTGCGCGCATTGGCCGCATCGGCATAGGCACCAACCTGAAGGTACAGGCGCGTCGTGCGCCCTTCGGCTTGGACCGCAGGCGCCGCCGGCAGTTCCCCGGGATGATCCGGGTCGATGGCGCGTACCTCGACCCGCCCCGTGCCCTTTTTCCAAATGCCCAGGCGCACGGCGGCGGCCCAGGACAGATCGATCAGGCGGTTGTCATGGAAGGGACCGCGATCATTGACCCGCACGATCACGCTCTTGCCATTGTCCAGGTTGGTGACACGCACATAGCTGGGCAGCGGCAAGGTCTTGTGCGCCGCGCTGAACTTGTACATGTCGTAGGGCTCGAGGCTGGAAGTCAGGTGGCCATGGAACTTGCGCCCGTACCACGAGGCGATGCCGCGCTTGTGGTAGCCGCGCGCACTGGACAGCACATGGTAGCGATGGCCAAGCACGGTGTAGTCGGGTCCATTGCCGTAACGTGAAAGCGGCTCGTGTTTCGGCACCGGCTCGTGCAGGCGCGCCACCTGCTCCAGCGTTGCCGCGTCGCCGTCGGGGCTGGAATCGTTCTTCTGCGCGTAACGCTCCGATTGCTGCAGCTGGATGTTGTCACTGGTTTCCGATGGCGGCACGGATGAGTCGTGCACCGGCGAGCCGGCCGGCCTGCGTGCCCGATCATGGGCGCAGCCAGCGAGCAACAGACATGCCGCTACCAGGAATAGACCAGACCTCATCTCGCGTTCGGATCGGAATTGCCGGCGGCAATGGCTTCGGCCAGTTGCGTAACCGCCATGGCATACAGAGGGCTGCGATTATAGCGGGTGATCACGTAGAAGTTGTTGAACGTCAGCCAGTACCTGTCGCCATCGGCAGCATCGAGCTTGAGCACGGTTGCGGGCGTGTCGGCCGGTACCTTGCTGACCGGCGCGTAGCCCCTGGCCTCGAGTTTGCCGACCGTGTACAGCGGCTTGCTGCGCTCGCGCCGGACATGCGCTGCGTCAGCCTCCGGCTCGGCCCTCACGGCAACCGGCTGGCCGCGCTGCCAACCGTGCCGGGAAAGGTAGTTGGCGACACTGGCAAGTATGTCCGGCAGCGAGTTCGCCAGATCAATATGCCCGTCGCCGTCCTCGTCACGAGCGTAGGCGGCCACACTGGTGGGCATGAACTGACCCCAGCCCATGGCGCCGGCATACGACCCGTTGATATCGATCAGCGGCCCCGGAAGCTGGCTTTCCGGCATGGTCAGCAATTTCTCCAGCTCGCCCTGGAAATACTTCTCGCGCGGCGGATAGTGGAAGGCAAGGGTGACCAGCGCATCCAGTACGCGGTACTGGCCGGTGCGGGTGCCGTAATTGGTCTCCACCCCGAGAATGGCAACGATGTATTGCGGGTCCACCCCGTACTTGTCGGCAATGCGGTCCAGCAGCTCGCGATTGGCGTGGTAGAAGGCGATGCCGCCGGCGATCCTGAGCGGCGTCATGAACAGGGCGCGGTAGTCCTTCCACGGCTTTGATTCGGCTGGACGACGCATCGCATCGATGATGCTCTGCTTGCGCTCGGCCTGATCAAGCGTGGCAAGGATCTGTGCTTCGGACAGCTTGTGGCGCTTGGCCACGCGCGCGGCGAAGGCCTTTTCGCCGGGGTGCTTTTCCGCTGCCTGCAGCGTGCCGCTGACAGCCAGGGTGAGGGCTCCGGCGAGCAAGAGCAGGGCCAGGGAAAATCGCTTGTTGTTCATGTGCATAGCCTATCATGGCAAATGTGGGCCCTGACCGCCCCCGGCGCGAGGCACGGGCCATTGACGCGACCCGCTGCCGGTTGCGACCGGCCGCGATCGCTGCCGTGCCTGGCAAGCGCGCGAAACTCGATCACGGATACCTTCCCATCTGCTCGCGCGATCACAGGTCGGCCGTCAATTTGCGGTGCGCGTGGATCGACATCACGACACCGAAACCGGCCAGCAGCGATACCGCCGACGTACCGCCGTAGCTGACCAGCGGCAGCGGCACGCCCACCACCGGCAGCACGCCGCTGACCATGCCGCCGTTGACCAGAACGTAGACGAAGAAGCTCATGGCAAGCGCACCGCCGAGCAGGCGCGACCAGGTGTCACGCGCCTGACTGGCGATCCACAGACAGCGCCCGATGATGAACAGGTACAGCGTGACCAGCAGCATCACGCCGATGAGACCGAATTCCTCGGCAAACACCGCCAGAATGAAGTCGGTGGTGTGCTCGGGCAGGAACTCGAGGTGGGACTGGGTGCCCTGGTGCCAGCCCTTGCCGAAAAGGCCGCCGGAACCGACCGCGATTTTCGACTGGATGATGTGCCAGCCACTGCCCAGGGGATCCGAGGACGGATTGAGCAGCATCATCACGCGCTGGCGCTGGTAGTCATGCAGGAAATGCCAGGCCACAGGGAGGCAGGCCAGTGCAGCGGCCACAATCGCGCCGATCCGCCACCACTGGATGCCGGACAGGAACACGACGAAGATGCCGGCGCCGGCGACCAGCAAGGCGGTACCGAGATCCGGCTGTTCGGCAATGAGCCCGGCCGGCACCACGATCAGCAGCGCGGCAGCCAGCAGGTTCCACCAGGTGGGCGGCAAGCGGCGCGGATGCAGATACCAGGCCACCATCATCGGTACGCTCAACTTGAGCAGCTCCGATGGCTGAAAGCGCACCACGCCAAGATCCAGCCAGCGATAGGCGCCGCGCCCTTCACCGAGTATGGCCACCACCACCAGCAGCAACACACTGAACCCGTAGAGCCAGGGCGTCCAGCTGCGCAGCAGGGTCGGCGGCAGCCGCGAAATGAGCAGCAGCAGCACGGTGCCGAGGGCCAGTCGCGCGGCCTGGTTGAGCACCACGGAGGTACTCATGTCCGATGCGCTGTACAGGGTTGCCAGACCCACCCCCATCAGCAGCAGCAAGGCGCCTGCCAGGGGCAGATCCAGGCGCGGTCGCGCGATGACCCGGCGCAACAGACGGCGCATCCGCACAAGTGCACTGCTGATCATGGCTGCACCTCGCTGGCGGGGGCGGGAGGTGGGTCGGTGTCGTCGTTCCGGAGCCAGGCATCGAGCACCTTGCGCGCCACCGGTGCCGCCGCGGTACTGCCCCAGGCGCCCTGGTCGACCACCACGGCGACGGCGATGCGCGGGTCGGATGCCGGTGTGTAGGCAACAAACAGGGCACGATGCAGGGTGGCCAGCTGCGCATGCGACTTGCGCGGCGTATAGGCCTGGCTGGTGCGCGAATAACGTTCGGCCGTGCCGGTCTTGCCGGCGATCACGTATGGGAAGCCGTTGCCCAGCCCGCGCGCCGTGCCGTACTCCCCGTTGACCACATCGATCATGCCCTGGCGCACGGCGTCGAAATCGTCCGGGCTTTGGGCGATGACCCGGGTGGGCTGCTGTGGCGGCAGTGCGGCTGGAACATCATCGATGCCCTCGCGTGTGGCAAGCAGCAAATGCGGCCGAAAGCTCAGACCATTTTCGGCCAGAATGGATACCGCGTGCGCCAGCTGCAGCGGAGTCACGGCCCAGTAGCCCTGGCCGATGCCTGCTATCACGGTTTCACCGGGGTACCAGGGCGCGCTCTTCTGGCCACGCTTCCACTCGCGCGAAGGCAGCACACCCGACGCCTCGCCAATGAGGTCGATGCCCGTCGGCTTGCCGAACCCGAAACGGGCCATGAAGGTCGACAGGCGATCAATGCCCATGTCGTGCGCGAGCTGGTAGAAATAGGTATTGACCGATTGCGCAATCGCGCGGCGCAGGTTGACCCGCCCCACGCCACCACGAATGTCATCACGATAGCCGCGCTTTTCGCCGGGCAGATACCAGGTGCCGGTCGACACGATGCTGTCATCGGGGGTGCGCATGCCCAGCTCCAGCCCGCCAAGGCCAATGAATGGCTTGACCGTGGAACCCGGCGGATAGATGCCCCGCAGGGCCCGATCGAGAAACGGCTTGGAGGGGTCGTGCAGCAGGGCCGAGTAGTCTCGCTGACTGATGCCGTTGACAAACAGGTTGGGGTCAAAGCCCGGCTTGCTCACCATCGCCAGCACCTGGCCGTTGCGCGGGTCGATGGCAACCACGGCACCGGAATGTTCTCCCAGGGCATCCATGGCGGCCTTCTGCAGGTGCGCATCGATGCTGAGAAACAGGCTCTTGCCAGCCACGGGTGCATGCCGCTCGAGCACCCGCAGCGGGCGCTGGTCCGCATTCACCTCGGCCATTTCATAGCCCGGCTCGCCATGCAGCAGCGATTCGTAGTAGCGCTCGATACCGCTCTTGCCGATGTGCGTGGTGCCGGTGTATCGCTCGGCATCGCGGCGGTTGAGATCGTTGGCATCGATGCGGCCGACATAGCCGATCAAATGCGCAAAGTAGCGACCCTGAGGATAGACGCGCATGAGATAGGGCTGGATCTCGACCCCCGGAAAGCGCCACTCGTTGACGGCAAAGGACGCAATGTCGGACTGGCTCAGGTCAAACTTGAGCGGCACGCTCTGGAAGCTGCGATGCTGACGCAGCTGCTGGCGAAATGTGCTCAGGGCAGCGTCCGACAGGGGTACGACGCGGCGCAGGCGCTTGAGCATGGCGTCCATGTCCTGCACGCGCTCCGGTACCACCTGCAGGCGGAAAGCAGGCTGATTGTCAGCCAGCAATACACCGTTGCGATCATAGATGAGACCCCGCGCCGGTGGCAGATGACGCAGATGAACGCGATTGTCGCGCGCGCGCGTGCTGAACGCCTGATGCTCGATCACCTGCAACCAGAAGAAACGTCCGAGCAAGGCCAGGATGCTGAGGAGGATCAGCCCGAAACCGGCCAGCACGCGCGCTCGAAAGAGCCGGCTTTCGCCCTGATCACTCTTGATGTGGTGTTGCACCGTGCGTCTCATTCACGTGCTCTTGTGCGCGAGCGCAAATCGTCCAGCAGAAGGAACACGAAGGGCCACAACAGCGCGCCGGCAATCGGCGACAGCCAGTACTGCGCGGGCGGCAGGGGCTCGCCGGCAAACGCGCGCACCATCAGCAGAAGTATGCGGTCATTGACCAGCAGGGCCAGCACGGCAAGGGTCTGCTGCCACATGGTGAAGAAGCGCAGGCGCGGCCGGAAGCGCGCCACGATGAAACACAGTGCCACCAGTCGCAGCGCCTGCTCGCCCAGCAGATTGCCAACCAGCAGGTCGGCAATCAGCCCCAGCACAAAGACCCGTCCCAGCCCGACGCGGCCCTGATCCTCAAGCCCCCAGTAGATCAGTACCAATGCCAGCCAGTAGGGTTTCCACGGGGTCACCGCCGGCGGCAACTGCACCAGCATCAGCAGGTACGCCAGAGCAATACTGAGCACGAAGCTCAGGTTGACCTGTCGCCGCACGCTCATGGCGACGCTGCTCCGCCGGTGCCTCCATCGGGCGCCAGCGAGGCGGGCGGACCGACCGATGCGGCCGGCGCCGGCGGGCCGATGGCAGCTGGCTGGTCGCGCAGCAGAAGCACGTCGGTGCTCTGCCCCAGGTTTGCAGTAGGCGTGGCGCTGGCGAGCTCGAACATGCCGTCCACATCAACCTGCACCTGGTCAATGCGAGCCACCGGAAACCCGGCCGGAAAACGGCCGCCAAGGCCGGAGGTAACCAGGCGGTCCCCGGCGCGCACGTCGGCGCTCAGCGGTATGGCAGAAATCTGCAGGTGATCCGGGTTGCCCGTGCCGTGGGCAATGACCCGCAGGTTGGTGCGCTCATCCACTACCGGAATGGCGTGATTCGGATCGGTAATCAGCATCACCTGGGCGGTATTGCGGCCCATCTCGACCACCTGCCCCATGACGCCATGCGCGTCCATCACGGTCATGCCCACGTGCACGCCCTGGTTGCTGCCGACGCCGAGCATGACGCGATGCCGGTACGGCCCCAGGTCGACGCCGATCAGGCGGGCGACCTGCACCTTCAGGCCCAGCCGATCCTGCACCGCCAGCAGCTGACGATAGCGTCTGTTCTGCTCGGCCAATGCCTGCAAGCGATTCAGCCGCGCCTCGGCCAGCATCAGCGACTCGCGCAATTGGCGATTGTCCTGGCGCAGATTTTCCCGGTCGGCAAAGGCGTCGGACACATCCCCCGCCAGCCGGGCGGGAAGGGCCGCGAGATAGAATACCGGTTCGATCAGCACGGATGCCTGGAAGCGAAGTTTTTGCAGCATGCCGAATTGCCGGTCGGCCACCATCAGCAGGCAGGCAAGGCCCAGGTAGGCAATCATGCGCAACGTGCCCGACACATTGGCCGCGAACAGCGATGACGAGATGCCTTCGCGTGCTAGCCCCATGTCGGGAGATCCCCCGATCGGTGCATCGGAGTCGATTGCGGCGGCATGCCGCAACAGGCAGACCGCCGAACGCAAGGTTCAGACCCGGCGTCAGCCCAACTCGCGCTGGCACATGCTTGATCAGTCAGGGTAGAAGAAATCGCTGCCATGTCGGTCAACAAGGTCCAGGGCCTGACCACCGCCCCGTGCGACGCAGGTCAACGGGTCGTCGGCGACCTGCACATGCAGCCCGGTCTCTTCGGAAATGAGACGATCCAGATCGCGCAGCAGGGCGCCACCGCCGGTCAGCACGATGCCGCGTTCGGCGACATCCGAGCACAGCTCGGGAGGCGTCTGTTCCAGCGCGGCCTTGACCGCTGCAACAATGCCGCTGAGCGGCTCGCTGAGCGCCTCGAGCACCTCGTTTGAATTCATGTTGATGATGCGCGGCACACCTTCGGCCAGGTTGCGACCGGAGATTTCCATCTCGCGGACCTCGCTCTGCGGGTAGGCGCACCCGATCTCGATCTTGATGCGTTCGGCCGACGACTCGCCGATGAGCGTGCCGTGACTGCGACGCACGTAATTGATGATCGACTCGTCGAAGCGATCGCCGCCAATCCGCACGGACTGCGAATAGACGATGCCGTTGAGCGAGATGACAGCCACTTCCGAGGTGCCGCCACCGATGTCCAGGACCATGGAACCGCGCGCTTCGCCAATCGGGATACCCGCGCCGATGGCCGCCGCCATGGGCTCCTCGATGATGAACACATCACGCGCCCCGGCGCCTTCGGCCGACTCCTTGATCGCGCGACGCTCGACCTGCGTGGAGCCGCACGGCACGCACACCAGCACGCGCGGGCTGGGCCTGAGCATGCGCGACTTGTGCACCTGCTTGATGAAGTGCTGCAGCATTGCCTCGGTCATGGTGAAGTCGGCGATGACGCCGTCCTTCAACGGCCGCACCGTGGCGATGTTGCCCGGCGTACGGCCCAGCATGCTCTTTGCCTCGCTGCCCACGGCAGCAACCGAGCGCGGTCCACCAGGGCCGCGATCCTGGCGGATGGCAACGACCGACGGCTCGTTCAGGACAATGCCCTGACCGCGGACGTAAATGAGGGTGTTGGCGGTACCCAGGTCGATCGACAGATCGTTGGAAAACAGGCCACGAAAGAACTTGAACATAGAGATCTGGAGACCGATTTAAGGGGTGATTCGGGAATCAGGCAGTGTAGTGAGCCAAAGGTGGACAAGCAAGCGGTTAACTGGGGCGAATGGCCCATCTGCGACATTCAGGTTAGGATTGCGTCAAGCTGCACCGGCGCCGTTCCCGGCCGGTGCATTCCTTTGACGCAATCGAGGTTCCTCAATGCCTGCCCTTATCTGCGGCTCCCTGGCCTTTGACACCATCATGATCTTCAGGGATCAGTTCAAGAACCACATCCTGCCGGACAAGGTGCACATCCTGAATGTCGCGTTTCTGGTGCCGGACATGCGACGCGAGTTCGGCGGCTGCGCGGGCAACATCGCCTACAACCTCAAGCTGCTCGGCGGCAAGCCCATCCCGATGGCCACGGTGGGTGGCGATTTCGCGCCGTACCGGGAACACTTTGCGTCGCTGGACATCAACCTCAGCCAGGTGACCGAGATCCCCGAGCTTTTCACCGCCCAGGCTTTCATCACCACCGACCTCGACGACAACCAGATCACCGCGTTTCATCCCGGCGCCATGTCGCGCTCCAACGAGAACCACGTGCGCGACGTGGCCGATGTCGACTTCGGTATCGTCGGGCCCGACAGCCGCGAGGCCATGATCCAGCACGCCAGCGAATTCGCCGAGCGCGGCGTTCCCTTCATTTTCGATCCGGGCCAGGCCATGCCCCTGTTCCAGGGCGATGACTTCCGCACCTTCATCGAGCAGGCGAATTACGTCACCGTCAACGACTACGAATCGCACCTGCTGCAGGAGCGAACGGGCTGGTCGGTGAAACAGATCGCCGAACGCGTCGATGCCTACTTCGTCACCCGGGGACCGGAAGGCTCGCTGATCCATACCCGCGAGGAAACGATCGAGATCGCGGCAGCAAATCCGGAAAGGGTGAGCGATCCGACCGGCTGCGGCGACGCCTACCGCGCCGGCCTGATATTCGGCCTGACTCATGGCATGGACCTCGCCACCTGTGGTCGGGTGGCGTCCCTGATGGGGGCACTCAAGGTCGCTCATCCGGGCACCCAGAACCAGCGCTTCGACCTCGACCAGTTCAAGACAAGCTTCCGGCAACAGTTCGACTACAGCCTGGCCTGAGACGCCTTTCCGCGGGATCAGCGAGGGGGCGTCGACACCGAAGAAGCGGTGCCGGGACGAGGCATCCCGGGCGATCGGCCCGGTTGCGGTTCGTGCCGGCTCCCCTCGACAACGTCGCTGGGCGTATGATGGTCTTGTGACAGGTTTGAGAGGCCAGCAGGCTCCCAGCATGAACAGCCTTGATGAAAAGCGGGCATTGACCTGGCTTGCCGGCCGTTCCCGACTCACGTCCTCATTGCATTATCTGGTCCTGGCGGTCGCATGGATCCTGCTGTGGCGGGTGTCCGCACTGATGGAACTCTCGCCCCATGCCAGCCTGTGGTTTCCTCCGGCCGCACTGAGTCTTGCCGCTCTGCTGCTGATGGGCTGGCGCGCGATTCCGGTCCTCATGTTCTGCGCCGTGGTGGTGACGTTCTGGACCAACGCCATGTACGGCGGTCATGCGAGCGATTTTGCGCTGCTGAGTTCCGGTCTGGCATTCGGCCTGGCCCATTGCGCCTCGTACGGCGCGGGCGCGTTTCTGATATGGCGCGTGGCTCGCTTGCAGCATGCGCGCTCGGTAACCAGCACGATCATCGTGTTTCTCGCTGCAGGCTGCCTGTCGGCTCTGGCCGCCGCACTGTCCGGAATTGCCGCGCTGGAATGGACCGGCATGCTGGACCGTTTCACCGGACCGGCTCTCTGGCTGCCGTGGTGGATCGGCGACATGGCCGCCGTGATCGTGCTGACGCCGCTGTTCCTGGGCCTGCTGAGCTGGCGCTATCCGCAAATCGAGTCCTGGACAGGCGGACTGAACTTCCGGCCGCAGCAGGAGGGGCAGATCGGATTCGTGGCCAAACTGGGCCTGCTGCTTTCTCTGCTGAGCACCGTGCTGCTGCTTGAAGCCCACTTCAGGTACAGCGAACTGGCGTTTGCCATGTTCTTCCTGATCCTGCCGCAAATGTGGATCGTGTACACGGAAAGCCCGTTTCGAAGCGCGCTCAGCATGGCCACATTCAGCACGCTAGCCGCCTTGTGGGTGGCTATCCTGGGACTTGCCGACTACGCCCTCGTATACCAGTTCGCCATCTGTGTCATTGCCGCGAGTGCCTATTTCGGTTTCGCGGTACCGGCACTGATCGCCCAGAACCGGCAGCTCAGCGAGCAGGTGCTGACCGACGGATTGACCAAGGCAGCCACCAAGACGCACTTCTTCGAGGTGGCCGAACGCGAGCTGATGAACACACGCCGACAGGGCCTGCCGATCTCGCTGATGGTGCTGGACATCGATCGCTTCAAGACCATCAATGACAGCTTCGGTCATGCCGCGGGGGATCGGGCGCTGGTGCAGCTGGCCCGCCTGGTGCAATCGCAGCTGCGCGCATCAGACCTGCTGGGACGCTTCGGCGGTGATGAATTCACGCTCCTGTTGCCCGGTATCAATCTCGAGCAGGCCGTGCGCTTGTCCGACCGCCTGCGCCAGTTGCTGCGACACAATCTGATCCCTGGCACCGACCAGCACCTGTCCGCCAGTTTCGGCGTCGTCAGCATCGAGCGCGGCGAGGACATCATGCAGGCCTTCAATCGCGCCGACCGGGAACTGCTGGACGCCAAGCGCGCCGGCCGGATGCAAGCCGAAGCACTGCAGCGCAGCGCCAGCTGACCTGTCCTCGGGCTGACCTTGGGAGGGCTCGGCAGACCCGGGAGATCCGGGGGCAGCGCGGCAGGGCTGGCAACGGCCTCGACCGTCACGCACCCTTGCAGCCGGCGTCAGCGCGACAGCCTGACCCGCCTCCTGCCGCGGTCGGCTGGCGCCAGTTAAAGAACTAGGCCAGCTTGCCGTGGCACTGCTTGTACTTCTTGCCGGAGCCGCAGGGGCACGGATCGTTGCGCCCGACCTTGGGTGCATCTCGGTATACCGGCGCTGACGGGCCCGCAGCCGCTTCGGCGGCATCGGCCGTTTCCGGCTCTTCTGCCATGGCATTGGCCCCGGGGTGCTGGTAATCCATTGCCGAGGCGGCCGCTGCCTGCTGGCGCCGCTGCATGGCTTCCATTTCCGCCACTTCCTCTTCGCTGCGCACCCGAATGCGCGCCAGGAGCTGGATCACCTCGGTCTTGATCTTCTCCAGCATCATGGTGAACAGGCGGAAGGCCTCGCGCTTGAATTCCTGCTTGGGCTGCACCTGCGCGTAGCTGCGCAGGAAGATGCCCTGGCGCATGTAGTCCATGTTGGCGAGATGCTCTTTCCAGGCATTGTCCAGCACGGACAGCATGATGTGCTGCTCCAGCTGGCGCATGACCTCGCTGCCTACCATGGTTTCCTTTTCCCGGAACAGCCGTTCGGCATAGTCCTGGACATGGGCCTCGATGGCCTCGCTGTCCACATCCTGCTGGGCGTCGGCCCACTCGGACAGTTTGATGGGGATGCCGAAATCACTCTCCAGCTCGCGCTCCAGGCCGGGCAGATCCCACTGGTCGTCAATGGTCTCGGGCGGCACATGGCGTTGCGTGATCCCCTGGAACACGTCGCGGCGGATGTCGGCGATGATGTCCTTCACATCGTCACTGCTGAGCAGCTCGTTGCGCTGGTCGTAGACGACCTTGCGCTGGTCGTTGGCGGTGTCGTCGAACTCCAGCAGCTGCTTGCGGATGTCGAAGTTGTGCTGCTCGACCTTGCGCTGGGCCTTTTCGATCTGACGGCTGACCATCTTGTCTTCCAGCGCGTCGCCTTCCTTCATGCCGAAACGCTGCATCCAGCGCACCAGGTTCTCGCCGCCGAAGATGCGCATCAGGTTGTCTTCGAGCGACAGGTAGAAACGCGATGAGCCGGGGTCGCCCTGGCGGCCGGAACGGCCGCGCAACTGGTTGTCGATGCGGCGCGATTCATGCCGTTCGGTGCCCACGATGTGCAGGCCGCCCGCCTCGAGGACCTGCTCATGGCGCTTCTGCCATTCGGCACGAATCTTCTGTCGATCCTGCTCGGTGGCATCCTCCGGCAGGCGGGCAAGCTCGGCCTCGCGGTTGCCGCCCAGCACGATGTCGGTACCGCGACCGGCCATGTTGGTGGCAATGGTGACCGCGCCCGGCGCGCCAGCCTGTTCGACAATCTGTGCCTCGCGCTCGTGCTGCTTGGCGTTGAGCACTTCGTGCGGCACCTTGAGCTTGTTCAGCAGGCCGCTGATGTATTCGGAAACCTCGATGGAGGTAGTACCTACCAGCACAGGCTGCTTGCGCTTGTAGCAGTCCTGGATGTCCTCGACGATGGCGTCGAACTTGTGCTTGGCCTTGAGGAACACCAGATCGGGTGCGTCCTTGCGCACCATCGGCTTGTGGGTGGGAATCACCACCACTTCCAGACCGTAGATCGAGTTGAACTCGAACGCCTCGGTATCGGCCGTGCCGGTCATGCCGGACAACTTGTCGTACATGCGGAACAGGTTCTGGAATGTAATCGTGGCCAGGGTCTGGTTGTCACGCTGGATGGGCACACCTTCCTTGGCCTCGACCGCCTGGTGCAGGCCGTCGGACCAGCGGCGTCCAGCCAGGGTACGACCGGTGAACTCGTCGACAATGACCACTTCGCCGTCGCGCACGATGTAGTCCACATCGCGCTGGTACAGCGCGTGTGCACGAATGGCGGCATTGAGGTGGTGCACCACGGCCAGATTGCCGGCATCGTAGAGGTTGCTGTCCGGCTCCAGGATGCCCGCCTCGCGCAGCAGGTCCTCGATGTGCTCCATGCCCTCCTCGGACAGATGCACCTGCTTCTGCTTTTCATCCGGCCAGAAATCGCCCGGGCCGTCTTCCTTTTCCTGGGCCTTCAGCCTGGGCACGACCTTGTTGATCTGCTGATACAGCTCCGGGGATTCCTCTGCGGGGCCGGAGATGATCAGGGGCGTGCGCGCCTCGTCGATCAGGATCGAGTCGACTTCGTCGATGATGGCGTAGTGCAGGCTGCGCTGAACGCGCTGGTCGGCAGCCAGCGCCATGTTGTCGCGCAGATAGTCGAAGCCGAACTCGTTGTTGGTGCCGTAGGTGATATCGGCGGCATAGGCCGCCTGTTTTTCGTTGTGTTCCATGCCGGGCCAGACCACGCCCACGGTCATGCCCAGGAATTCGTAGACCTGCCCCATCCACGCGGCATCACGGCGCGCCAGGTAGTCGTTGACGGTAACCACGTGTACGCCCTTGCCTTCCAGGGCATTGAGGTAGACGGCCAGGGTCGCCACCAGGGTCTTGCCTTCACCGGTGCGCATCTCGGCAATCTTGCCGCGATGCAGGACCACGCCGCCGATCAGCTGCACGTCGTAGTGGCGCAGCCCCAGCACGCGCTGCGAGGCCTCGCGCACAGTGGCAAAGGCCTCGGGCAGCAGCTTGTCCAGCTTCTCGCCCTCTTCCAGGCGCTGCCTGAACTCGGCAGTCTTGTTCTTGAGCGCCGCGTCATCGAGCGCCTTGAACTCGTCCTCCAGCGCATTGATGCGCGTGACGATTCGCGAAATCTCCTTCAGAACCCGCTCGTTGCGGCTGCCGAACACACCTGTCAGAACACGATTGAACATCTGAATGATCTTGTTTGGGAATGGGAAATACCGGCGCGCAGGCACGACGGCAAGCCGACAATCATACGATTGTTGACGGCCACGGGCAAAGCGTGGTGACGATGAGGGCCCCTTTCAAGGGGAGGACATGATCCGTGAGCGGCAAGCGGTGAGCCTGGAGCGGACGAAAAGACCGCGAACGTGCAGCCTCTGCCCACCGCTCACCGCTTCCCGCTTGCGGGCGACACCAGGGACCCTCCGATTAACCATGAGCAGGTGGCATGACGTCCAGAACGTCCGCAGTTCGTGCCGTGCGGCGTCCGTTGCAGCAACTGTCAGCCGCGGTGGCTGCGTACATAGGCCAGCGGATTCACCGAACGACCGTGATACCAGACCTCGAAGTGGGAATGCGGACCAGTGGAACGGCCCGTGGAGCCGACTACTGCAATCTCCTGGCCAACGCGGACTCGCTGACCGACATGAACGAGGATCTTGCTGTTGTGCGCGTAGCGCGTGGCATAGCCATTGCCATGGTCGATCTCGACCACGTTGCCGTATCCGCTGCGCACGCCGGCAAAGGTGACCACGCCCTCGGCCACCGTGTGCACCGGGGTGCCGCGGTTGGCGGCAAAGTCGATGCCGCGGTGGAAGGCGCTGTGTCCGTCAAACGGATCGATGCGCTTGCCGTAATAGGAGGAAATGTAGCCGCTATTGACCGGCATGCCGGTGGGCCGCTGGTTGGAGGCTACCTTGTGATCGATCAGCAGGTCCTGCAGCACCTGCAGCTGCTGCTGCTGGCTATCGAATCGCTTGCTCAGGTCGCGGATGCCGGCGTCCAGGCTGCCGGGCAGCATGTAGGCATCGCCATCGCTCTCCTCGGGGCCACCCACGGCCGGGTCCTGGTCGAAATTGAACTCGCCATCGTCAAGCTTGCCCAGTTTGGTCAGGCGCTCGCCGAGGGCGTTGATGCGCAGTGACTGGGCCTCCAGCTCACCCAGTTTCAATGCCAGCGCATTGACCTGGCGCTGGGCGTCGGACTGCACCGCCGCAAGCTGGCTGCTCTGGGTGTGCAGTTGCGCGCGCAACCTGTCCAGTTGCGCCATGGCCGCGTCGGTGGGACTGGCCAGGTAAAGGGCCAGTGCGGCGCCAATGGCAGCGCAGACACCCACTGCAAGCATGGCGATGCCGGCCAGGGAGAGGGCCGCGCGTGGCCGTGAAAGATCGAGGCTTATCGGTGCTTTCTGTCGCCGCGGGACGAGTATGATGTTCATGTATTTGCGATCCGGATTCGATGTTTTGACCAACGCCCCAAAAAAGCAGAACCGCAGCGGCTGCGACCAGCCCGTGCCGATTGTCGACTGCCTGCGCGACCTGCCCGTTGGCGCCCGCGCGGCGCAGCTTGCTGATTTGAACCGTCAGATCCAGGAATTGCTGCCCCCGGCCATGGCCGGACACATCGTTCTGGCCGATATCCATGCCGACCGGGCAATTTTTCTGGCGAAAAGCTCTGCCTGGGCCACGCGTGCGCGGCTTCAAGACGAACAGCTTCGCCAGAATCTGCAGGCGCTGGGCCAGCAGGTTCGGTCCATCCACGTGAAAGTGGTTCAACCGGAGCGTACTCCCCGTACGACGCCGGTCAGGAAACCCCTCACTGCATCCGCTGCCGAGCACCTTCGTTCGGTAGCGGCGTCCACTTCAGACCCTGAATTGCGGGCCCAGTTCCTTGCGCTGGCCTCCCTTGCCGACAACTCTCCCGATTGATTGCCGGTGGCAACCAAACCGTAATATCAGATCGGTACTATACAGCCTGTGCCGGGTGGGCGTATGAAATTGGCGCATCGGCCGGATCGGAGAACACGACCTCTTCCCAGGCGCTGGCGTCGGCCAGTACCTTGCGCAACAGGCGGTTATTCAGCGAGTGACCCGACTTGTGGCCATAGAACGAGCCGATAAGGCTGTGGCCAAGCAGGTACAGATCACCGATGGCGTCGAGGATCTTGTGCTTGACGAATTCGTCCTCGTAGCGCAGGCCGTCCTCGTTGAGTACCCGGTAATCGTCCAGCACGATGGCGTTGTCCATCGAGCCGCCGAGGACCAGGTTCTGTTCGCGCAGCATCTCGATGTCGCGCATGAAGCCGAAGGTTCGTGCGCGGCTCACTTCCTTGACGAAGGACGTGGTGGAGAAATCGATTTCCGAACTCGAGGAACGGCGCGTGAAAATGGGGTGCTTGAAGTCGATGGAGAAACCGACCTTGAAGCCGTCGAATGGCTCGAAACGCGCCCACTTGTCGCCTTCTTCCACCAGCACCGGCTGTTTGATCCGGATGAAACGCTTGGGGGCATCCTGCTCGGCAATGCCGGCAGACTGCAGCAGAAAGACGAAGGGGCCGGCGCTGCCGTCCATGATCGGCACTTCACTGGCAGAAAGGTCGATGCAGGCGTTGTCGATGCCCAGGCCGGCCATGGCCGACAACAGGTGCTCGACGGTGGCGATGCGCACACCATCCTTTACCAGGGTGCTGGACAGGCTCGTATCGCCCACGTTTTCGGCATGCGCAACGATTTCCTGTGGCGGATCCAGGTCCACCCGGCGAAACACGATTCCGCTGTCGACCGGTGCCGGCCGCAACGTCATGTACACTTTTTCCCCTGTATGAATGCCTACGCCCGTCGCGCGAATGACATTCTTCAGCGTACGCTGTTTGATCATTTTGTTTCCTGAAGCGCAGGAGCATGAGGCGCCGCGAATGCTAGCACGTTAAAACCGTCCAGAAAAGTGGCGCGGTGACACGCATGCAACATTGTTGCAAATTTCCAACAGATTGACCAGCACCGAAGTGATCCCCCGCAAACGGCGGATCCGGCCGGCATCGCACACCCGATGCCGGTCGGTGGAGAACCCGCGGACGGCCGCTCGCTGCCGCCGTCAGTCAGCCTGCCTGCGCAGAAACGATGGAATGTCGAGATAGTCGGGCGCGCTGGTGCTGGGAGCCGCCTTCTGGTTGTCGGCCTCCTTTGCCACCTGGCGCACCGGCCGCGACCCCGGTGCTGGCGCACGCCGGGCCACGCGACTCTCTGTCTCCATCGGTACCGCCTGATCATCGGTGCCGGTGCGCGCGACCAGCTTGGGTCGTGCCACACGCTCGGGCTGCCGCGCGCTGTTCTGCATGCTGCCACGGTTGAGCCCCGTGGCGACCACGGTGACGCGCACGTCGTCCTTGAGCTCGGCATCCATCGAGGTGCCCATGACCACGGTGGCGTCTTCGCTGGCGAAGTCGTGCACCACGCGGCCGATCTCGTCGAACTCGCGCATGGTCAGGTTGGGTCCGGCGGTGACATTGACCAGGATGCCGCAGGCACCGGCCAGATCCACGTCTTCCAGCAGCGGGTTGTTGATCGCCGCCTCGGCCGCGGCCTGGGCACGATCGTCGCCGTTGGCGCTGCCCGAACCCATCATCGCCATGCCCATCTCGCTCATCACGGTGCGCACGTCGGCAAAGTCGACATTGATCAGGCCGGGACTGGTGATCAGATCGGCAATGCCCTGCACCGCGCCCTGAAGCACCTCGTTGGCGGCCTTGAATGCCGACAGCAGGGTGACCTCGCGGCCGAGCACGGTCAGCAGCTTCTCGTTGGGCACGGTGATCAGTGAATCGACATGCTGCTGCAGGTCGTCGATGCCCTTCATCGCCACCTGCATGCGCCGACGACCCTCGAACGGGAACGGCTTGGTGACCACGGCCACGGTCAGGATGCCCTTCTCCTTGGCCAGCTGCGCTACCACCGGCGCGGCGCCGGTACCGGTACCGCCGCCCATGCCGGCAGTGATGAACACCATGTCGGTACCCTCGAGCATTTCCTCGATGCGCTCGCGGTCTTCCAGCGCGGCCTGGCGACCGACCTCCGGATTGGCGCCCGCGCCCAGGCCCTTGGTGACATTGGCGCCCAGTTGCAACAGCGTCTTGGCGCCAGTGCTCTTCATGGCCTGTGCATCGGTATTGGCGCAGATGAATTCCACGCCCTCGATCTGTGATTTGACCATGTGCGCCACGGCGTTGCCGCCGCCACCGCCCACGCCAAATACCTTGATTACCGCATTGGGTGAATTTTGTTCGACAAGTTCAAACATTTCGGAGTCCTCCGTTAAAACAATTCAACGTGTAATGGTTTTTGCCGATGCGTTTCGCACCGCCAACCCGGGATTTGACGACCGGTGCGGGTCGCCACGCTGCCCGGGGCAGCACTTTTGATGACGGTGCGAGCCCGTCATCAGAAATTCCTCTCGATCCAGCCGCGCATGCGGCCCAGGGCGTTGCCGACACCACCGGCCATGGCACCCGGCGTGGCCTGCATGCCGCCCTTGCTGGCGCCATGCAGCAGCAAGCCGACACTGGTCGCGTGCTGCTCGCCAGAGACCACATCGACCATGCCGCCGACATGCTGTGGCGTGCCCACTCGGACCATCTTGTGAAATATTTCCTCGGCCAGTGGCTGCGCACCTTCCATGCGCGATGCGCCGCCAGTGAGCACCACCCCGGCCGCCACCAGCGATTCATAGCCCGAACGCTGCAGTTCGCGCTGGACTTCCTCGAAAATTTCCTCGTAGCGTGCCTGTACCACCTGGGCCAGCTCCTGCCGCGCCCAGCGGCGCGACTCGCGGTCACCGACGCTGGGTACCTGCACGGTTTCCTCGCTGTGCGCCAGCTGGGCCAGCGCGCAGGCGTATTTCACCTTCAGCTCCTCGGCGTGCATGGTCGGGGTGTGCACGCCATAGGCGATGTCGCTGGTGACCAGGTCACCGCCCAGCGGCAGCGAGCGGGTGAAGCGGATCGCGCCCTGGGCATAGATGGCGATGTCGGTAGTGCCGGCGCCGATATCCACCAGGCACACCCCGAGGTCACGCTCGTCCTCGGTCAGCACCGCGCGCGCCGATGCCAGCGCCGACGGCACCAGTTCGTCAACACTGAGGCCGCAGCGCCTGATGCACTTGCTGATGTTCTGCGCGGCGCTGGCAGCGGCCGTGACCATGTGCACGTTGGCCTCCAGGCGCACGCCACTCATGCCGACCGGGCGACGAATGCCTTCCTGGCCATCAATGCGGTACTCCTGCGCCTCGGTGAACAGCACCTGGCGGTCGGCCGGGATCGCCACCGCCCGGGCTGCCGCCAGCACCTGCTCCATGTCGGTACGCGTCACTTCACCGTCACGGATTGCGGCGGTGCCCTGCGAATTGCGCGTCTCCAGATGGCTGCCGGAGATGGAGGCATACACCGAGCGAATGTCGCAGCCGACCATCAGTTCGGCCTCTTCCACAGCACGCTGGATCGAGTTCACGGTCGCCTCGATATCAACCACCACGCCGCGCTTGAGACCGCGCGATACGTGCGAGCCGGTGCCGATGACCTCGACCTGCTCGCCGGGCTCGTACTCGCCGACGATGGCCACGACTTTTGCGGTGCCGATATCCAGGCCGACGACCAGTTGTTTGTCACTTTTGCGGTTCATGCCGGGGGTGGCCCTCCAGTCGTATCGGGTGGCGGCAGCCAGCGCACGGCGAAGCCGTTGCTGTAGCGCAGATCGGCACTGACGAACGGCCGCTGTTGCGGACTGCCCAGTTGTTCGTAGCCGGCAATGAAGCGTCGCAAGCGTTGCTCGGGTTGCTCCTTGCCGACCATCAAGACGGCGCCACTTGCCAGACGCACCTGCCAGCTGCCGCGGCGGGCAAGCGTGAGACCGCTGACATGCAGCCCCGCGTCGGCCAGGCGCTTGCGTGCATCCAGATAGAAGCGCAAGACCTCCTGCGAATCTCCGGTCGGCCCCTGCAGGTCAGGCAGATTGCCCAGCCCGGATGCGCCGGGTGCGCGGAAAACGATGCCGTGACGGTTGATCAGCGCATCGCGATTCCAGTGGGCAAAGGCCTGGTGCTCGCTGAATCTGATGCGAATCTGATCGGGCCAGTGCTTGCGTACTTCGACGTGCTCGACCCAGGGCAGCGCGGCAACCGCCTTCTGGATACGCCCCGGCTCGACCGCGAAGAAACCTCCGGCCAGCAGGGGTTTGGCAATGGCGCGCACCTGCTGCGCCGTCACATGGCGGAACGTCGCATCGACGCGCAGGCTGCGCACCGGCCAGTGCGAGGCAGCAAACCAGCCCATGAAAAGACCCACCAGCGGCAGGGCCAGCAGACCCAGGGCGATGGTCCAGGCGAGGATGCGCAGGTGCAGGCGACGACTCATGGGTGGCCTCCCGCGGCATCGCCGTTGCCGTCGCGCATGCTGGTGCCAAGAATGCGCAGGCACAGTTCGGCAAAATCGATGCCTTCGGCGGCCGCGGCCATCGGCACCAGCGAATGACTGGTCATGCCCGGCGCCGTGTTGACCTCCAGCAGCCAGAACCTGCCCCCGGCATCGCGCATGACATCGACCCGACCCCAGCCGGAACAGGCCAGTGCATCGAATGCCTGTCGCGCCAGCTGCTTCACGTCCGCCTCGGCCTGACCATCCAGGCCCGGGCAGACATAGCGGGTATCCTCGGCCTCGTATTTGGCGTGGTAGTCGTAATATTCCCCGGCCGCCTCGATGCGTATCGAGGGCAGCACGCGGTCGCCGAGTATGCTGACCGTGAGCTCCTCGCCCTCGATCAGTTGCTCGACCAGCAACTCGCCAGGCTGGCGCGCGGCAAGCGCCGCCGCATCCTCCAGCTGGTCGTCCCGAAACACGCGGGTGACGCCGACACTGGAGCCCTCCCAGGCCGGCTTGATGACCACCGGCAGGCCGACCTCGCGCGCCACGGCATGCACGTCGCCGCCGCGTGGCAGCACCGCATAGCGCGGCGTCGGCAGGCCAATGCTCATCCACACCTGCTTGGCGCGAATCTTGTCCAGCGACAGTGCCGCGCCCAGAATCCCCGATCCCGTGTAGGGCACCCCCAGCGCATCCAGTGCACCCTGCAACTGGCCATTCTCGCCGCCGCCACCGTGCAGAATGTTGAACACGCGGGCGAAGTGCCCGGCACGCAGCGCATCCAGCAGCGCCGGGATGCCGTCGATGGCATGCACCTCGACACCGCGCGAGCGCAGCGCCTCGAGCACATTGCGCCCCGAATCCAGCGACACCGCCCGCTCGGCACTGCTGCCGCCCATGACCACGGCGACGCGGCCGAAGGCCTCCGGATTCGGAATGCCCGAATCCAGGCTGGATTGCGCCTTGTTGGCGGGTGCGCGATCGGGACTCGGGACTCGGGACTCGGGACTCGTGGAAGCGGCGGTTTCCTTGGAATTTGATGCGGACGTGACGTGCACAGATATCTCCGACAAGATCGTGCCGACACCAGCGGGCTGAATGAGAGTCGCGTGCTGCGCCTCCAGCCCCAAGGCTCGGCTCTTGACCGAGTCCCGAGTCCCGAGTCCCGAGTCCCGCGCATCCAGGTGCCTCTGCCGCCAGACCGGACTCATGCTTCACCCCCACTCTTGAGGTGACCGCGCGCCGCCAGCTCGGCGGCGGTCTTGCCGATGTCACCGGCGCCGAGCAGGATCAGCAGATCCTGGTCCTGCAGCAGGGCCGGCAATGCGGCCTCGAAATCTCGCGGATGGCTCACCAGTACCGGATCAACCTTGCCGCGGGCGCGTACGGCACGCGCCAGAGCACGCGCATCGGCGCCGGCAATGGGTGACTCGCCGGCAGGATAGACATCGGTGAGGACCAGCACGTCGGCTTCACACAACACCTGCGCAAAATCGTCCATGAGGTCGCGGGTCCGGGTGTACCGGTGCGGCTGGAAGGCCACCACCAGGCGGCGTTCCGGCCAGCCGCCACGCACCGCCTCGAACACGGCGCGCAATTCGCTGGGATGGTGGCCGTAGTCGTCTACCAGCAGGGCACTGCCCTGCTCAAGTTGCAGCTCGCCGCGACGATGGAAACGCCGCCCCACGCCCTCGAATTTGGCCAGCGCGCTGGCGATGTGTCCGGCCTCGGCACCCAGCTGCCAGCCGATGGCCGCCGCCGCCAGGGCGTTGAGCACATTGTGGCGTCCGGGCAGGTTGAGGCAGGTGGGCACGGCATCCTCGCGGCCCGGCAGCTTCAGGTCGAAGCGCATCTCGAAACCCTGCTGATGCAGATTCAGGGCGCGCACGTCGGCCTCGGGGCTGTCGATGCCGTAGCGAATCACGCTGCGGCCGACGCGATTGGCCAGGGCGGATACCTCGTCATCATCGGCACACAGCACCGCCACGCCGTAGAAAGGCAGACGATGCAGGAAATCCTCGAACGCCTCGCGCACGCGGGCGAAGTCACCGCCGTAGTTCTCCAGGTGGTCGGCGTCAATATTGGTGATGGCCGCCACCACAGGCGAAAGCATCAGGAACGAGCCATCGGACTCGTCGGCTTCGGCCACCAGGTATTCGCCGGTGCCCAGACGTGCGTTGGCACCGGCGGAATTGAGCTGCCCGCCGATGACAAAGGTGGGGTCATATCCGGCCTCGGCCAGCACACTGGCAACCAGGCTGGTGGTAGTGGTCTTGCCGTGCGTGCCGGCAATCGCGATACCGCGCCGGAAGCGCATCAGTTCACCGAGCATCTCGGCACGCGGCACCACGGGGATGCCCAGCTCGTGTGCGGCCAGCAGCTCGGCATTGTCCGGCTTGATGGCGCTGGAGGTCACCACCACGTTGACGCCTTCAAGATTCCTTGCGGCATGGCCGATGATGACCTTGACGCCCAGACTGGAAAGCCGCTCGGTGGTACTCGATTGGGTACGGTCCGAGCCCGACACCTGGTAACCCAGATTGTTGAGCACCTCGGCAATGCCGCTCATGCCGACCCCGCCGATGCCGATGAAATGCACATGGCGGAATGCGCTCATGATGTCTTCGTGGGCGTGCAGTCGATGCGGTGTCATGCGGCCTCCTCGATGCACAGGTCGGCGATGCGTTCGGCAGCGTCCGCGCGGGCCAGACCGCGTGCTGCGCGGGCCATGTCGAGGAGGCGCGGCCTGTCGTGCAGCAACGCGTGCAAGGTACCGACCAGGGCCGGTTCTGCAAGATCGGTCTCTGCCACGACCTGGGCACCACCGGCATCGCGCATGGCCTCGGCATTGCGGGTCTGATGATCGTCCACCGCATGCGGAAACGGCACCAGCAAGGCTCCGAGACCGGCGGCGCACAACTCGGCAATGGTCAGCGCGCCGGCGCGACAAACACAAAGGTCGGCCCAGGCATAGGCCGCGGCCATGTCGTCAATGAAGGCGTCGACCCGCGCCTCGACACCGGCGTCGGCGTAGGCATCGAGTGCTTCGGCCAGGCCGCGGCTGCCACTCTGGTGCCACACGGCCGGGCGATTGTCCGGCGAGGCGCTGGCAAGTACCGCAGGCAGCGCCGTATTCAGGGCGCGAGCCCCGAGGCTGCCGCCGAGGACTAGGACGCGGACCGGTCCTGCGCGCCCCGCCATGCGCTGCTGGGGCTCATCAAGCGCGGCTATGTCGGCGCGCACCGGATTGCCGGTCCACTCATGTCGCGGGTTGTCAGCCAGGCAATCGGCAAACCCGGTCATGACCCGGCGCGCCAGATGCGCCAGCACGCGGTTGGTGAGGCCTGCCACGCGATTCTGTTCATGCACCAGCAGCGGGCGTCCCTGCATCCACGCCACCATGCCCCCTGGCCCGGCGGCAAAGCCGCCCATGGACAGGACACTGCGGGGACGCACGCGACGCAACACCCGCCAGGCTTGCAACAGTGCGCGCAGCAGCATCCAGGGCGCCTTGAGTTGCCGGGCCCGGCCCTTGCCGCGCAGTCCGGTGACCTTGATCGTGTCCAGCGCGATGTCATGCTGGGGCACCAGTCGGGTCTCCATGGCCCCTGCCGAGCCCAGCCAGGCAACCGGGATACCGCGCGCGCGCAGGACCTCGGCCACCGCCAGGCCAGGAAAGATGTGGCCGCCGGTACCACCGGCCATGATCAATACGGCCTGGCCGGACTCGGGGCTCGGGACCCGGGACTCGATGGGGCGTTCCGCGTGACGGCCTGCTTTCCGATCGCCGCCATGCATGACATTTGATGTACCGGACACAGGAAGAGCCGACCCGCTTTCGCGAGTCCCGAGTCCCGAGTCCCGAGTCCCGTGAAGCTTCATGCGCTCGCCTCCGCCGCCATGGTCTGGTGCTGGCGCGCGCCACCGCGCGAGCGCTGCTGCTCGGCACGGCTGACCTCGTAACTGGCTCGCAGCAGTACACCAAGCATCAGGCAGGTCATGACCACGCTCGAGCCACCGGAGCTGATCAACGGCAAGGTGAGGCCCTTGGTCGGCAGCACGCCCAGATTGACGCCGACCGAAACCATGGCCTGCAGGCCGATCATCAGTGAGATGCCGAAGGCCAGGTAGCCCGCAAACGGTTGCCCGATGGCCACGCCGCGCAGGCCCAGCATCAGCCCGCGCGAGACCAGCAGCGCGTACAGGCCAAGCACCACCATGACGCCGAACAGACCCAGCTCTTCGGCAATCACCGCGAGAATGAAATCGGTGTGCGCCTCCGGCAGGTAGAACAGCTTTTGCACGCTGGCGCCCAGCCCCACGCCGAACCACTCGCCACGGCCGATGGCGATCAGCGCCTGGGTCAGCTGGAAGCCGTTGGCGAAGGGGTCCTTCCACGGATCCAGGAACGAGGTCAGCCGCTGGATGCGATAGTCCTGACTGAAAGCCACCCAGACACCGACCGGCACAAGCGACGCGGCCATCATCATCAGGTAGCGCATGCGTGCACCACCCAGCCAGATCATGCCGACGCTGACGGCAAGAATGAGCGTTGCCGAGCCGAAGTCGGGCTGCGCCAGCAGCAAACCGGCGAACAGCAGGGCGATGATGACCGGCTTGAAGGCTCCGAAGAACTTCTCTTCCACCCCGTCGCGGTGACGCACCAGGTAGCTGGCGATGTAGATCACCACCACCAGCTTCACGGCCTCGACCGGCTGGAATCCGGTAACCCCGAGATTCAGCCAGCGGCGTGCGCCATTGATGCGCATGCCCACGCCCGGCAGATAGACCGCCAGCAGCAGCAGGATCGCCGAAAGCACCAGCAGCACATGGAATTTCTCCACCAGGCGCAATTCGACCCGTGCGGCCAACCACATCAGGCCACCGCCAATCAGAAGAAAGGCCAGATGCCGGCGCAGATAGTAGAAGGCACCGATGTGCTCGCCATCGGCCACCGCAATGGAGCTTGAGGTGACCATGACCACGCCAAAACAGGCCAGGGCCACGATCGCCAGCAGCAGCCAGCGGTCGTAGGTACCCCGCGTCGCGTCGTGGCGCCGCGCCTGGTCCCCGGGTTTTGTCGGTTTGCTCTTCAACGTCCGTTTTCCTGCTTGTGCCTTTTTTGCTTGCATTTGCCAATGTCGAACCCCGGGTTCCGGGATTCAACGCACCTTCAATGTCGCCAGGCCCACCAGCACCAGCACCACCGAGATGATCCAGAAACGCACGATCACGCGCGGCTCCGGCCAGCCCTTGAGTTCGAAGTGATGGTGGATGGGCGCCATGCGGAACAATCGTTTTCCGGTCAGCTTGAAGCTGGCCACCTGCAGCATCACCGATGCGGTTTCCACCACGAATACGCCACCCATCACCAGCAGCACGATTTCCTGGCGCACGATGACCGCCACGCAACCGAGCGCGGCACCGATCGACAGCGCACCGATGTCACCCATGAAGACCTGCGCGGGATAGGTGTTGAACCAGAGAAAACCCAATCCGGCCCCGGCAATGGCACCGGTGAAGATGGCCAGCTCCCCGGCGCCCGGAATGGCCGGAATGCCCAGATACTCCGAAAACACCGCGTTGCCGGACAGGTAGGCAAAGATGCCCAGGGCGCCGGCCACCAGCACGCTGGGCATGATGGCCAGACCATCCAGGCCATCGGTGAGATTCACGGCATTGGAAAAACCCACGATCATCAGGTAGCCGATGACCACAAACAGGATGCCAAGCGGCAGCACGATCTGCTTGAACAACGGCACGAACAGCGCCGTTTCCACGGGCAGCTGCGCCGTGTGGTACAGCAGCACGGCCGCGCCCAGGCCGAACACCGACTGCAGCAGGTACTTCCAGCGCGACGCCAGCCCGCGGCTGTCCTGATACACCAGCTTGCGATAGTCGTCCCAGAAGCCGATTGCGCCGAAACTGGCTGTCACGCCAAGCACGATCCACACGTAGCGGTTGTGCAGGTCTGCCCACAACAGCGTTGCCAGCAGAACCGCCAGCAGAATCAGCATGCCGCCCATGGTTGGCGTACCGGCCTTGCTCAGATGCGTTTGCGGGCCGTCATCGCGCACCACCTGTCCCGCCTTTAGACTGGCCAGACGACGGATCAGCGCGGGGCCTGCCAGCAGCGACACAGCCAGTGCCGTCAGCGCACTCATGATCGAGCGGAAGGTGATGTACTGAAACAGGTGAAAGGCGTTTACGTGGCCTTGCAACCACTTGGCCAGTTCAAGCAGCATGGGAATCCCCCTTGTGATCGTGTGCACGCAAGGCGGTCACCACACGCTCCATGGCGGCCGCGCGCGAGCCCTTGACGAGGCAGTTGACGCCGCTGTGCACCTCCCGGCTCAGCGCTTCGGCCAGCGCCTCGGCGTCGTCGAAATGGCGCCCGGCCTCGCCGAAGGCCTTGCAGGCTTCGGCGCTGAGTTCGCCCGTGGTCCACAGGCGAGCCACGCCTGCACCGCGCGCCATGGCACCGGCATCGGCGTGCTGCGCCCGTGCAGTGCTGCCCAGCTCGCCCATGTCGCCCAGCACCAGCCAGGCTTCGCCCGGCAAGGCAGTCAAGGTGCCGATGGCGGCCTGCAGCGATGCCGGATTGGCGTTGTAGCTGTCGTCAATGAGGTGCCAGCCACCCGCCATCAGCTCCACTTGCAGTCGCCCCGGTATGGATGTGGCCGATGCCAGGCCTGCGGCAATGATGGGTAGCGGGATATCCACCGCCGATGCGATGGCAGCGGCAGCCAGGGCATTGGCGATGTTGTGGCGCCCCGGCAGTGGCAGCTCGACAACCACCACGCCCGCCGGCGCGTGCAGCGTGAAACGACTTCCCGCAGCGGTTGTTTCGATCTCGGTGGCATGAACGTCCGCCTCAGCATCGAGGCTGAAGCGCAGTACGTCACGCTTGCCCGCAAGGCTGGCGAAATAGTCGGCGAAACGATCGTCCGCATTGATGATGGCCGTGCCGTCGGCGGGCAAGGCGCTGTACACCGCACCCTTGGTCTCGGCGATACCTTCGAGCGTCTTCATGCGCTCCAGGTGCGCCGGGCCCACATTGTTGACCAGCCCAACATGCGGACGGGCGATGGCAGCCAGATACTCGATGTCACCGGGCTTGCCGGCACCCATCTCGAAGACCGCGTACTGACAATTGACGGGCATCGCCAGCACGCTCAGCGGCAGTCCGATCTCATTGTTGCGATTGCCCTCATTCACATGGGTACGGGCATGCCGCGACAGGATCGATGCGGTCAGTGTCTTGACCGAGGTCTTGCCGTTGGAACCGGTAATGCCGATGACCCGCGCGTTGCGACGCGCGCGCACCGCGCTGGCCAGATCACCCAGCGCCGTTTGCGTATTGGCGACCTCGATCTGCGGCAGCGGAAAATCGACGCGGCGTGAAACCAGAGCGGCGCGAGCGCCATGGCTTGCGGCGTCCGCCAGATGATCATGGCCATCGCTGCGGCTGCCGGGCAGGGCCACGAACAGGTCGCCGTCGGACAGATTCCGACTGTCGATGCCGACCCCGGTAATCACGCCATCCTCCCCGTGCAGACGCCCCTGGGTCCACAAGGCCACCTCCGACAAGCGCATGTTCAACACGATGCCCTCCCCTGCAGCGCTTGCGCCGCGACATCGAGATCGTTGAACGGATGCTTGCCCTGTGCATCTTCCTGGGTGGTTTCATGCCCCTTGCCGGCGACCAGCACGACATCTGCGCTGCTCGCACCATGGATTGCCGCGGTGATGGCTTGCCTGCGATCGCGCATGACCTCGGCCCGGCCGCGGTCATCCAGTCCGGCGAGGATGTCGGCCACGATCGCATCACCATCCTCGGAGCGCGGGTTGTCGTCGGTGACGATCACCCGGTCGGCAAGCGATTCGACCACGGCCGCCATCTGCGGCCGCTTGCCGGCATCACGCTCGCCGCCGGCGCCAAACACGCAGATCAGGCTGCCGCGTGTGTGCGGGCGCAGGCTCTGCAAGGCCACTTCCAGGGCTTGCGGCGTATGCGCATAGTCGACAACCACCAGCGGCAGGTCCCCGCCACCGATGCGATTCATGCGCCCGGCAATTGGTTGCAGGCGGCCCAGCACCGCGCACAAGGCGTCAAACTCCACCCCCGAGGCGCCCAGGCAGGCAGCCACGGCCAGCAGGTTGGCCACATTGAACCGCCCCAGCAGCGGCGTGTGCACGTGCGCCCGGCCCCAGGGGCTGACCAGATCGAAGTCGAATCCGTCGGCGTGGCTGCGCAGATCAAGTGCCCGCAGGTCCGCGCCGGAATCCTCGATGGCGAATGTCAGGCACTGCTGCTTCGGCGGCAGCCGCGCCGCCAGTTCACGGCCGAACTCATCATCAAGGTTGATCACCGCCGTTTCCAGGGTGGGCCAATTGAACAGCCGCGCCTTGGCTTCGGCATAGGCCTGCATGCTGCCGTGGTAGTCCAGATGGTCCCGACTGAGGTTGGTGAACACCGCCAGACGAATGGGCACGCCATTGACCCGGCCCTGCACCAGCGCGTGCGAGGACACTTCCATGAGTACCTGCTGCACGCCCTGTTCGCGGAAACCGGCAAGCAGCGCCTGCACGCTGATGGCGTCGGGCGTGGTGCGTTCGCCGGCCCCGAGTGCACCATGCAGCCCGGCACCCAGCGTACCGATGCTCGCGGCCAGTTGGCCCAGGCGGGACCAGGCCTGGGCCAGCAGTTGCACCACCGACGTCTTGCCGTTGGTGCCGGTGACCCCGGTGATGCGCATGGCATCGCCCGGATGTGCGAAAAAGCGTGCCGCCAGGTCACCCAGACGCGCACCCAGGTCATTGATCCACACGGTGGGGCCGCTATCGGCATGATGCTCCGGCTCGGGCGCCTCGGCCAGCACCATGACGGCACCCTTGTCACGCGCAGCCGCGGCAAATTCGATGCCGTGATGCTGGTGTCCGGACAACGCCACGAAGGCCTCGCCCGGACGAACACGGCGCGAGTCCAGGCATAGCCCGTTGATGGTCAACCTGCCGGCATCGCCGGCATCGGCCATGCCGGACAACAATGCGTCGAGGGTCATGGCGACGCTCATGGCAGGGTCCCTTCCTGATAATTCGCCTGCCCGGGCTGGTAATCGGGCGCGGGGCTGGCGGCATTGATCGGCTCACCCGACTCGGGGCTCCCGCTGTACCAGTGCTTGACGTTGTCGGGCGGAATATCCAGCAATCTCAATGCGTTGCCCATGACGCGACTGAAAAGCGGCCCCGCCACCAGGCCGCCGTAGTAGCTGCCGGCACTTGGGTCATCGACGATCACCACCGCCACGAGGCGCGGATGACTGGCCGGCGCAATGCCGACGAACGCGCTGACATAGCGATCGGAGTAGCCGCCACCGGCGGCAATGTGCGAGGTGCCGGTCTTGCCGGCAATCCGGTAATTGGCCACGGCCGCCTTCAGTGCCGTGCCTTCGGGGCTGACCACCGTCTCCAGCATGTCCAGCAGTTCGCGGGCGATCGCGGGGTCAATCACGGCATCGGCCTTGCTCTGCTGGTCGCGCACGAAGGTCGGCACGTGCATGAGACCGCCGTCCGCCAGGGCGGCATAGGCGCGCGCCAGCTGCAGCGGCGTGACGCTGAGACCGTAGCCGTAGGAAATGGTGGCCTTGCGCAGATCGCTCCAGCTGTTGCCCGGGGGCAGCACGCCGGAAGCCTCGCCCGGGAAGCCGCTGCCGCTGCGATTGCCGAAGCCGAAGCGGTCCAGCAGTTCGTACATGTGCCGGCTGTCGAGCGACTCGGATATCTCCGCCGCGCCAACGTTGCTGGATTTGGTCAGCACCCCGGTTACATCGAGCAGGCCGTGATTGTGCACATCATGGATCGTGTATCCGGACATGTTCAGCCAGCCGGGATTGGTGTCGACCGGCGTGGTGGGCGACCACTTGCCACTTTCCAGTGCCGCTGCAATGGTGAACGGTTTCATCACCGAACCCGGCTCGACCACATCGGTCACGGCGCGATTGCGGCGCTGTGCCGGCCGGGAGTTGCCGACCGCATTGGGATTGAACGAGGGCTGATTGACCATCGCCAGCACTTCGCCGTTGCGTATGTCCATGATGATGATGGAACCGGCGCGGGCACCGTGGTCGAGCACCGCGGTCTTGAGCTCGCGATAGGCCAGGTACTGAATGCGGCGGTCGATGCTGAGGGTGAGATCACGCCCGGGGTGCGGCTCGCGCACCATGTTGACGTTCTCCACCACGTGCCCCAGGCGGTCACGTATGACCTGCTTGCTGCCGTCGCTGCCGGACAGCCAGTCGTTGTAGGTACGCTCCAGGCCCTCGACGCCATTGTCGTCGATGTTGGTGAACCCCAGAACGTGCGCCATCACCTCGCCCGACGGGTAGAAGCGCTTGTATTCGCGCTGCTGATTGACGCCGGGAACATCCAGCGCCATGACCTGGGCTGCCGCGGCGGGGCTGATGCGGCGCTTCAGGTACAGAAACTCGCGATGATCATTTTCCTTCAGCCGACGCTTCAGGACCGAGGCCCTCACGCCCAGCGCCTTGGCCAGCTCCGGGATGCGATCCGGATGCTGTTCCAGCTGCTCGGGGTCCACCCAGAGCGACTCGACCGGGGTGGATACCGCCAGTGGCACACCGTTGCGATCAAAAATCGTGCCGCGCGAGACGCGCATCGGAATGGTGCGCAGATATCGCGCATCACCCTGGCGCTGAAGAAAGCCCTTGCGTACAACCTGAAGGTCAACGGCGCGCAGTGCCAGGCCGGCGGTAGCCATGCCCAGCAGGACGAACATCACCACCAGCCGCACGCGGGTGCTGGGATGGCGGCGATTGCCTGGCCTGGTTTCGCGACGATGTCGGGGCGCCATGTTCATCAGCGCAGCAACCGTATGGAGTCGGCGGGCGGATCGATCATGTCCAGCCTGGTGCGGGCAATGCGCTCGATACGGCTGGGCTCGGCCCAGGTGGCCTGCTCGATCTCCTGACGCCCGAATTCCACATTCAGCGCATCGCGCTCCTTCTGCAGTCCGGCAAGCTGCACGAACAGCACGCGATTCTGATGCCGCATCCACACCAGGCCGATGGCACTGACCAGCACCAGCACCAGCAGCACGCCCAGGCTGAGCAACCTGGCCGCGCTCATGCCGGCACCTCGGCAACCCTCAGCACGGCAGAGCGGGCGCGCGGGTTGTCGGCAAGTTCGGCTGCATCGGCAAAACGTGCCTTGCCAATGGTGTGCAGGCGCGCCGGTGCGGTTTCGGTCGGCGGCAGACGGCGATCAGCCACCACATGGCCGGACTGGTCGCGCATGAAACGCTTCACCAGCCGGTCCTCCAGGGAATGGAAGCTGATGACGGCCAGCCGCGCTCCGGGATTGAGGCAGTCCAGAACGGCCGCCAGCCCCTGCTGAATCGCGTCCAGTTCGCCATTGACGTGGATGCGCAGCGCCTGAAAGCTGCGGGTGGCCGGATGCTTGCCTTTCTCCCGGCGGCCAACCACGGCCGCGATCAGGTCGGCCAGCTCGCCGGTGCGTCGTATCGGCTGCTGCTCGCGGCGCGCCACGATGGCGCGTGCGATGCGCCGGCTCATGCGCTCCTCGCCGTAGCGCCACAGCACATCGGCGATGGCACGGACATCGGCAGCCTCCAGGAAATCGGCAGCACTCTCGCCTTGTGTCGTATCCATGCGCATATCCAGTGGTGCGTCAGCCTGAAAGCTGAAGCCGCGCTCGGCGCGGTCCAGTTGCGGCGAAGACACGCCGAGGTCGAACAGAGCGCCATCCAGTCCCTCGCGGACCTCGTTCCAGTTGCCCAGATCGGCAAAATTGCCGTGCCGGATGCTCACCCTGGAGTCATCTGCATACAGGCGTCGCGCTTCGGCAATGGCCTCGGGATCACGATCCATCAGCAGCAGCCGGCCTCCTTCGTCGAGCGCTGACAGCATGCCGGCCGCATGCCCGCCGCGGCCGAACGTGGCATCGAGGTAGCGACCCTGCGGCTTCAGCTCAAGTGCCGCCAGCACCGCATCCCTCATTACCGGGATGTGTTCGAGCTGATTCCGCTTCATCGCTGCCATCCCGTTCATGAATTCCGCTGTCCACCTACAACTTCAGGTTTGTCATGTCCTCGCTTATCTCGTCCTCGCCGATGGTCTGGCGGATCTTGGCGAGATGGGCCTGCTCGCTCCACAGCTCGAACTTGTTGCCCATGCCGAGCAGTACCGCGCGCTTCTCGATCCCGGCCGCCGCACGCTGACTGGACGGCAACAACACGCGATGATTGCCGTCCGGCTCCAGCGGTGCCGCCGCACCCACCAGCTTCATCTGCAAGTTGCGGTGCACGGCCTTGACGCTGCTGAGGGCGTTGATCTGGTCGCGTACGCCTTCCCATTCCGCCTTGGGGAACAACCAGAGGCAGCCGTGTTCGAACGGGTTGTAGGTCACCACCAGCTGATTGGCGCACTCGCGTGCGAGCTGCTCGCGATACGCTGTCGGTATCGCAAGGCGCCCTTTGTCGTCGACGCTGATGGCGGTTTCGCCCTGGAACATCAGTATGGCCTACCCACGGATTCCCACGAATATACACGGAAACCCACGATAGTCTCACCACCTGAGACTGTCAAGGAATTTTTGCTTGCAGATCAATAACAAAGGAGCCACCAGCGGCAGTTTCAAGCCGCTTGTGAGGAACAGGCCAGAGGTTGTTGAAATTGGTGGCTTTTTACCTTCACGATTGTGTACTTGCGTGAGCGCGGAATGAAAAGTCGGCGCAGCGCGGGAGGGGAAACATGAACGGCCGCCCATGGGCGGGATGGGATCAGCCAGGGGACCGCATCGGCCCGCCGGGTACCAGGACCATGGACGGCGCAGGCAGGATTTTTTGCGGCGAAACTGGAGGCGAAACCGGAAAAGGCCTGGCCGGAGCGCGATAGCAGGCAAGCGCGCTTGCCGGAATGTCTGGATGAGGGACGGGAGGCAAGGGGCGAGTGACAGCGCGTGCAGGCTTCAGGCGGGTGCCTGGCGCAGACCGGAAGCACTTTGCAACAGCCGAACCGCTGGTCATCCCCCGGGTGCGGGCTGGCAGCAAGACTGTGCCGTGTGCTGCGCACGCTTTTGATACTGGATCCCGGCCTGCGCCGGGATGACCGACAGGAACAACCGTGAAACCGGGACCTGCGCCGTGTTGATGGCGGGTACAACCCTGGAACCGGGACCCGTGCCCATTGAAAATCACCTCGGGCGCCCCGTTTCGGCGCGTCCGGCACGCCTTTCCGGGCCAGCGTCGCAGCCATGCCCCTCCCGCCCGGGCACAGACTGCCACCGCCAGGGCTTGCCCGGCCTTCACCGGAAATCACCGGGGACACCCAGCACAGGGCCGGTGGCGCCCCTGCCTGCAGGGACGCCACCGGAAATCACGCATGCGCGTGAGCTGAAAATGAACGAGTCGGCCTGTAAGCCGGGTTCTGTACGCCCGAAGACGTGACAGTCATTCCTCTGGACCTGATGTCGCCACCAGGCCTCAAGCGACCTACCCGGGAACGACGCGGGCCGCGCCAAAGTTCCCCTATTCGGTCTTGCTTCAGGTGGGGTTTGCCGTGCCATGCGGCGTTGGCCCCGCACGCGGTGCGCTCTTACCGCACCCTTTCACCCTTGCCACGCACGCCTTGCGGCGCCGTTCGGCGGTCTGCTCTCTGCTGCACTTTCCGTCGGCTCACGCCGCCCAGGCGTTACCTGGCACCCTGCCCTGTGAAGCCCGGACTTTCCTCGATGTGCAAAACACACCGCGACTGTCCGGCCGACTCCATCGCAGAATACCGCAAAGCGCGGTTCGCGGACAGCGCAAGGTCGCGCCCCCGAATCAGGCCTGGCCGTCGTACAGCGCCTTGCGCGGCGCACCGCTGATGGCGGCTGCCAGCTTGGCCGCCCGTGCCGGCGGCAGATGGGGCTGAAGAATGCCCAGAACACGCCGCCCTTCGACCAGTTGCCGGTCCTCATCGATCACGCTGCCAGCCACCAGCAGCACGATTTCACCGCGCTGCTGGTTGCGATCATCAGCTACCCGCCGGGCCAGTTGCGCCAGGGGCAGGCTCAATACGGTCTCATGCAGCTTGGTCAGCTCACGCGCCAGCACCGCTGCCCGCTCGCCGCCGAGCAATGCGGCAAGATCGGCCAGCGTGGCGGCGATGCGATGGCTGGACTCGTACAGCACCAGGGTGCGCGACTCATCGGCCAGGGCCTCGATGCGCGTGCGTCGCGCCGCCGGCCTGGACGGCAGGAAGCCCTCGAACACAAAGCGATCGGTGGGCAAGCCGGCGACCGACAAGGCCGCCACCGCCGCGCAGGCACCGGGGACGACGGCAATCGGCAGGCCCTGTTCCCGCGCAGCCCGCACCAGGCGGAAGCCCGGATCGCTTATCAGCGGCGTGCCGGCATCCGATACCAGGGCAACATCCTCCCCGCCTGCCAGGCGCTCGAGCACCGAATCCAGCGCCGTGCGCTCGTTGTGATCGTGCACCGTCAGCATTGGTGTGTCGATGCCGTGATGCTGCAGCAGAACACGGCTGTGACGGGTGTCTTCAGCGGCAATCACTGCCACGCTGCGCAGCACCTTGAGGGCCCGCACGCTGATGTCGTCCAGATTGCCGATCGGCGTGGCAACCACCCACAGTGTTCCGTTGCCTGGTTCGGCTGGCACGTTCAACAATCCTCTGATCAGCCTCTGGGTGGACGTCACCTCGCCAGCACATCGGCAGACCAGGCGCGCCTTGGCGCAGGCAGGCTGGGCGCCCGCCGGGCCAGTGTAGCGCAACAGGCCGACCACACGGGACGGAGCGCAAGGTTTCTCGGTGCTTCCCAACAAGGGGCCCATGATGCTCGGGAGCGCGCCGCAGGGACCGGCCTGGCGCCGATACCGCGGCAATCATCGGTTATGATCAACGCAAATTGAATGGAACACGTACATGCGCCCAGTCCGGAAACGAATGGTCCGATTCTGCCTGATTACGCTGGCCCTGCTGATGCTTGCCGCGTGCGCTGGCATGAGCAACCGCACCACGCCCGCGCAACAGGCGGCGGTGGAGCGCGCCAGCGCGCTGCAGCGCAGTGGCGAGATGGAGCAGGCCGCACAAGCCTGGAAAAATCTGGCCTCGCAATTCCCGCATTGGCGCGACGCCTACTTGCTGAATGCCGCCGAGAGCTATCGTCAGCTCGACAACTGGTCAGCCGTGGCACCGATTCTGTCGCAGATAAGGCGCAGCCGCCTGGGCGTCGACGGCGCCGTGCATTACGACCTGCTGCGCGCCGGTGTGGCACTGGCGCAGAACGATCCGGAAACCGCATTGCAGCAGACCGCCAACAGCGACAGTCTGCCTGAAAAATGGCGCTTGCGTGCCATGGAGCTTCGCGCCCGGGCGCAGGCCGCATCAGGCCAGCCCCTGGCCGCCGCCCGCACACGCCTGGACATGGACAACGCGCTCAGCGGCTATTCCCGCAATCAGAACGAGATGCAGATTCTCAAGCAGCTGGAGAGCATGGACAACGCCGAGTTGCAGGCCAGCGCCGGCACCCTCGACAGCAGCGACCCACTGCGCGAGTGGATTGCCCAGGCACTGAAGAACAAGGGCAGTGCCCTGGCCAGCAGCATGCCGCAACTGCAGAACCCCGTCGGCACCCTGGTACCGCAGGCCGGCAACGCCGTGAGCGCCGAGGGCTATGCTCCGCCGCACAAGGTGGCGCTGCTGCTGCCCATAAGCGGCCCCCTCGAGGCACCCGGCATGGCCGTGCAGGACGGCTTCAGCGCCGCCTGGAAGAAGCACCCCGAGGAGACATCGCAGATGCAGCTTGATGTGCTGGACAGCACCGGCACGCAGGCGGGTGCGCTGCGTGCCTACCAGCAGGCGGTGGCGTCCGGGGCAGACCTGGTGGTCGGCCCGCTTTCCTCCGACGCGGTATCGGCATTGTTCCAGCAGGGCCGACTGCCAGTGCCCCTGCTGGCGCTGAATCATCCCGACCAGGGCCTGCCTCCGCAAGGCAGTTCCGAGTTCGCTCTGCCGCCCGAGGCTGACGGGGTGCAGATTGCCGCTCGCATGGCTGCCCAGGGCCTGCATGAAGCAGTCCTGTTCCTGGCCGAGACCGACGCGGCGCAACGCGCCGCGCGTGCCTTTCAGGCGCAGTTCGAGAGCAGCGGCGGCAGGATTCTCGGAACAGCCACGCTGCCGCGCGATGAAGTCAACTATGCCGATGCCATCAATGCCCTGATGGCCCAGGCCGGGCCGGATACCGGTGTATTCATTGCCATGACCCCGCCACAGGGGCGCCTGCTGGTGCCGCAATTGCGCATCGCCCAGGTGAGCCAGCCACTGTTTGCGACATCGCAGATCTACGGCGTGGAAAGCAACCCGGGGCTTGATCGCGACCTTGATGGCGTGGTGTTCTGCGACGCGCCATGGCTGTTCAATGCGCAGCCCGGCCTGCCCAGACGCAGCACCCTCGCCGAAGATGACCCCAATGCGCGCGGCCCGGCCGCACGCCTGTTCGCCTTCGGCATGGATGCCTGGTCACTGATGCCCTACCTTTCCTGGTTGCGCCAGCACCCGGGCAGCTACCTGTCGGGCGCCACCGGTCAGTTGACCATGGACAGTTTCGGACGCATTCATCGCACGCCGATCTGGGCCCGCTTTGTCAACGGCATCGCCGTGCCGGTCACCGGAAGTCTGGAAGCCGATGACGGCAATTCGCAGCTGCAAGACATCAATCGCGAGAACTGATGCGGTGAGCTGGCGTCGCGACACCGGGGACGGCTTCGAAACGCGCGCACTGAAGCAGCTTGAGAAGGCCGGTCTGAGCCTGCTTGATCGCAACTTCAACACGCGCTACGGCGAGCTCGACCTGATCATGCGCGACACCGACACCGTGGTGTTTGTCGAGGTGCGCTATCGGCGTGGCGAGGACTTCGGTGGCGCTCTTGCATCAGTGACTGCAGGCAAGCGCAAGCGTCTGGTGCTGGCTGCCCGCCTGTATCTGCAATCCCATCCGCAGCTCGCACAGCAACCATGCAGGTTTGATGTGCTAGCTTTCGCCGGCCCCGAAGCGCAGTCCGAGTCGACATGGCTGCGCAACGCCTTTGATGCCTTCTGAGGTTGCCATGACACGCCTACGATACGTTCTGTTCCCGCTTCTGCTTGCGCCATTCCTGCTGACCGGCTGCGTGGCTGCCGTCGTGGGCGGGGCTGCCGTTGCCACGGCAACTGGCGTCAAGGTCGCGCACGACCGCCGCAACGCGAGCACCGTGCTCAACGACCGCAACCTGCAACTGTCCGTCGACAAGGCCATAGACAGCGACCAGGAACTGGCCAGCCACAACCGTATCCGGGTGGTCGTCTACAACCGGGTGATCCTGCTGGTCGGCGAGGTGGTGAGCGAGGATGCTCGCGAGCGCGCCGGCAAACTGGCCAGCGGCTTCATCGGCGCGCGGCGTCTGGTCAACCAGCTCGACATCATGCCCGAGCAGGGTTTCTGGGCACGCCGTGCCGACAATGCGCTTGGCGCGCGAATCAAGACCGGACTGCTGGACATCACCTCGATACCCGACTTCGATCCCAGCCGTGTATCCATCACTGTGGCGCACGACAAGGTCTATCTGATGGGCCTGGTAACCCATGCCGAGGCCGACGCGGCCATCAGCAACGCCCGCAATACCCGCGGCGTGGACCAGGTTATCAACCTGTTTGAATACATCGACGATGCGCAGGACACATCACCGTCACCGGACCAGGATTCGGAAGCCGGCAACCCGTGACACGAACGCGCCCCTGGATCGGCACCCGGGACCGGAAGCGGCCTGCGCTCAGGCCTGCGACCCGGCCTCGATCACCATCCTGAGTTGCTGACCTGTCACCGGTTTGCGCAAGAAGGCATCGGCACCGGCATCAAGGGCGCGCGTTTCGTCGTCCCGATTGGAGCGGGCAGTCACCACCACGATGCGCCAGGCGCGACCGTCAGGGCGCGCGCGCAGAATGCGAATCAGCTCGAACCCGTCCAGGTCCGGCAGATCGATATCGATCAGCAGAATGTCGTGCGGCTGATGGTCAATCTCGGACAAGGCCGCCAGGGCATTGTCTGCGTGGTGCACCTCGTGACCCTGCTCGCGCAGCAAACCCGAGATCACACGCGCGACAGTGGCATCGTCCTCGACCAGCAGCACGCGCCTCGGACGACCGGCAGTGCCGGTGTCACGCGCCACCTGCGTCTGCGGTGCGGCGCATGCCTTGAGTGGCAGCAGCACGGTAAAGGTGCTGCCGACGCCAGGCTCGGATTCGACCGCTATCTGACCACCCATGAGGCTGGACAGCTCCTTGCATATCGCCAGGCCTAGCCCGCTGCCACCGCTGTTGGAGCCCGAATCGCCCTGTTCGAATCGTCGGAAGAGGCGACGTCTCAGGTCGGCATCCATGCCCGGACCGTTGTCACGGACACGGAAGCGGAGCATGCCTTCGTGCATGTCCAGCAGCATGCTCACCTGCCCCTTTTCCGAGAACTTCAGGGCATTGCTGAGCAGGTTGAGCAGGATCTGACGCAAGCGGATGGCATCTCCCAGAACGCGCGCCGGGACATCGGCGCTGTGCTCCACCTTGATGTCAATGCCCTTGTTGCTGGCCAGTCCCGACTCCAGTGCCGCAACCTCGTTCATCAGGGCCACCGGATCAAGCGCGCGCTTCTCCAGCTCGAAACGTCCGGCCTCGATACGAGCCAGATCCAGGGCATCGTTGACCAGCTTCAGCAGGACCTCGCCCGAATCGTGGATCGTGCGCACCATGTCGGCCTGATCGGCATCAAGCCGGGTGTGCGTGAGAAGCTCCGCCATGCCCAGCACCCCGGTCATCGGTGTGCGGATTTCATGGCCCATGGTGGCCAGAAAACGGGTCTTGGCCGCGTTGGCTTCTTCGGCCAGCTTTCGCTGCTCGTTGAGCAGACGCAATTCCAGGCGCCGCTGCCAGCGCAGCCTGAGCATGCGCCAGATCACCATCACCAGGGCCAGGGCAGCGAGCACATACAAAAGCCAGGCGAGCGGCGTGTTCCAGGGTGGCGCTGCCACCTCGAAATCCAGTGTCTGCTTCAGCGGCGACCAGGCGCCACTGGTGCCAGCCGCCTCGACATCCAGGCGGTACGAGCCGGCACGCAAGCCGGTGAACTCACGCGCTCCCTGGGTTCCCGTGGCCACCCAGCCGGCGTCGAAGCCGCGCATGCGGAAGCGGTAATGGTTGCGCGCCGGGTTGATGTAGGACAAGGCCTTGACCACGACGCGCAGGTTGCTGTCGTCCCAGGCCAGGTGCAGCTTGCCGTGATCGATATTCAGCGGGGTACGCTTGCCCTTGCGGAGCACGCTCACGCCTTCCAGCACAACCATTGGCTTGCGCGCATGATCGTGCAGCAGCGCCGGGCGAAAGCCGACCACCCCGGCAAGCGTGCCGGCATACACGGTGCCGCCATCAAGGCGCACCAGGGCGTCCGTGAACTCGGGACTGGGCAGGCCATCCTCGACGCCATAGCGACGGAAAGTCCTGCCTCGCGGGTCGTAGCGCCACAGTCCCACCCTGCTGGTCATCCACACGCGACCATCGGCATCGGCCCAGATGCGGTTGATTTCGATCGCGGGGAATCCGTCGTGCGAGCCGATCACCTGCTCAAGGACCGCCCGGTCGCCCTGCAGGCGGTACTTTTCGAGCACATCGGGACGTGCCATCCACAAGGTGTTGCCGTGCACGGCGAAGGCATTGATGCGTCCGGGCGGTACTGAAGCCACCGACTGGAACGCCGCGCCATCAGGCCGCAATCGCGACAGACCGGCACTGCTGGCGCGCCAGATCACCTCACCCACCCGCTGCAGTTGCCGCGTTTCCATGGCATCACTGCCGGCAAAGGCCAGCTGTACCGGTGTGACCGCCAGAGTGCGCGGATTGACCCGCACAACGCCCTTGCCCAGGGGCGCGGCGAGCAGGGTGTGGTCAGGCAGCACCACCATCTTGCGGACGCTCGACTTGGCGGGCATCCCGGTTACCTCGCGCACGCTTCCGCCCTCGTGCAGGAAAAGATGCCGCTGCATGCCGATCCAGATTCGCGAGTCGCCGTCCGCGGCCAGGCTCAGCACCGAGGTGGGTGGCAGATTTCTGGCGGTGCCCGGGTGTCTGGCTTCTCCCGCAAGCGGATCAAGAATATCCAGTTGCCCACCCAGCCCGCCGACGAGCAGCTTGCCTCCGGTGGTAGCCGCCAGGGACATCACCTTGCTGCTGCGCAGGCTGGTCGGGTCTTCGGGGATGTGGGCGAAGCGACTGAAGTCGCGCCAGTCCGGACTCAGGTACTGCAAGCCGGCGTCGGCACTGGAGATCCACAAGCCGCCTTCCCGGTCCATTTCGATATCATCAATGATGCGTCCGGGCAGACCGCCCGGCAGCATCGGCCGGGTGCTGAACCGATAGGACTTGCCTGCGGCCGAGAGCAGGCGCACGGAGCCGCGCTCACCGATCCAGACATCGCCATTGCTGTCACGCATGCTGGCAAAAACGTTGGTCTGCGAGGTATCCGACGCCGGCCATCGTCGCGCCACATCATCCTTGCCAACGCGAAACAGGCCGGCGCTGGTAGACAGGCGTATATCGCCGTCGCTGCCACTGATCTGCCATATCCACGGCGACTTCTGCATGCCGGCAACCGGTATGTGCCGCAGGCGGCCATCGGCCTCGATCAGATCAAGCCCGCGGTCGGTACCGATCCAGAGGCGCCCGCCCCGATCGGCATGCAGGGCGACAACATTGTCCGAGACCAGGCTGGCCGGATCCTTGTCGCTGTGCCGCCAGTGATCGAAACCGCTGCCATCGCTCTTCAGCCGATTCAGACCGCCCGCGTACACACCCACCCAGATGCGCCCATCGGCATCCTGTGCCAGGCCCATCACGTCATTGCCGGCAAGACTGTCGGGCTTGTCCGCGTCGTGCAACCAGTGACGAAACCCGGATCCGTCACCGTCGAGGCGGTTCAGGCCGTTGCCCCCGCCGCCAACCCAGATGCCGCCTTCCTCATCAACCAGCAGCACCGATACATCATTGCCCGGCAGGCTGCGCGAGTCCTCTGGATCGTGACGATAAAGACGAAACTGCTGGCCATCAAAGCGCGCCAGGCCGTCACCTGTGCCCACCCAGATGTATCCCTTGTGATCCTGGACCGTCGAATACACGCGGCTCGACGGCAAGCCATCACTGACACCGTAATGCCGGAAACGGGGCGTGGGCGGCAAGGTCGGCGACGCGGCCGCCGACGACATCAGGGCTCCAGCCAGTAGCATCGCGCTGAGCATGCCGATCTTCCCCCAAACTCCCCAAGTGCCTGTCAGTCTACAATGCCTGCATGAGAACTCGCATCCGCACGCTGGTTCTGGCCGGTTCGCTGCTGGCGCTCCTGCTGTTGCTGTTGATCGCCGCCGAACGCACCGTCGCGCTGGCGCAGCGCATGGCTGCGCTACCGCATTGGCTGCAGTGGCTGGTGACCGCCATCCTGCTGATTTTTGCAGCCATGGCGATGTGGCTGGCATGGGTCTGGCTCAGACCGAAACCTCAGCGCAAGCCGATGGCGGTGGACCGTGCCGCCATTGACCAGCGCATCGACAAGCTGGAGCAGGCCGGAGCAGACACCCGCGCGCTGCGTGACGAGCTGCAGGAACTCGACGCACGCCGTGACCGGAATCAGCTCTACGTTGCGATGTTCGGCGAAATTTCCAGCGGCAAGTCCAGCCTGGTCGCCGCCATGACGCATGATCAGCCCCCGCTGACCGATGTCGTGGGTGGCAGTACGCGCAGCGTGGCGCACTACCAGGGCGAGACAGCGGACGGCCGCCTGCTGCAGCTTGCCGATGTCCCCGGCAGCCGCGAAGTCAACGGCGAGGCACGCGAGGCCATGGCCCGCGACGAAGCCTTGCGCGCACATGCCGTGATCTATGTGGCAACGGGCGACCTGAGCCGCAGCCAGATTGACGAGTTGCGCTGGCTTGGGGAATTCGGCAAACCCATGCTGCTGGTGTTGAACAAGGCCGATCAGTGGCAGGAGCATGAACGGGCGCAGCTGCTCGATCGCTTGCGCCAGCGTGCTGAAGGGCTGGTCGACGCGGTGGTCACCAGCCAGGCAGGTGGCAGTGAGCGGTTCCAGCGCATTCTGGCCGATGGCCGCAGCGAACAGGTCACACGCAGCGCGCGCCCCGACATTGTCGCACTTGAGGATGCGTTGCGACGCATCACCGCGCCCGGCGCAACGGCACTGGAAACGGCGCGTGAACGCGCCGTCCTGGCCGGCCTGCACGAGCGTACCGGGAAACTCGAGGCAAGCCAGCGCGCTGTCGAATCGGAAAAAGTTGTGGCCCGCTACACGCGCCGCGCCGTGGTCGGAGCCATGGCTGCGGTGGCACCCGGCAGCGATCTGGTCATCCAGGGCGCACTGGCCACCGCCATGGCCCGCGAACTGGGCAAGCTGCATGGCACCCGCGTCTCGGATCTGGAAATCGACGCCTTTCTCAAGCAGGCACGCCTGACCCTGCGCACCAGCACCTCGGTGGTGCTGGCCATTGCCGGCAACGCGCTCAAGGCTTTCCCGGGTCTGGGCACCCTGGGCGGCGGCATCCTGCACGCGTTTGCCTACGCACTGATCTTCGACAGCCTGGGCAAGGCTCTGGCGGCGACCCTGGCCGAGCACCACCGGCTCGACAACCAGGCCGCTAGCGAAACGCTCAAGGGCCTGCTCGGTGAATCGTCGGGCAGGCGCATCAAGCGCCTGGCTTCACTGACGGTGGATGCCATTCGCGATCCCGACGAGGCAGCGAGGTAGCGGCGATTGGCGCTGCCCGGACGACTGCGCGGCCAGGTGCCATCGGCCATGCCCCAGCCAGGCAAAGGCAAGCGGTCACGCGCGACTCAGCAATGGCATTTACAATCAAGAGCTATCTCGCGGGAGCTACCATGATGCGTCTGCTTCAATTGTTTGCGGCCAGTCTGCTTCTGGCAGGTACAGGCCACAGCGCCGCTGCCGAGATCTATCGCATCGACCCGGTGCATACGCAGATCCTGTTCTCGGTCAGCCACAACGGCTTTTCCCACCCGGTCGGACGCCTGCACGTCCTGAGCGGCTGGCTGCGCGCCAACCCGGACGACATGGCCTCGGGCGCCGCAGAGGTGGATATCGATCTGACCAGCGCCGACATGGGGGACAAGGACTGGAACGAGGCCGTGCGCGGTTCGCGCCTGCTGGATAGCGCCGAGCATCCTGTTGCCCGCTTCATCAGCACATCGATCGAGCCACGCGACGAGAAGGAGGGTGTCATGCACGGCAAACTGAGCCTGCATGGCAGCACCGTGCCCGTCGACATCCACTACACGCTCAATCGCCAGGGCACCACTATCTTCGGCATGGACAGCCGGATCGGCTTTTCAGCAAGTTCAAAGCTTGATCGCCGACAATTCGGCATCACCGCCTTTTCCGGATCGATCGGGCACGCGGTACAGGTTCGCCTGGAAGTCGAGGGCGTGGCCGATCCGCGCGCAGTCGAGCACTACCTCAAGCTCAAGAGCAAGGATGAAGCACATGAATGATGCAACCGTCTGGAGCCGCAGCGCGCGGCTGTTCCACTGGCTTGTCGCCGCACTGATCCTTGTCCAGGGTGCGATCGGCCTGATCATGGTGGAGTTGCCGAAGAACCCCGACGTGATTCCCGTCTTCACTTTTCACAAGTCGCTTGGCATCACCATCCTGCTGCTGGCCATTTTCAGGCTCGGCTTCCGGCTGCTGCAGAAACGCCCCGACCCCCTGCCCATGCCCGGCTGGCAGGACGCCATGTCACGCATCACCCACGTGGCGCTGTACCTGCTGCTGTTCGCGGTGCCACTGAGCGGATGGATCATGGATTCGGCCAGCGGCCTGAGACCGCTGTACTGGTGGTGGCTGGTGCGCCTTCCAAGCCTCACCGGCGGTCCCTCGCACGACCTCAAGGAGTTCGCCGAGGAAACCCACGAGATCCTGTTCTGGGTGCTGGTCGCGGTCGCCGCCCTGCACATTGCAGGCGCGCTCAAGCATCACTTCATCGACCGTGACCATACCCTCAGGCGCATGCTGCCCGGCGCCCGTCGGCGCGTGGACGAGAATTCGAAAAAGGATGCTGCCGCATGAACAAGCCACTTGTGACCCTGATCCTGCTGGCGCTGCCGATGGCAGCCGCCGCACACGACTGGACGGTTGTTGCCGACAAGAGCACGCTGAACTTCAGCGGCAGCTACCAGGACGCGCCGTTCAAGGGCCGGTTCCGGCAATTCAAGGCCGACATCCGCTACGACCCGGCCGATCTGGGCAGCGCCAGATTCGACGTCACCGTCAATCTGGGCAGCGTCGACACCCAGTCGGATGAGCGCGACCAGACCCTGGAGGGCAGCGACTTCTTTGCCACCGCCAACTACCCGCAGGCCCATTTCGTCACCCGCTCGTTCGAGCGCGACAGCGATGGCAAGGTGATAGCCCACGGTACCCTGGACCTGCATGGCAAGCAGAAGCCGGTGGACCTGCATGTCGATTTCAGCACGCAGGGCGAGGGCGCCGTACTCGAGGTCAGCACCACCCTGGATCGCCTCGACTATGGCCTGGGCGCCAGCGACGACTGGAACGACATCACGCGCCAGATTCCCGTGCACGCGCACCTGATGCTGCGTTGAACACACTGTCTCCGGCATGGGCATGAACGATCTGTGGCGCCGGGCGATGGCGCGTCTGCGCGGCCAGTCGCAGGCGCCGGACGCTGCTCCGACGTCGGCGGCGCCAGCGGACGGCGATGCGGTCGCACGCAGCCTGCGCGGGCTGCTTGACGATCCCGACATCCCGGCCGCGGTGCGGGCCGAGCTGGCCGGCGAATTCGGCGACATCGAGCGCATGCTGGCACGGCTGGAAAACGGCGAGCTGCACGTGGCCGTGTTCGGTCGCGTGTCCACCGGCAAGTCGGCGCTGTGCAATGCCCTGCTGGGCCGGCCCGCATTCGCGGTCGGCGTGCTGCATGGCACCACCACCGAGGCCTCGCATCAGCGTCTGGACGAGGCCGGTCACGAGGGCCTGGTACTGATCGACACGCCCGGCATCAACGAACTCGATGGCGAGGCGCGCGAGAGACTGGCCTACGAGGTGGCCGAGGTCAGCGACCTGGTGGTATTCGTGGTCGACGGCGACCTCACCCGCGAGGAGCTGGATGCTCTCAAGCTGCTGGGCAAGACCCAGCGGCCGCTGCTGCTGGCGCTGAACAAGGCCGATCGCTTCGGCGAAGCCGATCTGGAACGGCTGCTCGAGCATCTGCGCGCGCAGAGCCGCGGGCTTGTGCGCGAAGACAACGTGGTGGCGGTGGCGGCCATGCCGGCGCCGCTGCGCGTGGACCGTATCGACGCGGACGGCCGTACACACACCGGGGAACGCCCGCAGCCACCCAGGATCGACCCGCTGCGCACGCGCCTGCATGCCATTGCCGAGCGCGAAGGCAAGACCCTGGCCTCGATCAACGCCGGTCTTTTTGCCGGCCGCCTCAGCGACCGCGTCAGCAGGCGCATCGCCGAGACCCGGCGCGAGCTGGCCTCGCGCGTGATCCGCCAGTACTGCATCGCCAAGGGCGTGATGGTCGCGCTCAACCCGATTCCGGTGGCCGACCTGCTGGCCGCCGCCGGCCTCGACGCGGCCATGGTGGTGCAGCTGTCGCGCGTCTACGGACTGCCGCTGACGCGCTCCGAATCGGGCCGTCTGGTGGCCACCATCAGCGCCCAGCTGGTGGCACTGATGGGCGCGATCTGGGGTGTGCACCTGGTCGCCTCGGCGCTCAAGGGCGTCAGCGTCGGTCTGTCCACCGTGGTCACCGCCGGCTTCCAGGGTGCCCTGGCGTGGTACGCCACCACCCTGATCGGCCGCGCCGCCGAGCAGTATCTGGTGCAGGGCCGCTCCTGGGGCGAACAGGGCCCCAAGCGCGCAGTGCGCCAGGTGGTCGAGCGCCTGGATCGCGACTCGATCCTGCGCGAGGCGCGCGAGGAAATCCTCAGGCGTCTGCGCACCCAGTCCTGAACGGCACTGTCCGCCGCGCACGATTGCTCAGGGCGACTCGAAGCCATTGCTGAAGATCAGGTCGGCATCGGCGAATCGTGCCAGGCCGAACATCTGACCGGCATAGCCGCGCACCGGATCGAACGCTTCACCGATCAGCACGACACGGCCCGACGACTGGGTGACAACGGCATTGGCCTGGTCGGATGAGGCGAAGAAGTCGACGAATGTCGCGCTGCCGTCGACGCTGAAGCCCGGATCGGGGTTGCCCGTCATGGTCAATCCGAGCATGGCGAAATCGGTCTGCCCGGACACCGTGCCCTCGCCCGCCAGCACGATGCGGTCATTCGCCAGCATTGCCGACGTCGCTGTCTCGGCCTGGCCGGGCAGCAGATCGTCCACGACCTCGCCATTGCTGCCGAAGCCCGCTTCGGGATTGCCGTCAAGATCGAGCATCAGCGCGGCAAAGGCCTCGCTGGATGCAGACGAGGTGCTGCGGGCACTGCCGACGGCAAGGATTCGCTCGCCCATGCCGTTCCAGTCGGGCACTACCAGCAGGTGCTGCAGAAAATCGAATTCGCCGGCAAAATCATGGATCGCGACACCGCCGACGCCAAACCCGGCATCGAGCTGGCCGTTGGCCAGAAAGCGGGCCACGGCAAAATCGCCATCGCCGATACCGCCCACCAGGATCTTGCCATCGGCCTGGAGGGCCAGCGCGTGGCCCTCGTCGAAGTTGCCGATCGAGACGTTGGCCACGCCGTTGCTGCCGAAGGTCGTGTCGCGGCTGCCGTCGGCCAGCAGACGGATGACGGTGAAGTTCCTGTCGAAGCCCTGACTGGGAAAGGTCGAATTGCCGGCGAGCAGGATGCGGCCATCGTCCTGTACCGCAAGCGCCCGCACCGTGTCGGAGTTGCCGTCAACATCCAGGCTCACCAGGCCGCCGCTGCCAAACGAGTTATCCAGCGTACCGTCGGGCAGATAGCGTGCCACTCCGACATCGTTGCTGGTGGCTGGCGGGATGTGCACCTCGCCGGCGGCCAGCAGCTTGCCGTCCGTCTGCAGCGCAGCCGCCATGGCGTTGTCCTGGTCATTGGCAAAGTCGGTAGTGACGATGCCCTGCTGTCCAAACGCGGGATCCAGGCTGCCGTCAGGCAGGTATCTGGCCAGGGCAAAGTCGCGATCATGCAACGAGACACCGACACGCCCGGCGGCCACGATCTTGCCATCGGCCTGCGCGACGGCATCCAGGGCCGTGGCATTGACGGGACCGCGCAGCGACACCTCGCGCACGCCGCCGTTGCCGAAGCTGGTGTCCAGCGTGCCCGTGGTCAGGAATCGCGCCAGACCGATGTCATCGCTGGCGTTGTTCACCGCAGCGGCCACCGCTCCGCCCACCAGCAGCGCGCCCTGATGCACTGCCAGCGCCCGGCTCGTATCGGTCTTGCCATTGAAGTCGACGCGCGCCAGCCCGCCGCTGCCGAAGCCATTGTCGGGCGTTCCGTCCACGGCAAAATGAAGCAGTGCGAAATCATCGGTCTCGAAGGTAGCGGCAGTGACATACAGGCTGCCCTGGAACAGCTGCATGGCCTCGATGCTTTCACTGCTGTCACCGGCGATCGGCCGTATCACCCGGCCACTGCTGCCAAAGGTGGTATCCAGTACCCCTGTGGCAGTCAAGCGTGCCAGCGCCAGATCGCGGTCGCCCGAAGACGCGCCGGACACGAAGCCACCCAGAATGATGGCGCCGCTGTCGAGCAGTACCGCGCTGTTGGCCTCCGCAGGACCGCCGGCAAAAGTGACCGCCGCGACCCCGTCTGTGCCGAAGCCGGAGTCGAGTTGCAGGTCCGCCTGAAAGCGCACCGCCACCATGACCGCCGTATCGAAATTGCGAGCCAGACCGGCGCAGACTATCTTGCCATCCGTCTGAATCAGCACGTCCTGGCAGAAATCTGCAGTGCCGGTATAGATTTTCTTGGCAACCTGCTGCAGCACGCTGCCGCTTGCGTCCAGTTTCAGCAGGGCAAAAGCGCTGCCAAAACCGGGCACGTAGGCCTGGCCGCCGACCAGGATGTTGCCGGCGGCATCCAGTGCCACGGCCATGGCGAAATCGCCGTTGCCATACCAGTCCAGCGTCAGCTCGCCATCATTTGCAAAGCCGGTGTCCAGGTCACCGTTGGCCAGCAGTCTGGCGACCGCCCAGTCCGTGGTTTGCAGACCATTGCCTCTGGCGGCTGCCGACCACAATGATCTTGCCGTCGGCCTGCAGCACCACGTCGGTGGGGGCGAAATCGAGCCCGCGGATGCCGCCATTGCCAAACGAGGCATCCAGCGATCCGTCGGCAGCATGCCGGCTGACGCCCTGCCCGGTGAGGCCCGCGTAGGCCGTCACGATCCGGCCCTGCGCATCGACCGCCAGCGCCGCGGCCCCCTCGTCGGTGAAGCCGCTGATGGAGGTCGTGACCTTGCCCTGATCGCCGAAACCGGCATCCAGCACCAGTTGCGCAAGACCGGTTCGCGGCACCATCACCAGGGCACACAACAAGACGGCTATGCTGCCCAAGGCAGAGCTTCCGGTATGAGGATTAGTATGCATTGCCAAAGCCGATCGACGGGATAGCCCCCTTGCCCATCAATTACGCAATCGGGCATCGGGGCGTATCAGCGCGGGCAGCTTGTACCACTTGATGTCGTGCGCACCGTGCTCCCGCACGAAGCTGATCAGCCCGGATGGGGACTCGCCATGCGGGGCCAGTATCACCCGGGATGCCTTCGATACTGGCAACGGCCAACAGCGTGGCCTCTGGCGACCCGATGGCTTCAGGTCAGCGCGCGCAGCGCCTGCGTGTCAAACGGCCAGTCCAGTTCCCGGCCGCTGGCTCGGTTGCGCAACACCGGCACGCGCTCGCCGTAGCGGGCCTCCAGCTCGGCATTGCCATCAATCCAGACGCTTTCAAAGTCGGGTACAGCGGCGTGCGCCAGCACCTCGAGCGCCTGGTCGCACAGGTGGCAGTCGTCGCGTTGATAGAGGATCAAATCCGGCATGGGTTCATGTCCATCGTGCTGTGCTCGTACAATGGCATTCTATCTTTCCCGCCGGACCCAAGGCCATGTCTGTCAGCATTTTCGACCTTTTCAAAATCGGCATCGGACCGTCGTCCTCGCATACGGTTGGGCCGATGCGCGCCGCCGCCCGCTTCACCAGCCACTGGCTCGAGAGCAAGGGCCTGCTCGACAGGGTGGCGCGGGTGCATTGCGAGCTGTTCGGCTCGCTGGCGCTTACCGGTCGCGGCCACGGCACCGACAAGGCGGTGCTGCTGGGGCTGGAGGGTCACTGGCCGGACGAGGTCGATCCGGACGACATCCCGGCCATCCTCGAACGCATACGCGGTGACGGTCGGCTGCGCCTGATGGGCAAGCACGAAATCGACTTCAACGAGAAGACCGACCTGAAGTTCAACAAGCGCCAGAAGCTGCCCCTGCATCCCAACGGCATGCGCTATACCGCCTTCGATGCCGATGGCAACGAGCTGGCCTCGCGTGAATACTATTCGGTCGGCGGCGGCTTCGTGGTCAACCACGAGGAAGCGGCCGAGGACCGCATCGTCGCCGACACCACGCCGCAGCCCTACGAATTCCTGTCCGGTGACCGGCTGCTGGAGCATTGCCGCGAGCACGGCATCAGCATTCCCGCGCTGATGATGGAAAACGAGAAGGTCTGGCGCGACGAGGGCGAGATACGCGAGCGCCTGCTCACCATATGGCAGGCCATGCAGGATTGCGTCAATCGCGGCCTGCGCTCGCCCGGCGAACTGCCCGGCGGGCTGCACGTGACCCGGCGCGCACCGCGGCTGTACGAGGATCTCAAGGCACGCGCCGACGATGCCGACCAGGATCCGCTGACCCAGCTCGACTGGGTCAACCTGTACGCGCTGGCGGTGAACGAGGAAAATGCCGCTGGCGGCCGCGTGGTCACCGCGCCTACCAACGGCGCCGCCGGCATCATCCCGGCGGTGCTGCACTACTACCGCGATTTCTGCCGCAATGCCTGTGACCAGGGCATTCTCGATTTTCTTTTCACCGCCGGCGCCATCGGCATACTGTACAAGGAGAATGCCTCGATCTCCGGCGCCGAAGTCGGCTGCCAGGGCGAGGTCGGCGTGGCCTGCTCGATGGCTGCCGGCGGCCTGACCGCGGCGCTGGGCGGCAGCATCGAGCAGATCGAGAACGCCGCCGAAATCGGCATGGAACACAACCTGGGCCTGACCTGTGACCCGATTGGCGGGCTGGTACAGATTCCCTGCATCGAGCGCAACGCCATGGGCGCGGTCAAGGCCATCAATGCCAGCCGCATGGCCATGCGCAGCGACGGCAAACACCGGGTGTCACTGGACAAGGTCATCCGGACCATGCGCGACACCGGCCGCGACATGCGCGACAAGTACAAGGAAACCTCACGCGGCGGGCTGGCAGTGAACGTCATCGAGTGCTGAGGCAACGATTGCCTGGCTGTCCGATTCGCAGCACAAGGGCATTCGCCGCCTTCCGGGCGCGGTGACAGCAGCGCCGTCCTTGCGCTCTGCCGCTGCGCGTGCCACCCGGCGCTTCTAGCCCCTCTGCGCAATTCACCTTACAATCCCTGATCCCCCGCAATGCAAGGCGCCGCCAGCACGGCGCACAAGGCCGTGATGCCCATGGAAAAGAGTTTCGAACCCGCCCAGATCGAGTCGAAGTGGTACGCCCAGTGGGAGGCCGCGGGCTATTTTCGTCCGACCGGCGGTGGCGAGCCCTATTGCATACTGCTGCCGCCGCCGAACGTGACCGGCACGCTGCACATGGGTCATGCCTTCCAGCAGACGGTGATGGACATGCTGATCCGCTATCACCGCATGCGCGGCGACAACACGCTGTGGCAGGTCGGCAGCGACCATGCCGGCATCGCCACGCAGAAGATCGTCGAGAACCAGCTGGCCGCCGAGGACACCGACAAGCATGCCCTCGGGCGCGAGGCCTTCGTTGATCGCGTCTGGCAGTGGAAGGAGCAGTCCGGCTCCACCATCAGCAACCAGATGCGGCGGCTGGGCGTGGCCGCCGACTGGTCGCGCGAGCGCTTCACCATGGACGAAGGGCTGTCCGACGCAGTGCGCAAGGTATTCGTGGAATGGTTCCGCGCCGGCCTGATCTACCGCGGCAACCGCCTGGTCAACTGGGATCCGGTGCTGGGCACCGCGGTCTCGGACCTGGAGGTCAACAACGTCGAGCGCGACGGTCACATGTGGTCGATACGCTATCCGGTGGCCGGCAGCGACGAGTCGGTGGTGATCGCCACCACCCGTCCGGAGACCATGCTCGGCGACGTTGCCGTGGCCGTGCACCCCGATGACGAGCGCTACGCGCACCTGGTCGGCAAGACCCTGACCCTGCCGCTGGTCGGTCGCCAGATCCCGGTCATCACGGACGAGTACGTCGACCGCGAGTTCGGCACCGGCTGCGTCAAGATCACCCCGGCGCACGATTTCAACGACTACGAAATCGGCAAGCGGCACCAGCTGGAACCGCTGGAGATCTTCACCCTGGATGCGAGGGTCAACGACAACGCACCGGCAAAGTACCGCGGCCTGGACCGCTACGCGGCGCGCAAGACCATCATTGCCGATCTGGAAGCTGCCGGCGCCCTGGTCGAGACGAAGGCGCACAAGCTGCAGGTGCCGGTCAGCCAGCGCTCGGACGCGGTGATCGAGCCGATGCTCACCGACCAGTGGTTTGTCGACCTGACACGCGACACGCTGGACGACGGCCGTCCGGGCGGGCGCAAGGCCATCACCGAGCCGGCACTGGAGGCGGTGACATCGGGCCAGATCCGGTTCGTGCCGGAAAACTGGACCAAGACCTACACCCAGTGGCTGGAGAACATCCAGGACTGGTGCATCAGCCGCCAGCTGTGGTGGGGGCACCAGATCCCGGCCTGGTACGACGAGGCCGGCAACATCTTCGTCGGCGAGGACGAGGCCGACGCGCTGGCGCATGCCGACATCGAGCCGGTGGGCGAGCTCAGGCGCGACGAGGACGTGCTCGACACCTGGTTCAGCTCCGCACTGTGGCCGTTCTCGACCCTGGGCTGGCCGGGCGACGGTCCGGTGAAGAACGAGCACGGTGACACCGTCGCCAATTGGCAGAAAGACAAGATCTTTCTGCCCAGCGCGGTGCTGGTGACCGGCTTCGACATCATCTTCTTCTGGGTCGCGCGCATGGTCATGGCGACGAAGTACTTCATCGGCGAAGTGCCCTTCCGCGAGGTCTACATCAATGCCATCGTGCGCGATGCCGAGGGCCAGAAGATGTCCAAATCCAAGGGCAACACGCTGGACCCGCTGGACCTGATCGACGGCATCGAGCTGGAGCCACTGGTGCAGAAGTCGACGCGCTCGCTGCTGATCCCGCAGGTGCGCGAAAAAGTCGAAAAGCGGATACGCAAGGACTATCCCGACGGCATCCATGCCATCGGCACCGATGCCATGCGTTTCACTTTCGCGGCGCTGGCCAGCTACAGCCGCACCATCAACTTCGACATCAGCCGGGCCGAGGGTTACAAGGCATTCTGCAACAAGCTGTGGAATGCGGCGCGGTTTGTGCTGATGAATGACGGGACCCGGAACTCGGAACCCGGGACTCGGGAAGCGCCGGTGACCGAGGCGGAGCGGTGGATATTGTCGCGTTTGAAGGCCACGCTGGAAGAGGTGGAGCGGCACTTTGCCAGTTACCGTTTCGATCACCTGGCGCAGGCGCTGTACGCCTTCGTGTGGAACGACTACTGCGACTGGTTCCTGGAACTGTCCAAGCCGGCGCTGCAGGGCGATGACGCGAATGCCGCGGCCTCGACCCGGCGTACCCTGCTGGAGGTGCTGGAGTCCGTGCTGCGCGCGCTGCACCCGGTCATTCCTTTCATTACCGAGGAAATCTGGCAGTCGCTGGCGCCGCGCCTGCAACTGCCCCAGAGCAGCATCATGCAGCGGTCCTGGCCGCAAGCCGATGCATTGAAGTCCGATCCCGAGGCCAGCGCCGAAATCGAATGGCTGAAGGACGTGCTGTCGGGCATCCGCAGGATCCGCTCGGAGATGAATATTTCTCCGGGCAAGACCATTCCGCTGCTGCTGGCCGACGGCAACGCATCCGATCGCGAGCGCGCCGGCAAGTTCGCCGCCCAGATCACCTTCCTTGGCCGCACCGAATCGCCCGAGTGGCTGGATGCGGACACCGATGAGCCGGCCACAGCCGCGGCCGTGGTTGGCAGCCTGCGTGTGCTGATCCCGCTGGCCGGGCTGATTGACCTGGACGCCGAAAAGGCGCGCCTGGACAAGGAACTGGCGCGAATCACCATGGAAATTGCCAAGTGCGAGGGCAAGCTGGGCAACGCCCGTTTCGTGGACAATGCACCGGCGGACGTGGTTGCCCAGGAACGCCAGCGCCTGGCGGACTGGCAGGAGCAGCGCAGCACACTGGCTGAACAGCGCGAGAAGCTGGCCGCCGGGTAGCAGGGCTCCCCGCCCGCAAACCGGAAGCTGCTGATGCGTGCCTATTCGGCCTGGCTGGGCCGCAGACGAAGGGCCATAACCACGGCGTCCTCGCGTCCACGCGTGGCCGGATAGTAGCCCGGCCGCCGGCCGATGATCTCGAAACCGTGCTGCTGATAGATGTGGATTGCTGCCGGGTTGCTCGGGCGGACTTCCAGGATCATGCGTTCAGCGGCGTGCCAGCGCGCGACATCGGTCATGCGCCGCAACAGCCGCTGGCCATGACCCACCCCCTGCCATGCCGGCGCCACGCACAGATTCAGCAGGTGCGCCTCGTGGACCTGGCTGGCCAGCACGGCGTAGGCAACAATCTCGCGGTCCATCTGCAGCACCCAGCACTCGTGCCCGGCCTGCAGGCAGTCGCGGAAGATGCCCTCGGTCCAGCCGAACTCGTAGGCCTCGGTTTCGATATCGTGCACTTCGGGAATGTCTTCCCGGCGCATCTGCCGGATGCGCCGGGAAGCAGGTCGTACTACCGCAGCCATGACTCAGGCCGTCGCCGCCAACTGCTTGCGCACGTGACGCAAGGCCAGCCACACCTGCCTTTTGGCAGCAGGCTCGTGCAGCAATGCCTCGACCGAAGGCAAGCTGAAAACCGCATCATCGTCCACGCGCCCCTGATCCAGCCGAATGTCCCCCATGACCAGACAAAAGGCATGCGCGGGCAGGCTGCCCATGCCCGGGCCCTGCGACCAGAGCAGGGTGAGACATGCCTCCGGCAAGGCCAGTGCCTGCACGATGCGCTCGATCAGTCTGGCCTGGGCGGGTGCTTCCCGCACCGATTGCGGCACCAGCAGCAGGCACCTGCCGGCACCGGCATCATGACCCGCGCTGGCGGCGCGACGCTGCATCGGCTCGATGCCCATCTCGCGCAACATGCGCTGGCGCGAAGCATTGTCGATGCGGGCGGCCACCACGCTCATCTGTCAGCGCTCCGTGACCCGCTTGCGCTTGCGTCGGCGCTCGTTGATGCCATACAAGGTCAGCACCGGCCCCATCAGGACATAGGCGGCAAAGGCGGCCAGCAGCACGAAGGGCGGTTTCATCGCCAACAACACCAGCACGATCACTGCCGCAGGAATCGCAACGAAAGGTACGCGACCATTCTTCGGCTTTGCCTTGAAGCTGTAGTAGCGCACGCGGCTGACCATGAGCAAGCCGCATATGACCAGCAACAGCGGCGTCACGAACATCAACTGCTCGCCGCTGGCTCCCAGCTCCACCGCACTCCACAGGAAGGCCATCAGGAGCCCGGCAGCTGCAGGGCTGGACAGCCCCTGGAAGTAGCGCTTGTCGGCCACGCCAGCCTGGGTATTGAAACGGGCCAGGCGCAATGCGCCACAGGCCGCGTAGACAAAAGCCGCGGCCCATCCCAGCTTGCCCCAGGCCGGACCCAGATCACGCAGCTCCGACAGCGACCAGGTATACATCACCAGGGCCGGCGCCAGCGAAAAGCTGACCATGTCGGACAGGGAATCGTACTGCACGCCAAATTCGGTCTGGGTGTTGGTCATGCGCGCGATGCGGCCATCCATGCTGTCCAGCAGGGCGGCAATGAAAACGGCCACCGATGCCGCCACGAACTGAGACTGTATGCCGGCGACAATGGCGTAGAAACCGGCGAACATGGCGCCGGTGGTGAACAGGTTGGGCAACAGATAAATGCCGCGTCGCGGCATGATGGGCGGCTCTTGCTCAGTCATGCAGTGTGCTACCTGGGTTGACAGATGAAACCAGTGTAGCAGCGCTGCCCGCATATTCGAGCGGTCCGGGCCGATCGGACCGCCGCAGGCCCCTGTGCGCCGGATCACGGTGCGTTTGCCCCGGATTTGGTTTACTGTAGGCCTGTCTTGGCCCGGCCGGGCCCCTGAACCGGAGTTGTAGCATGCGCATCCGCACCATTCTGCTTGTACTCGTACTGCTGCTGCCGTGCGTCGCCCTGGCGGCCAACGTGGTCTACCGCTGGAAGGATGCCAATGGTGTGGTGCATTTTGCCGACGCCCCGCCGCCTCATGGCATCAAGTACAAGATTGTCAATATCAACACCGGTGTCTCGCGTGACCCGGTGCAGCCGGCGGCTCCCGCCAGCGCCGCATCTGCGGCTCCCACCGACAGCAATGCCAAGGGCGGTGCCCAGGCGAAGACGCTGCAGGATACCCCCGAGAACCGGGCCAAGCTGTGCGAACAGGTCGCGCAGAACATCAAGGCGCTGCAAGGCAACCAGATTGTGACGCTCGGCAACAGCACGACACCGATGACGGCCGAACAGCGAGCCGAGCAGCTGGAGCAGGCCCAGGCGAAGATGAAGCAGTACTGTACCAAGTAGCGCTCCCCGCTCCGGCCGGCCTTCCTCCCGGGCGCGCATGGGCCGCCCGCCGTTCACAACTTGCGCACAAGCATCTCCCGAGGCTGCATTCGATAGCGCTTGGGCGCGAGGCATTTGCTGTGTAGACTGGCCTGATATTTGTTCAGGATTGGCCACAGAGAGTCACTCATGCGCCTCAGCCAGTTTCATATTGCCACCGCCCGCGAAGTACCTTCCGATGCTGAAATTCCCAGCCATCAGTTGATGCTGCGCGCGGGCATGATCCGCAAGCTTGCCTCCGGTCTGTACACCTGGTCTCCGCTGGGGCTGCGCGTGCTCAAGCGGGTCGAAGCCGTGGTGCGCGAGGAAATGCAGCGCATCGGCGCCATCGAGATGCTGATGCCCTCGGTGCAGCCGCGCGAGCTCTGGGACGAAACGGGCCGCTGGGAAAAGTTCGGCGGGCAGTTGCTGAAGATCCGCGATCGCAAGGACCAGGAATTCTGCTACGGCCCCACCCATGAGGAAGTGGTCACCGACTTCGCCCGGCACGAGTTCAAGAGCTACAAGCAGCTGCCGATTACCGTGTTCCAGATCCAGACCAAGTTTCGCGACGAGATTCGTCCGCGCTTCGGGGTCATGCGCGCCCGCGAGTTCCTGATGAAGGATGCCTACTCGTTCCACATGGATGGCGAGTCCCTGGAACAGACCTATCAGCAGATGCATGGCGCCTACGCGCGCATCTGCGAGCGCCTGGGTCTGGATTACCGCCCTGTGGCCGCCGATACCGGCGCCATCGGCGGCAGCGCCAGTACCGAGTTTCATGTCCTGGCCGAATCGGGCGAGGATGAAATCGCCTTCTCGGACGGTTCGGACTACGCGGCCAATGTGGAGATGGCCACCAGTCTTGCGCCGAGCGGCGAGCGCCCCGCCCCCTCGGCCGAGCTCGAACGGGTGGACACACCGGACACCCGCACGATCGCCGAAGTCAGTGCCTTGCTCGAGGTCTCGCCCAACCGTTGCATCAAGACCCTGCTGGTGGAGGGCCAGACCGGCCCGGTAGCCCTGTGTGTGCGCGGCGATCACGAGTTGAACCTGATCAAGGCCGGCAAGCTGGAGGAGATCGGCGGCGAGTCGAGACTGGCCGAGGAAAGCGTGATCCGGGAGCTGCTTGACACCGCACCGGGTTATATCGGCCCGGTCGGCCTGCCCGAGAGCGTTCCCGTGGTGGTCGATCGGGATGCAGCCTTGCTGGCCGACTTCGTCTGCGGTGGCAACGCCGACGGCACCCACTATCGCGGCGCCAACTGGCAGCGCGACGCGCGCATCAACCGCATTGCCGACCTGCGCAACGTGGTCGATGGCGATGCGTCCCCTGATGGCTGCGGCACCCTGCACCTTGCGCGCGGCATCGAGGTCGGCCATATCTTCCAGCTTGGCGACAAGTATGCAGCGGACATGGGCGCCAGTGTTCTGGATGAGAACGGCAAGGCCCGTACCCTGCTCATGGGATGCTACGGCATCGGCGTCAGCCGCATCGTGGCGGCGGCCATCGAGCAGAACCACGACGAGCAGGGCATGCGCTGGCCTGAAGCCATGGCGCCCTGGCAGGCCGCCATATGCCTGATCAATCCGAAGAAGGATGCTGCCGTCGAGCAGGCAGCGGCCGACTTGCAGCATGAACTGCATGCACGTGGCGTCGATACGGTGATCGATGATCGCGGTCTGCGCGCCGGCGCCATGTTTGCCGACATCGAGTTGATCGGTATCCCGCATCGCATCGTGGTCAGCCCGCGCGGCATCGAGGCCGGCACTTTCGAATACCGCCGTCGCGACGAGAGCGACAGCCGCAACCTCGACAAGCATGCTCTGCTGAACCTGTTTCAATAGAAGCGCCTGGCCGTACGACCGCACCCCGGAACCCGGTTGCCGGACGGCATGCCGCATTCAGCCGCATGCGCTGATCTTGCTCGAAAGCGGCATGCTACCAAACGTCCTCGGCTCCAACGCCGGCGTCAACACCGGGACACAGCCGCCCGGTCTGAACCGGACTCGCCTGGCAAATCGTGGGCCGTCAGTATCGGAAGAAATACGGCAGCGCAACCAAAAGCATGCCAACAAGCACAAACAGCCAGGTCGACGACACGAAGTACGGGAACACCATCAGTGCAATACCACAGGCTGTGGGCACGATCATGCGCTGACGTTTGCCATACAGCAGGAACCCGAGCCCAATCGACCCGAACAGTATTCCCCACCACAAGCTTGCCTGATTGAGCATGCTGCCAGTTTATCAGAGGGTCCCCAGGGGATATTTTGTCCGTCACGCTCATTAGGGACCCTCTGATTAACCCCGAGCAGGTGGCATGACGTCCAGAAAGTCCGCAGTTCGTGCTGCGCGGCGCCATGCAGGCTGGGCTGCCTGGACAAGCCGCGCGGCGCGGGGTGCGGGCTGTCCGGGCGTCACCCAGGCGCTCGGAATCAACAGGTTTGGGCCCATGATGGCTGTCCACAATCCTGCGTTGCACTGACTTGACAGGCCACCAGCCTGCCTGCGTCAGTGCGTCTTGACTTGCGAACAGACACCATGGGTGACACCTGCTCAGGGTTAATCAGAGGGTCCTTGGCGCGGTTCCAATCATGAACGGGCATTTATCCACCGCCTTGTCGGTTGGGTATATCAGTTTATAATTGCGTCAAGGGAAATGGCCATTAACAAGCAATGGTCTGCCATGATCGAATGAGCGATCGCCAACTCACCATTTGAAACCCAATTTTGACCGGAGTCATGCATGGCTATTGATGTCACCAAGCTCAACCGAAAGCAATTGAACGCACTGCGCAACAAGATTGAGTCGCGCGAAGAGGAAATGAACAAGAATGCGCTGAAGGATCTGCGCGCACGCATTACTGCCATGGTCAAGGACGAAGGATTCACCATGGATGAGGTGTTCGGGCGTCGCGCCAAGCGCACAACCAAGCGTACCGGCAAGGTTCCGCCGAAATATCAGAATCCCTCGGATCCGAGCCAGACCTGGTCCGGTCGTGGCAAGCGTCCGCGCTGGTTCAATGCTGCATTGAAATCCGGCAAGAAAGAAAAGGACCTGCTGATCAAGTAAGCCGTGTGCGACTTGATTGAGCGAATGAAATACGGGCCGGCAACGGCCCGTATTTTTTTCTGCCGCTGGAACGTACCGCCAGACAATCAGAGATTGCGCCGCGGCGATATCAGCAGGTCGCCGATCAGCAAACCGGCGACCAGACCCACCAGCAGCTTTACCAGCAACATGCCGGTATTGGCCCCCGGGCCAATGGCCTGTTCCATCAGGAACGACATGCTGCGGAAGCCGACACTACCCGGCACCAGAAGAATCACGCCGGGTTCCCGGATCATGGCGCCAGGCCGTCCGACCCAGCGCGCCCAGGCATTGCTGAGCGCACCCAGCACCAGTCCGCCGGCAAACACACCGGCGGTAGGTCCGAATCCGAGTCCGCAGAAGCGCGATACCGTATATCCGATCACGACGGCAGCCATCACCACGGGCCAGTCCCGTCGGGCTGCCTGAAAGAGAATCGCAAATGCCAGCGATGCCAGCAGCACTGCCGGCCACTCTATCCAGTTGGCCATGGGCAACAACGCCGCGTGACCTGCGCTCAAGCCGAGCAGGCTGCACAGGCTGGCTGCGGCGACCACGCCGAAAGCAAGTTTCAGCAGGGATGCGGTAGCACCTGCCAGCCGTGCCATGCCCGACATCAGCTGCTGGGTGGACAACTCGCGTATCGCGGTGGTCAGGCTCATCCCCGGAATCAGCACGATGAGGCTCGCCAACACCACCGGCTTGACCGCGATCGGCACCAGCATGGCGCTGATCGCGATGGCAAGCACGGTGGACAGAAATGCGCTGAGCGCCTCCACGGCCAGGGCAAGCCGCGGATGGGCCGTGCCGGCCACGGCGAGCGCCCCGCCGATCGTGCCCAGAAGCCCTGCCACCATGGCATCGGCAGTGGCGGTGCGCAGCAGGACCGCCACACACGCCGCTGCCAGGCCATAGCTGAACACGAGCGCGAGTCGCCAGCGCATGCTCATCGGCGCATCCAGCTGCCGCAGCAGAAGCCGACCTTCGCTGACATCCACCTCGCCGGCTATCACCTGGTCGGCAATCCGATCCACCGCGCAAAGATTTCGCAGGTTGACATCCCCCGGCGGCAGCCTGAGAACCTGAGTCAGGGTCGCCAGGCCATCTTCGCCATCGTCGGGATCGTAGAACGAGAGAATGATCGCGGTAGGGCTGGACCACACCTCGGCACGCAGGTCGAGGCTGGCGGCAACCTGTGCGACGGCCACCTCGAAGCGCGATGCCGAGGTGCCATATTGGTGCAGGCGGCGTGCCAGCTCGACCACGAAACCGGCACGGCGGCGAAGTGCTGTTTGCATGTCCGGACCCTTGTGCAGAATGCATAGTGTGGCAGCCATGCCGATTGACTGCATCAGCCTTAGCTGATCAACAAGTGCGGGACCTCTGCTAGAGTTCGTGCCATGAACACCGGCTTCATCGAACGGGTCGAGCGTCCAGGCGCAAAAATCGAGCTGCGCATAGCGGGCGAGTGGACCCTGGCCCACTACATGGCCCTGGATCAGCAGGTCGACGCTCTGACGCCTCAACTCGAGGAAAAGCCGGATGTCGATTTTTCCGGCCTGGAAGCGCTGGACACCGCCGGTGCCGGCCTGCTTGCCGAACTGTTCGGCCACGATTACCTGTGCACGCTGGCCGACAGCGACCGCAGCCTCAGCGCCGAGCGTCGCAAGCTGCTGGCCCTGGTCGGCAGCTCGCTCAAGGCCTCGTGCCGCGCACCGCGGCAGACCAGTCAGAGCGGTCTCGTGGCCATGCTCGCACGCGTCGGCATGGCAGTGGCCAGGGCCCGCGACGAGTCACTCGCGCTTCTGGGCTTCATCGGCCTGAGCCTGGAAACCGCGGTGCGGCTGCTGCCCCATCCGCGACGCTGGCGCATGACGGCGATGGTGTACCACATGGAGGAATCGGGTCTGGACGCGGTACCGATCGTGGCCCTGCTGAGCTTCATGGTCGGCGCCGTCATTGCGTTCCTGGGCGCCACGGTACTGGCGGACTATGGCGCCACGCTGTACACGGTGGACCTGATTGCCTACGCCTTCCTGCGCGAATTCGGGGTGCTGCTGGCGTCGATCCTTCTCGCCGGACGCACAGCCAGCGCTTTCACCGCGCAGATTGGCTCGATGAAGGCCAATCAGGAAATCGATGCCATCCGCACGCTCGGACTCGATCCGATCGAACTGCTGGTGCTGCCGCGCATGCTCGCGCTTGTCATTTCCCTGCCTCTTCTCACCTTCCTGGCCATGCTTTCGGGCATCATCGGCGGCGCCGTGGTATGCATCCTGATGCTGGACATCTCGCCGGCGATGTTTCTTTCAGTATTCCAGGCCGATACCCATATCCGGCATCTTTGGGTCGGTCTGGGCAAGGCGCCGGTATTCGCGTTCATGATTGCCATGATCGGCTGCCTCGAGGGTTTCCAGGCGGGCAGCTCCGCCGAATCGGTTGGCAAACAGACAACCTCGGCCGTGGTGCAGTCGATCTTTGTGGTCATTCTTTTTGATGCCGTGGCGGCTCTGTTCTTCATGGAGATGGGCTGGTGAGCGCGGATCCCATCATCGAGGTACGCGGTCTGGTCAACCGCTTCGGCCAGCAGGTCGTGCATGAAGACCTGGACCTTGACGTGTATCCGCGGGAAATTCTGGGCGTGGTTGGCGGCTCCGGCACCGGCAAGTCGGTGCTGCTGCGCTCCATCATCGGCCTGCAGCGGCCAACGGCCGGCAGCATCCGCGTATTCGGCGAAAATCTCCTGCAACTGGACCCCGAGCGCCGCTCGCAACTGGAACAGCGCTTTGGTGTACTTTTCCAGGAGGGCGCCCTGTTTTCCTCCTTGAATGTCTGCGAGAACGTGGCCCTGCCGCTGGTGGAGCATGCCGGCCTGCCGCCCTACGAAGCGCAGAATGTGGCCCGCATGAAGCTGGCCCTGGTCGGCCTGGCACAGGATGTGGCCAACAAGGTCCCCGCCGAGCTATCCGGAGGCATGCGCAAGCGTGTCGCATTGGCCAGGGCGCTGGCCATGGACCCTGAAATCCTGTTCCTGGACGAGCCCACCGCCGGTCTGGACCCGATCGGCGCCTCGGCCTTCGATCGGCTGCTGCGCACGCTGCGCGACGCGCTGGGCCTGAGCGTATTCATGGTCACCCACGATCTGGACACGCTGTATGCCATCTGCGACCGTGTTGCGGTACTGTCGCAGCGTCGCGTGCTGGACGTCGGCCCGCTGCAACAGGTGGCGGAAAATCCGGATGCCTGGATACAGGACTATTTTCACGGCCCGCGCGGGCGCGCGGCCGAAGCCGGCAAGGTGGCGCTGAGCACGGATGCCCTGTCTGCCAGCGCACTGAGCAAGGAGACATGACATGGAAACCCGAGCCCACCACATACTGATCGGCACCTTCACCATACTGGTCGTCGCGGCTGCCATGCTGTTTGCGCTGTGGCTGGCCAAGACCAGCATTTCGCGCCAATACGACTTCTACGACATCGTGTTCACCGAGGCCGTCACCGGTCTGTCACAGGGCGGCATGGTGCAGTACAACGGAATTCGGGTCGGCGATGTCGACCAACTCAAGCTGGACCCGAAGAATCCGAGCAAGGTACTGGTACGCATCCGCGTTGCCGCCAGGACCCCGATCAAGGTCGATACCCGCGCCAAGCTTGGCCTTACCGGTCTGACCGGCGTGGCCTTCATCCAGTTGACCGGCGGTACGCCGCAAAGCGCGCTGCTGAAGCCGCGAGGAAGCGAAAAGATCCCGACCATCGAGGCAGACGACTCGGCCTTGAGCAAACTGCTTGCCGGTGGCGAGGATATCGTCACCAAGGTCAGTGACATCATCACGCGCGCCAGCGAGCTGCTCTCCAGTGACAACGTCAAACGGATTTCGAGCACGCTCGATCACCTTGATCAGGCCACCGGAGCCATCGCCGACCAGCGCAAGGATCTGCGGGTGCTGATCCACCAGCTTGCCGAAGCCAGTGGCAAACTGAACGACGCACTGGAACAGACCCAGCAGCTGGCCGGCACCACCAATCGCCTGCTCGACAACAACGGCGAAGCGCTCCTGGGCAATGCCAACGAAGCGATGGCTTCGCTGAATCACGCCGCCACCCAGATTGACATGCTGCTGGCCGACAACCGCGCCGCGCTGCAAAGTGGCATGAGCGGCCTGGCCGATATCGGCCCTGCCATCCGCCAGTTGCGCCAGACCCTGCAATCCCTGCAAACAATAAGCAACCAATTTGGCGACAACCCGGCCGGCTACCTGCTGGGCGGCGAACGACCACGGGAGTACACACCAAAATGAAGTACCCGCTCCGATGGACAGCCTTGCTGATACCCGTGCTGCTCAGTGCCTGCAGCGGCCTGCTGCCGCACTCCGAGCCGGTAGACATCTACCGTTTGCCGGAGATGCGTGGCGCCGCCCCGGCACCTCCCGAAACCGGCAGCCACGCGTTGCAGCTGCGCGTCGACACGCCACAGGCATCCGGCATGCTCGCCAGCAAGCGCATCGTGGTGATACCCGAAGCAAACCGCCTCAGCGTCTACCATGGAGCCCGCTGGAATCAGCCCGCGCCGCTGATCCTGCGTGACCGCATGATCGCTGCCTTCCGCCGCGCGCCCGACATTGGCGCCGTATTCGGCGACGACGTCAGCCTCAGCTCCGACTACCTGATCGATGGCACCCTGGACGCCTTCCAGTCCGAATACGGCGGCGACACAAAACCCACCGCCGTCATTCGTCTCGATGCCCTGCTGATCCGCGGCACCGACCACCAGGTCATCGCCACCCGCCAGTTCGAAGCCCGAGTCCCGGTTGGCGCCACCGATGTGTCCAGCGTGGTCACTGCCTTCGGCAAGGCTGCGGATCGGTTGAGCAACCAGGTCGTCGCCTGGGCGCTGCCGCAGATGACGGTAGCCGACACCTCCGGAGACTGAGCCGCACGGCCTGCCACCGGTTGCGCGGTGTTCCTGCTTGCGCGGGATCGGGAGCCCTGTTGCCGGTTTGCAAGCAGTGCCGCGAACGGGCCTGCCGGCGGACCCTCGGCATGGCTTCCCGCGCGCCGGGACCCGTGCCCCGGCGCGAGGTATGGCTCCTGGAACGGGGAGGCCGGCCCAAACAAGCTTGCGACGGAGCGGGCGCGGCTTGTCGCCTGCACGGCGGGACCCGCCTCGCTGCTCCGGCCCTACGCTTTTTCATGTATTTCACGCCCTTCGGGCGCGAGTTCATTTCTCTTGCTTGCTCAAGAGAAACAGAACCACAAATGCGTCTGGAACGCATTTGAACAACCGAAGGTTGGCCCGAAGGGCGGAGGGCAGGATGCCCGGAGTAAAGAGAAGAGCACCCCTCTTGCGCGCTTTGCCGGCGTCCTGCCGGCAAAGTCCGCGCCGGCTTGCGGGGTTTCCCGGGCGCACGTCGTGTGCGCTCGGAAAACACGCCGACATCCCTGTCGGCGTCCCTTCGGGCATGGAGCGTTGCCGGTGCTGCGCACCGGCACCGATCCAGCCGCAAGCCTCTGCCGCTTCACAGGGGCCCCGAAGAGCGGCGGACGTCGTGTCCGCAGGTGTTGCGTGCGCTCAAGCGCACGCTCTTCAGGCGCGCAGGACGCGCGCTGGCTTTTCCGGGACCCCTGTGCAGCGGTGGGTGGTGGATGACAAGGCCCGCAGGGGCGAGTGCAGGGACGCACTCGCCTTTTCGCCAGCACAGGATGTGCTGTCGAAAAGCCCAGCCAGCCACACCCGGACCCTGCGGACAGGAGGTCCGCGGGGCGCGGAAAAGGGGTGGCCTCTCTTTTGGTTCGTTTTCTCTGGACAAACAGAGAAAATGAACTCGCGCCCGCAGGGCGTGAAAGCTCTTGAACAACAAAGGCATCATGCGGGAGAAGCGCAGCGGATCCCGCTCAAAAAAGACCCGGCTGTCCCGCAGACGGGCAGACTCCCGATCCCCGCAGCGCAATATCCGGAATGGCAGGCATGCAGGGCGAGTTGATGCTCGCCCTGCCCCGCCCCCGAAAGCCGGCGGTCACTCCTCCGACTTCTGCCCGGCATCCGCCGCTGCGGACGACGCAGGGTCCGCATCACGCCCACGCCAGTAGCCGCCGGCTACTCCAGGCAGGCGAAGGCCCAGCGCAACCAGCCGATCAGGGCGTTGGCCAGCCACAGCGCCCAGGCCAGAATCGCGGCCTTGTAGCACCACAGTGGCAGACTGAACACGCCGGCATGCGGCAGCGGGCCGTCGCTGCGGTCAAGCATCCAGCGCAGCTGCGAGGCGCTCGAGCCGTTGCCGGTGACGTGCATGTCGGGCACACCCAAAAGGCCGCGGGGCACGGCGCCGATCAGCACCAGCAACGCCATCAGGGTAAGCAGCGCCAGGCCGATCTGCATCAGATTGAATCCGGGACTTGACCACTGCTGCGTCGCGCTGCTGCGACCCCGCACCCCGAGCAGGATCAGCCAGGTGGCAACCAGTGCAAAGGCGCTCCAGGCGAAAGTGGAAAAACCCAGCCCCAGCAGGATCCAGTGGTGCAGCTTCAGCGGGGTCGGTGCGAATCGGGCCAGGCCCCAGGCCACCAGCAGCAGCAGGATCAGTTGCGGCCAGTACAGCACCGCCGGACCGTTGCGCGGTCCCCAGGTCCACAGCACCCAGCGTGCCTGCGGAATGCTCAGGGACAGGTCGATATTGGCGGTTTGGGCCTGCATGTCCACCGCGGGTACCCGCGTCACCAGGCCGATGCCGTGAGGCTCGCGTGCACTGATCGAGTAGCGGTGCGAACCCGGCAGCAGCGGCATTGACAGCACGCCCTTGTTCAACGCCAGCGCAAGCTTGCGACCATCGCGGCTGGCCTCGATCAGCGAGGCATCCGCCGGCAGCTTCACGGCATGCTCGCCGCCACGGGTACTGCGTGCCGTCAGCGCCAGATGCAGATCGCCGGCGCGGTCGCCAACACGATTGTCAAGTTCTACGCGGTCGATCGCCACGCTGTCTCCGGGTGCCGGCTGGAGCCGCTGCACCGCAAGTTTCAAGGTCTCGCCCGGCAGCGGCCGGTAGACCAGCATGCCGTCGGCAGGCACCGTCGGCACGCCCTGGCCCTCGACATGCCAGATCGAGGCCGCCGCGACCTCCCAGGTCTCGCTGCGTTCATCCATCGGCGGCGCCGAAAGGCTCAGCGCGGTGACCGGCTCGATGCGGCTCTGCCAGGTCACCTGCTGCTGTCCGTCGCGGAAGTTCACCTCGATGCGGCCATCGTGCACGCTGGCATTCTCGCCGAGCGGATGCTCGCCCGGCAGCAATGGCAGCGACACGCTGAAGCCTGCCCCGGCCGGTGCGATACGCTGCACGCGATTGAGTACGTGCCAGTCGGTACGCAAGTGCAGCGTTCGCGTCAGATGCACGTAGGCCGGGAAGGCCTGGGATGTCGGCGCCTGGGCATGGCCGGCATCGGCCTTTCTCGCGGTACGCGCCAGCGACAGGGTGTCGCCCGACAAACGGTCACCGTCAATGCCAGTGACCTGCCAGCCCGCCGCATCGATCTGGAATGTCTTCGGCTTGAGGCCGGCAAAGCTCAGGCGCAGGTTGTCGCCGCGCAGCCGATAGTCCAGTTGCACCGCATGCACGCCGCGTTCGACCCGCAGCAATGGCCGCCCTCCCTCGCTCACCAGCTCGGCCGGCTTGCCGTCGATGCGGGCACCGACCAGGTCCAGCCCGTCGTTTGCCTTGGGCATCGGTACCGCCACCGCGGCTTCGGACTGCAGTTGCAGCATGGCGCGCACCTCGGTGTCACCGGCGTGCACGGTGGCATGCGCGATCATGGCACAGGCTGGCGCGCAGTCGGGTGGCTCCAGCAGTCGCTGCTTCAGCTGCTGCAGCATTGCCTGTGAAGGCTCATCGGCCGCTTTTGCCTGGCCCACCGGTGCCAGTGCCGGCACTATCAAGAGCAGCGCCGCGGCTGCGGCCGCCGGCCGCCATCGGCGCATCCCCTCGGGCAGCAAACTGCGCATCAGACGCGCAAGCAGCACCGCCAGTGCCAGCACCGCCAGCACGCGCAGCAGACGCACCAGCCAGGCCGGCGCGATGATCAGCCGCATGCCCTGCGCCGGCGTCACCGGCCCGTTCCAGTGCACGTGGTAACGGTTGCCGACGTGCCAGTCGGGAATACCGGGACCCGATTGCACCGGGCCGATGCCGGTATCCGGCAACGGTTCGGGCACCGGTGCGACAGCGGGCGCTGGCAGGGGTGGGGGTGCCTGTACCGCCATGGCGCTTTTTTCCTCAACCACTACCGGTGGACGAGCCGGCCGTGCCTGTTCATTGTCCGCCACGGCGGTCTTGGCCCGGCGCATGGCGGCCTGGCGCGATGCCAGCATGTCGACCACGCCGGCATGCGGCATGCTGGCCTCGAGCTGCGGATACAGCGCATTGCGCAGTTGCAGGCCGGCGAAGGGCAAGGACCACAGCACCGCCAGCACCAGGAATGCGGTGGCCGCGATGTGCGCGCCCGTGCGCAGTTTTCCATCCGGCAGGGCGCGCATCAGCAAGGCCAAAGCCGCAGCCAGCAGCACAGTCAGATACGGCGCGAACGACTGCTCGTGCGCCAGCAACAGATAGCCCGCAGCCAGCAACGCCATCGGCCAGCCCAGCAGGCGTCCGCACAAGAGCGCGATCAGCGCCAGCAGAAACAGGTCCAGCAGGGTCCATTGCGCGACCCAGGAATCGGGTGAGGCATCGGCCCCGGGTGCGCCGAGCAGGCGATAGCCCGGCGGCAGGTCGACATGCACATCCAGATCATCCAGGGTCAGCTGCCAGCCGGACGCCGGCAGTTGCGCCAGCGCCGGTCGCGGCGCCTTGAGGCCAGCCTGGATAGCCACCTGACGGTGGCGCAGTTCAACGCCGCGGGTGTTTCCGTCACCCTTGCCGATCAGCAACGGCTGGCCATGCTCGCTGGCATCGAGCAACTGCCACGGCGCCCCGACCTCGAGTCGGCGCGGATGCACCAGCGTGCCGCTCAGGTGGTCCCTGGCCAGATAGGTGTCACCGTCGAAGCCCAGCCACAACTGCCGGCTGATGCGGATGCGGTCGCTGGCGCCGCCCTCACCGGCGCGCATGCCCTGCTCAAGCTTGATGCCGTGCTTGCCGTCGAGCTGGAAGGCCGGCAACTGCTGCCAGTCTCCCGGCACCCCGGCCTGCGCGGCATCCACCGCGTGACCCTGGGCGCGGGTCTGCCGCAGGTTCGGGGCATCGGCGTAACTCCAGATCTCGTGTCCTGGCCAGGGTGCATCCGGCAAGGCGATGTCGACCGAGGCCAGGACCCCGGTGGCTCGCGCATCCAGGTTGACCTGCCATTGTCCGGGACGCAGTTGCACACGCAGTCGGCCATCATCCTGCAGCCTGGCCGGCAGCGCCGATTGCAGGCGCGTGGCCACGAAGCCCTTCGGCAACACCGGCCCGAGCACGGCCTCGCGCGCATGCCCGGTCACATCGAGCCGGAGACGTGTATTCAACCGTGCCGGCAGGCCGTCCTCGAGCCGCCGGAACACCCGGATCGAGAGCGCGTCGGCCTGACGCGGGCCGCTGCTGCCATGACCCAGTGTCAGCCCTGAAGTGCTGCGATCGTAATCGGGCACGGCGCGGCCGTTGATCTCGAGCGAGACCAGGGCGTAGCTGTCCGGCACGGCCAGCCTGGAGGGCAGCGCCGGCCAGCGCCATTGCCCGGCAATGCGATGCTCTCCGGCATCCAGCTGCAAGGTGGGGGTGCCACCGCGATCATGCACCGCCACCGGCTTTCCACGGTCAGTGACCTGCTGCGGCCAGTGCCTGTCGTTTCCGGGAAGGTCCAGCCAGGTGCTCGCATCGGCACGGACCGAGACCGCGAAGCGGCCACCCCTATCGCTCGCGCTGATCTCGAGCTGCCCAGGCCACAAGCAGTAATGCGCATCGGGCGCGGCGTTGCGCCCGTTGGGGAAAGGGCAAGCGTGCTGCGGTACGTCATGCAGGACCCAGTCCTGCCAGCCCTTGAGCGGCTCGGGAATGGCCTGACTGAAGGCCGGCCACGCCAGCACGCAAAGCAGTACCCCAATCCAAGACGACCTGCGCATGACACCCCTCCCGTGACCGCATGTGTCCGGGAGTGTACCCAAAGCCTGTTGCGAATGTGCAAAGTGGTGCGCGGCAGGCAGGTTGCCTGCCGCACACCCTCAGGGTCATTGCTGCTTGCTGTCCTTGCCGGTCCAGCGCTTCAGCCAGTCGTTGACCACGTGATGCCACATCACGCTGTTGTGCGGGCTGGAGACGAAATGGGTCTCGTCCGGATAGTGCAGGAATTCGCTGGGAATGCCCTGGCGCTGCAGCGCGGTGAAGGCCGACAGGCCCTGCGACACCGGAATGCGGTAGTCGCGATCGGAATGCACCACCAGCATCGGCACTTTCCAGTCCTTGACGTGGTTGATCGGATTGTACTTCTCGTAGATCGCCGGGTTGGAATACTCCGGACCGCCGTTCTCGTGCTCGACGAACCACAGCTCCTCGGTGGCGTAGTACATGGTGCGGGTATCGAACACGCCATCGTGATCGACGAAGCAGCGCCACGGCTTGTTCCAGTTGCCGGCCATCCAGTAGACCATGTAGCCGCCGTAGCTGGCACCCAGGGCGCAGGCGCGATCGGCGTCCAGGAACGGATACTTGTCGAGGGCCGCGGCCCAGCCCTTTTGCAGATCCTCCAGCGGACGGTCGCCCCAGTGTTCGCTGATGGCATCGGTGAAGGCCTGGCCGTAGCCGGTGGAACCGTGGAAATTGATGGCGACCACGGCGAAACCCTGGCCGGCATAGGTTTCAGGGTTCCAGCGGTAGTGGAAGTCATTGGTCCAGGCACCCTGCGGGCCGCCATGGATCAGGAACGCCACCGGATACTTCTTGCCCGGCTGGTAATCCACCGGCTTGATCACGTAGCCCTGGACCGAATCACCGTTCCAGCCCTTGAACTTGAACCAGTCGGCATCGCCGAACTTGATGTCGGCCAGACGATCGGCATTGAAGTGGGTAATCTGCTTGGCCCCGGTATCCCCGAGCCGGTACAGATCGGTCGGATGCTGGAAGTCCTGGCGTGCTGCGACGATGGTATCGCCGGCGATGTCAAAGCCCTTGACGCTGCCGTCGCCAAACACGCGCGTGACCTTGCCGCTGTCCACGTCCACCGCGAACAGGGCGTGATCGCCTTCGTCATCGGCGCTGGTATAGAGCGTGTTGCCGTCGGCCGACAGCTTCAGCGGGCCGGCGGAACGGTCCCAGTCCGGATCGACCTCGCGGATCGAGCCGTCGGCCAGGTCCAGGGCCTTGATGGCAAAGCGGTCGGCCTCGAAGCCGGGGGTGCTCATGGCCAGGAAGTAAAGGGTCTTGCCGTCGTGCGAGGGCAGCGGATAGGCGTCCCAGGCCTTGTTGGCCGCGGTCAGGTTGCGTGGCGCTGCCGAACCGTCCACCGGCACTGAATAGATATCGAAGTTGGTCGACCACGGCTCGCTGTTGCCGGCGATGCGCACGTCGAAATAGACGGTCTTGCCGTCGGGCGAGAATGCGAACTCGCTGTCGTCGCCGAACGGCTTGGACGGCATGTCACCGTCGATGCCGCGGGTCAGCCAGCGCGGCATGCCCATGCTGCCGTCCTTGTCCAGATCGGCCACGAACAGCTGCGACTGGCGGCCGTCCATCCACTGGCTCCAGTGGCGCACGAACATGCGCTTGTAGAGCATGCCGGTAGCCTTGTCGGCCTCGCGTGCGTCCAGCTTCTCGCGGGTGCAGGCCAGCGCTTTGTCGGCCGGGCAATCAGTGAACACGTCCATCGACAGCAGCACCTTGCTGCCGTCGGGGCTGAAGCGATAGCCGTTGATGTCGAGCGACAGATCGCTGACTACTCGAGCCTGTCCGCCAGCGGCAGGTACCTGCCACAGCTGGGTATGCCCGTCCTTGCCGGCCAGGAAGTAGATCGACTTGCCGTCGGTCCCCCACTGCGGATCGCCGGCGCCGATGTCGGTGTCAACGCGGCGTTGCGGCTTGCCGCCGGCCACCGGCACGGTCCAGAGACTGGTCTGCCCCTTGTTGGCCTCGTAGTCGGTGGAGCGCACCGTGAAGGCCACCGTGCTGCCGTCGGGCGAGAGCACCGGTGCACCAACCCGGTCCATCATCACCAGGTCCTTGACGTCAAAGGGGTGCGATGCCGCCAGAGCGGCTCCACTAACAGCAAGTGCGGCAATCAGGCTGATGATCTTCATGGTACGTCTCGCATCATTGAAAACAACCATGATGCGCGTTGCCACGGTCTGCGGCAAGTCCGCGGAGCATCCATGCTCCGCAATTCAGACCCTTCATCCTCGCTGGCGCATGCCCCGGCGAAGACCGACTGCCAGCAGCAAGCCAGAGAGCAGCATCAGCATCCATCGCGAGTCGACCGGCACGCTCACCTGAGGCCGAATGTACTGCCGGACGTCGGTTGTCGCCTCGCCGCAACTGGTAGCTGGGGCGCAATTGGCACCCGGGACAGGCAGATCATTGCCTCCGGCCGGATCAACCGACGCGTAGTTGGTAATGTTGCCCGCAGTATCCGGGGCAGTCACGGTAATCGTGAAGCTTGCAGCTCCATTGGGCGCGTTCGGTGCGAGCGCGCTCGTCAGTGTCAGTGCACACACCAGATCCGGCGCTCCGGTACAACTCATCGAACTCACGTTCGTACCCGGCGCGGAGCTGACGTAGCTAACACCCGCAGGCAGCATGTCGGCCACCGACAACACCGTACCGCTAGCGGTACCGCCGCTGTTGCCGAGGCTGATGGTATAGACCAGTGTGTCATTGACCAGAGCACTGGCCGGACCAGCCTTTTCGAGCGTGATATTGGTCGCGGTATTGATGCCTACCGTCACCGTTCCCGGGCAATCGGTCTCGCCCGCACAGGCCGGATCACCACCGCCCGTCACGTAGGCGGTGTTGTCGCCGTTGGTGGCGCTGGCAGTCGGGGTAACGTTGATGGTGAAGCTCTGGCTGCCCGTGCCTGCCGCCAGTCCGGCTGCAATGGTGCACACGATGTCCTGGCCACTCGGGTTGGTGCAGTTGGCCGGTAGCGGCGTGCCGATGGTCAGGCCGGCCGGGATCGTGTCCTTGATGGTCGACACCTCGGTGGTGTCGGCCGTGCCGGTGTTGTTGACCGTGATCGTGTAGCTGGCCGCCTGGCCGACGATGAAGGTGGTCGGGCTGGCAGTCTTGGTGATTTCCAGCTTCGGCGAGTTGACGCCCACCGTCACCGTACCCGGGCAGTCGGTAGCGCCCGCACAGGCCGGATCACCACCGCCGGTCACGTAGGCGGTGTTGTCGCCGTTGGTCGCGCTGGCAGTCGGGGTCACGTTGATGGTGAAGCTCTGGCTGCCCGTGCCTGCCGCCAGTCCGGCTGCAATGGTGCACACGATGTCCTGGCCACTCGGGTTGGTGCAGTTGGCGGGCAGCGGCGTGCCGATGGTCAGGCCGGCCGGGATCGTGTCCTTGATGGTCGACACCTCGGTGGTGTCGGCCGTGCCGGTGTTGTTGACCGTGATCGTGTAGCTGGCCGCCTGGCCGACGATGAAGGTGGTCGGGCTGGCAGTCTTGGTGATTTCCAGCTTCGGCGAGTTGACGCCCACCGTCACCGTACCCGGGCAGTCGGTAGCACCCGCACAGGCCGGATCACCACCGCCGGTCACGTAGGCGGTGTTGTTGCCGTTGGTCGCGCTGGCAGTCGGGGTCACGTTGATGGTGAAGCTCTGGCTGCCCGTGCCTGCCGCCAGTCCGGCTGCAATGGTGCACACGATGTCCTGGCCACTCGGGTTGGTGCAGTTGGCGGGCAGCGGCGTGCCGATGGTCAGGCCGGCCGGGATCGTGTCCTTGATGGTCGACACCTCGGTGGTGTCGGCCGTGCCGGTGTTGTTGACCGTGATCGTGTAGCTGGCCGCCTGGCCGACGATGAAGGTGGTCGGGCTGGCAGTCTTGGTGATTTCCAGCTTCGGCGAGTTGACGCCCACCGTCACCGTACCCGGGCAGTCGGTAGCGCCGGCACAGGCCGGATCACCACCGCCGGTCACGTAGGCGGTGTTGTTGCCGTTGGTCGCGCTGGCAGTCGGGGTCACGTTGATGGTGAAGCTCTGGCTGCCCGTGCCTGCCGCCAGTCCGGCTGCAATGGTGCACACGATGTCCTGGCCACTCGGGTTGGTGCAGTTGGCGGGCAGCGGCGTGCCGATGGTCAGGCCGGCCGGGATCGTGTCCTTGATGGTCGACACCTCGGTGGTGTCGGCCGTGCCGGTGTTGTTGACCGTGATGGTGTAGCTCGCGGCCTGGCCGACGATGAAGGTGGTCGGGCTGGCCGATTTGGTGATGGTCAGCTTGGGCGAGTTCACGTCCACGCTCACGCCGCCCGGGCAGTCGGTAGCGCCGGCACAGGCCGGGTCGCCACCGCCCGTCACGTAGGCGGTGTTGTTGCCGGTGGTGGCACTGGCGGTCGGTGTCACCGGGATGATGAAGGCTTGCGAGCCGCCACCCGATGCCAATCCGGCCGCAATGGTGCAGGTCACGTTCTGGCCCGCGGCACTGCAGCCTGCCGGCAGCGTCCCGATAGTCAGGCCGGTCGGAATGGCGTCACTGATCGTTGACGTGGCTGTCGTATCGGCGGTGCCGGTGTTGGTCACCGTGATGGTGTAGCTCGCGGCCTGGCCGACGATGAACGGGTTCGGGCTGGCCGATTTGGTGATGGTCAGCTTGGGCGAGTTCACGTCCACGCTCACGCCGCCCGGGCAGTCGGTAGCGCCGGCACAGGCCGGATCGCCACCGCCCGTCACGTAGGCGGTGTTGTTGCCGGTGGTGGCACTGGCGGTCGGCGTCACCGGGATGGTGAAGGCTTGCGAGCCGCCACCCGATGCCAATCCGGCCGCAATGGTGCAGGTCACGTTCTGGCCGGCGGCACTGCAGCCTGCCGGCAGCGTCCCGATAGTCAGGCCGGTCGGAATGGCGTCACTGATCGTTGACGTGGCTGTCGTATCGGCGGTGCCGGTGTTGGTCACCGTGATGGTGTAGCTCGCGGCCTGGCCCACGATGAACGGGTTCGGGCTGGCCGATTTGGTGATGGTCAGCTTGGGCGAGTTCACGTCCACGCTCACGCCGCCCGGGCAGTCGGTGGCACCGGCACAGGCCGGATCGCCACCGCCCGTCACGTAGGCGGTGTTGTTGCCGGTGGTGGCACTGGCGGTCGGTGTCACCGGGATGGTGAAGGCTTGCGAGCCGCCACCCGATGCCAATCCGGCCGCGATCGTGCACGTGACGTTCTGGCCGGCGGCACTGCAGCCTGCCGGCAGCGTCCCGATAGTCAGGCCGGTCGGAATGGCGTCACTGATCGTTGACGTGGCTGTCGTATCGGCGGTGCCGGTGTTGGTCACCGTGATGGTGTAGCTGGCGGCCTGGCCCACGATGAACGGGTTCGGGCTGGCCGATTTGGTGATGGCGAGGGCCGGGGCGAGTTCATGTTCACACTCACGCCACCCGGACAGTCGGTAGCGCCGGCACAGGCCGGATCACCGCCGCCCGTCACATAGGCCGTGTTGTCGCCGGTCGTCGCACTGGCGGTCGGCGTCACCGGGATGGTGAAGGCTTGCGAACCGCCGCCCGATGCCAATCCGGCCGCAATGGTGCAGGTCACGTTCTGGCCCGCGGCACTGCAGCCTGCCGGCAGCGTCCCGATAGTCAGGCCGGTCGGAATGGCGTCACTGATCGTTGACGTGGCTGTCGTATCGGCGGTGCCGGTGTTGGTCACCGTGATGGTGTAGCTCGCGGCCTGGCCCACGATGAACGGGTTCGGGCTGGCCGATTTGGTGATGGTCAGCTTGGGCGAGTTCACGTCCACGCTCACGCCGCCCGGGCAGTCGGTAGCGCCGGCACAGGCCGGATCACCGCCGCCCGTCACGTAGGCGGTGTTGTTGCCGGTGGTGGCACTGGCGGTCGGTGTCACCGGGATGGTGAAGGCTTGCGAGCCGCCGCCCGATGCGAGATCCGGCCGCGATCGTGCAGGTCACGTTCTGGCCGGCGGCACTGCAGCCTGCCGGCAAGCGTCCCGATGGTCAAGCCAGTGGGAATCGTGTCGCTGATAGTGGCTGTCGCAGTGGTCGCGGCACGTGCCGTTGTTGGTCACCGTGATGGTGTAACTGGCCGCCTGGCCCACGATGAACGGGTTCGGGCTGGCCGACTTGGTAATGGCGAGGGCCGGGGCAGTTGATGTTGACACTCACGCCACCCGGACAGTCGGTAGCGCCGGCACAGGCCGGATCGCCGCCGCCCGTCACATAGGCCGTGTTGTCGCCAGTCGTCGCACTGGCCGTTGGCGTCACCGGAATGGTGAAGCCCTGTGACCCGCCGCTGGCGAGCGAGGCCCGCCGCAATGGTGCAGGTCACGTTCTGGCCGGCGGCACTGCAGCCTGCCGGCAAGCGTCCCGATGGTCAGGCCGGTCGGAATGGCGTCACTGATCGTTGACGTGGCTGTGGTATCGGCGGTGCCGGTGTTGGTCACCGTGATGGTGTAACTGGCCGCCTGGCCCACTACGAACGGGTTCGGGCTGGCCGACTTGGTAATGGCGAGGGCCGGGGCGTTGATGTTGACACTCACGCCACCCGGACAGTCGGTAGCGCCGGCACAGGCCGGATCGCCGCCACCCGTCACATAGGCCGTGTTGTCGCCAGTCGTCGCACTGGCCGTTGGCGTCACCGGAATGGTGAAGCCCTGTGACCCGCCGCTGGCAGCGAGACCCGCCGCAATGGTGCAGGTCACGTTCTGGCCGGCGGCACTGCAGCCTGCTGGCAAGGTGCCAATGGTCAAGCCATTGGGGATCGTGTCGCTGATAGTGGCTGTCGCAGTGGTCGCGGCACTGCCGTTGTTGGTCACCGTGATGGTGTAGCTGGCCGCCTGGCCCACTACGAACGGGTTCGGGCTGGCCGACTTGGTGATGGTCAGCTGCGGTGCGTTCGAAGTCCACGCTCACGCTGCCCGGGCAGTCGGTGGCACCGGCACAGGCCGGGTCGCCACCGCCGGTCACGTAGGCGGTGTTGTTGCCGGTGGTGGCACTGGCGGTCGGTGTCACCGGGATGGTGAAGGCTTGTGACCCGCCGCCGGTGGCGAGACCCGGCCGCGATCGTGCACGTAACGTTCTGGCCGGCGGCACTGCAGCCTGCCGGCAGGGTCCCGATGGTCAGGCCAGTGGGAATGGCATCGGTCACTGTCGCCGTCGCGGTGGTCGCGGCCTGCCGTTGTTGGTCACCGTGATGGTGTAGCTGGCCGCCTGGCCCACTACGAACGGATTCGGGCTGGCCGACTTCGTGATGGTCAGCTGCGGTGCGTTCAAATCCACGCTCACGCTGCCCGGGCAGTCGGTGGCGCCGGCACAGGCCGGATCGCCACCGCCGGTCACGTAGGCGGTGTTGTTGCCGGTGGTGGCACTGGCGGTCGGCGTCACCGGGATGGTGAAGGCTTGCGAACCACCGCCCGATGCCAAACCGGCCGCAATCGTGCACGTGACGTTCTGGCCGGCGGCACTGCAGCCTGCCGGCAGCGTCCCGATGGTCAGGCCGGTCGGAATGGATCGTCACTGATCGTTGACGTGGCTGTCGTATCGGCGGTGCCGGTGTTGGTCACCGTGATGGTGTAACTGGCCGCCTGGCCCACTACGAACGGATTCGGGCTGGCCGACTTGGTAATGGCGAGGGCCGGGGCATTGATGTTGACACTCACGCCACCCGGACAGTCGGTGGCTCCGGCACAGGCCGGATCACCACCGCCCGTCACATAGGCCGTGTTGTCGCCAGTCGTCGCACTGGCCGTTGGCGTCACCGGAATGGTGAAGCCCTGTGACCCACCGCTGGCGGCGAGACCCGCCGCAATGGTGCAGGTCACGTTCTGGCCGGCGGCACTGCAGCCTGCCGGCAAGCGTCCCGATGGTCAGGCCAGTGGGAATGGCATCGGTCACTGTCGCCGTCGCGGTGGTCGCGGCACTGCCGTTGTTGGTCACCGTGATGGTGTAACTGGCCGCCTGGCCCACTACGAACGGATTCGGGCTGGCCGACTTGGTAATGGCGAGGGCCGGGGCATTGATGTTGACGCTCACGCCACCCGGACAGTCGGTAGCGCCGGCACAGGCCGGATCGCCACCGCCGGTCACGTAGGCGGTGTTGTTGCCGGTGGTGGCACTGGCGGTCGGCGTCACCGGAATGGTGAAGCCCTGTGACCCGCCGCTGGCAGCGAGACCCGCCGCAATGGTGCAGGTCACGTTCTGGCCGGCGGCACTGCAGCCTGCCGGCAGCGTCCCGATGGTCAAGCCAGTGGGTATGGCATCGGTCACTGTCGCCGTCGCCGTGGTCGCGGCACTGCCGTTGTTGGTCACCGTGATGGTGTAGCTGGCCGCCTGGCCAACTACGAACGGGTTCGGGCTGGCCGACTTGGTAATGGCGAGGGCCGGGGCGTTCGATGCTGACACTCACGCCACCCGGGCAGTCGGTAGCGCCGGCACAGGCCGGATCGCCACCGCCGGTCACATAGGCGGTGTTGTTGCCGGTGGTGGCACTGACGGTCGGTGTCACCGGGATGATGAAGGCTTGCGAGCCGCCACCCGAAGCGAGGCCGGCCGCGATCGTGCACGTGACGTTCTGGCCGGCGGCACTGCAGCCTGCCGGCAGCGTCCCGATGGTCAGGCCAGTGGGAATGGCATCGGTCACTGTCGCCGTCGCCGTGGTCGGGGCCGTGCCGTTATTAGTCACCGTAATCGTATAACTGGCCGCCTGGCCCACTACGAACGGGTTCGGGCTCGCCGATTTGGTGATTGCAAGGGCCGGGGCGTTGATGTTGACGCTCACGCCACCCGGACAGTCGGTAGCGCCGGCACAGGCCGGATCACCGCCACCCGTCACATAGGCCGTGTTGTCGCCAGTCGTCGCACTGGCCGTTGGCGTCACCGGAATGGTGAAGCCCTGTGACCCGCCGCTGGCAGCGAGACCCGCCGCAATGGTGCAGGTCACGTTCTGGCCGGCGGCGCTGCAGCCTGCCGGAAGCGTCCCGATGGTCAGGCCAGTGGGTATGGCATCGGTCACTGTCGCCGTCGCCGTGGTCGCAGCCGTACCGGTGTTGGTCACCGTGATGGTGTAGCTGGCCGCCTGGCCAACTACGAACGGGTTCGGGCTGGCCGATTTGGTAATGGCGAGGGCCGGGGCGCCCGGTGTATTCGTAAGTACGCAGGCGATGTCGTCTCCAGCCTGCGGCGTCACATTGAAGCTGGTACCGCTGCCGCTCGGCAGCACCGTCGTTGAACCACTCGCCGCATTGCTGCAGCTCATGTCACCGGCATAGTCGGCAAGCGCACTGACACTGCCCGCAGCCATGGTCTCCAGCAGGTTGTAGTTGTTGCCTGCCGTCGCGGTCAGTACCACGGGAGACGAGGAAACTGTGCTGCCGCTACCGGTGGTGGTTCCGCTTGCCGGTCCACCGATGCCGGTGATTTGCAGGTCAAACTGATCGTTGGCATCCAGACGATTGCCGCTCAGCGCCTTCTGCAGGCTGATCGTGGCCTGATTGGAATTGGTGAAGGTACACTGGATCGCGGCGCCTGGCGCCGTGGCCGCCGCATCAAGCGTGACCGTTCGCGTGGCCAGATTGACCGAGGCGTTTCCGCCACTGCCCAGACCCGAACAGTTGACTGCCACCAGCGCGAGTCCAGCGGGGGGCGCGGCCTCCGTGATCGTGGTCTGCGTATTGGCCGCAGCCAGGCTACTGGTGGCGCCAGTCTGAGCCGCTCCCGAACTGAGCGTGGTGATGGAGTCGCCTGCGTAACCATTGCTGCCCGTGAACGTGAAGGTTCCGGTGGCACCAATCGACACTTTGCTGACCTGAACGGTGGGCAGCGCGAGAATGTTGGTTGTCGAGTTTGAACTGTTGTCGCCCGGCGTTGGATCATTGATGCCTGGCGGGACGGACACTGTCGCCGTGTTGACAACGCCCGTTCCGTTGGTGCTGGCGATGGCCTGCAGTACGAGCGTGCAGCTTTCACCCGAGGGCAGGGACGCTATGGTGCCGCTGAGCAGGTTGCCGCTCAGTGCGAAAGAACCCGCGTTGCAACCCACTGCACCCGACGATCCGGATGCCGAAACAATGGATGCGGAAGTGAATTGCGAGGGAATGGCGTCGCTGATGTTGGCGTTGCTGACGGTGGCGGGTCCGGTATTGGCAATTTCCAGTTGAAACTGCACGCTCTGGCCATTGACCACCGTGACCGGCCCGCTGGCGAAGGGCCCTGATGTGCCGGCCCGTTCGGTCTTGATGATGGCAAGATCAGCATCAAGCGGAACCGTGTCAACGGCGCAGCCGATGAACGGAGCACCGTCGTTTACACATTGTGCCGCCGTACTGCTGGTGGGCAGCGTATTGTTCTGCGGGTCGGCGCCCGTTGTGCCGACCTGCCCTGCATTGGTCAGTGTGTTGGTGGCGCTGGCGTCAACGCTTGCCGTGAAGCTGATCGTGCTGGAGCTTCCGGGTGCAATGGCAGCCGTGTTGTTGCAGGTGATGACCTGCCCGCTGACACTGCAATTGAAGGAGCCCGAGCTGAAGGTAGTCGCCCCCGTGAAGCTCAAGCCCGCAGGCAGGACATCAATCACCCGCACCGTGCCGGCGCCACCGCTGGTCAAACCACCACTGTTGCTCACTACCAGATCAAAGGTGAGTATGTCCCCCGGACTTGCCGACTGCGGGTCAGGGTGCGACTTTGACAGACGAATCTGCGCTGCATTCTGCGCCGTATCCAGATCCTGGGCGCATCCGAGAGGATTGTTGTTGCTGGTGCACGCAGTGACATCGGCATTGCCGAGAGTTGACAGCAGATCCGTATCGCCACCGCCGGCGATGCGTGCCTTGTTGATGTACTGGGTGCCGTTGGTTGTACCGCCGACATTGGCGAGAATGCTGAATTGACTCTGCCCTCCCACGGGGATGACAGCAGTGCTCGTGCAGCTGACTGTTGACGCGGATATCCGCGCACATGCCCAGTTGGCCGCATCAGGTCCGGCCACTGTCAGGCTGGCGGGCCAGTTCAAGGGTGAGGGCAGCACATCACGGAATTCGATCGTCCCCACCGAGTCAGCGTCACCGGTGTTGCTGACGGTAAACACGTAGGTAGTCTGGCCGTTGGTCGGCAGGGTGGCGCCGCCATTGCTTTTCGCCAGAACCAGATTGACATGAGTGACACTGTCAACGTCTGAAGCACAACCGGTCGAGGAATCGGATGCGGTTGTATCAGGCGCACTCGGTGCTGGACAGCCCAGTGCATCTCCCGAAGTCGGCAAACCCGGCTTGCCCGGATCATTGCCACCACCGATGCGCGCTCGATTGACCAGCGCGGAAGGGGCGTTGCCATCAACAGACACCGGAAAGACGATTGTCGTCGTGGCGCCCGAGGCCAGCACGCTGGTGCGGTCGCACGTCAGGTTGGGTGAGGCCCAGCTGCAACTGAAACCACCCGAATTGAAGGGTGAGGCGCCAACGTAGTTCATGCCGGAAGGAAGCGCATCGACCACCCGCACGGTCCCGCTGGTCGGTTGCGAGCCTGCATTGTGCACCGTCAGGGAATAGCTGGTCGTTCCACCGGCACGCACCTCATCGGTTGCATCGCTCTTGCTGAGCTGGAGAAAGGGCGCGTTGATGGTGTCGGTATCCACCGCGCAGCCGGCGGGGGTGTTGTTGCCGGTACAGTTGCCGGTCGTAGTCTGCGTTGGCGTGCCCTTGTTGGGGTCGCCGCCTCCGCCCACGCGCGCCAGATTGACCACCGCCGTGCCATCGGTGCCGACCACATCGGCGCTGAACGCGAACGAGCTGCTGCCGGTGCCCGCGATGGCAGTGCTGGAAGTGCAGGTGACCACATTGCTGCTGGCCGAACAGGCCCAGTCAACCGCCTGTGCTCCGGTCAGCGACAAGGGGCCATCACTCACTGCCAGGCCGGCAGGCAAGACATCGACCACCGTGATCGTGCCGCTGGTGGCCGTCGTGCCATTGTTGACGACGGTCAGGCCATAGGAGGTTGATGAGCCCGCAAAAAGAATGTCCGTGCCGTTGGACTTCTGCAGTGACAGGTCGACCGCACACAGGGCCCCGGGGGTTGTACCGGGCATGTCCGGTGGCTGGAAGGTGGTCAGGCCGCCTGCATATCCACTTGCCGTGTAGTGATCGTCCGGGCCGTTCGTGGTCCGTCCCGGGACACCACCGGACAGGGTGGCATTGATCAGCATGGAGTTGGGCGCGTAGGCAACGAAGCCACCGCCGCCACCACCGCCGGGCCCATGGCGATTGTTGATGCCTGCCGGGCCACCAGCCCATGCGTTGCCGCCGTCGCCGCCCGAGGCGTTTACTGTCGGGGTGCCGCCATCGACGGTGTAGAGCACTACCGAGCCGCCACCACCGCCGCCGCCAGCGGCGTCGTTGGCCGTGTTGTAGCCATTGGCACCACGCGCATCGATGACTCCGGTGCCGATAATGGTGCGCGCACGAATGATGACCACGCCGCCACCGGCACCGCCAGAAGAGCACAGTGCACCCACACCGGCGCACGAGATGCCGGCATTCTCGTAGACGCCTGCATCAGAGGTGTTGTTGTTGGTACCGCCACCACCGCCGCCGCCACCCATGAACACGCGGTTGAAATTAAGGACACCGGAGTAGCCACTGCCGCCGCGACCATCGGTATCGGTCAGGGGCGCGTTCCACGGGCGGCCGCCAATGCCGCCGTCGGCGTAGCCGCCACCGCCACCGCCACCAGCGTTCTCCTCATTGGTTGTCGTGCCGCCGTCGGTACCGCCGCCACCACCGTTGCCCGGTGCACCACGGGCGTGCGAGCCGCCCGGATAGCCCTCCACGCCGGTATCAAGCTGCGACAGCTGCGTGGTACCCGTGACCGGATTGACTGTTTTCGCGCCATAGCCGTTTTTCTTCAGCGCCATGAAACGGGGAGCTCCGGCGATGCCCTCGCCCTTGCCACCGTGCGCGCCCGCGCCCGGGCTGGCCCAGTCCGTGTTGGGACTGTTGGCCGTACTGTTGTATCCGGCCGCCCCGCGGAAGCCCTTGCCGGCCACGAATATGGCGCGGTTGGTCTGTCCTTCCACGGTGGCGCTTCCCAGGGTCAGCGTGTCCCGCACATCGAGCACGACCGTGCCACCGGTCAGGCCATTCCATGCCGGCGCAGTGATGCCTGCCGCAGTGGCGTTGGCATACTGCGGCACCCGCACGACCTGATAGCGCTTCTGTCCTGCGCTGGCGGTGTAGTTGGACTGGGTGTAGGCGTGGGTCAGTGCAGGCGAAAACGTCACCGTTGAGCCAGCTACCGAGGCAACGGTGACAAAATCGTAGTAGCCCGTCGTGCCCACGCCGGTTGTACCCATGCCTCGACCGGTACCGTCACCGTAGACACTGCTGTTGCTGGAGTTGATTGATGCGCCCTGCATCTGGATCACGACCAGCAGGTCGCCGACCGCTACGGGTACGCCCGGGCCGCGTGTGTCGCGTGTCCCCAGCGCAAGCGAGGTCGCTCCCGCCGCCAGATTGCCGTTACCCTGGTAGTAGTCGTTGACTATGCCGCTGAATGTGCCGGAACCGCCGCTCCCGGGATTGGCACACATCTGCGCATCCGCTCGAACCGTGCCGCACAGCAACACGCCCACCGCCAGGACGGCCATCAGGCCGCCGCGTCTCAAAGTCTGCATGGAATACCCCAGGTGACATCAATCAACGAAATTCGTGAACCATTCTACAAAAAAAATGTGACGAAGTTGTCTTTTACAGCATCGAAAAAATGCTAAGCAAGATGCATGCCACATGGATCGGTCGATGCAGCGTCACGAATGGGGTACGCGAATGTCTTGGGTGGGAGGCACCGGGCTGCAGGCGAGCGGGGCTGCTCGCACTCGATGAGAGCCTTGGTCATCGGCTCACGACAGCGCACAAAGCCGCTTGAGCCGAAAAAGAAACGCATTCCACCCATGAAGAAACGCAGCGTGTGCGGACACACACGCTGCGAGCAGTGGTCGCAGCCGGCCCCCGGCCGGCTGCGTTGCGGCAATCAGTCCTTGAATTCCTGCGCCTTTTTCAAGGCGGCGCACAGACGGATCGACTCGCTCGTCTGCGCCAGGCCGCGGTCCGCACCAGGCAGATCCTTGAGCTTCGGCTTGAAGAACGCGCCCAGGCGTTCAGCCTCTTCGTCCGAACAGCCACCGCCGCCGGCGAGGCGCGGCACGTAGCCGCTGGCGAACGCTCCGATGCGCTTGTAGATCGCATCGTAGTGATCCACAAACCAATCCCACATGGCGTCGCGACCGGCGCGCGTCTCGCGATCGGCATAGAACAGACGCGCCATCTCGCCAATCTTCACCGATGGCCCAATGGCCAGATTGCGTACCCGGGTGGCCTGGTCGCCGTGCGCGTTGCCCAGCCCACCAAGAATTGCATTGCGCTGCGCAGGTTCGGTGGTGGTCTGCAGCGCCTTGATCAACCGATCGACTGCCGGCTTGCCTTCGTCTTCCACGACAATGGCAAGTGCCATGCCCGCCAGATCCGGGTTGGCTGCGGCAAAGTCGAGGTTACCCTTGCCATCACCCTTCATCACCGCATCACCCTGCTTGCGCAGCGCCGCGCGCACGGCCGGTACCTTGAAGGTGAACGCCAGCGAGCCGGCCAGGCGGCTGCGCAGGTGCACGTCCTCCGGCGTGTCTTCGGCACGGCGATCAAAGCCGAGTTTTTCCAGGCGTGACAGATAGGCCTCGGACACCTGCTTGCGCACCATGTCCCGCTGGGCGTCACTGTTCAGTTCATGCTCCCAGATCCAGCTCACGGTGCCGAGCGGCGCCGTGGCGACGTCAGCGGTACTGGATGGCGCCAGCACACGCATGGCGGTGAGTACTTCGTCGGCGTGAAAGTCGCCATGACGGAATCCCGAGTCCACCGCATCGGCCCAGGCCAGCTTCTCTGCGTCACTGAGCTTGTCGGCAACGACTGTGCTGAGCGCCGCAAAGTCCTTGTGCGACATGATGAAGCGGTAGTAGCCGCGTGCATCGGCATTGGGCATGATCCATGCCGGGCAGGTCTTGCCGGACAACTCCAGCGTCCCGGCAGGTTTGCGCAGCATGGTGCAATCGGTGCCGGTCGGTGTGCGTACGCACACGGGAATGCCCCAGGTGCGCTGCGCATTGCCGCTCGAACCAAGAGGCAGGTAGCGGCTCTGCTTCAACCTGACAACCGGCGTCGCACCCGAGCAATCCAGCGTGGTGGAAACCAGCGGCACTCCAGACTGGTCCAGGAAGCTGTTGAATGCCTGCTTGAACGAGTCGCCCTTGCCTGCCGCAGCGGCGATTGAATCGACCAGGTCACCGGCATCGGCATTGCCGAACTTGTGCTTCCGGATATAGGCGCGCATGCCCTTGCGGAACGTGTTGTCACCCACATAGTGCTCGAACATCGCCAATACGGCGGCACCCTTCTGGTAGGTGATGCCGTCAAATGCGGTCTTGATGTCGCCATTGCCCGTGATCGGCTGGCGAATCTTGCGTGCGCTCACCAGGCTGTCGTTGGACATCGCGCCTTCGGCACCATTGACGCGATCAAGATCGGCGCGATATTCCGGATGGATGCTCTCGGTAACCTTCTTCTGCATCCAGGTAGCGAACGCCTCGTTCAGCCAGATGTCGTCCCACCACTTCATGGTCACGGTGTCACCCGTCCATTGATGCGCCAGCTCATGAGCGGCTGTATTGAAGGATCCCTGGACGTTGCGTTGCGGTGAGTCCTTGTCCAGCAACATCAGCCAGTCGCGGTAGGTCACCAGGCCGGCATTCTCCATCGCACCGGCGGCGAAATCGGGTGCCGCCAGCTGGTCCAGCTTGCCGAACGGATAGCCGAAGGCATAGTAGTTTTCCAGAAACTCGATGATCCCGGGGGTCTGGTCGAGTGCCGGCTGCATGCGATTGCCCTCGCCGTGCGGCGCAATGCCGCGCAGGGGGATGGGCTGCTTGCGCCACTGGTTGGCGGCAATGTCCTTGCCTTCAATGACATCCCACGGGCCGATGGCAAATGCCACCAGGTAGGTGGGCAGCGGCTGGGTTGTGGCGAAAGTGAGGGTCTTCCAGCCATCCTTGCCTTCGCTGGTATGGGTGACTGCGCTGTTGGCCGCAGCCACCTGATCGGACGGAATGGTGATGCGAATATCGTAGGCCGTCTTGTAGTTGGGCTGGTCGAAGCCCGGGAAGGCGAAGCGCGCGCTGACTGGCTCGAACTGGGTCATCGCATAGTCACGCCCATCGCGGCTGACCTTGTACAGGCCTTCCAGTTGCTTGTTGAATGGGGCGCTGTAGGCAATCTCCAGGGTAAGCTCGCCGGCTTTCAGCGTTCGGCCGAAATCGATGCGCGCCACCCCGGCCCTGGCATCAGCCTCGACCCATTTGGCCGAATGCGGCTTGCCGTCGGCAGCCGTCACCCGGACCGAATTGACCTTCAGATCCTGGCCATGCAGCCAGACATGATCCGTTGCCTTGGCAAGCTTCACTGCAATGGTTGTGGTGCCGCTGAAATCGTCCTTGCGTGGATCGACCTTCAGGTCGAGCGTGTAGTGCTGGGGTACCGCCCAGACGGGCAGCAGACCCTGGGGGACCTTGTTGTCTGCCGTCGCAGCCAGCAAGGGTGTGCTGAGGACCACAAGCGCAAGGCCTGCAAAAAGTGCTGCTAGACGTTTCATCGCGGATCTCCAATCAATATACCGATGCAGGCTAACCTGCGGCACCGTGGCGCGCACCGCCCAGAAGTCATGTCGGAAGACTGGCCTATTCATTTCCCAAACCAATAGTTGCTATGCTATGCATAGCTGAAATCTATTGGATCGGACATGAACCTCAGGGACCTGCGCTATCTGGTGGCTCTGGCCGAGCACCGCCATTTCGGGCACGCCGCCGAAGCGTGCTTCGTCAGCCAGCCGACCCTGTCCACCCAGATCCGCAAGCTGGAGGACGAACTGGGCGTGACACTGGTCGAGCGCACGCCGCGCAAGATCCTCCTCACCGAGGTGGGCCGCGACATCGCATCTCGCGCCCGCAACGTCCTGCACGAGGTAGAGCAGATCAGGACCATCGCAAACCGTACCCGCGACCCCGAATCGGGCACCGTGCGGCTGGGCATTTTCCCCACGCTTGGACCGTACCTGTTGCCGCACGTGGTGCCACTGATACGCAAGACCTTCCCGCGCCTGGAGCTGCTGCTGGTGGAGGAGAAGACCGAAGTGGTTCTGGCGCGCCTGCGCGAAGGCACGCTGGACGCGGGTATTCTGGCCCTGCCCCTGCACGAGGACAGCCTGCATGAAGAATTCCTGTTCGAGGAGCCTTTCCTGCTGGCGGTGCCTGAAACCCACGCGCTGGCCAGACGCAAGCGCCTGAATCTGGCCGACCTGGCCGACGAGAGCCTGCTGCTGCTCGAAGACGGCCATTGCCTGCGCGACCAGGCGCTGGAAGTGTGTCACCTGGCCGGCGCCGGCGAACGTCACGGCTTCCGCGCCACCAGCCTGGAGACCCTGCGGCAGATGGTGGCCGCCGATGTCGGCATCACGCTACTGCCCACGCTGGCGGTGAACCCGCCCGTGGCACGCGTCGACAATGTGCGCCTGATCGAATTCAGCGGACACCCGCCCCACCGGCGCCTGGCCATGGTCTGGCGCAAGAGCTCGGCCCGCCATGACTTCCTGCTGCGCCTGGCTGACGTCATCCGCCAACTGCCTCCCTCGCTGCTGGATGCGCATGCCACCGTGCGCCGGGTGGGTCGCAGACTCTCGGCGTGAATGTGCGACGCCGCTAGCCCATAGTCCTGGCCTATCAAAACGATACACACAATCAATTATGTGCCTTGCGGGGAATGCGCTAGTCTCTGTTGCAAGCGGCCATGTGCCCGCACGTGGCGGCTCCACCCTTGTCCTGCAAACGTGAGGTGACACCATGAGCAACCTGAAGGGATCGAAGACCGAGCAGAACCTGAAAGACGCTTTTGCCGGGGAGTCGATGGCCAACCGTCGCTACCTGTACTTCGCGGCCAAGGCGGACGTGGAAGGCTACAACGATGTATCCGCCGTGTTTCGTTCCACCGCCGAAGGCGAGACCGGACACGCGCATGGCCACATGGAATATCTGGAGGAGGTCGGTGACCCGGCCACGGGTGAGCCTTTCGGCGGCACCGAGGCCAACCTCAAGAGCGCCATCGTCGGCGAGACCCATGAATACACCGACATGTACCCCGGCATGGCCAAGGCCGCACGCGAGGAAGGCTTTGACGAGATCGCGGACTGGTTCGAAACACTTGCCAAGGCCGAACGCTCTCACGCCAACCGCTTCACCAAGGCGCTGGGCGAGCTCAACGCCTGAGGCGTTTCCCGGAGGCTGTCAGCGGTGAGCAGTGAGCGGACGCAATGCCCGCTGGTTCCGCTCACGGCCAACCGCTGACCGCTTGCGAGACGAATCTGCGAGCAGCTGCCATTCGCACCCTGATCCCGGAGCAGCAGTCATGGCCGACCCTACCGATTCCACCCGCGAAGGCAACCTGGAGGCGCCGACCCGCCACCCGCTGGGATGGGCCGATCCCGACTTCCACGACCAGGCCTCGCTGGATGCCGAACTGGAACGTGTCTTCGATATCTGCCATGGCTGTCGCCGCTGCGTCAGTCTGTGCCATGCCTTCCCCACCCTGTTCGATCTGGTAGACGAGTCGGAAACGCTGGAGGTGGACGGTGTCGACAAGGCCGACTATGGGCGCGTGGTCGAGCAATGCTATCTCTGCGACCTGTGCTACCAGACCAAGTGCCCGTATGTTCCTCCCCACCCCTGGAACGTCGATTTTCCGCACCTGATGCTGCGCGCCAAGGCGACGCACTTCAAGCGCAAAGGCGCACCATTGTCGGCAAGGATTCTCTCGAGCACCCGCGCGACAGGCAAGCTGGCGTCGATACCGGTAGTGATGCAAACGGTCAATGCCGCCAATCGCAACAGCCTGGCTCGCAGCGTGCTGGAAAAAACCATGGGGGTGGACGCCGAGGCACGCCTGCCCACCTATCATTCGCCCTCGGCACGCAAACGGCTGCGCAAGCTCGAAGGCGCGGGAGATGGCGTCCCGGCGGGTCGCACGCGCGGCAAGCTGGCCATCTTCGCCACCTGCTACTGCGACCATTCCCTGCCCGACGCGGTCGAGGACATGGCTGCGGTTTTCACGCACAACGCGATTCCGGTTCGCCTGGTGGAAAGCGAGGTCTGCTGCGGCATGCCCAGGATGGAACTGGGTGACCTGGA
>CAVTJF010000023.1:0-20360 GCA_963734945.1 uncultured Gammaproteobacteria bacterium
ATCGCGGTGACCGCCGTGGCCGGCACATACCAGTGCGCCGAGACACACAGCACGGCACGCGGACGCGGCATCGAACGCCCCACCGCAGCCCAGGCGCGCGTCCAGCTGTTGTCATCCAGGGCATTCATCGGATTGCCGTGGCCCAGGAAGGTTGTCGGCATGCGCGAGCTCATCGCAGATCACCTCATCAGGATTTCACTGATTCAGTATGCGCGTTGCAAGAGCGCCGTGACAGCACGACCAAAATGATCGAACAAGGTGGCTGATACGCTGTCTGCCGTCGCGGGCCGGCGCGAGGCGCGGTCTGCAGATGCGGTATATACTCGGCAGGTCGTCTGCGATGCCAGCTGCTCGCGCTACGTTGCGCAGGACCAGAGCTCGCCAACGACCCGGTCAGCAGGATGCAAGGGGTGTTTCACGACTGCTTGCCGATTTGGGGTGCGCCGGTGGTCAGGCGTGCGCATTCAGAAACGGGCTGCTCCGTGCGCGTGCTGCGCCGGGCACTCAACCAGGGGCAAGACGATGAACACATTCCAGCGCAATTCCATCTGCAGCGCGATTGTACTCGCGCTCGGTCTTCCGGCCAGCAGCCTTGCCAATACCATTGTTGTCGACGGCACTACCTGCACACTGCGCGATGCCGTAAACTCGGCCAACTACAACCTGGCCTATGGTGGATGCACCGCCGGATCCGCCGGCGAGGACACGATCCAGATCACCGCCGACCAGACTCTGGCCGGTACGCAGTTCGTCATTTCCAGTATCAAGTTCATCGGCATGGGCGCGCCCGCCCCGATCATCACGACCAGCAATACAACGCGGCTTTTCTGGATAGGCGAGCCCACCAGTACACCTGCCGTCAGCTTCGACAATCTCCAGCTCAAGGGTGGCATGGCGCAAGGCGGCAACGGCACGGACGGTGGCGGTGCCGGCGCGGGCCTCGGCGGTGCCGTCGCAGTCTTTGACGGCAATGTGCAGTTCAATCATGTCGTGTTTGCCAACAACATCGCCAGCGGCGGCAGCGGCTCGACCTCGATCGGCAATGCCACCGGCGGCGGTGGTGGTGGCGGAATGAGCGGCGATGGCGGCAGCGGCGGTACCGGCGGCACCAATGGTGGTCCGGGTCAGTCTGGCCCCGACTTTGGAACCGGCGGTGGCGGCGGCGGCGATCTCGGCTTCGCTGGCGGCCACGGCGGTGGTGAAGGCGGCAGCGGCGGCAGCGGCAGCGACGGCGGCAATTCCAGCTCCGACTTTTCCGGTGGTGGTGGCGGTGGCGGTGCCGCAGCCATCAACGGCAATGGCTTCAACGGCGGTGCGGGCGCCCTGGGCGGCGGCGGCGGCGGCGGTGGTGGCAGCGCTGGCGGCGGCGATAGTGCCGGCCACGGTGGCGACGGCGGCTTTGGCGGTGGTGGCGGCGCCGCCGGCAACGGCGAAGGTGGTCCCGGTGCGGGTGGCCTCGGCGGCTTTGCAGCGGGCGGCGGCGCGGGTGGTCTGGCCGAAAGCGGACCCGGCGAAGCCGGCGGCGGCGGACTGTACGGCGGCAACGGCTTCTCTGGCGCAGGTGGTGGCGGCGGCGGGCTCGGTGGTGCCGTGTTCGTGCGCGCCGGCACGGTGACCATCATGAACTCCACCTTCACCAACAACGCCGCCAGCGGTGGCAGCGGCGCCACCAGCTTCCTGGGCAGTGCCGCGAACGGCCATGGCAAGGGCGGCGCAGTATTCGCGCTTGACGCCACCAGCAACCCCAACGGCAACCAGCAGTCCATGCCTTCCGTATTGCCGGTCGTCAGCGGCTGCAGCAACACCTTCAGCGGCAGCGCTGCCGCCGATGCCCAGTCGACCGACAGCGACAATCCGGCGACTTACGGCGTCAGCCTGTCAACCATGACCACGCAGTGCAACCTCATCTTCAGCAATGGCTTTGAACCCTAGCGTGCTGTTGCGCCGGTGATACTGACGCTTGCCAATGCCATCGACGAGGCTTCGCACACGCGCATCCTTGAACAGGTTGCGCAAGCCGAGTTCGTCGATGGCCGCGAGACCGCCGGAGCGCAACTGGCACAGACCAAGCGCAATACGCAGATCTCGCGTCACGATCCGGTCCTGGGACGGATCAGTGCCATCGTGCACGAATCGCTGCGCAACAATCGCGCCTTCCGCGAAGCCACCTGCCCCAGACAACTGCACTCGGTGATGGTGTCGCGCTACGGCCCCGGCATGGCCTACGGCGCGCACGTGGACAATGCGCTGATGGGCGAGCAGACCGCGTGGCGAACCGACCTGTCGCTGACACTTTTCCTGAATGCGCCGGAAGACTATGACGGCGGCGAGCTGTGCATGGAAACCGGTTCCGGCGAGATCGGCTTCAAGCTGCCACCGCGCCACATGCTGTGCTATCCGACCTCGGACCTGCACCGCGTCAACGAGATCACCCGCGGCGAGCGCCTGGTGGTGATTGCCTGGATCCAGTCGTTCGTGCGCGACCATCGGGCCCGCGAAGTACTGTGGGACCTGGCCCAGGCCCGCGAGGAACTCGCCGGCAAGACCGACACACGGCAAGCCTGGGACCGGGTCAACAAGGCGCACACCAATCTGCTGCGGCGCTGGGCCGAGACCTGAGCACCGGGTCGCCGCAACCCCCCGTGCCCGCACCCCGCCAGTTCGAGCCGACCCGCATGCTCACTGCCGCAGTCCGTTTCATGCGGCGACGCCTCGGGCACGGCTTCAGGCAAACATGGCAGGCAGCCAACGACCCTACTGCTCGAAACCGTCGGCAAAAAGCGGATGCTCGTCGACCTGCACATGGATCGGCATGGCCGTGTCGACCACATCCCAGCCCTGTGCGTCGATGCCGTCGACGACCACCAGGTACAGGTCGTGTTCTCCGGGTGGCAGGCCGTCGGTATTGAGGTCGAGCTGGATGCTGCCGTTCCAGGAAGTCCACGACTGCGGTACCCGCATGGTCGCATCCTGCAGCGCAACGGCATCGCGCAGTTCAACCCGTTGCCAGCCGTCACCGGGCGCGCGGCCGACGATGACCAGACTGTCATCGGACCAGACCTGGCGAACCTGCGGCCGCGGCGAATCGTTGTCGACACCAAACTCCATCTGGGCGAAATTGCCGAAGTAGTTCTGCTCGACAAAATATCGCAGTTGCTGCGTACCGGCGGCATACACGCGAGCCGCCTGCTGGTTCTGGCCGATGTAGGTATGCCCATTCTTGAAAATGCGGGTGATTACCTTGCCGTCGTTCTGGCCGCGGGTTCCGGTATAGACCATCAGTTCCATCATCGCCCAGCCGCTGTTGCTGTCGACGCGTGCACCACCCCAGAAGGTCTGATTGCTGCCGTCCTCGCGCGTCACGATGGTCTCCGGCCCCTGCGCGTCGGGCCAGTCGTGCACCTTGACCTCGCAGTTGCTGTCGGTGACCGAATCGAGCCAGTGCACGCGTTCATGCTTCCACTGGTAACTCCACGGGTAGGGCGCGCCATCCAGCAACAGCACGTTGCGGACGAAATGCGCCTTGTAGAAGAATCGCTGCGGGTCGATACCGGCGCCGGAATCGAAGCGCCGCGTGGCGTTGTAGTTGTTCGCGTCTTCCGGGGTGAACAGCACCTTGCCGCGATCCGGATCCATGCGCACGGTGGTCGGTCCGCCGAGATTGTTGAAGGTCCAGCCACCGCCACTGGGCGGAGCGTGCCCGGCTGCGGTCGACTCGATTGGTCCGGCGGCGCCGCCGAGAAAGCTGTGGGTGACGTCGGGGTTGCCGAACGATCCCGGGATGGTGACCGGGTCGCCATGGCGATAGGTGGCCACGGTGGCCGATCCGGCCGCCGACGCCGTGCCGGGCGCAAGCACTGTCACTGGCGCTGCCGCAACCAGCACGCCGAGTACGAATTCATGCACGAAGTGTCTATGCACGTCTGCACCATCCCCGTTTGAATGCGGCCCAGCCCGCGCGCTTCATCTGTCGCATGGATACACCGATGGCAACCCTGGCAATCATATCAATGCTGCATGACCATCCATGTCCAGTTCATCACGCAGGCGCGCGCAGGTGCTGGCCGCAGGCCCGCTGCCGCTGCTCATCCAGCAACCGCGCCAGCTCGTCGGCATTCATGCCGTAGGTATCGGGCAATGCGGCCTCCACGCCGCCGATGGCCCTGTTGGCCCGCCGTACCCCGCCTCGAGCTTCAGAGCCAGCCGCGCTGTTCCAGCCGACAAAACGGCGTGGTCCGACGCGCACGACCTTGAACACATCAACGTCCTGCCAGCGCACGAACTGACGCCGGCGCATGGTCGAAAAGGTGAATCCCTCCTCGGTGATTTTCAGAAACGATGCTTTCGGATTCAACTGCAACACAAACACCACGGCACCCAGACCAAAGAAGCCGATATTGAGATAGCCGATCAGCGGGTCCGAAGGCAGGATCCAGATACCCAGCGCGACAAAACCCAGGGACACCGCCAGCAGCAGCATCAGCTTGATGCGGCTCGGATACAGGGTGATCGGCAGATCCGCGGCAGTCATGGAAACACTCCTCGATGTCGGGCACGCCCCGGCGACGCCGTGCATCATCACTGCAAGCGCTGATGAGACGGCCAATCCGGACAAATCGCAACCCGGGGATCGGGATGGGCCAAATGGCAAACCGGCCAGCAGGCATCGCTCATTGCTTCACGCAATCAGGCTCGTCCCAATGATCAACATGCCTGCCGCGATAGGCACCCAGCGTATCGGTGAACCCGGGAATGCGGGCATTCATGGACTCCTGCGTGGTCCTGGCGATGAGATGCTTTTCCTTCATCCCCGAGAGAATCGCCATCTTTTTCTCGTTCAGATGGTGAAGTCTCGCCACGACGACATTCACGCATCCGGCGTGCAAATCGCTCAGCATGCGATTGTCATCAAGCAGATTGTCGAAATGCAGTTCGGCCTGCACGTCATGGATGAGCAGCGTGAGGTTGCGCATGGCCACGCGCTGGCCTGTCCAGTAGCCGGCAAGTGCCGCAACAATGGCTACAGCCACGAAAACCATCAGCAATGAGGACTTCGTCTTGTGCAAGGCAATGGCCGTTTGCAGCAGGCGCGAAACAGGCGATCTGTTGCGCGCCCTGGGCGCCTGCCGCCGTTCCGCTTGCATGGAGCGTAGCAGGTGAAACCGTGAAGCAAGCCGACACAAGCTCAATTCGGACCATCATTACTTCAATATGTGAACTCGCGCCCACTCTTTCGCAACCGATCATCGGATCGCACGGAGCAGCAACGTCCCGATCACCGGTCATGTGGTCGCGGCTGCGGGTTCGGGCACCATCATTCGACCACCGGCGGGGGGGCAAGGCACGCAGCAGATTACCCGGTCTGCAGGGTGTGCACCTCGACATATCCCTGCCGCTGCCAGTCCTGCAGCTGTGCCATGTCGATGGGCCGGTGCCCCCTGAGCGCCACACGACCGCTTGCCGTCACGTCCACCTGCTCGACGCGGCGTCGGCCGGCGTGCTTGGCCAGGTAAAGCGCAGCGTCGGCCCAGCGGATACCGTCGGCCAGTGGCGATTGCCAGTCGGCAGCCAGCGGGTGATGGACGTAGCCGCCCGAGACGCTGATCGGGATGGACTGCCCATGCCAGGAGACCGGCGCCTGCTCGATCTCCTTGAGCAGCCGCATTGCATCCTGCTTCAGTGCACGATGCTCGCGATTGTTGAGAATGACCAGGAATTCCTCGCCGCCCCAGCGGTACAGTTCATCGTGCTCGCCAAGCACTTGCTGGATGCGCGCCACCACGGCAACAAGCACGGCATCACCCGCCTCGTGGCCATGCTGGTCGTTGATCGCCTTGAAGTTGTCCAGATCCAGCATCAGCAGGCCTGTGCACGGCGCATGCAACGCTTCGCCGCCAGGCACGCTATCGGCTCGTCGCTGGAACTGGTAGCGGCTGGATGCACCGGTAAGCGCATCCAGGCGCACCGCGTCAGACAGCGTGTCGCGCTCGCGCCGTGCCCGACGAATGGCCAGGAACAGAAATACGCTCAGGCCCAGCGCAAGCAGCGCCAGCACGAAGGCCAGCGCCTTGGACAGTCTTTCCGCACGCAAGCGCTGCTCCTGCATCCGGTTCTGCGCCGACAACGTCTTGATTCGCTGTGCCTGCTCGCGGGCCATGTGCCGGGCCTCGACCTCGGCGATGGCGCGGCCGCGTTCGTTGCGGAACAGCTGCGACCACAGTTGCTGGCGGCGATCCATCACCTCGATGGCGCGGGCATACATCTTTTTGCTGCGCAGCGTCTCGATCTGTCGTTTCAGACCGCTGAGCACATCGACCATCTGCCCTTTCGAGCGGAAGTAGTCGGTGGCCTTCTGCATCAGGGCCAGCCCGTCATCCGCCTGCCCGCCTTGCATCAGCGCGTGGCCGCGCAGCATCTGCGCCTTGGCGACGTAGTAGCTGTTGTCCTTCTGCCTGGCCAGGTCGGCAAGTCGATCACTGATGGCCATCGCCTGTTCCGGCTTTCCCGTGGCCAGAAGCAGGTTGGCGCGTACCGTGTCCAGGCGCATTGCATCAAACGCCGAGCCGTCGCGGCTGGCAAGCGCCTCCGCACTTTTCAGGGCGCTGGCGGCCTGATCGAAGCGGCCCAGCTGAATCAGGGCCATGGCGCGCGCCCCCAGAAGGGACAAGCGGTTGCCCGCGGGCATGCTGTCGATTGGCAGCGCAAACGCTTGCCTGACGTAGGCGAGCGCCTGTCTGGGCAGCTCCATCGCGTTGTACAGTTCGGCGATGGTACCCAGCCGATACAGCTGCGCGCGCTGGCGGTTCATCGGCAACTTGCCGGCCCACTCCAGCGCCGCAAACTGATGGCGCAGGGCAATATCGAAATTGCCGGCGTCGAAATACATGTTGCCGTAGCTGCGCTCCAGTGCCTCCATGACCTCTGCCGAGGCATCGGGGCGGATGTGCGAGCGCACCTCATTGAGCTGATCCAGATACTTGCCGATGTCGTCGTCGGCGTGACTCATGTAGACCCGGTCGATGTCCATCAGGCTGACCGTGTCCGCATCGCCGTGGGCCTGCGCCAGGTCGCGCAACTTCTGCATCAGGGCCAGGCGGTCTTCGAAACTCAGGGACTCGTCCTCGACGGCCAGCTTTGCGCGCAACAGCGCACGCCGGACCGGATAAGGGGCGTCCGCCGGTATGCCCGCCTCGATCTGCCGCAGTTCCTTCACGGCAACAGGCGAGTCCCCGCCAACGGCACGAAGTGCCCGCAACTGCCCGATAACGTCACCAGCCGACGCCGTCTGTGCCAGGCCGGGGACACTGACAAGCATCAGTACCAGCGCAGCACACAAGGCCCACCGCCTTTCAGGGCACGCCGGCGCACGCACGGATCGACCGCCCGGCCTGGCCCCCTTGCTGGCACATGAGTTCAACAATGATTCGCGTCCTTTTCCACGGCTGGTGAAGCAACAAGCGAAAACCATGCCAAGCCAGGTGAAAGGGATATCCTGGCACGCACCAGCCCGAGCAATCCACGTCACCTCCCGCCCGGGCCAGCGCATTCGGTCCGACGGCGCGCATCCCCAGCACCACCATCAGCATGAAACACCTTGATGGTCGCTGCTCCAATGCATCCCCTCGCTGCTGCCGAAGATTACAGCTGCTCTCGCTCGCGCAACTATGACAGCAACTCGGGCGCAAGCTCCTGGTCTGAATCAGTCGCGACACCGCCCTGAAGAGACGCAACCCGGCATACCCCATGCTCTGATCGTCGCCCCATCGGCGACACCATTCCGGCAATGCCACTGCGGGACCGGGCTGCGCAACTCGACTCCCAGTGCTTGCACTTTTCAGGCTGTTGCTTTCGGCGCGCCCTCCGGATCATCCCGATGCCTCGAGCCGACCCGGACTGCTGCCACTGGCAGGGGATTGATCTTGGCTCCAATTCAAAAAAGTTGCCCGGAATTGACCGCGGTCAATGCGTGGCGTGTCGCCTTTGCGCACACTATTCCCGGCAACAACTCCCCCCTCTCGAGGACAACATCATGAAAGCCCTTCTGCCCCTGCTTGTCACCGCCTGCCTCGGCCTTGGCTCGGCTGCCACAGTGCATGCAACTGAAAATCCCTGGGTGGTCCACTTCGGTGCGCACGTTGTCGACCCTGCCTCGAACAATGGTCGACTGGCCGGCATGAAGGCGGATATCGGCAGCGACACCAAGCCGACAATAAGCCTTGAATACATGGTTACGCCCAACTGGAGCGTGGATCTGCTTGCTGCCCTGCCGTTCAAGCACGATGTGCGGCTGGATGGCGTGAAGGCGGCCAGCACCAAGCATCTGCCACCCACCGTCGGCGTCAACTACCACTTCATTGCAGACGGCAAGGTTTCGCCGTTCGTGGGAGCCGGCATCAACTACACGCGCTTCTTCGATACCCGTGGTACCGGCCCGTTGCAGGGTGCCAAGGTGAAAATCGACGACAGCTGGGGTGCTGCGGCCCATGCCGGCGTGGACGTCAGGATTTCGCCGGCATGGCTGTTCACTGCCGACATGCGCTGGATGGACATTCGCGGTGACGTTCATGTCAACGGCGCCAAGGTGGGCACGGCCAAAGTGAACCCGCTGGTCTTCGGTGTCAGCTTCGGCTACCGCTTCTGAGCGTCGTCCCGGCAGGCGGTGAAAGCCTCTCTCCATCGTCCGGAGGCAACTCGCCCCCGGGCGATGGAGGCCATACCGGAGACGCAATGAACTGGCCTGCTCCCCCAGGGCTTCGTGTTGACCGCTGCAGTGATGGGTGGTACTACTTCCCCACTACTTCCCGGCCCATCCGGGAAGCCTTGCAAGGGGGCCCCCATGCATCTCCGCAAGAACGTCGCGCTTTTCCTCCTGTCTGTTTCGGCTTGCCTGGCTGCGCAAGCACAGACCACTGAAATCCTCACCAGCAACGGCGATGGCACTCACGGCTACGTCGGCGGCGCCGGCCTGGCCATCGATTCGCTGGGCAATGTGTACGCTGCCGGCCTGAGCAACAGCAATGTATTCAAGATCACGCCCGGCGGCGCGATCACCCAGATCATGGATGCGTCCGGCGATGGCACCCACGCCCTGGATCGTGCGCAGGGGCTTGCTGTCGATAGCAGCGACAACGTCTACGTCACGGGCCAATTCAGCAACAACGTCTTCCGCATTGCCGATCCCGGCGCCGGCAATTGCAACACCGGCGGCAGCCCCTGCGCCATCACCCAGATCATGGACGCCAGCGGGGATGGCAACGGGAACACCCTGGACACACCCCTTGCCGTTGTGGCCGATGCCGGCGGCAACATCTATGTCGGCGGTGGCTTCGGCTCGGACAACGTGTTCAAGATCAACACGCCCGGGTCCTGCTCGACAGGCGGAACCCCGTGCACGATCACTCAGATCATGGATGCGAGCGGCGACGGTAGCCACACCTTGAGCCAGGTGGGCGCCCTGGGCATCGACAACGCCGGGGACGTCCTCGTGGTGGGTTACGCATCGGACAACGTCTTCAGGATTGACACGCCAACAAGCTGCAGTACGGGCGGCACGCCTTGCGCCATCAGCCAGATCATCGGCTCCGACGGAGACGGCGGCGGCAACATCCTCGACTTCCCCCGCTTCGTGGCCGTGGACGGCGCTGGCTCTGTCTATGTCACCGGTTACTTCAGCGACAACGTCTTCCAGATCACCAGCGGCGGCACGATCACCGAGATTGCCTCGGCCAGCCGGCCGATCGGTCTGGGCACGGACAATGGCGGCAACCTGTTCGTGGCAGAATCTACCGCCAACGTCGTGACCCGGATCGCGGCACTCGCTTCACCTTCGACCTGCAGCACCGGGGGCAGCGCGTGTCCGAGCACGACCGTGATTGACGCGACGGGAGACGGCGGCTCGGGCACCATGTCCGCACCGGGAACCATCGCCGTCCGCGACGCGGCAGTGGTCGTCAACGCCTTCACAACGGACAACGTGCTCAAGGCCATCCAGATTTCCGTGATATTCGCAGACGGTTTCGACGGCCCGCCCTAAGCAATCCAGCAGGGCGACCAAATGGTAACCGCGATTCGCCGGGCTTCAGCACAGCAGTCGCGGAATGAAAAAGGACTCGCCCCGTAATTGCGTCACTTCACCGTTCGTCCTGAGGTATCGAAGGGCGAATGTTCCAATACCTCCGCGCACACCTCGACCTCGCAGGCCAATCCAGTGCACATGCAACCCCTCAATGGATTTACTCACGGCGTCGTGCCGTTCGCCCTTCGGGCCATCGGCATCGCCGATGTTCGCCTTCGTCATTCCTGCCTCGGCGTCCGGGTTCGATCCTCCGGATCGCCCTAGGATGACGGCGAGGGAGTCTGCAGCACCAAGGACCAACCAGAATAACGTCATCCCGGGATCCACTCGGTTGCCTCGAAGTGCATGAAACTCACAATGGATCCCGGGTTCGATCCTGCGGATCGCCCCAGGATGACGACAAGGGAGTCTGCAGCACCAAGGACCAACCAGAATAACGTCATCCCGGAATCGCGCAGCGATATCCGGGATCCACTCGGTTGCCTCGAAGTGCATGAAACTCACAATGGATTTACTCACGGCGTCGTGCCGTTCGCCCTTCGGGCCATCGGCATCGCCGATGTTCGCCTCCGTCATTCCTGACTCGGCGTCCGGGTTCGATCCTCCGGATCGCCCCAGGATGACGACGTGCAAAGTCTGTAGGTTGGGGTGAGCAAAGCGAACCCCAGAAATGACCCACCGAAGCAGCCTGATGGTGGGGTTCGCCAATGGCTCGCCTCAACCTCCCCGGTCGAGATCATGCACTCAGTCGCGCGCCAGCCATTCAATCCGGCGCTCACCGCGAGACCCTTGTGACAGCAGCTTCTGCAAGGCTGGCAGCAGTTCCTCCAGTTGCCGCTCGAATTGCCAGGGTGGATTGAGGATCGCCATGCCGCAGCCGTTCAGGCGCAAGGGGGAATTGGTAGGGTGCAGGAGCAGTTCGGCGATGAGTACCTTGCGGCATCCGCTCGTCGTCAGCCAGCGGTGGAATGCTCGCACTGGCTGGTGAAGCTTGATCGGATACCACACCGCATAGGTCCCGCCCGCCCAGCGTGTCAGCGCATCGGCCAGGGCGTTCTGGATGATGCGGAATTCGCCTTCCTGTGCCTCGAATGGCGGATCAATCAGAACCAGGCCGCGGCGTTGTACCGGCGGCAGCAGTGCCTTCATGGCCGCATAGCCGTCGCGCTGGTGGATGGCGAAGCGCGCATCGTCCCGCAAGACGGATTTCAGTGCGGCGCATTCGTCGGGCTGTATCTCGCAGAGAATGCCCTGGTCCTGCTCGCGCATGTTCAGGCTCGCAATCAGGGGCGAGCCGGGGTACTCGACCAGCGCATCATGCCCGGGATTGAGCGAGCGCACCAGGCTGACATACCTGTCCAGAAGACTCGGCAGTCCGGTCGCCTCGAGCAGACGCTGAACGCCATTGGCAGCTTCGCCCGTGCGCATCGCTTCGCTGTCGGTCAGCCGGTAGTGTCCCCGTCCAGCATGCGTGTCCATGTAGCAGAACGGCTTCTGCTTCGCCTTCAAGGCGTCCAGCAACCCAATCAGAATCGCGTGCTTGAACACATCAGCGAAGTTGCCGGCATGAAAGGCATGGCGATAGTTCATCGACGCTCTTGGTCCAATTGACGAAGACAACGGTCTCAGGTTCACCCGCGAATGTCTTCGAAGTGAACCTGAGCCAGTATTTTGATGCGCGCGTAAGTGTACCTGACCCCCTTCGTTAGACGCAGACCGTGACAGCCATGCAAGAATGAGTAGCCACACTGGGCGGGATGAGAACCGGCCCTGGTGCGGAGCCGTGAAGCCCGCTCGTGTCTTTGCGCCGGCAAGCCGGCTCTCCGGATCATGCGCAATACAAGCGTGCGCGGATCAGTCTGACGCGGCTGTTCCTTGCGGCTGTCGTCAGACTCGTCTAAGGTCAACGCAGGGGAAAATCACATGATCGTCTGTCGCGCGTATGCGTGGCAGGTTCCGTCGTTGCAAGCAAAAACAACAAACGAGGCCAACATGGACGCCACCCGGACTACAGATCTTCCGCAATGGCTTGATGCGCCGGTGGCATTTGCCGATCACAGGGGCAAACACAAGAGTCGGCTCGAGAAGCGCCAGCGCAAGTTGCTGGCCAAGCTGCCGCAGCTGGCGCACTTTCTGGAGAAAGACGAACGGGTGCATTGGTTGACAACTGCCTGCTCGCCGACGCCAATATTCGAACAGCTCACCACGGGCTGGATCGTGTTCTACATCAACCGGGCGCTGCTGGTGGTCACCGACCGGCGCATCCTGCACGTACCTGCCACGCAAAGCTACGAATACCGGGACTCCATCGCCGAGATCCGCTACACCGACTGTCGGGATATCCGCGTCAAGGGCCGTCACCTTGCGGTGCGCTTTGGCAACGGCAAGCAGGAACTGTTTCTGTACATGGCCGGCGCGGAGCGACGCCGGATCAAGCAGTTCTTTCGGGACATGCGCTTCGAAGCCAATCCCGGGAAGTCGGGCCGACAGCACATGTGCCCTCGATGCACGAGCCTGTTGAAAGCGGGCACCTGGCAGTGCCCCGGCTGCCGGCTCGCCTTCAAGGAAATGGGCGACGCCATGAAGATGTCGATCTGGCTCCCGGGCGGCGGCTATTTCTATACACGCCACCCGTTCCTCGGCATCGGGGATTTTGTGGTGGAGGCATTCCTGATCTTCAACGTGATCCTTTTTGTCACACAGGCCATCGAATCCGGCGACCCGGCGCAGTGGGTCACCGCGGGCTTCTTCGGCTTCATTCTGGTCGTCGAGAAGCTCATCTCGATCTACCATGCCAATCGCTACATCCGGGAGTACATTCCCATGGAGCAGCCGGTAAAGCCGCAAAGCACCCGCGCCTGAGTCGGCGAGGCATCCAACGCGGCGCGGAATCGCTTGCCATGCCGGTTTTCGCAATGCTGGCCGTCGAATCCGGACCAGCTCAACCTGACCTCATGCTTGACCTCGTTCCTGGGGGCGGCGAAATGGTGACCCCGTTTTTGCTCAGTCGCGCACGAGCCATTCAATCCGGTGCTCACCGCGAGGCCCTTGTGACAGCAGGTGCTGCAGGGCTGGCAGCAGTTCTTCCAGTTGATGCTCGAATTGCCAGGGTGGATTGAGGATCGCCATGCCGCAGCCGTTCAGGCGCAAGGGGGAATTGGTAGGGTGCAGGAGCAGTTCGGCGATGAGTACCTTGCGGCATCCGCTCGTCGTCAGCCAGCGATGGAATGCTCGCACCGGCTGGTGAAGCTTGATCGGATACCACACCGCGTAGGTCCCGCCCGCCCAGCGTGTCAGCGCATCGGCCAGGGCATTCTGGATAATGCGGAATTCGCCTTCCTGTGCTTCGAATGGCGGATCAATCAGAACCAGGCCGCGGCGTTGTGCCGGCGGCAGCAGTGCCTTCATGGCCGCATAGCCGTCGCGCTGGTGGATGGCAAAGCGCGCATCGTCGCGCAAGACGGATTTCAGTGCAGCGCATTCGTCGGGCTGTATCTCGCAGAGAATGCCATGGTCCTGCTCGCGCATGATCCGACTGGCAATCAGGGGCGAGCCGGGGTACTCGACCAGCGCATCATGCCCGGGATTGAGCGAGCGCACCAGGCTGACATACCTGTCCAGAAGACTCGGCAGTCCGGTCGCCTCGAGCAGACGCTGAACGCCATCGGCAGCTTCGCCCGTGCGCACCGCTTCGCTGTCGGTCAACCGGTAGTGTCCCCGTCCAGCATGCGTGTCCATGTAGCAGAACGGCTTCTGCTTCGCCTTCAAGGCGTCCAGCAATCCGATCAGAATCGTGTGCTTGAATACATCGGCGAAGTTGCCGGCATGAAAGGCATGGCGATAGTTCATCGACTCTCATGGTTCAATTGACGGGTCAGAGAAATAGTGAAGCGTTTGTCGTCACATCCGCCTCAAGCCAAGGAGGATAAAGACAGGATAGAGCAAGTTCGCGACCAGACGCGCCACGGAAAAAGAACCTGAACCCCCTTTTTTCTATTTTTGGCAATTGCATGCCAGACTGGACATTCGCGCCAGCGTTCTATTCAAAGCCGTCGGCGAAGATAGGGTCGTTGGCGTTGGTATCAGTGTCGGTTGCCGTGCTGTTCTCATCCAGGGCGGTGCTGAAGATGCCCGGCTGCGAGATGGTGGCGGTATTGACCAATGACCCGGTCTGTCCGGAGTCGATGTCGCAAGTGGCGAAGAAACTGGCACTACTGCCCGCTGGCAAACTGACCGATTCGGCAATGTTGCCCGACCCGGAAGCGGCACAGCTCGCTCCACCGCTGCCGTAGCAGGTCCAGTTGCAGCTCAGCCCGGGTGGAAAAGTATCGTTGACGCTTGCAGCGGCCACATTGATCTGGGTGAAATTGATGGCCGTGAGTACGTAGGTCAGCGAGCCACCAGGGGCGTACGTCGTCTGGCCGTCGTTGTTGGTGATGACCAGATTGTCGACACCACAATTGGCGACATCGACTGCCCCGTTCACTACATCGCAGTTCAGCTCTCCCCACTTGCGAACCGCGATGCTGCATTCGGCTTCGCACAAGGCGTATGAATAGATATCCAGATTGTCGGGATCAGTGCCGGGAACGTCACCATAGAAATTCTGAAAGGGATTGCCAGACCCCTGCCAACTCACCGACCTTGAGGCGTGCGCGGCGTCATCAATGAGAACGTAGGTGATGACGTGGGAAGAGAAACTGTAGTAGATCTGCAGGCGCAGCGGTAAATCGCCCAGCGTGCTCCAGGGCGGAATGCCGTTGACATCGTCACCCGCCACCACGGACCTCGAACCGGAAATGACACCCGCAGCTTCATCCCATTTGATTTGATTGATCAGGTCGGTCAAACCGATTTCGATGCTCTGCAGCCCCGAATCGTCAAGCTGCACAATCCGGAACTCGTAGAACGCCGTGATCTGCAGATTGGCAATATCATCGAAATCGGGGAAGTCGAAGACGGCCTGCGCAGTGCCGGAACCTGTCGATGCGGAATACGTGTTGGTGACGGTGTCAATGGCGGAGAATCTGTCGTCTCCGCTATAGATGACCCATCGGTGCAATGGCGTTTCGCCATACGTATCCGCGATGACCCAGCCAGGGACATATTGAGGGGAGTTCGGGTCGTTCTCGGGGAAGCTCGTGTCCGTGATGGGAATGTAATGCAGGTGATGCGCCCAGGCCGTTGCAACCGGCAGGAGTATCAGTGCCATCGGCAACAACACCAGCAGCCATGGTGCACGCAGCATGGAGGGGAGGCGCATCATCAGCGCGCTCGCAATACTTCGGGGGTGACGGCCCAAGCCCGGATTTGTCATGACAATGCCCTGTTCACACGGTTGAAAGAACGCCCCGATCATTACCTTTACCCACCCTGGTCAGTCAAGCGTCCCCGCGGCAACTATGCAGAACTGCGGAAGTCCACTCCGCAGAACCCGGCCACACTACCTGAATATAGCAAGCCCCGCGTCAGAGCGCACTCTCGAATACCGGAAGCGGCAATCCGGCGATCAAGAACGCGGTCCGCGTCTACCGAAAAAGGTGTCAGAGTGAATTCCCGGCCAGATAAGCCCATGGAAAATGACTCTGACGCCTTTCTTGACCTCTTTTCTTCGTTCTTTTACTTTACCGACTCAGTTTCCATGTGTGCAATTGGTTATTGTAGGACCACCAAGCCAAGCTTTGCCCACAAAATGCCGCTGGTATGTTTGTTTCGCCCACTGGCGCACTTCTTGAACTTGTGCATCAGAAAAATCAAACCGTTTCTTGTATTCAGAGAGCATGAGTTTTGCGCGGGATCGATCCCATTCGTCTCCGGAAGATTGTGCCCCCAACGCCCACAGCGCGGCATATCGGTAGGCCATCAGTGGATCGCTCTGGAACTGCCGCGCTTGCCACTTTGAATCGAAGGTCGTTGCGAGCTTCTGGGTAAGTGGATCGAAATACGCTTGCAGCAAATCAACCATGGCCCAGTCACCGCGACGCACACCCGCGCGCATCAGATCGAGCGAGTTGCCAGCCCATGCCGTCAAGTCCGCCCTGTTGTCTATCTCGTCACCGCCTGGTTGCGTGTACGGTCCCGACGCGTAGCAGGATGCGGCCATCTCATTGCCGTTTTTCGCTGCGACAAGAAGAATCGGATACATGCGTCGATACAGCTCATTCCGGGTTGCCTGAGAGCAGGTTGCATCATTGTCGTTCAAGATCGACTGCCATGCGTCATAGCCGTCAAGCTCGCGGGCTATCTGCGCGGCGCTCATGCTACTCGTGTCGGGGTCGATGTTTAGCCGATCACGTGCTATCGCAATGGTGAGCACATATTGGATGCATCCGAAGGTGTCGTCGTAAAGCCTGTCCGACGCCGACCGGTCGCCGGCCTGTGCGCGCTCCATCAATTCCGACACAAGCAAATGCCACGGAGTACCCTTGGGTGGCAGGCTGTCTTCCTTCAGGGGTGGGTCCACGGCAATAGCTCTTGGCGCCTGCGAAATTGCCCCGGTTGGATCTTGTGCCCGCTTGCTCGCGGTGGCCACTGAAGCAATGACAGCTCTCTGAGTTCCAACCACTGACGTGGTCCCATCGGAGTCAACACCATCCAAATGTTCATACCAAGCGGCAATTGCTACCAAAACCATTAAGACGGATGCAACAGCCACAACAGCGGTGATACGTTTTCGATTGACCTGATTCATATGGGGTCAAAGCCATTTGCGGGACTTTCGAAAACCCTGGTCCGTTCAGAGCCAGGGCCTCGGAAAAAAGGTCAGAGTGAATTTCCGGCCAGATAAGCCCAAGGAAAATGACTCTGATCCTGAGGTTTCCCCACAATTAGTTCCGTTCAATCAAGGTGTTGCCGATGGCTGACGGCAACGATGCGCGCATGATGCGGTATCTTCCTCACGGCTACCACACCAAGAGGAGACCGCACCATGCGCGCCAGCCGAGTATTGCAGAAGTGCCTGTCCAATTCACTGGGTGTCATTCACAAGGCCAGAGCACGGGTGTTGTTGCGCGCGGTCGAGGCGCTCATTTCAGGTCGTCGCCTGACCCTGATCGACGTGGCGCGAAGTTGGCCGGAGGCCTTGCGAGTACGCGCACCGCTGAAGGCGTTTGACCGCTTGCTGAGTAACCCGCACCTGCACGCGGAGCGTGAAGCCATCCATGCCGACATGGCACGCTGGTTGCTCAGTAGCCGGCAACCGATCATCGTGATTGATTGGTCAGATTTGAAGGCTGACAAAGCGTGGTGCCTACTGCGCGCTGCCGTTCCCGTAGGCGGGCGAACCCTGCCTGTTCTGGACATGGTGTTTCCAGGCTCGGAAGCTGGATCACCGAAGGCGGAAAAGCATTTCCTCGAACGGCTCAAGCAGATCATGCCCGACACGGCCACACCCATTCTGGTCACGGATGCGGGTTATCGCACACCATGGTTCCGCGAGGTCGACAAGCTCGGCTGGCACTGGCTTGGCCGCCTTCGGCATCGCACGCTGGTCAAACCCGTCGACGTGAATGACAAGGACGCCTGGGTTCCCTCCCGAGCACTGTACGAGCTACTGGATCACAACGGCACACGAGATCTGGGCCTGATGGACACCGCACGCGCCACGCCGTGGACTTGCCGCGTTGTGCTGCACCGGAAGAAGGCCAAGGGCCGCAAACATCGCAACCTCAAGGGCCAAGCTGTTCGTAGCTCACAAAGCAGAAAGTCGGCCTCCCGGCAACGCGAGCCGTGGCTGTTGGTGGCTTCCCCGTCACTCAAGCTCAGCGCTCGCCAGCTTGTCGCGCTGTACGCGCGTCGCATGCAAATCGAGCTGTCCTTTCGTGACCTGAAATCCCACCGCTATGGCAACGCGTTCGAGGACAGTCTCACCCGCAGTGCCAAACGAATTGAGATCCTGCTTCTGGTGCACACCTTGGCGACCTTTGCCAGCTGGCTTGCTGGCCTGGCCTGTCGTGAGACAGGCATGGACTACTGGCTGTCACCCAACTCATCCACGCGCAGGCTCTACTCACTCGTGCGCATCGGTCGCGAAGCGCTAGTCAGACCGTGGCCGATGGAACAAACAGCACAATGGCTTAAACGATTACGAAGATTGCCAGCCGATGTGCTGGAACAAACGCGGGCACCCGCATGAATTCGTGGGGAAACCTCAGACTCTGATCCCGTTTTTTGACCCCGTTTTTTAAGCCAAGCCTACATAAGACTGTTGAGAATGTCTGCTACATCATCAACGACTCTCATCCTGGAATCTTTTGCTAGCCGCAGTGATGAGGGATGCGGCACAAACACAGTCCGCACATCAAGATGGCCACGCTTGCAAATTGCAGTTTGGAATCGGAACTTGCGATTGACACAGTTCACGACGTGCTGGATCTTCTGAGTAGCTTGACTTACAGAGAGACCAAACGGACCCATATCTGCGAGCCTCTTGTTTCGACCAAGACTGAATGGAACGACGACAAGCTTCGGCCTTAAAGACTGAACAACCTCTATGTTCAGTTCCTCAGAAAATTCCACCATTCGTTTAAGAAGCGACCTATCGGCAGTGACAAGCCTGGTCACAAGAGAAGACGTATTCTTGCTACCCCAGGGTATAAAGTTGGCCATTGTCACTCTGTCCAGGTCAGCGACTTGTTCAAAGATCTTTTGGTATACAACCCAGCCGCGCTCAGGGTGCGCAATCGGATTAAAATCTGGGTTAGGTTGGCCTAACGATGACCACGTAGCCGAGCCAAAAAGGCCCGATTCAAGCTGCATCTGAAAACTGGGGAGATCTCCCAGCCCCGAACAGCCGTTTATGATGTTGTCCAATGACCGTGGGACACCAGGGTTTGAACCAAGCCACAGAATGTCCACTCTCTGGGAGGACAAGCACTCCGCCACCGCACGTGCACGCTCCTGCCCAAACAATGTGCCCCTGAAGAGAGTACTGTAACAACCGGTACCTGGGCGTAATCTGAGATTCTCGGGCCGATTCACGAATTCCCAAATCCTGCGATTCGTGAACGCTGCTATGTCAAAGCTAGTGCTGTCAATCGTTACAACTCCTAATTTACCTATCACTCATCTACCCCGTTAAAGCGGACACTTCCAAGAAGGCCGATAATGGCCAAAAAGGAGTGTCATGTCCAAACGAAGAAAGTTCAGCGAAGAGTTCAAGCGTGAGGCTGTTGGCCTGACCCGCCAGCCGGGGGTGAAGCTTAGTCAGGTGGCCCGAGATATCGGTGTGGGTGCCGGTGTTCTGGGTCGTTGGCGGCGAGAGATGCAGATCGACAAGGAAAAAGCTTTCAGCGGCTCTGGGGTCCCGCGTGATCAAGAGATGGCCACGCTCAGGCGCGAGCTGGCCCGGGTGAAAAAGGAGAGAGATTTTTTGCGCGATGCGGCAGCGTTCTTCGCCAGGGAATCGAGCTGAAGTATCAGACGATCCAACGCTGTCGCGGTCTCTACCCTGTCCAGCTGATGTGTCGTTGCCTGAAGGTATCGACCAGCGGCTTCCATGCCTGGAGCAAGCGGCCGATGAGTGCACGTGAAACCGACAACCGCCGTCTGTTGAAGCGGATTCGCGAATTCCATGAAGGCAGTGATGGCGTGATGGGTATGCCACGCATACACGAGGAACTGACCTATCTCGGTGAGACGGCCAGCCGTAACCGCGTGGCGCGACTGATGTCCCGCCATGGGTTGTTTGGCGTACCGCAGCGTCGGGCTTGGCGTCGCAAGCGTAGCGGCGTCAGACCCGATCATGTGCGCAATCACCTGGAGAGGGACTTTGTAGCGCTGGAGCCGAACACCAAATGGGTTACTGACATCACCTGCATCCACACCGGCGAGGGCTGGTTGTACCTATGCACGGTACTCGACCTGTACAACCACAAGATCGTGGGCTGGTCGATGTCAGCTATCCAGGATCGACACATGGTGATCAAGGCGGTGCTGATGGCCTGCTGGCAACGTCCCAACCGGCAACCCCTGGTGTTGCATTCTGATCGTGGCACTCAGTTCACCAGTGGGGATTACCAGCGCTTCCTCGCTGACCACAACATCCTCAGCAGCATGAGTGCCGTGGGTCATTGCGCAGACAATGCAGCGGCAGAGGGCTTCTTCGGCATGCTCAAGCGTGAACGTATCCATCGCAAGCGCTACTTGACCTTGGCCGACGCACGAGCCGACGTTTTTGACTACATCGAACGGTTCCACAATCCCCGAATGCAACGTAGAATCGATGCTCGGGACCAGGCCTTTACGGCCTTAACTCAACTGTCCGCGGAAACGGGGTAGAACCCGA
>CAVTJF010000024.1:0-131183 GCA_963734945.1 uncultured Gammaproteobacteria bacterium
TGCTCTACCCCGGATTCAGCTCGGTGCGCATGGCACGAGCCCATGTGCTGAACGATTTGTACGTTGCACCCGAGGCACGCCGGACAGGCGTCGGACTGGCCTTGCTCGAGGCCGCGGCAGCGTTCTCGCGATCCAGCGGCTCGATGCGCATCAGTCTGGAAACCGCCCGCGACAACCATCCGGCCCAGGCACTGTATCGACGCGCGGGCTGGCATGCCGATGATACCCAATGGTTCTTTCTGGAGCTGCAAGCGATGAGCCAGCACGCTGAATTCATTCCGCTACGCCTGTGCGTCCTGACAGTGTCGGACACGCGCAGCGCCGACAACGACAGCTCCGGCGACTACCTGGTGGATCAACTGACAACCGCCGGACACATCCTGCACGAACGCAGCCTGCTTCCGGACAACCGCTACAAGCTGCGGGCCCGGGTATCCGGGTGGATTGCAGACGAGCGCGCGGATGGGGTGCTGGTGACAGGCGGTACCGGCTTCACCGGTCGCGACTCCACGCCGGAAGCCCTGCTGCCGCTGCTGGACAAGGAAATGGACGGCTTCGGGGAAATCTTTCGCGCCATCTCCTTCCGCGAGATCGGTACGGCCTCGCTGCAATCGCGTGCATTCGCCGGTCTCGCCAATGGCACCTTCGTGTTCTGCCTGCCTGGCTCCACCTCGGCCTGCCGTACCGCCTGGGAGCACATTCTGCAGAGCCAGCTTGATGCACGCACGCGCCCCTGCAACCTGGTCGGTCTGAGGCCCCGCCTGCAGGAAAAAGACCGCCCCTGACCCAGGCGGCTCGCGTGGCGGCAGATCACGATGCGCTGCGGCCACCGGCCAATGGCCCAGGAATCAGCGAATGTCGAATCCGTCCAGCGCGGATGCCTGCGCACTCTGCCGATCGACCGATTCGACTTCGGCCTGAGCCGGGCCCTGCGCCAGCCAGTCGGCAAGCCGGTCAAGGCTGGCATTGTCCTCGGCTTGGGCCAGCACCTCGACGCGCCCGTCTGCCAGGTTCCTCGCCCAGCCGGTGATGCCCAGCCGCTGCGCTTGTGTGCGCGTGGAGGCACGAAAGAAAACCCCTTGCACGCGACCGCAGATGAAAAAACGGGCGGCGGGCATGGCTAGCCCGGCTCCACGCCAATCAGCTTGGCCAGATCGACGGCGGTAATGGGGCCCACATGCTTCGTGCTGATGCTGCCATCGGGGGCAATGATGTAGGTGGTCGGCAGGCCACGCGGCGTATCGAAGTCCGCCGGTGGCTTGAACGGATCGACCAGAGCAACCGGATAGGTCACCGGGTGTTTCTGCAGGAATGCCTGGACGGTCGCCTTGTCGGTGTCTTCGTAGGCCAGGCCGATCGCCTCGACCTGCGCGTGCTGGCTGACGAAACCCGATATCTCCGGCATCTCCTTGATGCAAGGCGAACACCAGGTTGCCCAGAAATTGATGACCACCCACTTGCCGCGCTGGTCGGAAAGCTTCCAGGTCTGGCCGGCAAGCGTGGACACGGCCAGCTGCGGTTGCTCCGTTCCGGCAGACTCGCCGGCAGCAACAGGGTTACTGGCAAATGACAGCATGATCAGGGCAAACAGGAATTTCATCGGGCACTTTCCCTTGGTTCGACTCGAGAGGGTGAAGCAATCGGGTACAGACTGTCCAGCGTCACATCCAGCTGACCGCGCAGGCTTTCGGACAGTTCCGTCAGCATGGTTTGGATCGCTTGCGGCAGGGTGGCGTTCCAGCGCGCCATGGAACTGGTATCGAGGGGGATGCGATACTCGCCCACTTCGTACACATTGGCCAGGCTCGCCGAATCCAGGCTGCGCGCCAGGGTCCAGCCCAGATCCTCGGTCTGGCGAATCAGTCCGGCCTCGCAAAGGTCATCCAGGCAGCGCTGCAGCAAGTCGTCGGATATGAATTGCTCGCGCTCGCGCAGATCGCTGGCGTGCAGGGTCCTGCCATCACGCTGCGCGGCAACAAACTGCTTGAGCACATGCAGCAAGCCCACAAACTCGTGGCCCGGGGTGAGGCGTTCGGACAGTGGCCGGTAGTCGAACGAGGAAAGCGACGCGGTGATGGACGCACCCAGAAGCACGATCACCCAGCTGAGAAAAATCCATACCAGAAAGATCGGGACCACCGCCAGCGCACCGTACAGTTGCTGGTAGGAAGGCACATTGCTGACGTAGACGCCGAAACTCCACTTGGCAAACTCGAACAGCCCCGCCGCCAGCAGTGCACCGATCAGCGCATGGTGCAGGGCAACGCGGCGATTGGGCACCAGCTTGTACAACAACAGCAACGCCACCAGGGTGGTGAAGAACGGCAGCATGCGCAGCAGGATGTCCTTGAGGCCGGGCTGCAGGCTGGCGCCGCCCAGCACGGGCAATGCAAACAGGTAGGATGACAGCGCCAGGCCGCCGACCACCAGGATCGGGACCAGCGTCAATGCAGTCCAGTACAGCAGAAAGCGGGCCACGCTGGAACGGCGCTTCTTCACCCGCCAGATGCGATTGAGCCGATCCTCGATGGACGACATCATCATCAGTGCGCTGGCGAAAAGAACCAGCACACCCACCACCGTCATCTTGCTGGCGTTGCCGACAAACTGCAGCAGGTATTCCCGCACCGTGGCGCCCGCCGCCGGCACGAAGTTGCGGAATATGAAGTCGGTCAGATCCTGCGTCCACACCGAAAACACCGGGAACGCAGACAGGATGCCGAACACCGCCGCCGTCAACGGCACCAGCGCGAACAGCGTGGTGTAGGACAGCGCACCGGCGGTCTGGAAACACTCGTCATCGACGAAGCGCTGCCAGATGAAACGGGCAAAGGTGGCGGCATGTTCGCGGTCAATAGGCAAAACACAACTCACAATCGGTCGTTGATATCTGCGAGACTAACGCAGTTTGCTCAATGCTGGCGCAGTCCATGAACCATGAAATCCTGATTCTCTATTACAGCCGCACCGGACACGTGGCGCAAATGGCGCGTCTGCTGGCGCGTGGCGTGGCCCAGGTCGACGGCTGCAGGGCGCGCCTGCGCCAGGTGCCGCCGGTGGCACCGGTGACCGAGCAGGCTGCGCCGCCGACCCCGGATGACGGGGCGCCATACGTCGACAAGCACGACCTTGCCGAGTGTGCGGGGCTCCTGCTTGGCAGCCCGACGCGCTTCGGCAACATGGCCGCACCACTGAAGCATTTCATCGACACCCTGGGCGCCGAATGGGCTTCGGGCACCCTGGTTGGCAAACCGGCGGCGGTGTTCACTGCCACCAGCACCATGCATGGCGGCCAGGAGTCCACCCTGCTTTCGATGATGCTGCCGCTACTGCACCACGGCATGCTGCTGCTTGGCATCCCCTTTACCGAGCAGGCGTTGAACAGCACGAAAACCGGCGGCACGCCCTACGGCCTCAGTCACGTTGCAGGGCTCAAGGGCGAAAACGCCATCAGCGACGATGAGCGCGCACTGGCACTGGCGCTCGGTCGACGCGTGGCGGCAACTGCCCGGCAGCTGGGGGCACAGGCATGAACGTTCGTCTGGTCGGATTCGTGGCCTGGTCGCTGCTGCTTGCCTTGCAAATCCTCTGGCACGCGCTGCTGGCACCGCCAGCCCCGGCGCTGATGGCATCCACCCTGGTACTGTGCCTGGTGCCGCTGCTGCTGCCGCTGCTGGCATTGCGCAATCCGCGCCGGGGCCTGCTCTGGGTTGCCATCGTCTGCCTGTTCTATTTCAGCCATGGCGTGGCCGAAGCCTGGTCGCATCCGCATCTGCGGCTCCTGGCGGGTGCCGAGATCATGCTCAGCCTGATGGTGATCCTGGCCGCCGGCTTCGATGGCCGCAGCCGCAAGAAGCGGCAGGCCGGCGCGGCACCCTGACGACAATCGCGGCGCGTCATCCGGATCACGCGCGGCGCGACCCGGCGCAGCAGCCATGCCGTGCAGGCCGGTATCGAAGCGGCCATAATAGGCGGATGAGCTTTCTGCAGTCGGCCCCGCAACTCCCGCATCCGCTGGATCACGACAGCGTGCTGCAGGCATGCCTGCAGCGCGTGCTGGACGCACCACGGCGCGCGGCACTGGAGCAGGACCTCAGGGCGCTGGCCGACTACGCCATGATGGCCTTTGCCAGGCGCCAGACTGCGCTGCGGGAAGAGCCGGTACTGACCCGGTGGGGTGCCTGGGGCAGACGCCTGGATCGGGTGGACCTGAGTACCACGTGGCGCGAAGGCCCGGAGATCACCACCCGCCACGCGCTTGTGGCCAGCGGCTACGACGCGCATCCGACGGCACGCCTGGAACAGTTTGCGCGTGTGTACCTGTATCACATGGCCAGCGAGTTCCATACCTGCCCGCTGGCCATGACCGATGGCGCCGCCAGCGCCATCCGCGCCTCGGGCGATGAGGCACTCGCCGAGCGCGTTCTGCCGCACTTCCTCAGTCGGGACGCCAATACATTGTGGCTGTCCGGGCAGTGGATGACCGAAAACATCGGTGGTTCCGACGTCAGCCAGACCGAAACAACGGCAAGGCGCGATTCCGACGGTCAGTGGCGACTGTATGGCCGCAAGTGGTTTACCTCGGCCATCGTGGGCGAGTGTGCACTGGCGCTGGCGCGTCCCGAACAGGGCCATGGCCTGGCGCTGTTCTACGTGCAGACGCGCGATGCGGACGGCAGCTGGCAGGGGCTCACCGTGGACCGGCTCAAGGACAAACTGGGGACGCGCGAGCTGCCCACTGCAGAAATACATCTCGATGGCGTGCCGGCCTGGCCACTCGGCGACCTCGAGCACGGCGTGCGCCAGATAGCACCCATGCTTGGCATCACCCGAACCTGGAATGCCGTATGCGCGGTATCGCACATGGCGCGCTCGATTGCGCTGGCACGCGACTATGCGCAGCGGCGCCAGGCATTCGGCAAGCCCCTGATCGAGCAGCCTGCACACGCGCGCACCCTGGCCGACATGCAGGCCGAATTCGAGGGGGCTTTTGCCCTCAGCTTCGAGGTCACGCACCTGCTTGGCCGGGTGGAAAACGGGGTCGGCGAAGACCACGAGGGCGCGTTGCTGCGCCTGCTGACGCCACTGGCCAAACTGTGGACCGGCAAGCTGGCGGTTTCCATTGCCAGCGAGGCGCTGGAATGCTTTGGTGGCAACGGCTACATCGAGGACACCGGGCTGCCGCAGCTGTTGCGCGACGCGCAGGTGTATCCGATCTGGGAAGGCACAACCAACGTGCTCTCGCTGGACCTGCTGCGTGCACTGTCCGGCAGCGGAATCATGCCTTTCCGGAGGCATGTCGAGACGCTGCTGGCCGCGGCGCCTGCCGACCAGGCCGGGCCCATTCGCCAGGCCCTGGAGCGCTGCGACGCGTTGCTGGACAAGACAGCTCATGACTCATTCCGATTGCAAGGTCTCGCGCGCGGGCTGGCCATAAGCCTGGCCCGCATCATGGCCGCTGCCCTGATGTGGCGGCAGGCGCACTGGGACAGCACGCAGAGCCACGGCAATGCGCGCTCCGCAGCGGCGTTGCGCCGGTTCATGGCGCATGGCCTGATGCAGCTGGACGAGGCCGACGCCAACGACATTCAAACGCTTACCACCAACCTCTGAACATCGGACCCCCAACATGCATGAACTGGCCATCGTCACGACCGGCGGCACCATCGACAAGACCTATTTCGATGCCAAGTCCGATTACCAGATAGGCGCGCCACAGATCGGCGAGATCCTCACCCAGCTGGAAGTTGCCTTCCGCTTCACGGTCATACCGATCCTGCGCAAGGACAGCCTGGAAATCACCGACGATGATCGCGAGCTGATCCGCAGCACCATCGCCGCGCAGCCCCAGCGACACGTGCTGGTCACCCACGGCACCGACACCATGGTTGCCACCGCTCGCGTGCTTGCCGGTATCCCGGACAAGGTGATCGTGCTCACTGGCGCGCTCAATCCGGCGCGCTTCCAGGGCTCGGACGCCGTGTTCAACATCGGCTGCGCCGTGGGCGCAGTGCAGTCGGCCGCGGAGGGCGTCTGGATCGCCATGAACGGACGCATCTGGGATCCAGCCGCTGTGCGCAAGAACCGCGAGGCCAATCGCTTCGAACCCGCGGCTTCGTAGTTCCAGTCAGGCCACAGGTTTCTCGCCCTGCCCCATGCTGACCGGAGCACGGGCGTGGGCTGCGATACCACCAGCGTGACTGCGAGTGCGGAAGCCCCGCTTCTTCTCGCACGCCTTCCCTGCGCGCTGCAATAAAAAGGGCCCGGCTGCGCGCGGCAGCCGGGCCCGGTTTTCATGCGCACGTCCGTGTGCGCCCTGCGTCTACTCCCTCCCCATTCTTGCCATGGTCACCAATTGGCCTGCAGGCTCACACCAGAGAAACTCTGGTATGCGCGCACCTTGACGTGATAGGTGCCAGCCTGCGGAGCGCTGAAGGTGCAGGTTTCGTTGTTGCCGTACTTGTACGGACGGCAATCGTAGGTGCTCGTGGTCGGGGCCGACCCGAAGCGCACGTACATGTCGGCATCACCACTGCCGCCCGAGATCGCAATCGTCAGGCTGCTGCTACCCGAGGGAATGACGACCGTGTAGTCGCTAGTGAAGCTTCCCGTGGAAGTCGCCGGCAGGGACAGCGGAACGCCATTCGACAGGTCGCCACTACCGCCACCGCCGCCACCGCCACCACCGGTGGTCCAGCTCGCCTGGAGGCTGACTCCGGAGATGCTCGAGTAGGCACGCACCTTGACGTGATAGGTACCGGCCGACGGTGTCGCAAAGCTGCAGCTTTCGTTGTTCCCACTCTTGTAGGGACGGCAATCGTAGCTGCTCGTGGTCGGCTCGGAGCCGAATTTCACGTACAGGTCGGCATCACCGCTGCCACCGGAGATGGCAATCTGCAGGTTGCTGGCACCAGCCGGGATATCCACGGTGTAGTCACCGCTGAAGGTGCCGGAGCTGATTGACGGCAGAGACACCGGGACACCGTTGTCCAGGGCACTGCCGCTGCCACCACCGCCACCGCCACCGCCGGTGGTCCAGCTTGCCTGCAGGCTGACGCCCGAGAAGCTCTGGTAAGCGTTGATCTTGACGTGATAGGTACCCGCCGAAGGCGTGGCGAAGGTGCATGTTTCGCTGTTGCCACTCTTGTACGGGCGGCAGTCGTAGCTGCTCGTGGTCGGCTGGGAGCCGAATTTCACGTACAGGTCGGCATCACCGCTGCCACCGGAGATGGCAATCTGCAGGTTGCTGGCACCAGCCGGAATATCCACGGTGTAGTCACCCGTGAAATTGCCGCTGCTGGTGGCTGGCACGGAAACCGCAACGCCATTGCTCAGCGCGCCGCCGCCACCGCCGCCGCCGCCACCACCGCCACCGCTACCGGGGCAGCTGACATCGACAGCGTTGAAGGCACTGACTACGTCACTCGAGGAGTAGCCCAGGTCACTAGCCGCACTCTCCACGCCACAGGCGCCGGAATTGAATGTGGCGGTAGACGTCCAGTACAGCGCGTTGGCACGCTCGAAGACCTCGAAAGCCTTCTTGGTGTTCCAGCCGGAGGTCTTGGCCAGGGTGCAGAATGCCTTGTTGTAGACACCACTGGAATAATGCACGTTCAGACCACTGTAGTAGTCGTTGGCACTACCGATCGAACCACCGTCGTTGGTGGGCGTGCACATCCAGCGCAGCGGCGAGCTGCCCTTGGTGATGTCGGCACCGACCAGGAAGTCGTTGCTGCCGCGATCGTAGTACTCGACAGCCTCACCGGCCATGTCCGAGAAGGCTTCGTTCATGCCGCCGGACTGCCCCGAATACTGCAGGTTGGAGTGCTGTTCGGTGAAGCCGTGGCTGATCTCGTGTCCAGTCACGTCCAGCGCCGTCAGCGGATAGAAGTTGCTGGCGCCGTCACCAAAGTTCATGGCGGTGCCATCCCAGAACGCGTTCTCGTAATTGCTGCCGTAATGCACGCGCATGTACAGCACCTGGTTCAAGGGCGGCGAACCGAACCACGCCTGGTACATGTCGTGTACCACGCCTCCATTGTGGTGCGCATCGTTGATCGGCGAGTAGCCGCCATTGACCGAATCACCCGAGCTGTTGGGGCAGGTGAAGGTCCACAAGGTGCCCGAACCCGACGTGGCATTGTTCATGTCGTAGGTCTTGACGTTGGCATTCTGCATGCTGCAGGTGCTGCCCGACTGGGTCACGTTGAGGTAGGGGTGGCCACCGCTGCCGTACTGATACTGGCCGGTCTTGCTGTTACCGCCAGGACCGGTGCCATTGGCTGTGGTCAGGCCATCCCACTGCTCGATGATTGCGCCCGTCTTTGCATCGATGATGGCGGTCGGACGCGACGGGTTGGGGCCGTCCTTGACGAAGGAAGCCAGATAAACCAGGCGTGCGCTGCCGCTGTCTTCCGGATAGACGTAGAGGGTGGCTTCGCGATTGCGGATGCCCGAAAACCGCGAGTTGCCCATGCCCGGGCGAATCCCGCCACCATGGCTGGACTTGCCTTGCAGAATGTCCAGTGCCTGGTCTGCGGAAAACTTCGGGGTAACGCTGGGAAGATCGGCACTCAGCCCCTGGCTGATCACGCCGGTTGCCAGCAGCGTATGCCCGCTCGCGTCGCTTTCAACGGCGACGCTGCGGCCGTAGACCGGGACACCCTGATACATCTGCTGCATGCGCGATGTGGTGGTGCCTCGCTTGGTCGGCGCAGAGAACGTGGCGTGCAAGGACGCGTTGCTGCCCAGGCTGAACTGCGTGGTCAAGCCGTGGGTTGACGCGTTGTTGAGTGATTGCCGGTACAGGTGCTGGGTACTGGCAGCGAAGGTGGGCGCGGCGGCGAGCATGCCGAGCCCGAACAAGGTACATGTCGAAATGGCCAGCATCTTTCGGCGCAGGCCTTTTTCCTGTGTTGAGTCCACTGATAAATCCCCGTTCAGATGTTTAAGGGTGCGCGCCAGAGCATGTCGCCCAGCGCGACGAACCTCTTCCTTGAGCACCACAGCAGCATCGAATCCGAGGTACAGGGTTGAAAACAGTTCCCCGCAATCGCTCCTTGCGTCATACGCAACCGATGATCCGGAAGGCGTCGCTGTGATCAGCGTTTTCCACACCCCCCGGGCGGAAAACCCAATCAACCTAGACCGCCAGCCACGGCAAAGCAAACAGCATCTGCTAATAAGCTGTTTGTCAAATCGGCAAAGCTCGTGTTGCGTCGCAGCAAGGAAAAATGGCCCGAGACGCGGGGTTCGGGATCAACGTACCGCGCCAAACGTGACTTTTGACCTATGCCCGAAAGTCGCATACCTCATGTTGCGCCACAGCACAACCGGGCTGCAAAAAAATTTCACGACTTGATGAGATGAATGGTCTTTGGCCGCAGAAAGTACAGCAGCAGGCTCGCGAGGAGCAGAATCGGCGCCCCCCAGTACGCGATTCGCGCCAGCCCGGCCATGAATCCGCGTGATTCGGAGAACAGAAGATGCAGGCCGACGTCGGGATCAGCCTCGATGGCCGGGTAGGCCTCGGCGAAACAGGTCCGTGCCGTGGCCAGGGACAGGCCGGCCACGCTCGGCAGCATTGCGGACAAGTGCCTGTCCAGCACGATATAGGTTTGCGCCAGTGGCGATTCGTCACGTGCCTGCGCCGCCACGCCAGGCTGGGCCTGGCCAGCGCCACCGACTGCGAGCACGGCAAAGACCAGGCAAAGCAGGCCGAAAGAACCACAAAGTGCCCAGATTCGCATCTTCATCGCTGCCCTCCCGCTACCCGTCCAGTGTACTGCCACGTTGCGGGCAGGGAGAACCCCTTGTCGGTGATTTGCCCCCGTCTGTCACTCGTCGGACCGTTGCGCCTGCGGCACAAGCCGACGGAGCCGAGCAGAGCGCGGGAACCGTCCCCTGATCAGGCCGCGCTCAACCGACTGCAAAGGCGCCTGGCCATGCAGTACGCCCGGAACAGGCGGCCACAAAAAAACCGACCCCTCGCGGAACCGGTTTCCTGTGCTTGCCGTAGTGGTCGGGGCGGCGAGATTCGAACTCGCGACCCCTACAACCCCATTGTAGTGCGCTACCAGGCTGCGCTACGCCCCGACTTGCGGCTTGCAGAACGACTATTGTAGCAGCCCGCAACGACTGCGGGGAGTCAATGACGCAGGATATGCAGAACTTCTTCCAGTTCCAGCCTTACCTGGTGGACTATCTGCTGGGACATGCTGGCTTCCATCCGCGCCGGCTCACCTTCCAGGCGCTGGCGTGCACCGGTGATGGTGAAGCCCTGGTCATACAGCAAGGCCCGGATCTGGCGGATCATCATGACATCATGACGCTGGTAATAGCGCCGGTTGCCACGTCGCTTGACCGGCTTCAGCGCCGGAAATTCCTGCTCCCAATAGCGCAGCACATGCGGCTTGACACCGCACAGCTCGCTTACCTCACCGATGGTGAAGTAGCGCTTGGCCGGAATGGCCGGGAGTTCGGCGTTACTGCTTTGGTCCAGCATAGGCGTCGACCCGATCCTTCAGTTTCTGGCCCTGGCGGAACGTCACCACACGGCGCGCGGAGATGGGAATCTCCTCGCCGGTTTTGGGGTTTCGTCCGGGGCGCTCTTTCTTCTGGCGCAGGTCAAAATTGCCGAAGCCCGACAGCTTCACCTGCTCCCCCCTGCCCAAGGTATCACGCATCGACTCGAAAAAGGCATCGACGAACTCCTTGGCTTCCCGCTTGTTCAATCCGACTTCCGAGTACAGGCGCTCGGCCATATCCGCTTTGGTCAACGCCATGTCATCCCCTCAGTCTTGCAGAACAATGGGCAGACAGCGACGCAACCACGGCGGCCACGCGTTCGTCTACCTCCTCATCAGTAAGAGTGCGCGAACGCTCCTGCAAAATCAAGCCCATAGCGAGACTTTTTCGTCCCCGATCAAGCTCCGGCCCCGTATATTCGTCAAAAAGACGCAAATCCAGCAGTTGCGGACCGGCCGCCTGGCGCACGCAGTCGGCGACCTGCTGCCAGGTGGTCGCGACATCGACCTCGACCGCCAGATCGCGCCGGACCTGGGGAAAGCGCGCCACGGCATGCGCCTCGGGCAAACGCCGGTGGCACACTTCGGGCAGCGCCAGCTCGGCCACGAACACCGCATCGTCGCAATCCAGACGGGCCAGCAGCTGCGGGTGCAGTTCGCCAAGCCATCCGGCCGGTTTGCCTTCGCGGGTGAGGCGTGCGGCGCGGCCCGGATGCAACCAGCTCGGCAAGTCCTCGTTGTCGAAGCGCCAACTGCCTGGGGTACCGCTCATCATCAGCACGGATTCGACATCGCCCTTGATGTCGTGAAAGTCCACTGCCCTGCGTGACTCGCCCCACTGCTCACCGTGCGCACTGCCACAGGCCGCAAGCGCAAGCATGGCCGTTTCCGGTGGCGGCCCGCCATCGGATCCGGCCGCGGCAAACACGTGCCCGGCCTCGAACAGGCGCACACGCTCCTGCTGACGCGCCCGATTGCGCTTCAGTGCCTGCACCAGGCCGGGTAGCAGGCTGGGCCGCATTACCGCCTGGTCGGCGGACAGCGGGTTGGCCAATGCCACAGCCTGTTGGCTCATCTGCCACTGTTCAAGCAGGTCGGCGCTTACAAATGCCATGCAAACGGCCTCGTGGTAGCCGCGGGCGATCACCTGCATGGCCAGCTGACGCGTCGACAGCTGCGTTTCGGGCTCGACCGCAAGCACCAGGTCGCCGGAAGGCGCGCGGGTGGGGATCTGCGGATAGCCATGGATGCGCGCCACTTCCTCGATCAGGTCTTCTTCGCGCTCGATGTCGAAGCGCCAACTGGGCGGCACCACCTGCCAGCCATCTTCGCTTGTCCGGGGCGCGAGCCCGAGATTGCCGAGGATGGCCTCCACCGCATGATCGTCAATGTGCACGCCCAGCACGCGAGCCAGACGTTTGCGGCGCAGGCCAACCGGCGTACGCTGAGGCAGGTCAGCCAGGCGCTCGGCCGCGCAAACCGGCCCGGCCTTGCCGCCGGCGATATCCAGCAGCAACTCGCTGGCGCGTTCCAGCGCCCGTCGCGGCAGTTCCGGGTCGACGCCGCGCTCGAAACGATGCGAGGCATCGGTGTGCAAGCCCAGGCGACGCGCCCGGCCCATGATGGCGGCCGGCGCAAAATGGGCGCTTTCCAGGAAGATGTCCCGTGTGTCATCGGTAACGCGTGACCCGTGCCCGCCCATGATGCCGGCAACCGCCAGCGCCTTGTCCTCGTCGGCAATGACAAGAAACGAGCTGTCCAGCACCACTTCACTGTCGTCGAGCAAGGTCAGCTTCTCGCCATCACGGGCGTGGCGAACGACAATGTCGCCAGCGACCTGTGCATGGTCAAAGGCATGCAGCGGCTGGCCCAGCTCGAGCATCACGTAATTGCCGACATCCACTACCAGGCTCAGCGGCCGCAATCCGGCCCGGCGCAGGCGCGCGGCCATCCACGCCGGCGTCGGCGCCGTCATGTCCAGCCCTTCGATGACACGGCCCAGGTAACGCGGGCAGTCGCCCCCGGCGTCCAGTCGAATGCCACGCCGACTTGACGCTGCCACCTCGACCTCGGCCTGGGTCGGCCACACCTTGGCGCTGCCGAACTGCGCGGCCACATCGCGCGCCAGGCCGGCCATGCCCAGGCAGTCTGGCCGGTTGGGTGTCAGGCCCAGTTCGATCACCGCGTCCGGCAGACCCAGACAGGTCTGCAGAGGCTGTCCGGTCTCGGCGTCGCCCGGCAGTTCCATCAGCCCGTCCGCATCGCTGTCCAGCGCCAGTTCGCGCGCCGAACACAGCATGCCGAAAGATTCCACACCCCGAAGCCTGGCCGCCTTGATCGTCATGCCACCAGGCAAGCGGGCCCCGACCAGCGCCACGGGCGCCTTCAGGCCAAGGCGGGCATTGGGCGCACCGCACACGATGGTCAGCGCATCGGCCTGCCCCGCGGCAACGCGGCATACGCGCAGGCGATCGGCATCGGGATGCGGCTCGATCGCGACAATCTCCCCCACCACGACACCATCCAGGCCGGCCCCAAGGGTCTCGACGCCGTCAACTTCCAGGCCTGCCATGGTCAGACGCTCGACCAGGGCATCGTGATCGGCAGGAATTTCGACAAGTTGTCGCAGCCAGTTTTCAGAAAATTTCATGATCGTTCCGGGGCTCTTTCGGGCCCTCTCCTCCTGGGAAGGGGCTCGGGTGAATCTGGAATTGCAGCAGTCAGGTCAATGGGGCGCAGTGCATTTGCCAGCAGACGCCCGGGCCCTCACGCGAACTGCCTGAGGAAGCGCAGGTCATTCTCGAAGAATGCGCGCAGGTCTTCCACGCCATAGCGCAGCATGGCAAAACGATCGACGCCAATGCCGAAGGCAAAGCCGGTATAGCGTTCCGGGTCGATATCGCAATTGGCCAGCACATTGGGGTGCACCATGCCGCAGCCGAGCACCTCCATCCAGCGGTCGCTGCCATCGGCGCGCGGCCAGGCAATGTCCACCTCGGCCGACGGTTCGGTGAACGGGAAATAGCTGGGACGGAAGCGCATCGCGATATCGCGCTCGAAGAAGGCATTCACGAAGGTACCCAGCGTGCCCTTCAGATCGGCGAAACTCGATGTCTCGTCGACCAGCAGGCCCTCGATCTGGTGAAACATGGGCGAATGCGTCTGATCGGAGTCGCTGCGATACACCTTGCCTGGCGCAATGATGCGCAAAGGCGGCTGACGCCCCTTCATGTGACGGATCTGTACCGGCGAGGTATGCGTGCGCAGGAGGCGGCCGTCGGCAAAATAGAAGGTGTCATGCATGGCGCGCGCCGGGTGATGCGGCGGAAAATTCAGCGCCTCGAAGTTGTGCCAGTCATCCTCGATTTCCGGACCTTCCGCGCGCTGGTAGCCGAGCCGTTCGAATATCGACGCAATACGCTCCATGGTATGCATCACCGGATGCTCGCTGCCGCGCTCGGCATGGCGACCCGGCAAGGTGACATCGACACGCTCGCTGGCCAGGCGCGCATGCAGCGCCTGCTGCTCCAGCACGCCGCGGCGCTCGGCCAGGGCATCGGCAATCTGCCGTTTCGCCTGGTTTAGCAAGGCGCCAGCCGCCTTCCGTTCTTCCGGTGGCAGCTTGCCAAGCTGCTTGAGCTGGCCGGTGATGCTGCCGGACTTGCCCAGCAGCGCAACCCGCAACTGCTCCAGCGCGTCCACGCTGTCGGCGGCGCCGACATCAGCCAGTGCGGATCGGGTCAAGGCATCAATGTCGCTCATCTGTCAGGTGTCCTGGCGGATACGAAAACGGGGAAGGACTCGCGCCCTTCCCCGCATGGGAAACATGACTGCAACGCACTATTCGGCGCGTGTCAATGTCAGGCCGGGCGACCGCCCTTGAGGTGGTCCTGCAGCTCGCTGAGGCCATCGAAATCGCCGTCGGCTGCCAGCTTGGCCTGCTGCGGCCAGGTGGTCGGATCGTGCGCGGCAAAACGGCTGCCGGCATCGTGCAGGATTTCCTTCAGCTTGTCGGCATCGGTCGCCGCCAGCTCGGCAAAGCTGTTGATATCCGCACCCTGCAGCAGCTCGGCAATCTTGGGACCGATACCCTCGATCCTGGTCAGGTCATCACCCTTGGCCTTGCTCTTGGCCGCTGCCTTCTTGGCCGCCGGCTTGGCGCTGGCGGCCGCCTTGGGCTCGGCCTTGGCTTTGGGCTCGGCCTTGGCCTTGGTCTTGGTCGCGGGCTTGGCCGCCGGCTTCGACTTGGCCTTCGGCTTCGGCTTTGCTGCCGCTTCAACCTGCGGCTGGACAATATTGGACTTGTCGCTTTCCTTCATGCCCAGGGCGGCACGGGCCTGATCGGCCACGGCGCCGAATGCCCTGATATCGTGCACGGCCAGGTCAGCCAGCACCTTGCGATCAACCTCGATACCGGCCTTGTTGAGACCGTTGATGAGGCGGCTGTAGCTCAGCTCGAACATGCGCGCCGCCGCATTGATGCGCGTGATCCACAGCGAGCGGAACTGGCGCTTTTTCTGCTTGCGGCCGATGTAGGCATACTGGCCGGCCTTGATGACCGACTGCTTGGCTACGCGATAGACGCGACTGCGCGCGCCGTAGTAGCCCTTGGCCCTGGAAAGAACTTTCTTGTGACGCCGACGGGCAGTCACACCACGCTTTACTCGTGCCATGATGGATGCTCCGGATCAGACGTACGGCAGCATGCGTGCCACGGACTTGTGGTCCACGCCTGCTACGTGATTGGTGGCACGCAAGGCACGCTTGCGCTTGGTCGACATCTTGGTGAGGATGTGCGAACGGAATGCATGGCCGGCCTTGAATTTGCCGGTCGCGGTCTTGCGGAAGCGCTTGGCTGCGCCCCGCTTGGTCTTCATCTTGGGCATGGTAGTGCTCCAGTAGTCTTGTTTTTGAACTGATCCGGGCGGCAGCGTGGCTGCGCTTTCCTTCCTGCCGGGATCGGCTTGTGCAGCCCATCCAGCGGGCTGAACCGGCAATTGTAGCCTAAAATTTGGAGAGGGGGAATAGGGGAAGGCAATCGAGGAATACCTGCGGGTCGGGGCAGGAGCATTGTCTTGCGCGCTCTGAACTGCCCGCAGGTGCGCCTGAACGCAAGGTGCCAAGCCGGGCGTATCGCTGCGGTGCGCTCCGCCACGCTCAGCAGCACCCTGCTCCCCGACCCCGAGCCCCGAGCCTCAACCCCGAGTCCCGCCGGTGCAAACACCGACAAGCCGCGACCCGTGGCAGGACCTGCACGGCCCAACCATCTGCGACGGGTGATTCGTCGGCTGCGAACTGCCTGCCTGCGGCAGTCCGCTCCGGATCAGCCCTTCTTCGGCGGCCCGATCATCATGGTCAGCAGGCGGCCTTCCTGGCGGGGATACTGCTCCACCTGGCCGTCCTCGCCAACATCCTGCTCGATGCGCTTGGCCAGATCGCGGCCAATGTCCTGGTGCGCCATTTCGCGCCCACGGAAGCGAATGGTGACCTTGACCTTGTCACCATCATCGAGGAAGCGGCGCAGGTTGCGCATCTTGATCTCGTAGTCGCCAACATCGGTGGTCGGACGAAACTTGACCTCCTTGATTTCGACCTGCTTCTGCTTCTTGCGCGCGGCCTGGGCCTTCTTCTGCGCTTCGAACTTGAACTTGCCGAAATCCATGATGCGGCAGACCGGTGGGTCACCGTTGGGCTGAATTTCGACCAGGTCGAGACCGGCTTCCTCCGCCATCTTGAGCGCTTCATCACGCTCTACGACACCAACCTGTTCTCCTTCGGCATCGATGACGCGCACTTGCGGTACGCGAATTTCGTGATTACGGCGGTGGCGGGTCTTGTTGTCAGGGTTGGCGATATTACGATCCTCCGGAAAGTGACAGAAAACGACCGTGCGGCGTCACGTTCATGGACGCGCCTCGGCCTCGATACGTGCCATGAAGTTCTCGAGAGACATGCTGCCAAGATCCTCACCGGCACGGGTACGTACAGCAACGCTGCCAGCTTCCTTCTCGCGGTCACCGACCACCAGGAGGTAGGGCAGCTTGCCCAGCGTATGCTCGCGGATTTTATATCCGACCTTTTCATTGCGCAAATCGGCCTCGACCCGGAAGCCGCGCCGTTTCAGGCTTTGCGCCACCTCGCTGGCGTAGCCGGCCTGGGCATCGGTGATGTTCAGCACCACCGCCTGCTGCGGCGCCAGCCACAGCGGCAGATTGCCGGCGTGGTGCTCGATGAGAATGCCGATGAAGCGCTCCATGGAACCGACGATGGCACGATGCAGCATCACCGGGTGCTGGCGATTGCTGTGCTCGTCGACGTACTCGGCGCCCAGGCGCTCGGGCATGGAAAAGTCCACCTGCATGGTGCCAACCTGCCAGGCGCGGCCGATGGAGTCGCGCATGTGGTACTCGATCTTGGGGCCGTAGAAGGCGCCTTCACCGGGCAGCTCGCCCCACTCCACTCCCGCAGCGCGCAGCGCCGCGCGCAGGGCTTCCTCTGAACGGTCCCAGATCTCATCCGAGCCGATACGGTCCTCGGGGCGCAGGGCAATCTTCAGGTCCACGTTCTCGAAACCGAAATCGCGGTATACCTGCATCGCCTGACGGTGGAAAGCGGTCACTTCGGACTCCACCTGTTCGGGGGTGCAGAACACGTGGCCGTCATCCTGGGTGAATGCGCGAACCCGCATCAGGCCATGCAGTGCGCCGGACGGCTCATTGCGGTGGCAGCCACCGAACTCGCCGTAGCGGATGGGCAGATCCCGGTAGCTGTGCAGCCCGGTCTTGAACAGCTCGACATGCCCGGGGCAGTTCATCGGCTTGAGGGCGTAATCGCGCTTTTCCGAGTGGGTAAAGAACATGTTGTCCTGGTAGTTGTCCCAGTGGCCGGATTTCTTCCACAAGGACACATCCAGAATCTGCGGGCAACGCACCTCCTGGTAGCCCGATTCGATGTAAACCCGGCGCATGTAGTTCTCGACCTGTTGCCAGATGGCCCAGCCCCTGGGGTGCCAGAACACCATGCCGGGGCCTTCTTCCTGCTGGTGAAACAGATCCAGCTGCTTGCCGATCTTGCGATGATCGCGCTTCTCGGCTTCCTCCAGCTGGTGCAGCCAGGCCTTCAGGTCCTTGTCATTGAGCCAGGCCGTGCCGTAGACCCGCTGCAGCATCTCGTTGTCGGAATCGCCGCGCCAGTAGGCGCCCGCCACCTTCATCAGCTTGAAGGATTTCAGGCGCCCGGTGTCGGGCACGTGCGGGCCGCGACACAGATCGATGAACTCGCCCTGCTTGTACAGGGACAGGGTCTGGTCCTCGGGGATGTCGAGAATGATTTCGGCCTTGTACTCCTCGCCCTTGTCGCGGAAGAACTGCACTGCCTCGTCGCGCCCCATCTCGGAACGCTCCACGGGCAGCTTTTCGGCGGCAATCTTGCGCATCTCGGCCTCGATGGCATCCAGATCCTCCGGTGTGAAGGGCTCGCTGCGGGCAAAATCGTAGTAGAAGCCGTTGTCGATGACCGGGCCGATGGTGACCTGGGTCTCGGGAAACAGCCGCTGGGTCGCCTGCGCCAGCAGGTGCGCCGTGGAGTGACGAATCACGTCCAGCGCCTCGGGGCTCTTCTCGGTGATGATTTCCAGCCGCGCGTCGTGATCGATGACATGGCTGGCATCCACCAGCTGATCGTCGACCTTGCCGGCCAGGGTTGCGCGTGCCAGTCCGCTGCCGATCGAGGCGGCAACCTCGGCGACCGTGGGGGCCGATTCAAAGGACTTGTGACTGCCGTCGGGAAGTGTAATCTGGATCATGATCAAGCCGATTGGTTTTTTTGGAGCAAAAAAAAGGACGCCGCGCGTCCCGTGTCGTCACGAACTGCGCGTACGGTTCACTATTGGATCGTGGTAGTCGCCATGTCGCACCTGCCAGGTCTGCCGGGCCCGGGGCCCGATATTGTTAACTAGTGTGAATCATAGCCGGAAAGCCGCACAATTGCAGCCTGTTACACTTCGCGCCACTCATGATCCGGGACCAGGGAACACGCATGACCGAGAAACCCGCCGCACTCCCCGATGACATTCGCCCTGCCGTGGTCGGTCTGGGCTATGTCGGCCTGCCGCTGGCGGCCGGCCTGGGCCGCGTGCTTCCAACGCTGGGCTTCGATATCAATGCCGAACGCATCGATGAGCTGCGCCAGCACCGCGATCACACCCTGGAGATGAGCAGCGAGGAACTGCGCGACGTGCCACACCTGTCGTTCAGTTCGGACGTGGCGGATCTTGCCCGATGCAATGTCTACATTGTCACCGTACCCACCCCGATCGATTCGGCTCGGCAGCCGGACCTGGAGCCGCTGCGTGCAGCCAGCCGCACCGTGGGCGCCGCCCTGGGCCGTGGTGATGTGGTGGTGTTCGAGTCCACGGTCTACCCCGGAGCCACCGAGGAAGTGTGCGTACCGATCATCGAGCAGGCCTCCGGGCTGCGCTTCAACCACGACTTCTACGCCGGCTACAGCCCCGAACGCATCAACCCCGGTGACAAGCAGCATCGACTGGAGTCGATACTCAAGGTCACCTCCGGCTCCACCCCCGAAGTCGCCGACTTTGTCGACGCCCTGTATCGTCGCGTGATCACGGCCGGTACCCACAAGGCCTCGAGCATCCGCGTGGCCGAGGCCGCGAAGGTGATCGAGAACACCCAGCGCGATCTCAATATCGCGCTGGTGAACGAGCTTTCACTGATTTTCGAGAAGCTTGGCATCGACACGCTCGAGGTGCTCGAAGCAGCAGGCACCAAATGGAACTTCCTGCCCTTTCGCCCGGGCCTTGTCGGCGGTCACTGCATCGGGGTCGACCCGTACTACCTGACCTACAAGGCGCAGCAGATAGGGCATCATCCGGAGGTTATTCTGGCGGGCCGACGCATCAATGACGCGATGGGTGCGCACGTGGCCGAGCGGGTCATCAAGCTGATGATCCAGCGCCGGATCCATGCGGCCGATGCACGGGTACTGGTGATGGGCCTGACTTTCAAGGAAAACTGCCCCGACCTGCGCAATACCCGCGTGGTGGACGTGATCTCCGCCTTGCGTGGCTACCATGTTCATGTGGACGTGCACGATCCCTGGGCCAGCGCCCGGCAGGCACAGCACGAATATGGCCTGGACCTGATCGAGAACCCCGAGGCAGGGGCCTATGATGCGGTGATTCTGGCGGTGGCCCACCACCAGTTTGCCGACATGGGTGCCGCCGGCCTGCGCGCTCTGGGCAAGCCCGGCGCGGTCCTGTTCGACGTCAAGCAGATTCTGCCGCGTGAAGCGGTGGACGGCAGGCTCTGAGGAGAGCAGCGCATGCGTATTCTGGTCACCGGCGCAGCCGGTTTCATCGGTTCGGCACTGAGCCTGCGCCTGCTGGCGCGTGGCGACGAGGTGCTGGGCTACGACGACCTCAACGACTACTACGACGTGAGCCTGAAGAAGGCCCGACTGGCCCGCTTGCAGTCGAATGACGCATTCTTGTTCCGGCACGACGCCATCGAGGATCGACCCGCGCTGGAAAAGGCCTTTGCCGACTTCCGTCCGCAGCGGGTCGTCAACCTCGCGGCGCAGGCCGGGGTCCGCTACTCGATCGAGAACCCGCACGCCTACGTGCAATCCAACCTGGTCGGCTTCATGAACATTCTCGAAGCCTGCCGGCACGGCGGTATCGAACACCTGGTATACGCGTCATCAAGCTCAGTGTACGGCGCCAACCGCAAGCTGCCGTTTGCAACCAGCGACCCGGTCGACCACCCGGTCAGCCTGTACGCCGCCAGCAAGAAGGCCAACGAGCTGATGGCCCACACCTACAGTCACCTGTATCAGCTGCCGACCACGGGTTTGCGCTTCTTCACGGTCTACGGTCCCTGGGGCCGCCCGGACATGGCCCTGTTCCTGTTTACCCGCAGGATTCTTGCCGGGGAACCCATCGACGTGTTCAATCACGGCCGCCATACGCGCGACTTCACCTACATCGACGACATCGTCGAAGGCGTGATCCGGGTGCTGGATCAGCCCGCCGCACCCGACCCGGAATTCGATCCGCTGCGGCCCGACCCCGGCAGCTCGGCAGCGCCCTACCGTGTCTACAACATCGGCAACAACCAGCCCGTCCAGCTGACCCGCTACATCGAGGTACTGGAGGCGTGCCTGGGCCGCAAGGCGCAGAAAAACCTGCTTCCGCTGCAACCGGGAGACGTGCCCGACACCTATGCCGACGTGGACTCACTGGTGGCCGACACGGGCTACAAGCCGGCCACGACCGTGGAAACCGGCATTCAGCGTTTCGTGGATTGGTACCGGGACTACTACAAAGTGTAAGTATCTGAGATTCATGTCTTTTACATAAAAATGTGATACTGTTCACATTTTGCGCAGGAGGCCGTTCAATGAAAACTTTCAGGCTGTTGATTGCATTGGTTTTTTCGGCCATCCTGGCGAGCTGTGCCAGCACTTCCGGCAACCAGGCCGGGCCCACCATCAATCCTGACGCCCAGGCCGTCAAGGTCTATCACATCGGCGTCGACGATGTGCTCAAGGTATCCGTGTGGCACAACCCGGACCTGAGTGTCACCGTGCCGGTGCGCCCTGATGGCAGAATTTCCGTGCCGCTGGTGGGCGACATCGAGGCCGGCGGCCAGACTCCGGAACAGGTGGCTGCCCGCATCCAGGACAAGCTGAAAAACTACGTGCGCGATCCGCAGGTGGCGGTCATTCTGACCCAGTTGCGCAGTCACGAATATCTGTCGCGTGTGCGCGTCACCGGCGCCGTTCGGCAGCCGGTCTCGGTACCCTGGCGCCAGGGCATGACGGTACTCGATGCCGTGCTCGCGGCAGGCGGCGTAACCGAATTTGCCGCCGCCGACCGCACCCGGCTCTACCACAAGAACGCGCAGGGCGTGACCACAGCCTACCCGGTGGATCTGGACGCCATACTCAACAAGGGCAAGCTGGGTACCAACTACCCTGTCCAGGCCGGCGATGTGATTACCGTGCCGCAGCGCGCGTTCTGAGCAAAGCGCGCGACAGTCGCCTGCGCACCGCGCCGGGTGTAATGTGGATCTGACCGTCCGTGCCACACTGAAGGATATCCAGACGATGGGCGAAAACGCCCCCTTGACCGAACTGCTGCCGGTACTCTGGCGCGAGGGCCGCCGCCGGGTGCTGGCGATGGCGCTGATCTTCGCCGGCATTGCCCTGACCGGCCTGATCGTGGGCGCCCTCTGGCCCAGGAACTACACGGCATCAACCTCGATTGTCGTGCAGAGAAGCAACATCATCACGCCCCTCATGGAGGGCCGCGCCGTGGCTACCGGTGCTGCCAACCGGGCGTCCATAGCGCGAGAAGTCATCTACAGCCGCAAGGTCATGGATGACATCCTCAAGGTTGGCGGCTGGATGGACGAGCAGCCCTCGCCGGTCGAGCAGGCGCGCATCATCGACGGCATCAAGAGCCGTACCCGGGTCACCAGCCAGCAGCATGACTCGCTGATCACCATCACCTATACCGACTCCAATGCGCAGCGCGCCTACAAGGTGACACGCCGCTTTGCCAGCCTGTTCATCAAGGAGAGCCTGGACGCGAAGATGCGCGAGAGCCGCGATGCGTTCCAGTTCATCGACAGCCAGGTCAAGGCATACCACAGCAAGATTGCCGAAGCCGAAACGAAACTCAAGGACTATCGCGAGACGCATGTGGACGCACGCCCGGGCGATGCGTCGGAGACCAATAGCCGCATCGGCAGCCTGCGCAGCGCCATCGAGACCGCGCGCATGAACCTGACCGAGCTGCGTTCGCAGCAGAACTCGCTGCAATCACAACTTGCAGGGGAATCGGAAGTTACCGCCGTACAGACCCGCAGGGGCCAGATCAGCACCCAGATCGCCCAGCTGCAGGGCCAGTTGCAGACGCTGCTGCTGACCTACACCGACAACTATCCGGACGTGGTGCGCATCCGCCACCAGATCGACGATCTCAAGCAGCAGCTGGATGAAGACAAGAAGCGCAGTCGGGAAGCCGGTACGCCCTCGACCCTGGATGAAAACGTCCAGTTCAATCCGCTGTACCAGGATTTGCGCAGCAAGCTGGCCGACATCCGCCGCGAGATAGCCAGCAATCAGGCGCGCCTCGATGCCAGTCAGCGCATGCTGGCAACCGAACTGGAGCGCAGCAAGCGCATCGATGCCTCGGCCGATGACCTGGCCGCTCTGACACGCGATTACGACGTCAACAAGGATGTGTATCAGGACCTGCTCAAGCGCCGCGAGAACGCGCGTGTATCAATGAACCTGGACAAGGACCATCGTGGCCTGACCATCAGCGTTCAGGACCCCGCCAGCGTGCCCTTGCGCCCGTCGGGCCTGCGCATGCTGCACTTTGCCATTGCCGGCCTGGGTCTTGGCATCGCCATTCCCCTGGGCCTGCTGTTCTGTCTGGTCCGATTCGACCCGCGCGCACGCAGCGCCCGGCAACTGGAACGCATCGGCATACCGGTACTGGCCTCGGTGCCGGTATACGCCACCGCAAGCGACCGCAGACGACAGGTCTGGCGCGTGCGCATCGCCGTGCTCATTTCGGTTGCGGTTCTGGGTGCCTACCTTGTCGTCATGCTGCTGCGATTGCAGAAAATCCTATGAACAACCATCAACCGCACAACGCCGGCAGGTCCGGCACATCGACATCCGGGCACGAACTGAGCAGGCCCGTGCAGCCCGGATCGCTGACCGTGAGCGACCTCGACTCGCGCAAGCTGATTCACCGCAGCCAGAGTGCCCGCATCTATGCCGACGCTTTTCGCGAGATTCGCACGCGCCTGCTGGAAATGGGTGGCGAACACAATTTCGTCACCCTGGTCGCGGCGGTCAGCCCGCGTTCGGGCGGCAGCTTCGTGGCGCGCAATCTCGCCGCGGCATTTGCCTTCGGTGAATCCATGTCGGCACTGCTGATCGACTGCAACCTTCGCCACCCGACGCAGGCCAGCGCCTTTGGTGTCGAATGCGAGCGCAGCGACCTGGTCGACTACCTGGATGACCCGGATCGAACGATCGACGAAGCCATCTACAACACCGGCATTCCCCGGCTGCAGCTGATTCCGGTGAACCGCTCACTGGAACTGGGCGCCGAGTACTACTCATCGGTTCGCATGCGCACCATGGTCGATTCGCTTCGCAACCGTTTCCAGGATCGCCATCTCATCCTTGATGGCCCCGCTGTCCAGGGCAGCCCGGACACACGGATCCTGGCCGAGATGGCCGACTTCGTGGTGCTGGTCGCCGGTTCCGGTCGCGACACGCCGACCGCGATTGCCGAAGCAACCAGCCATTTCGACGACAGCAAGATGGCTGGCGTGGTTTTCAATCACCTGCCCTGACGCCCCGACCGGGCGAGGAGGCCAAGATGCGCGCATACCACCGTACCGCCTGCACTCTCACCACTGCCATTGCGGCGTGCCTGGCGATGCCGGCCCATGCCGTGACAGTGGACTGGTTGCTGAGCCTGGGTGTGCAGCACAACGACAATATCAATCTCAGCGAGACCGACCCGGTCAGCGGCAATATCGTGATCCCCGGCCTGGGCTTTTCCCTGACCCAGGAAGGCTCCACGGTGCAGGCCAATGTCACTGGCGCGCTCGAGTATCGCGACTACCTCAACAACGCATTCTCCGACAGTACCCGCGCCGCGCTCAACGGCCAGGTCAACTGGACGCTATCGCCACAGCGCCTGGACTGGACCTTCCAGGATGCACTCGCCAGCCAGCCCATCAACGAATTTGCCGCCGATGCGCCCGGCAACAGACAGCAGACCAACGCCTTTGTCACCGGCCCCAACATCTATTTCGGCCTCGGCAAGCCCCTGCACGGGCAGGTCGAACTGCGCTATGTCGACAGCTACGCCGAGAAGACCAGTCAGTTCAATTCCAACCGCTACAGCAGCGCGCTGCGCCTGTTCAAGGATTTTGCCTCGACGCGCCAGTTGAGCGGCAACCTTGAGGTACAGAAAGTCAAATTCACCGACGCAGGCGCCGCACCCGATTTCACCCGCTACAACGTCTATGCCGGCTATACCGAGCAACTGGCTCGGCTCAACCTGGACCTCGCCGCCGGCTATTCCCGGCTTGATTTCCAGGGTATTGCCGGGCATTCCGGTGGACCGCTCCTGCGCGCGAGCCTGGGCTGGCAGCTCAGTCCCCGCAGCAGCTTCACCGGCACCGTCGCGCGCCAGTACACCGATGCCGCCGCTGCGCTCCTGGGCAGCCCCGGGTCGACGGGTGTGCCGTCCACGGGTATCAGTACAGGCAACCTCAGCGTCACTTCACAAAGTTACCTGGAACGATCGAGCGAGCTTGGCTACAGCTACAACGGTGAGCGACTTGAAGCGAGCATCGCCCCGTACTACCGCAAGCTCACCTACCAGAATGCCCCCGAGTTCAACCGGCGTGGCACGGGTGGCCGGGTGTCGCTGAGCTGGAAACTGCGCCCCCTGTGGCGGGCCAGCATCTCCGCCGACGGCGAGAACCTGCGCTACAACACGCTGGAGCGGAATGACCGCACCCGCACCTACTCCGCCGGGCTCGCCTGGCAGATGACCCAGCGACTCAGCTGGCGCCTCGATGCGAGCCACTACAGCCGCAACAGCAACGCCATCGGCCAGACCAGCACCCAGAACGTCGTCTTCCTCAGCGTTGCGCTTCGCCGTTGAGCCAGTGGCACCGGCGTGCCAGAATTGCCCGGTCCAGTTTTCTCGACCCTCAGGTAACCATGAGCATTCTCGTCACCGGCGGTGCCGGCTACATTGGCAGCCATGTCGTGCTGCAATTGCGCCAGCGCGGCGAAACCGTTGTAGTGCTGGACGACCTTTCCACCGGCTTTGCCGAGGCCGCAGGTGACGCCGAGCTGATCGTTGGTGATGTCGGTGACCAGGCCCTCGTCGACACCGTCCTCGCGCAGCACGGCATCGACACGGTCATGCACTTCGCAGCGCACACGGTGGTCCCCGAATCGGTGCGTGACCCGCTCAAGTACTACGGCAACAACACCTGCAAGACACGCAATCTTCTCGAGTGCTGCGCGCGCGCTGGCGTGCGCCATTTCGTTTTTTCATCGACCGCCGCAGTATTCGGCATTCCGCCGGATGGCATTGCCGACGAGGACACGCCCACCGCGCCCATCAACCCCTACGGCAGTTCCAAGCTGATGTCCGAGGGCATGTTGCGCGACCTGAGCAAGGCTGGCGATTTGCGCCACGTCATATTGCGCTACTTCAATGTCGCCGGATGCGATGCCGAAGGGCGCATCGGTCAGTCCACGCCCCATGCCACCCTGCTGGTCAAGGTGGCTTGCGAACACGTGCTCGGCAAGCGTGCGCAACTGGCCATCTTCGGCACCGACTACGACACCCCGGATGGCACCGGCGTACGCGACTACATTCATGTGACCGACCTGGCCGACGCGCACATCAAGGCGCTTGATCATCTGCGCAAGGGTGGCCAGTCGCTGACCCTCAACTGCGGCTATGGCCATGGCTACAGCGTGCGTGAAGTACTGGACGCCGTAGCGCGCGTCAGCGGGCAGGAACTCGATATCGTCGAGCAGCCTCGCCGCGATGGCGACCCGCCGACCCTGATCGCACGCAGTGACAGACTGCGCGAGGTGCTTGGTTGGCAGGCGCAACATGACGACCTGGACTTCATTGTGCGCACCGCGCTGGCGTGGGAGCGCAAGCTCGCGGCCGGCCAGTGACCCGGCCGGACCCCGGGCGCTTCAGGACTCCAGGCGAGCCAGGAACACCGGGTACGGAGCGACATCCACCAGGCCCAGCGTGTCGCCGATGAATTCCACCACGGAATTGGCCAGATCGGCCGCATTTCGCCTTGCGGAAAACGGCGGGTCATAGAAGGCCGAGCGCCGCAGGACGCGAAACCCGTGCCGCTCCAGAATTGCCTGCGTCGCGGCTGCAGTCAGAACGTGCAGGCCGCTGCGAGCGGACAGGTCCTGCCCGCGCATGCGTCGCCACACCCGATTCAGCCAGGGCATGGATCGCCCCGCGAGGATCAGGTGTCCACCCGGGCGCAATACCCGGCGTACCTCGTGCAGATAGGCGTCCACATCCGGCACGAACGGAATCACCACCACCGAGGTGACGATATCAAAGTGGTGGTCGGGGAAAGCCAGGGAACCGGCGTCGCATCGGGAAAAGGCCAGTGGCGCATATTCATGTGCGGCGAACGCGACCCGCTCCGGATCCACATCCACACCGCATGCCTCGCCGACCCGCCCGGACATGGCCCAGGTCAGATCACCCCAGCCACAGCCGTAGTCCAGCAGGCTTCCATCCAGCCCGTCCAGCATCTCCAGGATGGCACGATGACGCCGACGCTGATGTGCCTGCAGAGGTGCGCCGCGATGAAAGTGCGCGGGCACCTCCTGCGCGGCCGCCGCCGGGCTCGCCTGTTGCTTCATCCGTGGGGACCCTCCGGTCATGCCAGGCGGAACTATACCAGCACGGCAGTGTGCCGGTCGGTATACTTGCGGCCGTATCTCGCTCCGAGAGCCAGCAAGGATACTGCGGGAACAGACCATGAAGGTTCTTCACGTCACGCTGTCCCTTCGCCCCGGCGGTCGTCGCGAGGCCATCCTCAGCCTTGCCCGCGGTCTGGCTCCACTGGGCATTGACAGCTATCTGTGCTGCATCGAGGAAATGGGCACGGACCGGCAGATGACGGACCTGAAAGGCAGCATCTGTCTGCACCGCAAGGGGCTGTTCGACCATGCCGCCATGCGCCAGTTGCGGGACTTCTGTCGGCAACAGGGCATTGACGTGCTGCACAGTCACGATGCCGCCAGCCAGTTCATCTGCATGCTGGCACTGCCCTTTTTCGGTCCACCCCTGCTGATGAGCTTTCACCGCAGCCTGGACTTCGAGTCGGCACGCTGGCGCGACAGGATTCGCAACGCCGTGGCCGGACTGCGCACCCGGGTCGTCGTCACCGCATCGCAAGCGCGGCGGCGGCACTACCAGAGGCGGACGCTGATCCCGGCACGCAAGGTGATTTGCATCCCCCTGGGTGTCGATGCCCGCAGGTTTGCACCCGATGCGGGGCAGCGCGCCCGCATTCGCCAGGAGCTCGGCATCAAGCCGGCAGGCCGGCTGGTGGGTGTTGCCGGTCACTTCGGCCGGGAGAAGGGTGTCGATATCGCCATCGAAGTCTTCCAGCGCATGCTGCGGGAAAACCCGCACATCGATGCCAGCATGGTGATCCTGGGCCGGGGCAGCAGCGCGCGCACGGATTTCATCCGCGACTGTATTGACCCTGCCCTGGCTCGGCATATCCACATGGTCGGGTTCCAGCGTCATCCCGAACATTGGTTTGCCGCCTGTGACCTGTTCCTGCATGCGGCCCGCTGCGAAGCCTTCGGACTGGTTCTGGTCGAAGCCATGGCTTGCGGACTGCCGGTGCTGGCTCCCGCGACCGGCGGCATGCTGGACATCGTCTCTGACGGGAAAACCGGCCGCCTGGTCGCGCCCGGCGATACGGCGGCCATGACCGAAATGCTGGCCGGGATGCTGGCTGATGAAAAAGCGCTGGCAGCCATGGCTGCTGCCGCCCGCCAACGCGTGCTGGATGAATACACCGAAACGCTGACAGCAAGCCGATTTCAGGCCCTGTACCAGCGCATGATCGGCGACCAGCCCGCCACGGACTGAACCCGACCCGGTCACTCGTCCGGAAAATGGCATGCACCGAGCGCGCTGCGGCCACTGCCGCCCTCGTGCTGCGCCCGAGGCAGGCGCTGCAGATACGGCGCAATGCCCCTCCCCGGCACACCCAACACCCGAAAGCATCACGGGACCTGAACGATTATCACCATGAATCATGGACTTGTATCACATTTCCAGCATTTGACCCGGACAATCTGAGAACCACAACACTGTCCGTCTCATCAACGTGATACCCGTCACGAACGCATCCTGCGCATCGCCGTAAGCTGAGCCCCGGTTCGTGCAACCCCCTGAAGCGATTCGCCAGTGCCTGGCCAACTTTCCGCCATGCACCGCTACGCCTGTACCTCGCTTCGGGGCGGACCCACGGCATTCACTACCCAGAAAACGCCATGCCCATGATGACGCCCCGACTGATGCTCGCCCTCGCAACTGTGCTGCTTTGCAGCGGTGCGGGTGCCGCGACCACCGACAAGGTGTTCAGCAGCGGCTTCGACACAAGCAGTCCTCCGGTCGTGCCCGCCGGCGCCATGACTTTTTCCAACGTCACCACGCAGAGCCTGGATCAGATCCAGGGTTCAAGCTACCGCTTTGACGCCATGTGGACGGACTTCAATGGCGACGGCTGCTACGACGCGTGGATCTTCGATCACGAGAGCCCCGGCACCAGCCGGCTCTGGATCAACCGCTGCGACGGCTCCAATACCTTCACCCTGGAGGACAACGCGGCAGTCAACTACTTCATCCCCAACCCGGACATGCCCCGCGGCAGCGGCTGGGTCACCCTGGTCGACTTCAACGGCGACGGCCGCCAGGACTTCTGGACCTGGGACTACACCAATCTTGCTGCCCGCTACGTCAACGGCACGGCTTCGGTAACCAGTTCGGCACCGTTCTTCGCCGGCAAGGAAGCCGCCTGCAACGAGCACTGCATCGTGGCCGACATCAATGGCGACGACCGCCTCGACATCGTGCACGAGAACCGCGCGATCGAGGATGCCCTCAGCGGCTCATCAATCGCCCCCGCCGCCGGTCAGGCCGGCTACCGCAATGCCGCCGACCTCAACGGCGATGGCTGGGTCGACCTGCTGCAGCCGGCCGCCGGCGGCTACTGGAAGAACAATGCCGGCAACCTCAGCTGGGTCAGCGTGCCCGGCCTGGTCGGCACCACCAACCTGATGGCCATGACCGACCTCGACAACGATGGCGATACCGACATTCTCACCATGTCCGAGCCCAAGAACGGCGTCGACGGCATGCACGTGTACCGCAACAACGGCAACGGCAGCTTCACCGATGTCACCGCCGCATCCGGGCTGGCCGGCATGCACGGCACCGAATGGTGGACCGGCTACGGCAATCTGCTGACCGCCGACCTCGACAATGACGGCCTGCAGGATGTGCTCGTCGCCGGCGCCAGCTACGCGCCACAGGTCACCGTGATCCACAACCTCGGCAACATGCATTTCGCCATCACTTCGGTGGATCTCGGCCCGGCCACGGCCGGCAGCGAATCGGCCAAGAGCCGTGCCTCCGTCGCCGACTTCGACAACGACGGCCGCCTGGACGTGCTCAAGACCCAGACCGGCACCAATGCCGGCATCTGGCGCAACACCACCAATACCGGCTCCAATCGCTGGATGAAGGTACGTGTGCGCGGCGAGGGCCTCAACAGTGACGGCCTGGGTGCCGATGTGCGCTGGTACAAGCCCGGCACCACCACCCTGCTTGCCCACCTGCAGGTGCAGGCCAGCAACCAGCACCCGCAGACATGGCTCGCCACCGGCGTCGGCCCCAACAGCACGGCTGACCTGGTCATCACCTGGCCGCACGGCGGGCCGCAGCATCGCTACAACAACATCAATACCAACCAGGAAGTGATCGCCTTCCCCGGCGGCTGCCTGCTGCAGGACTGGCACCCGGGAAATGGCTGGCCGCTGGATCCGCCAGCAGGCTGTCACTGAGGCCGACAAGCCTCCTTGCTTACACGGGTTTCACTTTTCCGGATAGCAGAGGTGTAACATGCGGCGCAGGCCCCTGAATGGCTGCTCGCAATGCACAAGGCTACTTGCTGGCCGGATGCCTCCCTGGACTCCGGTTCCATTCCTCGCAGCGCCAGGCTGCGCGCGCTGACTTTCATCGGGCCATGGTTCATCGCCGTGGCCCTGGTGCTTGTCACCGGCGCGTGCCGGGCATCCCCTCCTTTTTCGTTCCAGAACGTCACCGCGACCAGCCTGGACACGATTGCCAACTCCAACTACCGCTTCGATGCCATGTGGACCGATTTCAACGGTGATGGCTGCTACGACGCCTGGATATTTGATCACGAGAACCCCGCAACCAGCCGACTCTGGGTGAATCGCTGTGACGGCTCCGATCATTTCGAGTTGGCAAGCAACAGCCAGGTGCACTACTACATTGCAGACCCCGAGCTGCCTCGTGGCAGCGGCTGGGTCACCCTGGTCGATTTCAACGGCGACGGCCGCCAGGATTTCTGGACCTGGGACTACACCACGCTCGCGGCACGCTACGTCAACGGCACTCCCGCTGGCGCGCACACCCCGTTTTTCACGGACAAGCAGGCGGCCTGCAACGAGCACTGCATCGTGGCCGACATCAATGGCGACGACCGCCTCGACATCGTGCACGAGAACCGCGCGATCGAGGATGCCCTCAGCGGCTCATCAATCGCCCCCGCCGCCGGTCAGGCCGGCTATCGCAATGCCGCCGACCTCAACGGCGATGGCTGGGTCGACCTGCTGCAGCCGGCCGCCGGCGGCTACTGGAAGAACAATGCCGGCAACCTCAGCTGGGTCAGCGTGCCCGGCCTGGTCGGCACCACCAACCTGATGGCCATGACCGACCTCGACAACGATGGCGATACCGACATTCTCACCATGTCCGAGCCCAAGAACGGCGTCGACGGCATGCACGTGTACCGCAACAACGGCAACGGCAGCTTCACCGATGTCACCGCCGCATCCGGGCTGGCCGGCATGCACGGCACCGAATGGTGGACCGGCTACGGCAATCTGCTGACCGCCGACCTCGACAATGACGGCCTGCAGGACGTGCTCGTCGCCGGCGCCAGCTACGCGCCACAGGTCACCGTGATCCACAACCTCGGCAACATGCATTTCGCCATCACTTCGGTGGATCTCGGCCCGGCCACGGCCGGCAGCGAATCGGCCAAGAGCCGTGCCTCCGTCGCCGACTTCGACAACGACGGCCGCCTGGACGTGCTCAAGACCCAGACCGGCACCAATGCCGGCATCTGGCGCAACACCACCAATACCGGCTCCAATCGCTGGATGAAGGTACGTGTGCGCGGCGAGGGCCTCAACAGTGACGGCCTGGGTGCCGATGTGCGCTGGTACAAGCCCGGCACCAACACCCTGCTTGCCCACCTGCAGGTGCAGGCCAGCAACCAGCACCCGCAGACATGGCTCGCCACCGGCGTCGGCCCCAACAGCACGGCTGACCTGGTCATCACCTGGCCGCACGGCGGGCCGAGCCACCGTTACACCGATCTGGACACCAACCAGGAAGTCATTGCCTATCCCAACGGCTGCCTGCTGGAGAACTGGCAGCCTGGCAATGAATGGCCGCTCGACCCTCCTGGCGGGTGCACGCAGCCACAGGATACCGGCCCGCCGCCTTCGCCACCGCCGCCGGACCCTGGTCCCGACACGGGAGGGGGCTGTGGCAACAGCACGCAAACCGTGGCTCGCGACCTTCCCGGGGACCGTAGCGGCAGCCGCGCCGAACGCGCCCGCGAGGCGGCCGTTCGTGCCGGCAAGATACCGCAAGCTCCGCCCGCCGGGGATTGCATCGGCGGTTAGGGACCCTCTGTCACCCTGAGCAGGGCGGCTGTCCAGGCACACCGCCTGCTCCGACAACCCCGTGCGCCGGACAGTTCAGCGCACCGCGTGGCTGAGCTGCGCCGGCTCCCCCGCAACAAGCGGCTGCGACTCGGCTTCGGCGTCGGCGAGCGGGTCCCAATTGCTGCACAGCAGGCGCCTGGCCAGGCCGGCCACCTTGTTGGCCGCGCCAATGGGCAAGCCCACCCATCGCGCCAAGAGGAAGCTCTTGCGACGTATCACCCAGTCGTCTATGGCCTGCTCGGTATAGAAACGCTGGCCCCATCGCCGTTCGAACAATCGTGCTGACTCGGCCGTCTTTTTCCGACTCCAGCGAAACCAGAAGTAGCGCATGTCGCTGCGTTGCATGCGGGTTCCGAGGTTGTCGAAGACCACGATGGAAGCCGGCTCGACGCGCATGCGCTGGCCACGCGCACGAATCTGCAGGGCAATGTCCAGATGTTCCCGGACAACAGCCTCGGGCAGCTCTATGGCCTTGAAGGTGGCGCTGTCGAACATCACGCAGTGCAGTTCGAAAGTGCCTGTATCGGCAGGCTCCCGGGGAATGTCGTCCACGGGCATGCGGCGATGATGTTTCTGCTCGATCAGCCAGGAGCGCCCTTCCGCTTCCACCCGGCGCAGTTCGCCGGTATACAGGTGATTGCGCAGGGCGGCGCCGGCATCCACGCCAAGGCGTTCCAGGGTAAGCGGTGTGACCACGGCGACATCACCCGTCAATGCCGCCAGCAGGGGCGGCAGCCAGCCCTCGCTGACGCGTGTGTCATTGTCCAGCAGCACCACGCTGTGCGTATCGATGTCCTCGCGAACCCGGGCCAGCGCCGCCATCGGCACAAGCAGGTCCAGCTCGATAATCCTGGCACCCGGCTTGTCGGCAAGATAGCGGCGCACCGGAGCCATGACACGCTCCGGGTATTCCAGGTCGAGCACCCAGAGATTGAAGGGCTGCGGCGTGTTCCGGTACAAGCCCGTGATGCAGTCAAGCAGGCCCGTGTAGCGATCGCGGGGACTGATGATGATGGTGGTGACTGCTTTCGCATTCATGATTCGGCGCTCTTGTCAGGCACACCGGGACGACGTTTCGCCAGTGCATGCCAAGCATAGCGCAGCATCTGCCGTGCCGCGCTGAAGATGCCCAGGTGCTCGACCGTGCGATAAATGGTCCATTGCCAGCGGGCCGCACGCAGCTTGTTGCCCGAAAGGGAATGCTCGCGCACGCGATACGAAGCCAGCGGCTCGCTGCCGGGCACGCGCGTTGCCGAACCGGCACGCCGCACCTGCTCCAGCCAGAACACGTAGTCCTCATGACCGATATCGCGAAACGGCGTGTCGCCCAGGCTGCGCGCGTAGATGCCAGTCAGATTGCCGATGTGGTTGCTGTCCAGCATGTCACGATGAGTGATGCGGGCCGGCGGCAGGACCGTGCCCAGGACCCGGCCCTGCTCGCTGACCCGCTGGTAGGGGGCGTAGCACACGCTGGCGCCGCTGCCACGCAAGCAGGCGAGTTGCCGCTCCAGCTTGTCCGGCTGCCACCAGTCGTCGGCATCAAGAAAGGCCACGTAGTCCCCGCGGGCGTCGGCCATGGCCCGGTTTCGCGCAGCAGCGACCCCTGCATTGGGCTGGGTGATGACGCGAATACGACTGTCACGCTGCGCAAAATCGGCAAGTATGTCGGGTGAATCGTCACTGGACCCATCGTCCACGGCCAGCAGTTCCCAGTGTTCGTGCGTCTGTGCCCGCACCGAATCGATGGCCTGATGCAACCAGCGCCGCGCGTTGTACACCGGCATGACCACACTGACCAGGTCGCCACCCATGTCAGCCAGCCCCGGCACTTGCCGGTGGCGGCTTCAGCTGGAAATCGCGGAATGCCGCCGGATCACCCGAATGCCCCGCTTCGGCAGCCTTGATGATGTTGTACATCTCGCGCGCCGTCACGTAGTGCAGCACATGCGTCTTGCCGTCGTTGTAGCGGGACTCGAGATGCGCGTGCATGGCCTCGGCCGGCGCACCGAGCAGGGTGTCCATGTCGTGATCCTGGGTGCCATGGGTGTGGATCTTTATGAAAACCCATTCGGGACGGCCCTCGACATGAATTCCGGTCCGCACCCAGGCATCCACCCGATCGGCAGTCGGTGGCGAGGAGCGACGGATATCCGCATTCTCGATGCGCGGGATGATGCCGAAGCGGCGGCTGCGCCAGTTCAGACCCAGCGGCCCCTGGATGATCATCAGGTCGCCCACCGGCTGTCCGCCCACACGTACCCGCTCGCCCTTGTCGTGCGACTTTGGCCGGTCGGGGTCGTCGGTCGCGTAGTAGATGCTGTTGATGGTGGATGTCTGCGTTTCACTGGGCGCCGAAGGCAGGGTCAGGTCGGCGTAGCAACCCAGCTCGCGCAGCAGCACAAGCTCGTTGTTGAGTCCGCACCAGCGGCCGTCGGCGCGCGAATTGTCCAGGCTCCAGTTGCCGTGTATGAATGCAAAGCGCAATTGCCCGGAGACCGGGTCACGGGGCAGGGCACCATGCTTTTCGCTCAGGGTCTTGTTGAAACGGCTGATGCATTCACGAAAATTGGCTTCGGTGTCGTTGTCGTGGTGCAAGTGCACTTCAATCTCGCCGAAACCGTCACGGCACAGGTCGGAAAGTTTGGCAAGGTGCTCCTCGCGGTACTCTTCTTCCGGGTAGAAGAACGTGTGCTGCGGCATGCGCCCGTCGGCATCGCGATGGCGTGCAGCCAGCGTCCGGTAGTCGCGACACCAGCGATCGACCCGGGCGCGTTCGGTAGCCAGATCGGGCTTGCCCCATTGCGGCTCGAAATGGTCGACAAAACAGAACATGACGTGCACCGGGCCTTGCACCGCCGGCCGACGTTGCTGGCGAATCAGACTGCCCAGCCATATCTGCATGTTGCGGGCACGGATGGCAACAAGGAACAGCGTCAGCGCCACACCCAGCAACAGCAGCAGGCTCAGCGCGACCAGCATCAGGCGGCCTCTCGAGTCAGCAGTGGCAGCGGCGCAAAACGCAGGCCGAGCTCTTGCCAGTGCGGCAGCAATTGCGCCAGCATGGATCCGGCACAATCGGCATCGTCATGCATCAGCAGAATATCCCCGGCATTGATGGGCGACTGTTGCAGTTCGGCAACCAGGTCGGAAGGCGGACGCGACTGGTAATCCAGGCTGTCGCGCGTCCAGTAGATGACACGCTGACCACGCCGCCACAAGCGCCACAACAACTGCGCTGACAACTCGCCCCGCGGTGGCCGGAACGGATGGCGCCGCTGACCGTCAAAGGCTTCCAGGACAACATCGCAACGATCAATTTCGGCCAGCTGTGCGGTCACTGCCAGGTCCGCGAAGCGCGGATGACTCCAGCTGTGATTGCCCAGCACATGGCCCTCGGCAACAATGCGCTTCACGATTTCAGGCCGGCGCACGACCTCTCGCCCGATGACAAAGAAGCTGGCCTTGATGCCGGATTCTGCCAGCAGATCGAGCACGCGCGGCGTATGCTCGGGATGCGGTCCATCATCGAAGCTCAGGTAGTGCATGCCGTTCGCACGCGGCCCGCTCACCCATACCATCGATGCGGGCAACAAGCGCAGAAGATCCTGTTTGGAGAACTTGCGGTACATCAGGGAACCTCAGCCGATTCGGCTTGCGACGGCATCCCTCAGGATGCCGAAAAGACGCTCGGCATTCTGCGACCAATCGAAGCGACTCGCATGACCGACGATACGCGCAGTATCCCACGTCCGGGCCAGGCCTTGTTGCAATGCACTGCCGAGCGCAGCGCAATCTCCAGCGGGAACCAGCAGACCCGCATAGTCCGGCAGTACCTCGGGAATGCCGCCCACACGGGTTGCCACGACCGGCAAACCGCTGGCCATCGCTTCCAGCACGACGTTGGGCACGCCTTCAGCATGACTTGGCAGGCAGAGCAGGTCGGATGCACGAAACCAGTCGGGAAGCTGCCGGTGCGCCACGGCGCCGGGCAGACTCACAACGGCATCGAGCCCGAGAGCAGCGATACGCCGCTTGATGGCGGCACGATCGGGCCCGTCGCCCACCATCACCAGCCGGGTCTCCGGCTCCGATGCCAGCAGAGCGGGAAGCGCATCCAGCAGATCGAGGCAGCCCTTGCTGGCCTTGAGATTGCCCACGTAGAGGATACGTCGGCCGTCTTCGTCCATGCCCAGTGCTGCACACGCCCGGGAGCGGCTGCCGGGGCAGAACGTCTGCCGGTCAACGCCGTTGTAGAGCACGTGGACGTCGGCCTCCGGCACGCCGAGTTGTCGCACGCCGTCAGCCAGCGCTTCGCTCACGGCCACCACCGCATCGGCCTCGGCCAGGGCCTGCGCAACACGGCGCCGCCGCCGACCGGCAGCGGGAAGCCCATTGATATCGCTGCCGTGAACCTTGGCCACCCAGGGCAAATCAAGTCGCCGTGCCAGCGCGGCCACCGCAACCGCATCAGGATAGGCCCAGCTCGCCAACAGGCAATCGAAATTCTGCTGTCGGATCCAGCGGCCGTGCCGCGCCTGCAATGCAGCCAGCCAGCATGCTGCCTGCCACTCCCGACCAATGCGCGGCAGGTGCCAGAAGGTGAACCAGCGTGCCTGCAGGTGCTGGAAGGGCGGAACGGTACCCGCCGGCCGCAAGCGCTGTCGGAAGTCCACCGCACCCACCACATGCAGCTGGCACAGCCGACCCAGATGTTCGAACTGCTGCCTGTTGAACATCGAGCGGCGCGGATCCCAGGGACTGGGGAACAGATTGCCCAGCGCCAGCACCTTCATGGCCCGGCGCCACGCTGACATTGCGCGTAGATTTCCGCGTAGCGCGAGGCCATGGCCGCGAGCGTTGCATTCTGCATGACCCAGGCCCTGCCCGCCTCGCCCATGCGCCGGGCGCGCCGCGGATCGTTCAGCAATTCGCGCATGCCACCGGCAAGTGCAACAGGATCACTCGCGGGAACCAGAAGACCATTCACGCCATCGCTGATGATTTCCGGGTTGCCGCCCACCCGGGTAGTCACCACCGGCAGGCTGCAGGCGCACGCCTCGAGCAAGGCAATCGAGAACCCCTCCGAGATGGACGCCATGACAAACAGATCCATCCCCGCAAGCAGGCTCGCAACGTCCTCCCGATCGCCCAGAAAGATGACGCTTGCAGCAAGATCCAGCTCGGCAGCCAGATCCTGCATCGCCGTGCGCAGGGACCCGTCCCCGACCATGAGCAGAACGGTGTCGGCATGCTCGGCGTGCAACTGGGCGAACGCACGAATCAGGGTCGCCGGGTCCTTCAGCCGATTGAGTCGTCCCACGGTTCCCAGCACGCGAACATCGTCCGCCAACCCCAGTTCACGACGCAGCCGAATCCCGGACTGCACATTGCGCTCGGCATAGTGCGCCACATCGATCCCGTTGTGCGCAACCATCAGTTTTGCGTCGGGGATGCCGCGCTCGAGCATGCGACGACGCACCATCTCGCTGACGGCAACAATGCGATCCGTACGCGGTACGCACAAGGCAAACAGCTTCTCGCGGCGATCCGCCTTGCCGCTGGCTCCCATGCCATGACTGGTGCACACGACAGTCGCCGGCCTGCTGCCCAGAGTCGCCAGCACCGCATAGTAGTGTGCCGTTCTGTTGTGCGTGTGCAGCACGTCGGTTGCATGCGCACGAATGTGGCGGCGCATCCGCCACGCCGCGCGCAAGTCCAGCCCGGACCGCTTGCCACACACGTGCACGGGGACTCCGATGGACTCGAACCGCTCTACCAGAAGACCGCCATCAAAAAGGCAGACCACCTGACACTTGTGACCCTGCGCCAGCTGCTGCGTCACCAGGTCAAGTACCACGTGCTCCAGTCCCCCACGATGCAGGGTTTCGACACAATGTGTGATATTCAAACTCACTCCAATTCGCAGCGTGTGACCCGGAACTTGCCGTTGCGGCCCGGCGCAATATGATCGACAAAATCGAAATGCAGCTCGAGGCTGTCACCGACCACCCTGGCGGTCTCCTTGCGGATGTAGTCGAGCGCCGAATCGTCAAAGCCCTTGCCGCGTACCAGGCTGATGTCCAGCCGATCAATCTGTCGCTGCACAACCTGAAACTGATCGATGCCCTCGACATCCTTGAGCATATGCGGAAAGAACTCGCCTGGAAGTACATGCCCCTGCGGGCTGCGCAAGGCATCCAGACGGCGACCGTCGACGCTCGCCAGCAGGGGCAGCCCGCGACCGCAGCGGCATGACCCGCGCATCGGGGTAGCCATGTCACCGTTGACGTAGCGGATGAACGGCATGCCAAGGTTGTGCAAATCGGTAATGATCACCTCACCGGCGTCAATGCCCGGCATCATCTTCTCGTCGGCAACGGTTTCCACAAGCAGATGGTCCGCATTCACGTGCAGACCGTTGCGTCGCTCGCACTCGCTGGCAATCAGCATGAATTCCCGGCAACCGTAGGTATTGAACATGGGTGCGGAAAAGGCCTGCTCGATCTGATCGCGCTGAAAGTCGTGCAAGGGCTCGGCAGCCGCAAGGATGGCCTGTGGCCGCCATGGCTTGCGTCCGTTGTCGAGCAGCCAGCGCGCCAGGCGCGCCATCGGACCCACATAGGCCACCACGATCTCCGGCCGCAGGCGATCAAGAGCGTCGGCAAACTCGGCCATGTTGTGCTCGGTCATGCCGAAACTGTTGATTATGTGGCGATTGAACAGGCCGTGATAGAGACGCTCCTTCAACAGGTGCGCACGCGCCGGGTTGCCGACCGCTCCGCCCCAGAGATAGGCCGTGCGGCGCCCCATGGTGGCGCCGGCCCATGCATAGCCACGCCACATCACGGCATTGCGGCGCTCGTTGCTTTCTCGCGTGTAGCCGAAACGCAGCGGTTCACCGGTGGACCCGCCAGTCGCCTTGTACATCATTCGCTTGCGAAACGCGGGCGCCTGCAGCTGCTCGAAGTTGTGCCGGATATCATGCTTGGTCAGGCGCGGCAGCCTGGCAAAGTCCTCTCGTGTACGGATGTCCCGCGGATGGATATCCTCCTCGAGCCATTGCCGACGGTAATACGGCACGTTGGCATAGCAATGTTCCAGCAGGGTCTTCAGCTTGCGCCACTGCAGAGCCTCGATCTCTTCCGGCGACAACCACTGGCTGGCCTCGTATTCCTTCAGCCAGCGAAACGTTCTGCGCCGCCGCAAACCCGACTCGTAGGCGGGATAGAGCACAGACCGGAATAGTCGTTCGTACACTGAGGCCAACTCACATTCCCCTGCCCGCGACCTTCGTCAACAGCCGCATCAACCAACGTGGGCGCCCGCCGCTGACACGCACAAGTAGCGTCTGGATGTACTCCATGTCCGCACGGCTCCAACAGCCGAACAGCACGGTGGCAAACGCATATGTCAAAGATACCACCACGAAGCCGGCCAGTATGCGCGGACCGGGAGGCAGGAGGTGGTGCAGTGGCCAGGCACACAGCGCCGCCGCGCCACCGGCCAGAGCAATCCGGGCCAGCCGGCCCCAGGCCAGGCCGGTGCGCCCCATGTGCATGGCCAGACCCAGCACCGCCGCCGTGCCCAGTACGGCCACGGTGAAGTTGGCGGCGACGGCGCCGGGCAAGCCGGCCACCTTGACCCACCACCAGTCCAGCGCGATTTTCAGCGTGGCGGTAAGCAGCGTCAGAACCAGCATATGGTGCTGGCGATCCGCGCTGATCAGCAGACCGCTGGCCGCGCCGGACATGGCGGCAAGCGAGCCGGCGCAAAGCAGTACCGCAAATACCGGTGCCGCGGGTGCGTAGGCCGCACCGAACAGGACCTGGATGACGGGTGCCGCGAAAATCACGCCGAAGGCCATCAATGGCACCGCCAGCATCGCCAGATAGGTGGTGGAGCTGACAAAGCGTTGCGCGGCAAAATCCTTTCCGCGTGTCACGGCATGCGCCATCATCGGCAGCAACAGGGCGCTGAATACGCCGGGTACCAGCAAAGCGGCACCCGAAGCCAGCTGGTAGGCGACCTTGAAATGTCCCGCTGCCGCGGCCGAATCGTAGAGCTTGAGAAACAGCACCTCCACCTCGCGCGCGCCCAGGAAGGACACCGCAACGGTCACCGCCACGATCCGCATGTGCCTGAATACCCGAGCTCGCAGTGCCGGCGGCATCGGAATGCCCCGCCCCAGCGGCCGCTCCAGTTTGCGCACCTGCCAGAACGACACCAGATAGAACACCGCACCGGAAACCAGATACACCAGCAGGAAGCCCAAAACCGGAGCATGCAGGTACCAGGCGCCCAGCACCAGCGCAAGATTGATTGGAGTGGCAATACTGGCAATGGTTGCCGTGGCACGAAAGCACTCGAATCCCTTGGCCACGGCAATGTTGAACATGTACGGCGCACGCAGACTGACGGCCAGCAGCAAGGCACCGAAGATCAGGCGATCATCGTAGCCCGGCAGCATGTGCCTACCGAACAGCCAGATCAGCACCGCACCTGCCAGGGCGACAACGCCCAGGAAAACCTGCTGCGCACGCCGCAGAAAGCGCAAGGCAGTCGGGATCATGCTTTCCTGATCTCCGCCGCGCAGTTCGGCAACAAACTTGATGGCCGCGGTTGCCGTACCGGAATTGGTGAATGCCACGCCCAGACCGGCCATCCAGATGATCAGGCTGTAGGTACCGTAGTGCTCGGGCCCCAGTTCACGCGCCACCAGGATGGAGGCAAGCATGCCGAGCACATATTCGACATAGATCGCCACCGACGAGAGCAGCGTGTTGCGCAGGGCCTGACCTCGCTCGCTCATGACACGGCAAACAGCAGTCGTACGAGGACATACAGGGCCACAATGCTGGCGGCCGCCAGCAGCGGCCACCGCATCAGGTCACGGCGCAGTTCGAAGTGCGGCAGTCCGGGAACCTGGGCGCGTGCGCAGACATAGGATGCAAGCACGATGGCTTCCAGGAAGTAGAGGATCGGCACATAGCTTCGCGAGAGAAAGAACGCTGCCGCGATGAATCCCGTTTGCGACAGCAGCATGGTCATGCCAAGCGCGTGCAGTTGCTGCCATCGCAGCGGTGCCTGATCATCACCGGAAAGCCACTCGGCATCCGGCTGGAAACGCACCAGACTCAAGGCCATCCACAAGCCGTAGCAGACAAAAGCCAGCCAGAGCACGTAGCCGATGAATCCGGTTTCGGCCATCACCAGCACAAACGAATTGTGCGCAGTCAGATTGTTGTAGTCGGTGAAGTTGTTGGTGCCCACCCCCAGCAGGGGATGTGACATGAACATGTGCAGACCCTCATACCAGGCGTCGACTCGACCGAATGCCGAGGACTCATCCGGGTTCAGCTCGTTCATGCGCGGTGAGACCACTCTCAGCACACCCAGCGCAAATACGCCCAGGACCATGGCGAGCAAAGCCCCGCGCTTGCGCCAGACATAGACCCCGAACATCGCAGCCATCGCCAGCATGGCGCCACGCGACTTGGTCAGATAGACGCCATACACCAGCAGGCAGGCGCAAGCCAGCCACAGAAGCCGGCCAGGAAAATGGGCCCCGACACGACGCATCAGGTAGACCGCCATCGGCAGCACCATCACGAACAGCAGGCCCAGATCATTCGGGTCGTGGAAGATGCCCACGTACTGGATGCGCCTGTCCTCGGACAGCCCGGCGCCCGTCCATCCGATACCACCGTGGGACAACTGGTAGATGCCATGCCAGGCCAGCAGGGCTCCGCACAGCACCAGAAGCATCATCACGATGCGGATGCGCCGCTCGCTGTCCAGGGCATTGGCGAGAACCACGAATGCCACCAGAACTGGTGCGAAGTCGAGCAGTTGCTGCCGAGCGCCGCCGACCCAGCCGGTAGCCAGGATCGACGCCGAGGTGACCAGCACGAACAGGGTCAGGAGCAGATACTGTGGCGCATCCAGATTCTTGCGCGGCGACAGCATCCAGCTCAACAGGGCCAGGATCATCAAGGCCGGCATGATGGGGATGCCGGTCAGCAGGGGCATGAAATCCTGTGGCCTGACGATGATCATCAACAGGTACAGGCAGATCAGGACAAACATGATTCAACCGCCCCCGTGAGCCGCCACCGTGCCGATCCCGACCGCGACACAACCGGGACAGGCAACCGCGCAGTACCGGCGGAACGTGAGCTTGTTTGCGCTGGGCGGGGGAGCATGCATGACATGCGATGGTACCCCATGTGGTGGCGCCGGGATCACTCTGCTGGCTGCCCTCAGCGCAATCAAGGGCAGGATCCGCGACCCGAACCGCGCGTGCCGACGGGCATCACAGGAAAGGCGTTCTCCAGCCACCGAGGCCGGGACGCCCATGGCAGGCGCATGCGGCGAGGCACCGCTCACGCGACCCGGCACGGGCGGGCAGCCTCTGGATCGGACAGGCGGAAGCAGTACACTGGCCCACACCGGCGACAGCAGCGTGCCGACTGGGGGTGATTTTGGCCGAGACAACTGACTTCTCGCTCCTCTACAGGCAACTGGGACTTGAGCCCGGCTGTTCCCTGCATGACTTGCGCATGGCCTACCGCCGTCGCGTGGCGAGATTGCACCCTGATCGCGAGCAGGGCGACGGACAGGCATTGAAGCAACTCAATATCCTGTATGGCGCAGCCCTCGATTTTCAGCGCCGCATGGGCCGGCTTCCGGGCACGCCCGCGCACCCCCATGCCGCGGATAACAGCCCGGCGCTTGCACGCAGCAGAGCGCACGCGCCCCATCCGCCGCCGTCCACCGAGCCCGCCGAGGAGGCTCCCACGCGTTTGCGTACGCTGGCCCTGCTGATGTTCATCCTGCTGCTGGCAGCGCTGCTGTGGGCTGCCGCCAACCAGTCCCTGCCCTGGCTCAGCTAGCGTGCTCCGCGCCCGAAAAGAACCACTTCGACGGTCTGGATCAGGATGGCCAGATCAAACAGCAGGTGATGATTCTTGACGTAGAACAGATCGTATTTGAGCTTTTCCTCGGCATCCTTCACCGACGCCCCGTAGGGATAGCGCAGCTGTGCCCAGCCGGTCAGCCCCGGCTTCACGGCATGGCGAAGCTGGTAGTAGCGGATCTTGTGCGACAGCTCCTCGACAAATTCAGGGCGTTCCGGACGCGGACCGATGAAACTCATGTCACCGTGCATCACGTTCCACAACTGTGGCAGTTCATCCAGCCGCGTCTTGCGAATCAGCCGCCCGACCCGAGTCACCCGACTGTCGTTCTTGCTCGCCCAGCGCGCCACACCATCGGCCTCGGCATCGGTTCGCATGCTGCGAAACTTGATCACGCTGAACAAGCGTCCGCGTTCGCCCACTCGCGTCTGGCGGTACAGCAACGGCTGGCGCGGACCGGACTCCAGCATGATGGCCAGAGCCGTCACTGCCATCAGCGGCAGGCAAGGCAGTATCAGCAGCAGGGCAATACCCAGATCAAAGGTCCGCTTGCTCAGACGGCGCCACGGTGACACATCAAAGCCATCGGAAAAGATCAGCCAGGACGGATCGGTCAGGCTGAGCTGCAGGCGACCGGTTTCGCGCTCGATGAAGGTGCTGAGTTCGGTGACATCGATACCGCGTTCGCGGCATGCCAGCAGTTCGTCCATCGGCAAGCCGCCGCGCCGGTCGTCCACGGCAACCACGATTTCGTCCACATCATGCTCGCTGGCCCACTGGTCCAGCGGGCAATCCAGCACTACCGCCTGCTCGCGGGGCACCACGATATCCTGCCCGGGGCGCGCCAGAAAGGCGACCAGCTTGAAGCCCATCCTGTCAGCCTTGCGCCGCATGCGCTGCGGGATGATTGCCGCCCGCTTGCCCGCACCAAGCACTACCACACGCTGCTGAAAAGCCGAGATATGCACGATCCGGTCCAGCAGCCAGCGCACCAGCGTCAGCAACACGAAACCAAGCAGCATGGCGATGAACAGCAGGCCGCGACCCACATGCAGGGCAGGAACCAGGTAGTACAGCATGACCAGTCCGACCCAGCCCATGGCGAAGCCGACCATCTGCCTGGCAAGCACTCCGAACCAGCTTTCACGCAGATGCAGCTGATGCAGCCCCATGGCGGTCAAACCGACCATCACGGCCAGCATGAATGCGCCCGCCCGCAACAGCACCAGCCAGTGGCCGGCATAGGCATGCAGGGGGTCGTCGCTGGTGAAGTAGCGCACAAACACGGCAACGTACACCGAACCCATCAGAGTTAGCGCCTCGGCAACGAGCAGCAGGTTTCGCCAGCGCGTTGCATATTGCCGCATGAAACCGGCCAACAACCCTCTCCCACAACGCCCGAGCCCCGGGCTGGAGCCCAAGTGTACTGCGTCGGGCAGCTCCTGACTCGAACCGGGCGCGGGCATGGCAGACACTCATCCAACGTGCCAAAATGCGAACCCTGTTCCCGGAGGCCCGCTCATGTGCGGAATTGTTGCTGCTACCGCCCAACGTGATGTTCTGCCGATCCTGATTGCCGGCCTCAAGGCACTGGAATATCGCGGCTACGATTCGGCTGGCATTGCGGCGCTTACCGACGATGGCATTCATCGCATTCGTGCCAAGGGCAAGGTGCGGGAACTGGAAAGCCGGTTGCAGGCCGCCCCCTTCAGCAGCCACACCGGCATTGCCCATACCCGCTGGGCCACGCATGGCGAACCCAGCGAGAGCAACGCCCACCCACACGTAGCCGGGCCGATCGCCGTGGTCCACAACGGCATCATCGAAAACCATGAAGCGCTCCGCTCCGAGCTTGCCGGCAGCGGTTGCCAGTTCAGCTCGGAAACCGACACCGAAGTCATTGCCCACCTGGTCAATCAGTTCGTCGAGGCCGGAGCCAGTCTGCAGCAAGCCGTTCAGCAGGCAACGGGTCGCCTGCGAGGCGCCTATGCCATCGCGGTCCTGAGCCAGTCCGAGCCGGGCGTCATTGTCGGCGCACGTCGCGGCAGCCCGCTGGTCGTGGGTATCGGCATTGGCGAGCATTTTCTGGGATCCGACGTCCAGGCGCTGATCCAGGTGACCCGCAAGGTGGTCTATCTGGAGGAAGGCGATCTGGTGCAGATCAGCCGCGAAAAAGTGGACATCCTCGATCACAATGGCACCAGGGTCGAACGTGCCAGCCGCGAAAGCACGCTCTCCGGCGACACCATCGACCGCGGGCCCTACCGCCACTTCATGCTCAAGGAGATCTTCGAGCAGCCCAGGGTTGTCGCTGACACACTGGAGGCGCGGTTGGGCGAGCATGGCGTGCTGCCCAACATCTTCGGCATCGACTCGGACGCACTACTGGCAAAGACCCGCGCCGTGCATATCGTGGCCTGCGGCACCAGCTACCACGCCGGGCTGGTCGCGCGCTACTGGCTCGAGGGCCTGGCCGGCATACCCGTCAGCGTCGAGGTGGCCAGTGAATTCCGATATCGAAAGGCGGTGGTTCCCGAGGGCACGCTGCTGGTCACCATTTCCCAGTCAGGTGAAACCGCGGACACGCTCGCCGCCCTGCGCGAGGCAAGGCAGCGGGGCTATCTGGGCAGCCTGGCCCTGTGCAACGTGCCCGAGTCTTCGCTCGTGCGCGAAACCGATCTGACACTGATGACCCGCGCCGGACCGGAAATCGGCGTCGCCTCGACCAAGGCATTCGTCAGTCAGCTGAGCGCGCTGGCCCTGCTCACACTGGAACTGGGCCAACGCAATGGCCTGGCTGCAGAGAAGCTCGGCCATCTTTGCGCGGAGCTTGCCAGTCTGCCGCGTCTGATCGAGCAGGCACTGGAACTGGACAGCCAGATCGCACGCATGGCCGAGCGCTTCGTGCCGCGCCAGCATGCCCTGTTCCTGGGCCGTGGCGTTCAATACCCGGTGGCCCTCGAAGGCGCGCTCAAGCTCAAGGAAATCTCCTATATCCACGCAGAGGCCTACCCCGCCGGGGAGCTCAAGCACGGCCCCCTGGCGCTGGTCGACCAGGACATGCCGGTGATCGCCGTGGCACCCAACAACCAGCTGCTGGAAAAGCTGAAATCAAATCTGCAGGAAGTCAGTGCGCGCGGCGGCGAACTCTACGTGTTTGCCGATGCCGACGCCGACATCAGTGCCGAGCGCAGCTACCTGGTCAAGGTCCACTCGGGCGGCAACTTCATTGCCCCGGCGGTATTTACCGTGCCGTTGCAGCTGCTCGCCTACCACGTGGCCGTACTGCGCGGCACCGACGTCGACCAACCGCGCAACCTGGCCAAGTCGGTCACGGTGGAATAGTCCGCAACATCGCAGCACCAGAGCATGATCAGTGGCGCAATGACTTGCATCAGCCCAACTGGTCATCGGCGGGGTGGTATACAGGATCCTCGAGCACGTTGACCTCGATCATGTGCCGTGCCTTGTGCAGCAGCTCGGCGCAATCGGGGCTGAGGTGGCGCAGATGCAGGCGCTTGCCGAGTTTCTGATAGCGCTCGGCGAGCGCGTCGATCGCCTCGATGGCCGAGTGGTCCATGACCTTGGCATCCATGAATTCGATGACCACCTCCTGCGGATCCTGGCGCGGCGTGAACAGGTCGGAGAATCCGCTGACGGACGCAAAGAACAGGGTTCCCTTGAGCGCGTAGATCTTGCAGCCCTCACGGTCAATCGAGGTTTTCACCTCGATATGCTTGGCGTGCTGCCAGGCAAACACGAGGGCGGAAATCACCACCCCCACGACCACGGCAATGGCCAGATCGGTGAACACGGTCACCAGGGTCACGGCCACCACCACCAGTGCATCGGCCTTGGGAACCTTGCCGAACACACGCACGCTGCCCCATTCGAAGGTCTTTTCCGCGACCACGAACATCACGCCGATCAGCGCCGCCAGCGGGATCCGTTCGATCAGGTCGGAGGCAAACAGAATGAAGCTCAGCAGCGCGACCGCCGCAACGATGCCCGACAGCCTGCGGGTGGCGCCGGCGTTCACGTTGATCATGCTCTGGCCGATCATGGCGCAACCACCCATGCCGCTGAAAAAGCCGCTGAGCACGTTCGCTGCGCCCTGGGCCACGCACTCGCGATTGGGCTGGCCTCGGGTCTCGGTCATTTCGTCGATCAGGTTCAGGGTAAGCAGCGATTCGGTCAGGCCGATGATCGAGAGAATCAGCGCGTAGGGGAACACGATGCGCAGCGTTTGCAGATTCCACGGCACGTCGGGAATGTGGAACGGCGGGAAGCCACCCTTGATTGATGCCAGGTCACCCACGGTGCGGGTATCGATACCCGCCAGCTGCGTCAGCAGCGCCACCAGGATGATCGCGGCAAGAGCCGACGGCACCAGCCGGGTCAGCTTCGGCAGCAGATAGATAATGGCCATGCTCAGGGCAACCAGGCCCAGCATCACCAGCAAGGGCGCGCCCTGCAGCCATTGCAGGGTGCCCGTGGCATCGACGTGCTTGAAATGCGGCAACTGGGCCATGAAAATCACGATGGCCAGGCCATTGACGAAGCCCAGCATCACCGGGTGCGGCACCATGCGGATGAACTTGCCGAACTTGAGCGCGCCGAACAGCAGTTGCAACAGGCCCAGCAGCACGACCGTAGCGAACAGGTACTGCACGCCGTGCTCGGCAACCAGCGACACCATCACCACCGCCATGGAGCCGGTAGCACCGGAGATCATCCCCGGTCGGCCGCCGAACATCGCCGTGATCAGGCAAAGCACGAAAGCGGCATAAAGACCGGTCAGGGGATTGACATGCGCCACCAGGGCAAAGGCCAGCGCCTCGGGCACCAGGGCCAGGGCCACCGTCAGACCGGAAAGAGAATTGTTGCGGATTTCGCCAAAAGACAAAGACATGAAAACAGACTCGCACGCGCCCGGCCGCCGCAGCCTGGGGCCGCAAACGACAGGGAAAAACAGAACGGCTCCCCACTTTGGCAGCCACGGTAAGGAATGCGCCTGGAACGGCGCCGGATTTCTGAACGCGTCCTACACTGGAAAAGCCCGGTGACCCGGCACCGAACGGCACCACGAAGCCGACCATTGTCGCATGCCCTCGCCAGTGGGTACAGCCGCGGCGATGCGCCATTGGCAATACCGAATCCGGGCACGCTGCCCGCATGGCCAAAGAGGCTGTCATGAGGCAGAAAGGATCGATCGCGCGTTGGGATGATGACCGCGGCTTCGGCTTCATTCTCCCGGATCGCGGTGGCAAACCGGTGTTCGTGCACATCAGGGCATTCCGGTCGCATTCGCGTCGCCCGCAGCCGGGCGAGCAGGTCTGCTTCCAGCTTGCCGAAGACAACAAGGGCCGACTCTGCGCCGCCCGTGTTCGATACGCCGATGCAGCCATCCGCGACGCCCTTCCGGGTGATCACCGCCGTCGGGCAGCGCCTGTCTTTGCCCTGTCGTTCGCGGCCGCCCTGGCAGGCGCAGCCCTGATCGGCAGCCTGTCCTGGCTGTTCGCCTGCGTCTATTCTGCCGCGAGTCTGGTGACCTTTCTGGTCTATGGCTGGGACAAGCTTGCCGCGCGATCCGGTCGATGGAGAACGCGGGAATCGACACTGCATCTTCTGGCGCTGGCATGTGGCTGGCCCGGCGCCATCGCGGCACAGCGACTTTTCCATCACAAGTCCGGCAAAAAATCATTTCTGCGCGTCTTCTGGCTGATGACTGCGCTCAATCTGGGCGGACTGCTCTATCTGCTCTGGGCCCATGGAAATGCCACCGCGGACCTGTGGCTCGAGCACATCGGACGCCTGCTTGCCTGAGCCAGTGGGGAACCGGAAATGCCAGGAAACCAACTGCCATGAAGCCCGGAGGCGGTGGGTGGTACCGGGATCGAACCAGTAACCCATGCCATGTCAAGGTAGCGCTTTTCCGCTGGGTCAACCGCTGGCCGCGGACTGAAATCGAATATTGCCTACCGCGGGTCTGGCGACTTGGCAGGACGGCGAGATGGCAGTGTCTGGCAACAGGCCCCGAACGGCGCTTGGCCGAGCGTCGGCCGGCGCTGCGCCGGGACTGCGTGCGCATGCTATCCGCGGTTTGATTCAGGTCAATACGCGCCCCGCGGCATGCTCGCACTGTAAGCGCAACGGAGCCGGGCGCTCCAGCAACGGAGTCCTTGACCATGTTCAAAGAACTTATTGTCCCGATCACCGGCGCCGCCGGCGACAACGATACCGTGGAAGCAGCCATCGAAATGGCAATCCGGCAGGAGGCCCATCTGGTCATCCTGGACAGCTTCAACCTGCCGATGCCTACGCTGGGACCCTGGGGCTTGAATTCCGAAGGCGACATCACACGCCTGTATGACGATCTGCGCGCGCATGCCAGCAACTCCGCGCAGCGCTGGCGCACCCGGCTGCAGCGCGAAACCATCTCCAGCGAGGTGCGTCTGGCCGAGTCGATGCTGGTGGCCGCGCAGCAAACATCCGCCATCCACGCGCGCTACGCTGACCTGGCGGTGATCACGGGACCCGGGGACAACCGCGACGAGGCGATCCTGGCGCACAGCTATTTCAGCGCCCTGCTGATGGAATCGGGCCGGCCGGTACTGGTGGTGCCGCCCGGATGCACCGTCAACTGGCCACCACGTCACACCATCATGGCCTGGCGGCCGACACGCGAAGCCACCCGGGCCCTGCATGATTCATTGCCGGTGCTGCGTGCCGCAACCTCGGTCGAGGTGGTGAGCGTCGATCCCGTCCGCGGCGGCGAGAGTACCGAAGACGGCGACCAGCCCGGTGCGGATATCGCCGCCCATCTGGCACGACACGACCTGCAGGTGCGGGTGGATGTGCTCGACTCCCATGGCCAGGGCGTCGCGGCCACGTTGCTGGCGCATGCCGATGCCACCGGTGCGGACCTGCTCATCGCCGGGGGTTACGGCCACTCCAAGCTGCGCGAATGGATCCTCGGCGGCACCACCCGCGAACTGTTCATGCAGGCCCGCATACCGGTACTGTTCTCGCGCTGATACTCGGCGTGCACCGGCACACGAGCATCCCGGGTGGCCGCTGGCCACCCGGGATTTTTTCGTGCCGTCTACAGATCCAGCGTGTGCACTCACCAGGCACGCGTCGTCGGGATCCAGACGGGTGGTGAACCCCAGATCCTCGGCCAGCTTCTGCATGCGGGTATTGTCGGCCGCATCCAGCGACACCATGCGCTCGATGCCATGCTCGCGGGCAATCTCGATCAGGTGTTTCATCAGCAGGGTACCCAGGCCGCGCGACTGCCAGTGATCGTCCACCGTGACCGCGCACTCGCAGTTGCGGCCGTCACTGTCCAGGCTGTAGCGACTGACGCCGACGATGCGCTCCGGCTCGCCACCGTCCGTGGCCACCACCGCCGCGAAGGCGACATTGTGCACGTAGTCGATGTCGGTGAACGAATCCAGCAGCCTGTCACTTGGAATATGCATCTGGCCCAGGAACCGGAATCGTCGCGACTGCTCCGACAAGCCCTCGATGAAGGCACGCTCGGCTTCCCTGTCGGCATGGGTGACGGGGCGGATCAGTACCCGGGTACCGTCGCGCAGGGTCTCGGACCAGCGCGGATTATCGGGTCCGGCATGCGCATCCACGGCCGGCATGCGGCGATCTGCCGAAGACGCCGATCCGGTATTTCCTTGCTTGTCGGTATTCATGCGATGTGTCCTCTCATGATGTGATGGTCAGGCTATCGACCACCGGGGTCATGCCCGGTGCGGACCAGACCGCAGCTGCCACCGCGGCCCGTTCCAGCCGGTTGTCGACCTTGCCCTGCAGGACCACGGTGCCGCCGTTCTCGATGCGAACCTCGATCTTGCGCGCCTCCACCTGCGCATCACCCCTCAATGCATCCCCGATGCGCTGGTGCACCGCTGAGGCTTCGGCAAGCAGGCTCGGTTCTGATGTGGTTGCTCACGCCTGGGGCAGCGATGCCGGATTCGAAATCGAGCGCTGCCGTGACCCGGTTCCGAATTTCCTTGTCGTTCGTTTCGGCTCTCCCGGATACGCGACCGCCATCGCTCGTCAGCCTCCATGATCGGCCAACGCGCGAGCCCGATATTGATCACGATCAACTCGGAGCCTTACCGGCGGGCGCGCCATGGCTTTCTCCGTCGTCGCGGTGCCTGCGGAGGAGCGCAACTGGAGGAAAACATCATGAGTATTCCCACGCGTTGGAATCCGTTTCGCCAGATTTCCGGTTTCGACCCGCTTGGCAATCTGGACGATCTCTATCGAGGCCTTGCCGGCCGCCTGATGACCGGCGAGGAGGAGCGTGCCCTGGACATGCGCATGAACGTGCAGGAGGAGGACAAGGCCTATGTGGTCAGCATCGACCTGCCCGGCGTCAGCAAGAAGGATATCGATATTTCGGTCGATGGCCGCCAGGTCACGGTCTCGGCGGAGATCAGCAAGCGCGACGAGGAAAAGGCGGACCAGAGCAAGACGCTGTACAGCGAGCGATTCGAGGGCAAGGCCTACCGCAGTTTCACCCTGCCGGGCATGGTCGATGCCGGCAAGTGCCAGGCACGCTACGAGGACGGGGTGCTGAAGCTGACACTGCCGAAGAAGTCGGCCAACGGCTCGAAACGCGTGGCCGTGCACTGAACTCCCCAAGCTGGCGCGGCCCGGCCGGTTCCAGCTGTGTATCGCCACAAAATTGTTCAGTGGTACGCGACTGATGGGCGTCTGAATGCCCTCTTGCCTGGTCGTCCTGGGGCCGCCGCAGACGGAACCCGGGATCCATTTTCATGTTTGACTGCACGACATCATTCATGACGGTCAAAATGGATCCCGGATCGCCGCTGCGCGGCGCCCGGGATGACGAAAATGCCGATCCCCTGCTCCGGCGCACTGTCCGGATGAACACCCTGCCCAGAGATCAGAGCCAGCGGTCGTACCGGATCAGTCGTCGGCGGAATCCAGTTCAACCTGTTCCAGATAGTCCGGCGTGTGTGCTTCCCAGCCCAGCTCGCGCTTGATGCGCACGCGCAATCGCTCGGCGGCTTCCGCTTCGCCGTGGGTGATGAATACGCGCCGGGGCGGGCGCGGCGAAGTGCGCAGCCAGTCCAGGATTTCATCGGCGTCGGCATGGGCGGAAGCGGCGTCCAGGGTGGTGACCGAGGCACGGATATCGACATCCTGACCGTAGATGCGCAGGCTCCTGTCGCCGCCTTCCAGCGCCGCGCCGCGCGTGCCCCCGGCCTGGTACCCGGCCAGGATGATGGCATTGCGCGGATCACCGCCGAATGCGATCAGATGATGCAGCACGCGTCCGCCGGTGAGCATGCCGCTGGCCGAGACGATGACCATCGGACCATGGCGGGTGTTGAGGGCCTTGGATTCCTCGACGCTGTTGATTACCGTCACTGCCTCGGCCATCGCGCGCAGCTCCGGCGCGCCCAGTCGATGCAGCCCGGCATGGCGCTGATACAGATCGGTGACGTCGCTGGCCATGGGACTGTTCAGGTACACCGGCACATGCGGCAGCCGCCCGCTCTGCTGCAGCCGAACCAGCAGATACAGCAGCAGTTGCGCCCGGCCGACCGCGAATGCCGGGATGATCGCCACGCCGCCGCGCGCCAGCACCGGCTGCACGGCCGCTTCGAGCTCGTCCTCGAGCGCTTCCGGCGCATGCCGCCGGTTGCCGTAGGTGGACTCGGTGACGATCCAGTCGCAGTCCTCGATCGCAGCCGGCGCCGGCATCACCGGATCGTTCGGCCTGCCGATGTCGCCGCTGAAGAGTACCCGTCCGCCGGGCGTATCCAGGGCCACCGCAGCGGCGCCCAGGATATGGCCCTGGCACCGCAGGTGCGCGCGCAGTCCGGGCACCGGTTCGAAGCTGTGGTCGAATTCCACGTCGTGCAACAGCTTCAAGGCTTGCGCGGCATCATGCTGATCGTACAGCGGCAAGGCCGGATGATGACGCGAGGACTTGTGCCGGTTGGCGTGCTCGGCCTCTTCCTCCAGCAGACTGGCCGAATCGGGCCACAGGATGCGGCACAAGTCGGCGGTCGCGGCCGAACACCAGATGCGACCCTTGAAGCCGTTGCGCACCAGCCGCGGCAGGTAGCCGCTGTGGTCGAGATGCGCATGGGTCAGGATGACCGCGTCGATCGAGGCCGGATCGGCCGGAAAAGGCGCCCAGTTGCGAAGGCGCAGCGGCTTGTAACCCTGGAACAGGCCGCAGTCGACCAGCAAGGAGCGGCCACCGCAGCGGACCAGATAGCGTGAGCCGGTGACCGTGGCGGTGGCACCGAGGAAGCTCAGCGTGGCCGGTTGCGTCATGTCGCTCATGACACGCCCTGGTGTGAGGGACGGGGCTCGCGGTCGTCATGTTCGAGACCGTTACCCGGTCCGAACATGGCACGGGTCGGATAATCGATCGGCTGGTCGATCCAGGGCTGCACGTGACAGCGCAGATTGACCTCGGCCGCCAGGGCCCTGCATTTCGCAAGCCAGCGCGGCAGGCTGTCGTCTACCTGTGGCAACGGTGGATACACGTCCGGATCGAGGGCATCGCTGACCCGGTCGGCAAGGCCGGCCAGCAGCGGATGCGGCCGCAACTCGGTGAGACAGGCGTAGCGCAGACCATGCCTGAGCGCCCGCTTGCGCAGTTCCTCCGGCATCCAGGATTTCAGGGCAAGCGCCATCGCTTCCGGCGCCTGGCCCACTTCGGCACGGGCGCCGCGCTCCTCGGCCAGCGCAGCCGACCCGGCCAGCGCCCCGGTTGCCATTGCGCGCGCCATGCGCCCTGCAATGCGCGCGCCAGCCACCGACTCGTAGCCTATATGCAGACGTCGCAGCGCGGTGCCGACGCCGATCAGGCCGATAGCCAGCGCCTCGGGTGGCCGATCAGGTGAATACACCTGCACCGCGTTGTCCAGCATCCTGACCGCCATGGCCGCGTGTGCCTGCATCGAGGTGAAACGCAGCACCGGCGCGGAGCCACCGGTGGTGACAAAGGCCGCGGCATTGACCACCGCGGCCGGCCGCGCGGGCAGTGCCAGTGCACGGCCGGTCCCGGCATCACGCAGAAGCACCTCGTCAGGCAGGATACGCCACTGGCGCAAGGCGCTGACGGCGCCCTCGCGCCATGTCTGGCCATCTTCACCCTCGGCCTTGCCGAGCGCATCGGTCAGTCGCGTCCACGTCGACTCGATGCTGCGGTCGCGTATCGGGCCGCCCTCTTCTCGCCAGCGGATCTCGCGGTCCCACAACTCCACCGCGGAGGGCTGGGTGAATCGGGTACGGGATTGGATTGTCGGTCCAGGACTCATCATGTCGGCATCTTCATGGCATGGCTGACATCATCGCAATCCGGAGCGGGGCGGGGTTGACCGTGATCAAGGTTCGTCCGGCAGGAGCGAATCGTTACAAACCGTTACCGTCTCCCCATCGTGCTGTTACGCGCGCGGCCCAGACTGTGCCCTCGACGCAAACTTGTTGGCCAGGAGCACCTCATGCTTGCCGTACAGACCCCGAGCACGACCCCGTTTGTTTCGCCGGTGGACAGCTTCATTGCCGCCGCGGCCGAGACCCCGGCCATGCAGCCGATCGAGACCGCGCTGGCCCGGCTGCCGATGCAGAAATACAAGGTCCGTGCCAGGCAGAACCTGTTCCATGCCGGTCAGCCCAGGCATGCGCTGTACTTCATCCGCAGCGGCTGCTTCCGCACCAGCATCCTCAGCGAGGGCGGCCACGAGAAGATCACCGGATTCCGCATGCGCGGCGACATGCTGGGCCTGGATGCGCTGGACACGGCGCGCCACAACTGCGACTGCGTGGCGCTGGAGGATGGCGAGATCTGGGAACTGACAATCAACCAGCTGCAACACCATCAGGACCTGCTGCAGACCACGCTGACCGCGCTTCTGGCAGCGGAAATACGCCGTGACTGGGGCTGGATGCTGGTGCTGGGGTCGATGTCGGCCGAACGCCGGGTCGTCAGTTTCCTGCTCGACCTTGCCAGCCGGCTGCAGAGTGGGCTTGAAGGCACAGTGGAATTGACACTGCCGATGACCCGGGCCGAGCTGGGCAATTTCCTGGCGCTGCAACTGGAAACGGTCACCCGCGCGCTGTCGCACCTGCAGGCACAGGGATTCATCGCGGTGGATCGACGCCGCGTGCGCCTGCTCGATACCGCCGGTCTCAGGGCACAACTGGTCACGCACTGATCCCGCACCGCACCGCAACGCATCGGCTTCTGCTTGCGTCAGGTATCCAGGCAGCGTCGAATTGCCGCAGCCAGGTCTTCGCGGTCGTAGGGCTTGCGCAGAACTTCGATGTCCGCGCCGGGAATGTCCTCGGCAGCGGCCCTGCCGGCGGGTGCGTGCGCGGTGGTCAGAAGCACCGGAAAGCACGCGTCCTGCTGGCGCACGCGCCGCGCCAGCAGCCGGCCGTCGCCACCCGCGCCCAACCTGATGTCGCTGAACAGCAGATCGATGCCGTGCTCACCCTGCAACAGCGCCAGTGCGCGCTCGACCGAGTCGACCGCCTGCACCCGGTAGCCCAGCGACCGCAGCAGATCGATGGTCACTTCGCTCACGTCCGGCTCGTCCTCCACCACCAGCACCCGCTCGCCGCCGCCGACCGGACTCCCGGCCAGCGCCGGACCCGAGGCCGCCGCGGCAACCTCGCCTGAAATGGCCGGCAGCAGCAGGGTCACGCGTGTGCCGTAGCCAAGCTGGCTGTCCAGCTCCAGGCCGCCGCCACTCTGGCTGGCGAACCCGTAGGCCATGCTCAGGCCCAATCCGGTACCACGCCCGGCCGCCTTGGTGGTGAAGAACGGTTCGATCGCGCTAGCCAGGGTCTCGGCACTCATGCCATGCCCGGTATCGCTGACCACGAATGCAATATGCTGGCCGTCTGCATGCGCGCCGGACCTCTCCGTGTGCCGCACCGCCTTTTCCACGCTGATCACCAGTTCGCCACCATGCGGCATGGCATCACGCGCATTCAGGGCCAGATTGAGCAGGGTGGCCTCCAGTTGCGCGGCATCGGCGTACACCGGCGGCAGCTCGTCGGCGCATTCCACCTTCAGCTGAATTCGGCTACCGAGGGTCCGGTCCAGCAGCATGCAGACGTCGTCGATCACGTTGCGCGGATCCAGGGATTCGGGTTCCAGCGGCTGACGCCGCGCAAATGCCAGCAGCTTGCGGGTGAGTTCGGCACCATGCGCCAGCGCACGCTGGGCGGAGGCTACCAGCTTCCCGCATTCCGGCCGCCCTTCGCACTCGAGCTCCAGCAGCTGCAGGTTGCCCGACAGCACGGTCAGCATGTTGTTGAAATCATGTGCCACACCGCCGGTCATCTGACCCAGTGCTTCCAGGCGCTGCATGTGCGCCAGCTGATCCTCGGTCTGTCGCCGCTGCATCAGCTCCACCAGCATCAGCGCCACCGAGCGCAGCAGATGCTGGGCATCATGGTCGAAGTGACCGGACTTGCGGCTCCAGGCCAGCAACGCCCCGGTCGATACACCATGCCGGGTCAGCGGCAGCAGCATGCCGCTGCCGTGGCGCTCGCGAATCATCGGCAGACTCGAGTCTGACGATTCCAGGGCATCGACTATCACCTCGCGCTGATCCCGGGATCCGGCCAGGTGGGCAAACTCGGCATCCGCGTCCTCGCTCAGGGCCGCCTCGCCCGCGATCGCCTGACTCTCGATGCTGCCGTCCCGGTTCAGCAGGACCACGGCCACCGTCTCCACGTTCAGAGCGCTGGAGAGCTGCTGCGGCAGCGTCGCCAGGAAACGCTCAAGGTCGGTCGCTGCCAGCGCCTGGCTGCCGATCCGTGCCAGCAGGGCGTCGTAGCGCGCGCGCTGCTGTGCCTGGCGCGCGCTCTGGGTACTCGAGAAATCACGCACCGAAGCGAGATAGAAGCGGCCATCCTGGCTCTCCAGCGGCGCCAGCGCGATCTCCACCGGGAACACGGTGCCGTTGCGCTTGCGTCCGACCAGGTTCATGTGCCCGGTCCCCATCGGCCGCACCCGCGGCGAGCGCATGTAGGCATCGCGATGCTGCCGGTGCCGTCCGCGCACCGACTCGGGCATCAGCGATTCGATCGGCAGGCCCTCCAGGCTGCCCTGCGGATAGTCGAACAGGGCCTCGGCCTTCTGGTTCGCCGTGACGATGCGGCCTTCGCCATCGACCACCACCAGGGCATCGGGCGTGAGCTGGAACAGTTCCCTGAGCATGGCCCCGGCCGCCGGTCAGCGGCGCTGCACCGTCACGGCCAGCATGTAGCCGATTCCGCGCACCGACTTGATCAGCTCGGGGCTGGCCGGATCGCGTTCCAGCTTGCGCCGCAGGCGTCCGACCTGCACATCGATGGCACGGTCATACGGTCCGGACTCGCGGCCATGCAGGGTATCCATGAGCTGATCGCGCGATAGCACCTGCTGCGGGCTGTTGAGAAAGGCCGACAGCAGATCGTATTCGCCCGTGGTCAGCGGTACCTCCTCGGCATCGTCACGCAGAAGTCGGCGCGCGCCGGTTTCCAGCGTCCAGCCGGCAAACTCGTAGCGGTCGAGCGTGTTGCCGGCTGGCGCGGGAGCACGCACGCGCCTGAGCACGGTACGGATGCGTGCCAGCAGCTCGCGCAGATCGAACGGCTTGGTGACATAGTCGTCCGCGCCCAGCTCCAGCCCGACCACGCGTTCGACCGACTCGCCCCGCCCGGTGATGACGATCACCGGCCCGTCCCAGCGCTGGCGCATTTCGCGCATCACATCCAGGCCGTCGCCGTCGGGCAGTCCCAGGTCCAGCAGCACCAGGTCGATACCGCCGCTTTCCATGCGCTCGCGCATGCGGCCGGCATCGGGCACGCAACTGGCACGCATGCCCTGGGCGGTCAGATACCGCGACAGCAGCAAGCGGATCTCCTCCTCGTCATCGACCACGAGGATGTGCGCGGGCTCGGGCGCCGGAGCGGCAGGGACTGATGCACTCATGAACACCAAAAATACCAGCATTTCCCGCCCATTCATACGCATGCCAGCGAGGCTTGCCAGCCGACTGCGCGGCGAGTTGACGCCCGTTCAGTCTTCGGGCGAGGTCAGCGCCTGGACTGCCGATGAGTCGAATGGAGTGAATCGCGGCATGAAACCTGTCCTGATATTGCTCGCCGATGAATGAACTGACCACACGCGATCCGCGCGAGCCAGCCGATCACCTGCCGGACAGGGTCTGGCGCCAGCTCTGAGGTCCCTGGCTGGGCCAGGCTTGCGCGGATGGAGGAGCTCAGCCGGTCAAGCCGCGCGGTATTGCCAGGACCACCGCGTGACGGCCGCGATATTCCTGCAGCGCCCGGGCCAGTTGCTGGCCCGCATCGGCCCGGTTCCTGAATGGCAACGTCACCATGGCTGCATCTCCCGCAATCAGGGAGGTGCCATTCTGCGCTTGCCTCGAAGCGCCCTGTTTGACCTGTGTCAATGTCCGGAATCACCGGTATACGATCCTTTCGGCATGAATCATCGCCATGCTCCCGTGCTTGAAGTCGTGCGCAATCAGGCCCGCCGTCTGGATGACCCCGAGCGGGATCTGGACGCGCTGATCCAGGCCATCGGCCAGCGGCCGTTCGTGCTGCTGGGCGAGGCCAGCCACGGCACCCACGAGTTCTACGATCTTCGCGCCAGCCTCACCCGGCGCCTGCTGGGGCAGCACGGATTCGATGCCGTGGCGCTGGAAGCGGACTGGCCCGATGCGCTGTCCCTCAACCGCCATGTACGCGGCGAGAGCGGCATGTCACTGGACACCGCCTTCGCCGCTTTCGAGCGCTTCCCCACCTGGATGTGGCGCAACCGCCCGATGCATGCGTTTGTCGACTGGCTGGCGCAACACAATGCCAAGCTGCCGATGGCGCAGCGTTGCGGCATCTACGGCCTGGATCTGTACAGCCTGTACCGCTCCGCCGATGCCGTGATCCAGTACCTGGAACAGGTCGATCCGGAGCAGGCCATGATCGCGCGGCAAATGTATGCCGCGCTCGATCACGTGCGCGATCCGCAGGACTACGGCATGCAGGCCGCGGCCGGACTCAGGCCGAGTTGCCGAAGCGGTGCCGCCGGCATGCTGGTCGAGCTGCTGCGCAAGGCACCGCAGTACCTGGCCAGCGACGGTCTGGCCGCCGCCGAGCGCCAGTTCGAGGCCGAACGCAACGCCAGCGTGGTGATGAATGCCGAGCACTACTACCGCGCCATGTTCGGCCGTCGCCAGAACACCTGGAACCTGCGCGATGCCCACATGGTCGAGACCCTGCAGGCGCTGCGCCGCCACCTGCGTCAGCTCGGACGCGAGGGCCGTATCGTGGTCTGGGCGCACAACTCGCACCTGGGCGATGCGCGCGCCACCCAGATGGGCCAGCGCGGCGAATGGAACATCGGCCAGCTGATGCGCGAACACGCCGGCACCGATCAGGTCTACAGCGTCGGATTCACTACCCATACCGGCCACGTGACCGCGGCACGCGACTGGGATCACCCGGCCGAACGGCGCTGGGTACGGCCCTCACGCAGCGACAGCTACGAACACCTGTTCTACCGCACCGGCCTGGAACGCTTCGTGCTGCAAATGGGCAACGGCGCCGCGGAAAAGCTGAGTGAACCGCTGCTGGAACGCGCCATCGGCGTGATCTACCGCCCCGAGACGGAACTCCCCAGCCACTACTTCAGCGCCTCCATCGCGCACCAGTTCGATGCCATCATCCACCTCGACGAAACCACCGCCGTGGAACCGATCGACATCAATCCGCAGTGGACCCGTCACGAACCGGCCGAGACCTGGCCGAGCGGGCTGTAGCCGGCGCACGGCATTGCCGGCAAGCTCGTTGAGAGCTGCCGGCAACAATCAGACAAAGGTGGTGGGCGGTACTGGGATCGAACCAGTGACCCCTACCATGTCAAGGTAGTGCTCTACCGCTGAGCTAACCGCCCGCCGGGGGACTGCAAATCGACTGTTGCGTCCCGAGGGCCGGGCAGCTTAGCAGGACGGCGGGATGGCGGCAAGCCTGGCCGACGTTTTCAGGGTGCGGGGCAGGCGCCGGGATCGGAGTCGAAGCCGTCGATCATGATTACCGGCGACTCGATCGCACCGATGTCGGGGCGTGCAGTGCCATTGCCATCGCCGTCGGCGGGCCGATCCAGTTTCCACTGGTCCTTGGTCAGCGGGACTTCGGGGGTCGAGGTATCGCCGTCGCTGTCGTAGGTGCTGCCGGCCGGATTGCCCATGTCCACGGTCGGACCGAACTTCGAACGAGGCAGCCAGGCCAGCAGCCCGCCTGCGGTACCCGAGGCCAGCGGATGAGGAAACGGGCCGGCCAAAAGCGGATCCAGGCCGGTCTGGTTGCCGGTGGTGATGCCGGTGATCGTGCAACCCGTGGTATCACCGATCAGGTTGTAGCCGCCGGAATTCATGGGGCCGTTGCACTCGGTCTCGCCATTGCTGTTGCTGTTGCGGGCCAGGATGCTGTGATTGATGCTGACACTTGGCGAGGCACCCTGCAGATACACGCCGGCCGCATCGGAGGTACTGGTGGACTGGTTGCAGTAGATGGTCGAGCTGGCAATCTGCAGGGCATTGAAGGTGCGCACACCCGCGCCGCCGCCATAGCCGCCCTGGTTGCCGGTCACGGTGCTGTCGACCAGATAGCCGCGGCCACCAAAATCGATCCCGGCGCCGTAGATGCCGCGGTTGCCGCTGACCGTGGACTGGTAGACATAGGCGAAATTGGCCGGATCCGTCGAAGTTGCAGCAATGCCTCCACCCGATCCGGTCGCCTGGTTGTTGCGAACCGTCGAGGCGCTCACCGTCAGCGTGGCGAAACGGCTCTCGATGCCACCGCCAACCCCGGTCACGCTGTTGTTCTCGACCAGCGACTCGACTATGGCCAGATCGCAGTTCTCGGCGTGCAGGCCACCGCCGGAAGTGGCCGACGCATTGCTCCGGATGATGTCCCGGATCACGTACACCGTACCGCCAGCGCAGCGCACGCCGCCGCCGGAGCCAGCATATCCGGCGCCGGTCGCATCACCGTTCTGTACGATCACGTCCTGGAGGATGCCGGAGCTGGCGAAGTCGAATACACGATCCAGACCATTGCCGTCGATCACCGGCCGGTTGGGGGTCTGGCCGAAGATTGCCACGGTTTCGGTGATATCGAGGTCCCCGGTCGCCGCGGCGTCCTCGTCACGGCCGGCGATCGACAGCGTGTATGTGCCGCTGTAAAGGCCGATCTGATCATACCCCGGTGAGGTTCCTGCGTCGTTGGGCAGGGCGTTGGCCTCCATGATGGCGGCGCGCAGCGTGCATTCAGTTGCTGCGCCCGGATCGGCGTCGCAAACGCCATCGCCGGGATTGATATCGACCTTGTCGGCGGCTGAATTGACATAGAACACGACCGCGGGTGCTGCGCCGGCCCAGACTGAAAGAGCAAGGCCGAGCACCAGTGCACTGCAGGCATGGCGGAGGGGTAGGCGAGTGAGAGCTGGTTTCATGGTCATGCGGTCCCATCAAGTGACTATTCTGACGCTACTTACATATATGCGAAATTCAGTGGCAAAAAGGGACATTTGCATCGCAGGAAAAGCACAACAGGCGAATGCAGGGTTCAGTTGGGACAGTCTCAAGGCCTGTCCCGGGGTGTTCACGCCAGCCGGTTCAACGCAATGCCTGCTCCTTGAGGCGCCGGATTTCGTCGCGGACTCCGGCGGCCTGCTCGAACTCCAGATCCTGGGCATGCTGGTACATGCGTGCCTCCAGCTTGCGCAACGCTGATGCCACCTCGCTCGAGCTCATGCTCGCGTAATCCGGGCCATCCTCGGCCACCTGGCGCCGGCCTCCCGACCTCACCCGGCCCTTGCGCATGCGGGTGTCCTCGCGCGCATCCTCCATGATGTCGGCGATGCGGCGCACGATGGTCCTGGGCGTAATGCCGTGTTCGGTGTTCCACTCCACCTGCTTTTCCCGGCGACGATCGGTTTCGTCCATCGCCGCACGCATCGAACGGGTAATTTCATCGGCGTACAGTATCGCCTTGCCACGCACATTGCGGGCGGCACGGCCAATGGTCTGGATCAGGGAACCGGTGGAGCGCAGAAAGCCCTCCTTGTCGGCGTCCAGGATTGCCACCAGCGACACCTCGGGCATGTCCAGACCTTCACGCAGCAGGTTGATGCCCACCAGCACGTCGAACTCGCCCAGCCGCAGATCACGAATGATCTCGACCCGTTCAACGGTCTCGATATCCGAGTGCAGGTAGCGCACCCGGACGCCATGCTCGGACAGATAATCGGTCAGGTTCTCCGCCATGCGCTTGGTCAGTGTGGTGACCAGAACCCGGTCACCCATGGCCACTCGCTTGTGCACCTCGCTCAGCAGATCATCAACCTGGGTACGTACCGGCCGCACCTCGACCTCGGGGTCAATCAGTCCCGTGGGCCGTACCACCAGCTCGACCACGCTGCCCTGCGAATGCTCGAGCTCATAGGCGCGCGGCGTCGCCGACACGTAGATGCTGCGTGGCTCGCGCCGCTCCCACTCCTCGAACTTCAATGGCCGGTTGTCCAGTGCCGAAGGCAGCCTGAAACCGAATTCCACCAGGGTTTCCTTGCGCGAGCGGTCGCCCTTGTACATGGCGCCCAGCTGCGGGATGGTGACGTGTGATTCATCCATGACCAGCAGTGCATCGGGCGGCAGGTAGTCGAACAGCGTGGGTGGCGGCTGCCCCGGCTCGCGCCGGGTCAGGTGCCTGGAGTAGTTTTCGATGCCCTGGCAGTAGCCAACCTCGGCCATCATCTCGATATCGAACAGGGTTCGCTGCTCCAGACGCTGGGCTTCGACGAGGCGGTTTTCCCGGCGCAGGAATTCCAGGTGCTCCTTGAGCTCGACCTTGATTGTCTCGATGGCGTTGAGCACGCTTTCGCGGGTACTGGCGTAGTGCGTCTTGGGGTAGACCGTGTAGCGTGGCACGCGTCGGCGCACTTCCCCGGTCAACGGGTCGAACAGGGACAGGTTCTCGATCTCGCCATCGAACAACTCGATCCGCAGCGCCTCGGTTTCGGACTCGGCGGGAAACACGTCCACAACCTCGCCGCGCACGCGGTAGCTGCCGCGCCTGAGTTCCATCTCGTTGCGGGTGTACTGCAATTCAGTCAGCTGCCGCAGCAATTTGCGCTGGTCGATGTGCTCGCCAACGGAAAGTATCAGACGCAGGCTCAGATAGTCCTCGGGATCACCGAGGCCATAGATGGCCGACACGGTGGCCACAATGAGTGCGTCGGGGCGCGACAGCAGTGCCTTGGTCGCCGCCAGACGCATCTGCTCGACATGGTCATTGATGCTGGCGTCCTTCTCGATATAGGTATCGGACGCCGGCACGTAGGCCTCGGGCTGGTAGTAGTCGTAGTAGCTGACGAAATACTCGACGGCGTTGTTGGGAAAGAACTCGCGAAACTCGCCATAGAGCTGGGCCGCCAGGGTCTTGTTGGGTGCCATGACCAGGGTTGGCTTCTGCACCTGCTCGATCACGTTGGCAATGGTGTAGGTCTTGCCCGAGCCGGTCACGCCCAGCAGGGTCTGGTGTGCCAGCCCCGACTGGAAGCCCTCCACCAGCTTCTTGATGGCCTGCGGCTGATCGCCAGCGGGCGCGTAGGGAGACACCAGTTCAAATCGTTCGCTCATGCCCCGATTATAAGGGACCCTCTGATTAACCCTGGGCAGGTGTCACCCATGGTGTCTGTTCGCAAGCCAAGGCGCACTGGCGCAGGCAGGCTGGTTGCCTGTCAAGTCAGTGCAACGCAGGATTGTGGGCAGACACCATGGGCCCGGCTTGTTGATTCTGAACGCCTGGGTGACGCCCGGAAAGCCCGCATTCCGCACCGCACGGCTTGTCCAGGCAGCCCAGCCTGCACGGCGCCACGCGGCACGAACTGCAGACTTTCCGGGCGTCATGCCACCTACTCAGGGTTAATCAGAGGGTCCCAAGGTCTCGCGCGCACTGGACACCGGAACTGCTGTAGGCACAGACCGACAGCGCGCTGCGGCCCGCGCCTCTGCCATCGCTGCTGGCCGCCCGGCATCATGGGCGCCATGGAGCATGAGGACAAGGACGTCATTGTGAGCATCCGGACCCAGCACGCATTCACCCTGATCGAGCTGTTGCTCGCCCTGGCCGTGAGCGCCATTCTGATGGCGGTTGCCGCGCCATCTCTGAAGCATGCGCTGACCCGCAACCGTGTGATTCAGGCGGACAACCAGATGGTCAGCGCACTCAACCTCAGCCGCATCGAAGCCATAAACCACGGTACCTACACCATTCTTTGCCCCAGCTCCGACGGTATTCGGTGCCATCCGGGGCAGAACTGGGAGGGTGGCTGGCTGATGGGCATTGATGAGAACCACGACTTCCAGCCCGACGCTGCGCCCGAACACGTCTTTGGCCCCCTGGCCGAGGGCATCCGCGTGCACAGCTCGCGCGGTCGCCTGCGGGTACGCTACCAGCCCGATGGCAGCGCTCCGGGAAGCAATATCAGCCTGGTTGTCTGCCATGCCGGGCAACCGCAAAGCGCGCTGAAGGTGGTGGTTTCCAACTCCGGTCGGCCGCGTCAGGGCACCGCCAGCGCCCGCCAGGCTCGCGCCTGCAGCGATTCGTGACCGACCAAATAGCGATCATTTGCCGCTATCCCGGCCATTCCGCTGACGCAAAAGCATGAACCTGCGCGTGGCGCAGGTTCATGCCGTACGAGCGTTCAGTCGGTGCTGTTGCGTCGGATCAAATGGCCAGCCACAGGTACAGATAGACCGTGTTGTTGTCGCTGGCGCTGCGACCGGAGCCATCGTAGTTGCGGGAGCGACCTGCAAATTTGCTGTAGGCCGTGTACTGGGCCCCGATACGCATGTTGGCGTTTGGCTGAGCCCAGGAGCTGGCCTGACCGAAGGGGTTGTAGTCGACTTCCAGCATTGCGCCGTCGGTATTGGGCCTGGATGTGTCGCCATAGAGCCCCGAATCCGCGCTGCCGTCGTAGGCAAACGCGCCCAGCGTCGCGCCCCAGGTGTCCTTGAACCAGTAGCTGCCGTTGACATTCAGCGAGTACAGCGAATCATGCAGATTGCTGGAATCGCCCGTGCCGTAGGTCGCGTCCAGGGTCTGCTTTTCGTTCACATACAGCCCGTTCAAGGTGAATGTATTGCCGTCCCTGCTGAAGTGCTGGTAGCTGGCATCGGCGCCAATATCCCGGAAATGATCGGTCGGCCCCGACATCGCCACTGCATTTCCGGCTGCGTTGACTCCCGGCAGGCTGCGGCGGGTATCCAGCGCGAACCCGCCAAGCTCGACGTTGGCACCGGTAAGGTTCCAGCTCCGTGCCGCGCGCAAATAGGTCGCGACGCCCGAGATCTGTCCGTCGAAATCGGCATTGACCTTGCGCAGAAAACTCGGTGACAGCGACCGATACCCACCGGCTTCCATGTACCAGGTGCCGTCAAGCTGGGTGTAGGCGTTGACCCCCACAACCTGGCCGCCAAGGCCATCCACCAGCAGGGGCACCGCAGGCGCTCCGGGCGCCAGGTCAGCCGAGGTGTAGGGCCAGGTCCAGGCCGGTGCCGTATTGAACACGTCGGTAACCGAGGGGTTGTTGTTCAGCGACACGCCCCAGATACCGCTGTGCTTGCCGCTTGTGAAGGTCCGTGCATAGCGCAGGTCGGCGTTGTCCCAACCCATGACACCAGCGGCGTCTTCATAGGTAGCCTGTGCAAACACGCCCATGTGGTCACTGATACGACCGGCCAGAAACAGCGAGGCCTGCTGCAGCTCCGTGTTGTTGTTGCGACTGTAGCCGTCGGCCGGGGCTTCGGTCTGTGCCCTGGCGGTGCGGGTAAACGATTCGATGAGCATCATCGACAAGGGCACTTTGGCGCCATCACCGGCCTTGATGGTGTAGCCCATCAACTTGAACTGCCGTCCGAACGGCGTCAGTTGCGGGCCAAAGCCGCCAACGTGACAGGAATTGCAGGGTAGCTGAGTCTGCCGCGCAAAGGAGGGCACGGCCTGACTGCGACCGGCAAAAAGAGCCAGTCCGGCACAGATCAGGTAGACGACAATGCGATGCGGTGCAGCTGACGCAGACTCGGGCGTGATCGCGGCGAGGGTTGAGACGTTCATGTACAGGTACTCCCGTGAATGAACCATTCCGCCTCGGGTTCCATGGCAGGACCAGACTCTACGCCTCGGAACAGTTGCGCCACTTGATTTCGATCAAGGGTGCCCGAGCCCGGTCAGCCCCTGCCCTCGCCGTCCCGCGCGCTCGGCGGGCAGCGACCACCCGCTGCGAGAACCCGTTGCCCCGGCATTCCCGCCAGGCAAAGAAAAAGGGCCTGCGCGTTGCGCAAGCCCTTGATCTGTATGGCGCCCGAACTTGGATTCGAACCAAGGACCCCCTGATTAACAGTCAGGTGCTCTAACCAGCTGAGCTATTCGGGCAGAAACCGTTGTGTGCTGCATCGCCTTGAGCAGCCATGGCGCAATGCGCCAGCCCGGCCGTCCTGACCGGTCGCTCGACTGCCGCGATCAGCCAGAGGCAGATCGGTCTGTCTCGTCCAGCGAGCCGCATATTCTCGTTTTTTCACTTGCCACTGTCAAGGTGGCACAAGCCGCTGACCGCGCCCGTGTACAGCGAAGCACGGCACGCTGAACGCGCGCCCTGCGAAAAAACCGGACATACCGGGGCGCCAAACTTCCAATGGTGCGCTTCACTGCGTTCAGCAGCACCCTGCGTCCGAGTGGAAAGCCAGGCGACCCAAGCAAACGCTGCTGCTCTCCCACTGCCTATTCCCTACTCACCACTTCCTTCTCTGGTGCGCTTCACTGCGTTCAGCAGCACCCTACGTCCGAGTTGAAGATCTGGCGACGCAACCGAACACTTCTGCTCTCCTGCTCTCCTGCTCTCCTGCTCTCCTACTCCCTACTCCCCACTCCCTACTCCCTTCTTCAGCGCGCTTCCGTCGTCAGCAGCACCCTGCGTCCATGATCATTGATTGTCGGTGGCTATCCGGTAACACGGCACGTAGGCGCTGCCGCCGGGCAGCTTCATGCGGTGCTGTGCCTCGAACGCCCGCAGCAGGCTGTCCAGCGCATTCATGATGTCGGCGTCGCCGTCGATCTGGAAGGGACCGTGCTCCTCGATGATCTGCATGCCCTCCTCCTTGACGTTGCCGGCGACAATGCCCGAAAAGGCCCGACGCAGATCGGCCGCGAGCTGGTCCATGGGCCGACCATGGCGAATCTTCAGCGCGGCCATGGCCTCGTGGTCCGGTTTGAATGGCTGCTGGAAATCGAATGGAATGTTCAGCGCCCAGTTGAAGAAGAACGCGTCCTTGGTCTCCAGGCGATACTGCAGCACCTTTTGCAGGCCATCGACCATCGCGTGCGCTACCGCTTCCGGGTCGTCGATGATGATCTGGTAGTACTCGGCCACCGAATCACCCAGGCTGAGACGCAGGAACTGGTCGATCTGCTGGAAATAGTCGGCCGATTCACTCGGTCCGGTGAAGATCAGCGGGAACGGTGTGTCGGCATTGTCAGGGTGCAGCAGTATCCCCAGCAGGTAGAGAATCTCCTCGCAGGTGCCGACGCCGCCGGGGAACACGATGATGCCGTGGCCGATGCGCACGAAGGCTTCCAGGCGTTTCTCGATATCCGGCATGATCACCAGGTGATTGACGATCGGGTTGGGCGACTCGGCGGCAATGATGCCCGGCTCGGTAATGCCGATGTAGCGATTGTGCAGGCGCCGTTGCTTGGCGTGGCCAATGGCCGCGCCTTTCATCGGGCCTTTCATGGCTCCCGGACCGCAACCCGTGCAGATGTCCACGCTGCGCAGGCCGAGCTGGTAACCCACGTACTTGGTGTAGTCGTACTCGCGCCGGGAAATGGAATGGCCGCCCCAGCACACGGCAATGTTCGGATCCACATTGGGCTTGAGGATGCGCGCATTGCGCAGAATCTCGAATACCGTATGCGTCAGCCCGTCGGATGCGCTCAGGTCGAAACCATCCTGCTCCAGTTTGCCTGACACATACACAATGTCCCGCACCACCGACATCAGCAGCTCGTTGATACCGGGAATCAGCACGCCATCCACAAAAGCCTGTCCGGGCGCATTGTCCAGCTTCAGCTTGATACCGCGGTCCTGCTGGATCACCTCGATATCGAAATCCGGATACTGCTCGGCAATGCTGCGCGGGTCATCACTCATGTTGCCGGAGGTCAGCACGGCCAGTGCGCAGCGCCGCAGCAGGGCATGCAGCCCCGAATCGCTGGCATCACGCAAGCGCGTCACTTCGTGGCGGGAGAGAACGGCCAGGCCGCCAATGGGCGTGACACGTGCGCTGACAGTGGCCGGCTTGGCCGGAACAGGGGCAGAATCGTTCATGGGTGTATCGGGTTCCTGGGTGATGACATCATGGTAGCAAGACCCTCAAGCATCCCGTCTGGGCCCACGCAGGTCAAGCGCTGTCGTGCAGAAAAAAAAAGCCGACGCCCTTGCGGGCGCCGGCTCCTGTAGCCAAGAAAGGCAGATCAGAACGTGTAACGGACCGTCAGCAGTGCCGACCAGCGTGAAATCACGCGTGTCGGATTGCTGCCTGCGTCACGCGTCTCGTACGGCGAGGCCTGGAAATTGCCGCTGCGGTCGGTCGGGATCTGATAGATGTACTGACCATCCGCGTTGACACCCTGGTAACCGGCCAGATTGCGCGTGTCGTACTGCAGATAGCGCACATCGCCCCAGTCCTTGTTGAGCAGGTTCAGGAAGTTGTGGATATCCAGACGAATCTGACCCTTGGCGCCGTCGAACAGCCCCGGAATTTCCTGCGAGAAGCTCATGTCGAAGCTGTTGTTCCAGGGCGCATGTGACTCGTTGCGCCCTGCAATCTGACCACGATGCTTGCTCAGATAGCTGTCACTGGACAGGAAGTCCTGGAACTGGCCGATCAGCTCGTTGCTGGCCGGATCGCCGCGATAATCGACGAACTGCACCAGGGGATCGTTCATCGTCGGGATGTAGGCCGGATCCTCGTAGCTGATGCCATCACCATTGACGTCACCGGTGAAGATCCAGGTGTACGGCAGACCGGAGTGACCGGAATAGAAGGCCGACACGCGGGTCTTGTAGTCACCGAAGAAGGCATGCTGCCATGTCAGCGAGGCCTTGATGCTGCGCGCGATGTTGCGCGTGGCCTTGGTGCTGTATTCCTGGTTCGGGTTTTCCCTGACGACGTACTTGTACCCCGAGTAGGCCTGGGAGCTGTTGCCCGGATTGACCTCGGTGGTGTCATTGAACGTGGCGCTCAGGCTGCCATACCAGCTGTCCGAGAACGGCTTGCGCAACGCCAGGGTCAGGCTTTGCGCACGGCCCTTGTTGGTGTTGTCCAGCAGGGTCGAATCAATCGCGAAATCGGGATTGGCGTTGGCATACGGGTGCTGCCCGCTGGCACGCGGATTGGCACCGGGGATGGACCAGAACTGCGCACGACCGTCCGGCAGCGTACCGGTGGGATCACCCACGTTGATGGCCTTGTAGAAGATCGCGTCCTTGGCCTTGATGTAGGCATACTCGACCGAGCCGATCATGCCCCACCAGGGCAGTTCGCGATCAAACGCCAGGGCGAACTTGTAGGCCGTGGGCAACTTGAAGTCCGGTGAAATGGTATCGACCACACCGACAATGTCACCGCCGCCCTCGGGAATCGGCTGGTTGTACGGGTCAGCACTGAACGGTGCCGACGACGGGTCATACGACTTGAATGTGGCGACCGTCAGACCATTGTTCTGGTACGGGTTGGTCATCCACACTGTCGGCGGCGAGGTCTGGAACAGACCGAATCCGCCACGCAACTGAGTCATGCGCTCGGTATCGAACTGGTAGTTGAAGCCGAAACGCGGCTCGACCACCTTGTTGCTGGGGCTCAGAGTATTGTTGTTGGCATAGCCAAAGGCATCTTCGAACGCGGCATTGTAGAGCGGCTTCTTGTTGGCGTCGGGAATGTTGATGCGCAGGCCATACTGAACCGACAGCTGGTCGTCCACCTGCCAGGTATCCTGGATGAACGGGCTGTACTGGGTATAGGTCCATTGCGCGGCGACGTCGTTGATCGTGTATCCCGGCGCCGGCTGATACAGGCTGAAGCTGTAGTAGTCGCCGCTGGCGAACTGATCAATGGAATCGAAGCTGTAGGCGCCGAATTCGGTACGGCCAAACAGGTTGTAGATCTTCTTGCGCTGGGCGTAGATACCACCCTTGATCACATGGTCACCGGCATAGTAGGTGCCAGCGAAGTACAGGTTGGTTTCCTTGGTATCAATCTTGTTGTAGTGACGATACTGCTCTTCACCCAGATTGACCTGAGGCGAACCGTATCCGTCCACCGAGACGGTGATCTGCGGTGCCTGGATAGGTGTTTGCGTGTCCTGCTTGAAATGCTGGTAGCCGATCTTCGCTTCGGTGGAGAAGTTGCTGCTCCAGTCGTCGAAGAACTGCAGGGAGATGTTGTCGTTCTTGATCGCCTGCGTGTAGCGATAGGTGGTCACGCCCACCGAGTCGGACGAATTGCCCAGCAGCACCGGGTGGTCTTCCTTGGTGTGGTTCCAGGACAAGGAGGCGCGGTGGTTGTCGCTGATATTCCAGTCCAGCTTGGCCAGGTAGCGTTTGTCGTTCAGCGATACGCCCGAGCTGCCACCAAAACCGCCGGTGTCGAGGCCGTAGCCGCTGGCGATGTCGACGATCTTCTGCAGGTCGCCCGGCGAGACCTTGTTGGATGTCGACGGACCGTCACCCAGGCTCGGATCCAGACCATTGGCCGAGTCGGCGCCAATCTGGGTGACCTTCTGCTGCTCGGCAGAAACGAAGAAGAACAGCTTGTCCTTGACGATCGGGCCACCGAGGGTGAAGCCGCCGGTGCTGTTGCGATCAAAGCCGTTGTACTTGTAGCCGGGGTCGCTGGAATCAAGGAAGCCAGCGTCACCAACCATGCTGCCCGCATTCTGGTAGGCGTAGTAGACCGAGCCGTGGAACTCGTTGGTACCGGACTTGGTGACGGCATTGATGTCTGCGCCGACCGAATCGGAGGTGACATCAAAGTTGGTGGTGGAAATGTTGTACTCGGCAATCGTGTCCGGCGAGATCGGCGTGTTCTGGTAGGGAAGGCCGTTGGCGTTGAGGCCGAACGGGTCGCCCACGCCTACACCGTCAACCGAAATGTCGTTGTAGCGGTTGGGAAGGCCCATGGCCGAAATGGAACCGTCGCCCGGATCAGTGACGTTGATGCGCGGATCAAGACGCACAATGTCGTCGATGGTGCGGTTGGCCGAAGGCGTGGCCTCCAGCTGCTGCTGCGACACATTGATCGACAGACCCTTGTTGTCAGGCTGGAACACCAGCCCTGCCGCGGTCGCCTGGACCTGGATGGCGCCCAGTTCCTGGGCATTCTGCTCGCTGGCGCCCATGGCCACGTTGACGGCCGTGATCTCGGCCAGCTTCAGGTAGACATTGTCTTTCTGCGTGGAGCTGCCGTCCTTGCTGACGGTGACATCGAACGGGCCACCCACGCGCAGGCCGGAGGCCTTGTAGTTGCCCTTGGCATCCGTGGTCACCACGCGGGTGGTACCGGACGGTTCATGCACGATCTGCACGGTGGCATTGGCGACGGGCTGACCGCTGGAATCAACCACGTGACCGCTGATGGCAGCGGAGGTGTTCTGGGCCATGACGGGTGATACGGCAAGCAGCGCGCTGATGGCCAGCGGCAGCATTGCCAGGCGAATACGCTTGTTCATCGGTTGATCCTTGCTAGCAATCCTCGGAATGCAGCAGATCCCGAAATGCCAGGGCCAAGCGAATGCTCGCGATCCCGATCTCATGGTCTGCTGCGTTGGTACGGAATCCCGGCAATCCCCCAGGCCCGTTAATGACAGTTTAACAGTGAAATGTGACAGTTTTGCAAATTTCTGCAAATCCGCGACAAGTCGTGGGCAGTGCCCCGCAAACCGCGGCCAGGCGGGCGCGGCGGCGGGGTCGCGGCACCGCATTCAAGGCCACGGCATCCGCGCCGGACGCCTGCCCGCGCACGCAGCCAGGCTCAGAATCTCGTGGCAGCTGCCCGGTCGCACACCCGGGCGTGGAAGCCACTCAAATACCGGCCTGGCGCATGAATGCCACCACGCCAGCCAGGAACATCTGCACCGACAAGGCGATGAGCAGCATGCCCATGACCCGCTCCAGGGCCGTCAGCACACTTTCGCCCAGCCAGCGGAACAGGTAGGTGGCGCTGAGCAGGATGGCCGACGTGGCCAGCCAGGCAAGGAACAGCGCGATGCCCCACTCCACGGTACGCCCCGGTTGGGTATTGGTCAGCAGCAGCAGCGCAGCCATGGCCGAGGGTCCGGCCACGCCGGGGATGGCGAGCGGCACGATGAATGGCTCGCCCTCGCCCGCCTTGCCGAAAATGCCACCCCCGTCCGCCGGCGGGAACACCATGCGTATGCCGATCAGGAACAGCACGATGCCGCCGGCAATGCTGACCGATTCCTGCTTCAGCTGCAGGATGTGCAGGATGTACTGGCCGCCCAGCAGAAACACCACCAGAACGCCCAGCGCAATCAGCAGTTCCCGGATCATCACCCAGCGCCGGCGCTGTGGCGGCACATCCTTGAGCAGGCTCAGGAAAAACGGGATATTGCCCAGCGGGTCCATGATCAGGAACAGCAGGAGGCCCGCCGACAATGTGGTCATGTTGGATTCCATCGGGGCTCCTGGTGATCTGGCGGGACTCGGGACTCGGGACTCGGGAAAGCGTAACGGCAACGGGCAAGGATGAAAAACGAACCAGAGTGCGGGCGCAAGCCCGCGAGCCCTGATGCCGCCACACCGCCGCGGGTCAAATGGCCGCGAGTCGTGCAGGTCGTGGTGAGCGATCTGGCCGCAACATCAGGACGGGCATGTGTCTTGCGGCAGCGGCTTTGGCATGGCTGGCCTCGGCACGCTATGAAGTCGAGCGCAGATCCAGCAGCGCTCCGCGCATCGGCCGCGCTTCGGGACCAAGCAGGTAGGCCAGGGCCTCGGCCGCGGCATCCGGCGTCGGCAGCTGCATGCTGTCCTCGCCATACCAGGCCTTGCGCCGCAGGGCAGTACGCATCGGCGCCGGCAGCATGGCATGCACGCGCACGGCGCTGTCGTCGGTCTCCTCGTGCAGCACCGATGCCAGGCGCTCCAGACCCGCCTTGGCCACGCCATAGCCATTCCAGTGCGCTCGATCGAGGCGTTCGCGATCATCCAGCACGAACACCACGGCACTGTCCTCGGCCGCCTGCAGCAGCGGCAGGCAGGCCTGGGTCAGCAGAAACGGCGCGGTCAGGTTGACCTGAAGATCACGCAGCCAGTCGTCCGGCTTCTTCATGGCCAGCGGCGTCAGGCTGTCGAAGTGTGCGGCGGCGTGCACCAGGCCATCCAGCCGGCCAAAGCCGTCCTGCAATGCCTCGACGACGGTGTCGTAGTCGGCCGGTGATGCACCGGCCAGGTCGAGCGGCAGGATGGCCGGCTCGGCACGGCCGACGGCCTTGATCTCGTCGTACAGCGCTTCCAGCGGCCGCACCTTGCGGCCACTCAGCACCACGCTGGCGCCCGCCCGGGTGCAGGCGTGCGCCGCGGCACGACCAAGGCCGCCGCAGGCCCCGGTGATCATGATCACGCGCCCGTCCAGGCTGTCGGAGTCGACGCGCCATGCCTGCGGCAAGGATGTTGTCGGCAGCGTCATCAGGCCGGCGCCTCGGCCAGATCCTGCGCCATGCGTGCCAGTTCGCCAGACTCCAGCAGGTCCACAAGCACCTCGCAACCGCCGATCAGATCGCCCTGCACGAACAGCTGCGGAAAGCCCGACCAGTTGCCGTAACGGGGCAGGCCGGCGCGCACCCGCGGATTCTGCTGCACGTCCACGGCATGAAACGGGGCACCGGCCTGGTTCAGCGCTTCCACGGCGCGCGCCGACGCCGCACACATCGGGTGCTGCGGCGTACCTTTCATGAACAGGACAAGGGGATGCTTGCTCACCAGCCCCTTGATCTCGCGACGAATGTCCATACCGTGTTCCCTGTCTGCCGATCCGCTTGCAAGCGGCGGCAGGCATCCAAAACGGCCATTATACCAGCGGCCTGCAGCCTTTCGGACTTTGCCGGCTGGATCGAGCAGTCGCCTGTGCGAGGACAGATTTTCGGCGATTTGCAGTCCCATAGTGGGTCCATGGGGCAAGAATCGGCGGAAATATGCACCGCTCAGGCGGATTCGCAGACCGAACGAGTGAGGTCCGACAGGCTGCCGGATGCGCGCCGGGCGGGCGATTGCCGGCGCCAATCAGACCCGCTTAAGGCTTGGCCCTGTACACTCTCCCGGCCAATCTAACGACAAGGAGCACCCATCATGGCTATTGAACTCCCCGCACTGCCCTATGACCGCAAGGCACTGGAACCGCATATTTCCGAGGAAACGCTGGACTATCATTACGGCAAGCATCATCAGGCCTACGTCAACAAGCTGAACGATGCCATCGCGGGTACCGACATGGCCGACATGGATCTCGAATCCATCATCAAGAAGGCCAGCGGCGGTCTGTTCAACAATGCAGCGCAGACCTGGAACCATACCTTCTACTGGAATTCGATGAGCCCCGACGGCGGTGGCGATCCCTCGGGCAAGCTGGCCGACGCGCTGGTCAAGGCGTTTGATTCGGTGGACGGCTTCCGCGAGCAGTTTGCCAAGCAGGCCGGCGGCAACTTCGGCTCCGGCTGGACCTGGCTGGTGCAGCGCCCGGATGGTTCGCTGGCCATCGTCAACACGTCCAACGCCGGCACCCCGATCACCGGGTCGGATCGCCCGCTGCTGACCTGCGATGTGTGGGAACACGCCTACTACATCGACTATCGCAACGCGCGCCCCAAGTACCTTGATGCCTTCTGGAACCTGGTCAACTGGGACTTTGCAGCCAGCAATCTGGCGTAGCAGGCGGGATCGGCCAATACCCGTCATCCCGGCGCAGGCTCGCCCTGTCTCGCGAAGCCGCTATCAGGCAGGGAATGGCTCATTCGAACGCAGCAACCGGACTGCCGTCATTCTGCGCGCAGCCGGAGGCGAAGTCGCAGAATCCAGATCAAGCCAGGTGCCTGGTTGCCGGCGCTGGCCAGCCGATGGATTCTGCGACTCCAGCCGCTACGCGGCTTGCGCGCAGAATGACGATGCTGCTGTGTGAGCCTTCGCTCATGAAGGAAAGCCCCTGAGGCGCAGCCGCGAACGGGGTATGGCAAGCATGCCGAGCCCGCTGTTGTGCGGGGAAAATGCCAACCACCAGGGAACGGCACATATAAACGCAGCAACCGGACTGGCGTCATTCTGCGCGCAGCCGGAGGCGAAGTCGCAGAATCCAGATCAGGCCAGGTGCCTGGTTGCCGGCGCTGGCCAGCCGATGGATTCTGCGACTCCAGCCGCTACGCGGCTTGCGCGCAGAATGACGATGCTGCTGTGTGAGCCTTCGCTCATGAAGGAAAGCCCCTGAGGCGCAGCCGCGAACGGGGTATGGCAAGCATGCCGAGCCCGCTGTTGTGCGGGGAAAATGCCAACCACCAGGGAACGGCACATATAAACGCAGCAACCGGACTGGCGTCATTCTGCGCGCAGCCGGAGGCGAAGTCGCAGAATCCAGATCAGGCCAGGTGCCTGGCTGCTGGCCAGCCGATGGATTCTGCGACTGCAGTCGCGACAATGCACATTCCCGTCACCCCGGTGCCAGAACCCTAGCCGCCAGGCGAGCCACCCCGGGCGGCATTCAGCCGCGTCTGCATCCCGGCCAGGGCCGAACTGCCTGGTGCCAGCTGCGAAAAGGCCGACAACAGTCTGGCGGCCCGGCCCGTGTCGTGCGCGGCCAGCGCCTGATCGAACAGGCTTCTGGCCTGCCCCGGCAAACTGGCCAGACCGGCCATGGCGTCGCTGTTGCCGGCGTCTATGGCAAGCGCGGAGCGATACAGGTCGTAGGCGCTGTTGCCCGGAGGCAGCATCAGTTTGCCGTCCTCGGCAGCCGCCTGCGCCCGCGTGATGAGGCGCTGCACCCTGGCCTTCTGCTGCGCGGTCAGCGGCGGCGGCGGCTTGGGCTTCTGTTCCAGCTCGGCCAGGTGCTGACGGGCCGCCTGCAGTTGCGGCGTCTGCCCCGCCAGCGCGCCCACCTCATCCAGTAGCTGGCCTGCCTGCTCCAGGCGGTCGTCATCCATGCGCTGCCGGGCGCGTGCCAGCAGGCCGTCGGCCACCCTGGCAATGCCCTGGCGTGCACGCGCGTTGTCCGGCTCGGCTTCAAGCACCTTGCGATAGCGTGCGAGCGCATTGTCCGGACCGCTGCCGCGCAAACGGCCTGCGGCGAGATCGGCGTCGGCTTGTGCAAGCAATTGCTGCTGCGCATCGGCAGCCTGTTTTCGTGCCTGGCTCAGTTGCGCACGCAGTTCGGGAAGGTTTGCGAAATCCGGCAACAGGCTCCCGAGTTTCTGCACGATCTGCCCGGCCTGGTCCAGCTGGCCCTGATTGATGGCGTCTCTTGCCGCGGCGGACATGGCCACGCCAACCTTGTCCAGGCCATGCGTGGCGATGGCATTTCCGGGCTCGGCAACCAGAGCCTGCCTGTACAGGGCGGCTGCACCGCCCTTGCCATCCAGATGGTTATCGGCCAGTGCCTGGCCGGCGCGCTGCAGCAGGCTCTCCAGTTTGTCGCTGCGAGCGTGTGCCTGCGCCAGGCGCCTGTCCAGTCGATCCAGTTCGTCGCCGCCGCCCAGCAGGGCGCGCGCCGCCTGCAGACTCTCTGCCGCCGCATCGACTTGCCCCGCGTCAAGCTGGGTGCGCGCCTGCGCAAGCTCGGCCTGACCGACCGCGTTCAGGCCCGCCTGGGCGCGTGCGCTGTCGGCTCGCAACGCGCGCGCCGCCGAATACAGCTCGCGTGCACTTTCACCCTGATGGCCATCCAGCCTGCCCGCTGCCAGTGCCGCGTCGGCCCGGTCAAGCAACTGGTTGAGCTGGGTTTGCGGCAGCCAGGAGCGGATGGTCTGCCGCTGGGTCCAGGCTGCCCCCGCGACCAGCACCAATAGCAGCAGAACGACCCACGGCCAGCGCCGGCGCGATTGCGCGGCGCGTGGCGCCACCGTGCGCTGACGCGTGCCGAGGGTGTCCTCGGAGACCTGGGCAAATTCGTCCAGATCACCCAGTGCGGGCTCGGTTCTGGGCGGCTTGTGGTGGCGTCCGCTAGTACGTCGTTGAGTCATGCTGGGCCAAAACCGGGTTGCGATCGAAAATTTCGATACATCATTCTATTCGACTCGCGCAGCAGGGATCAGTTCGACCGTCGGGCCGTTCATGCGCCAGTGTGGGTGCCACACGACGATCACCCGGCGGAATGCCCCTGCCGGGTGCAGCTCAGACGCACTTCATGCATTGCCCACACGGCGTGCGTCAATCACGTTGGCCAGAGCATCGATCCGCGCCAGCAGCGCCGACAACTCGGCAAAGTTGCCGACCCGCACCGTGTAGCGCATGCGCGCTTCGATGCTGTCACCGAGCAACTGGCTGCTGGAGGCGAGAATATGCGCGTCACTGTTGCTGATGGTGGCGGTGACATCCTTCTGCAGGCCCTTGCGGTCATAGCCTCGGACCTCGATATCGACCTGGTAGGCGCGCGCAGGCGCCTCGCCCCATTCCACATCAATGATGCGATCGGCGTCGCGTGCGCGCAGGCGCTTGAGCGCAGCGCAATCGACCCGATGCACGGTAATGCCGTGTCCACGGGTGATGAAGCCGCATACCGCATCACCGGGCAGGGGCTGGCAGCAACGCGCCAGATTGCTGAGCAGATTGCCGACACCGGCGATCTTCAGCGCACCCGGATCACCGGGTGGCTGCTGCGGCGCGCGCGCCGGCAGGGTCGGAGCGGTTTTCTCGGGCGCCAGGCGCTGTTCCAGCACGCGCGCGATCTGGCCGCCGGTGACCTCGCCCAGGGCCAGTGCCAGCAGAAGCTCGTTGCGGGTCTGGAAGCGGAAATCCGGCAACAGGTCGTCGATATCGATATCGCCCGCACCCAGCCGACGCAATTCGCGATCGTAGAGGCTCTGGCCCGTGGCCAGGTTGGCATCCATGTCGTTGTGACGGAACCAGGCCCGTACCTTGCTGCGCGCGCGATGGGTGTTGAGCACCTGGTTTGCGGACGACAGCCAGTCGCGACTGGGCTGCGCCTCCTTGCCGGTCAGCACTTCAATGCGATCACCACTGGCCGGCTGGTGGCCCAATGGCACGATGCGCCCGTTGACCTTGGCCCCGCGACAGCGATGACCCACCTCGGTGTGCACGTGGTAGGCAAAGTCGAGCACCGTGGCGCCTGCCGGCAGGTCGTACACGTCTCCGCGCGGGGACAGCAGATACACCCGGTCCTCGACCAGTTCGGTGCGCAAGTCGGCCATCAGGCCGCTGTCGTCATCGGTCTCCTCGCGTCCTTCCAGAAGCTGGCGCATCCATGCCAGGCGTGCCTCGAACCCGCTGTCGGCGCCACCGCCTTCCTTGTAGCGCCAATGCGCAGCCACGCCCAGTTCGGCCGCCTTGTGCATGGCCCTGGTGCGAATCTGCACCTCCAGAACCTTGCCTTGCGGGCCGTGCACGGCCGTATGCAGCGACTTGTAGTCGTTGCCCTTCGGGCGGGCGATGTAGTCATCGAACTCGCCCGGAATATAGGGCCACAGGGAATGCACCAGGCCCAGCGCGGTGTAGCAGGCCGGCACATCGTCGACCAGAATGCGCACGGCGCGGATGTCATAGAGATCGGAGAAGTCGGCGCCCTTGCGCTGCATCTTCTTCCAGATGGAGTAGATATGCTTGGGCCGCCCGGCCAGCTCGGCGCGCACGCCGACCTTTTCCAGCTCGCGGGCCAGCGCTGCAATGCACTGCGCGATGAAGGCCTCGCGATCATCGCGACGCTCATCCAGAAGTCGGGCGATGCGCTGATAGGCGTCGGGCTGCAGGTAGCGGAAGGCCAGATCCTCAAGCTCCCACTTCAGCTGCCAGATCCCCAGCCTGTTGGCCAGCGGTGCATGGATATCGGCGCTCAGCTGTGCCAGCGCCTGGCGCTGTTCGGCCGGCAATCGGCTTGCATCGCGCAGGCGGACCAGTTGCCGAGCCAGCAGGATGAACACCACACGGATATCGCCAATGATCGCCAGCAGCAGGCGCCGCAGGCCCTCGACCGCACTGCCCGGCTGACGCTTTTCATGCAGTGCCCAGACCTGGCCGGCGGCGTACTGTCCATCCAGCAAGCGCCGCTGCGATGCGGCAAGGCTGTCGGGCCAGCGGGGCGGGCCGGCTTCCGCCTGCGCTTCCCATACGGCGTAGCGGGCCCATGCCGCCAGAGTCTCGGGATCGCAATGCAGCTGCTCCAGTACCGACAGCACCTGGCTGTAGTGGCTTGCTGCAAGCGGATCGCGCAGCTCTTGCCCGGCCGCCGCCAGGGCCGTGGCGACGTCATCGTCAAGCTGGGCGCGGGTATCTGTGCCGGTCATGGGCCATGAATCACTGGGCAGAGCGCCGGCTGCCGCCCACGCCGGGTGCCTCTGGGGTCACCGGCATGGGCCTGGCAGGCGGATGAACGATGCGCGGTCCGGCCCTGCCGCCAATGCACGATGAACGGCATGCACCTGCCGGCGCCGCGCCGGCAAGCACCGCCGCGCCGCGGCGCGGCAAGGGCTACTGCGGCGCGGACACCACGGGATAGCCGAAGGCCACATTGTCGGAGAAGGTCTTCTCGGACGAAACGGCCGGGCCGGTAAACAATGCCGCGCTGACTACCGGCACATCCCCCGGCAGCGAACCGCCCGGATTGACCATGTAGCAAGCGCGATGCAGTACACCCGACTCGGACGCGCCCAGCGGCGTACCCACCTGGGGCTGGTAACCGAGCACTACGTTGCAGTTGGTGAAAACATTGCGGTCGTAGCCTTCGGCCAGCACGTAGGGAATGGTAGTGGGCGTATGCGGGCTGCTGGTCGAGCCCGAGGTCACCGCACTGCTCGCGGGGGTTGAATAATGGATGTCGTACTTGAACTGCTCGCCCGGCGAGGTCGGCACCTGGATCACGGTGATGTAGACCGAACTGTTGGCCGCTGCCGTGTACTCGTCGAACCCGGTGGCGAAGATGTCACGCGTGTCCGTGACCGAACCACCATGCGCATCCGCGGTGAAGCACTGCAGGGACGCACCGCCGCATCCGGGCCCGGTGCCCGTCGCGTCGCATGCGGTCACGTCCAGGTGGCCGTCGGTGTAGGCCAGGTCGCTGATGCGGGTGAAGCTGCCGCTGGTACCCGTGGAATCCACGCTGTTCATCAGCCAGGCGCCATGCACGGGTCGCAGATACACACCGGTGTTGCTGGTGTTGCCGATATCCGCGAATTCGTTGCACATGAGGAAATCATCCAGATGCACCTCGGCCACATAGCGCTGGGTCGGGGCGTGGTCCACGTTTTCGAAGGCGTAGCTGATTGCAGGCGAGTACGCCGTGCTGACCGGCAGGCCGCGCGAATTGTTGATGCGGACGCTGCTGCCCGATGCCATCACCAGCGATGAGCCGGTCAGCGCCAGTGCGGCGCAGACCAGAATGAAGGATTTCTTGAATGTCACCATTGTCACCAAAATGTGCAGAGTGTGGCTGCGACCGTAGCCGCGCATGCGCCCTTGACCTGCGCGTCCTGCAACGACCGCGGGCATGATCAGTTTAATGCAGAGTTTTACGCAAAATGTTAATTATGTGCATGTTTTCCTGAACAAAACGGTGCACAAACCTAAACCGTGACCAGCACCTCACTTGCGCGTGGCCGCTGCCTTGGCCTGCGCCATCTGTCGGTTGAGGCGCTTGGCCGAGACCTTGCCGACGGTCCCCAGTTCCTGGGCGAACAGGGATACCCGGTACTCCTCGATCATCCAGCGCAACGAGCCAAGTGCCTCGTCGTCCCTGCCCGATGCACACAGACTGAGGTATTCGCGCCAACAAGGCAAGACCTCAAGCATGCGCTGCTGATCCTTGTTCGGGTCCTGCCGCAGGCGCTCGGCGCGCAAGCGCATGCCATGCAGGTAGCGCGGCAGGTGGCGCAGGTGCTCGGGCGCCAACTCCCGGGCAAAGCCCCGGAACAGCAGATGCTCGAGCTGCTCGCGCATGTCGTCATAACTTGCCGTGGCAAAGCCCATCAGCGGCGGCTCCATCCAGCTTCGCAGCTCGGCCTGGGCCTCGATGATCGGCTCCAGCTTCTCCAGGCGCTCGATGGCAGCGGAAAAGATGCCCGCCTCGACCCGTGCAAGAAGTGCGTCGAAGTCCTCCCGATTGCGCACATCAAGATCACTGGCGGCCAGCAGATCGCGCAGGGCGCCCTCTACCAGGTCCTCGCGCAGTTCCTCGACGCTGCCGAGCGGCACCGCTTTCAGGCCCAGGTCGGTGCGGATGGGCAATCGGCGACGGGCCTTTTTCAGCGCCGGCGCCAGGCGCAGGCGCAGCAGCCGCTCGACCCCCAGCCGGTGCGCCGCCAGGGCCTCGTCGCGACGCTCGAAGACACGCAGGGCCACCGCCTCGCCCAGATCCACCAGCGCCGGGTAGGCATCAAGCCCGCCTTCGGACCGAACGCTCTCGGGCACCTCATCGAATCCCCACTGCTGCAGGGGCTCACGATTCAGATCGGCGTCGGCCTGCCGCGAAAAGGCCTTGCGCGCATCGCTGCTCCAGTGCTGTCGCAGATCCTGCAGAGAGCGCGAGTCGGCAAGATGCCTGCCGTGCTCGTCCTTGAGCTGAAAGCGCATGCACAGATGTTGCGGCAGCTCCGCGCCGGCGAAGGCCTCGGCCTGGATCTCGACGCCTGTGGTGCGCCTCAGGAATTGGGCGAGCACGCTGTTCAGGGCGACGCCACGCGCCTGCTCGGCCTCGCAGAACGCACGCGCAAAGTCCGGCGCCGGCACAAAGTTGCGGCGCAGCTTCCTGGGCAGCGACTTGATCAGGGCAGCCACCTTGTCCGGCAACAGACCCGGCACAAGCCACTGGCAGCGCTCGGCAGACACGGCATTGAGCAGGGCCAGCGGCAACTGCATGGTCACGCCATCGGCAGCATCGCCCGGTACAAAGCGATACTCCAGCTGCAGGCGCATGCCGTCCATCTCCAGAACCGCCGGAAACTCGCCCGCGGCCATGTCCGGCGAGGCCTCGAGCACATCGTCGAGCGACCAGCGCAAGGCAGCCTGCGCTGCCGGCGGCGCCTTGCGATACCACTTTTCCAGTGCCGCGTTCGAAGCCACGTCCACAGGCAGCTTGCCTTCGAAAAAGCGTGCCAGATCGTCCTCCGGCCGGATCAGACCCTGACGGCGCTGCTTGGCTTCCAGCTTTTCAGCCTCCTCCAGCACGCCCCGGTTGGCCGCCACGAAATCGGCACGCGTGTCGATATCGCAGCGCGCCAGCGCCTGCTGCAGAAAGATCGCATGAGCCTGCTGCGGGTCCTGTTTCTGGAAGGTGACCGTGCGCCGCTCCACGATCACCAGGCCGAACAGACTGATCTGCTCGTGCGCCACCACCTTGCCGCGCTTGCGCGACCAATGCGGGTCGCCGCAACTTCGGCGCAGCAGATGCGCGGCCTGCTGCTCGATCCAGCGCGGCTCGATTCGCGCACAGTTCATGCCCCAGACCTTGCCACCCAGATCGAGAATCTGCGCCGCAAAGAGCCAGTTGGGCGGTGAATCCGACAGTGCCGAGCCGGGGAACACCTTGAAGCTCCGCTGCCGGGTGCTGCGGAAGATGCCCTTGTCATCCTTGCGTGCCACCTGGGTGGGCAGGCCACTGAGCAGGCTGCAGTGGATGGCTTCGTATGCCTCGGGACTCGGCCCCTTGGTCGCGGTCGCGGATGCGTCTGCCGCGTTTTTGGCCTTGCCAGCGCCGCGCCCCGGCTTCGTCCGCGTCGGGCGCTTGCCGGCAGCCTTGTCGGCTTGCGGGCCAGGCGCACCGGCCCCCAGCAGACGCAGCTGCCGGTGCACTTCACGCCACTCGCGCATGCGCAGGTAGCTGAGAAAATGCCGGGCGCACCAGTCGCGGAGCTTGCGCTGGGTCAGCTCCTGGTGGGCTGCCGCGTAGGCCTGCCACAGATTCAGCACGCCGACAAAATCCGACCTGGGGTCGGCAAAAAGCCGGTGTGCGGCATCGGCCTGACCGCGCGCATCGGGTGGGCGCTCGCGCGGATCCTGCACGCTGAGAAAGGCCACGATGACCTGTAGCGGATCCATCACCCCCAGCTTGCGCCCCTCGATCAGCATCCGCGCCAATTGCGCGTCAATCGGCAAACGCGCAAGTTCCCGCCCGACCGGGGTAAGTGCCTGGCGTGCATCGATGGCCTGCAGCTCGGCCAGCCGCCGGTAGCCGTCGGCGATGGCGCGCGGCTCGGGCGCATCCAGAAACGGGAACGCCTCGACCTCGCCCAGGCCAAGATCGAGCATGCGCAGGATCACGTTGGCCAGGGACGAGCGCAGCAGTTCCGGATCGGTATAGCGTGGCCTGCTGTCGAAATCGGCTTCATCGTAAAGCCGCACGCAGATACCGGGACCAACCCGCCCGCAACGGCCCTTGCGCTGATCGGCGGCGGCGCGCGACACCGGCTCGACATGCAGCCGTTCCAGCTGACTGCGCTGGCTGTAGCGCTTGACGCGGGCGGTACCGGTATCGATCACGTAGCGGATGCGCGGTACCGTCAGGGAAGTCTCGGCCACGTTGGTAGCCAGCACCACGCGCCGGGCCGGGCCGGGATTGAACACGCGATCCTGATCCTTCGCCGACAGGCGCGCATACAGCGGCAGTATTTCCGTGTGGCGGTAGTTGCGCTGCGACAGGATTCGATGCGTGTCGCGGATCTCGCGCTCGCCGGGCAGAAACACCAGCACGTCGCCACGCGGGTCTTCGCTGCTGATCTCGTCCAGCGCCAATGCAACGTGCTCGGCACTGCCCTGCTGCATCTTGCCGGTGAACTCGGTGGTTGCCTCCAGCGGCCGCCAGCGCAGCTCGACGGGATGCGCGCGGCCTTCGACCTCGATCACGGGTGCATCATCGAAATGCTCGGCAAACCGCGCGGTATCGATGGTGGCCGACGTGACAATGATCTTGAGGTCGGGACGCTTCTTCGCCAGTCGCTTCAGATAGCCGAGCAGAAAGTCGATGTTCAGACTGCGCTCGTGCGCCTCGTCGATGATCAGCGTGTCATAGGCGCTCAGCCACGGATCACGCTGGGTTTCGGCCAGCAGAATGCCATCGGTCATGAACTTGATCAGGCTGTCCTCGCTGACCCTTTCGGTAAAACGCACCTGATAGCCCACCTGATCGCCCAGGGTGACGTTCAATTCCTCGGCGACCCGCCGCGCCATCGAGCGTGCGGCCAGACGCCGCGGCTGGGTACAGCCCACCAGTCCGGCCGCACCACGCCCGGCCGCCAGACACAGCTTGGGCAGCTGCGTGGTCTTGCCCGACCCGGTTTCGCCGGCCACCACCACGATCTGGTGTTCACGGATCGCGGCCATGATGTCGTCGGCGCGTGCGCTGACCGGCAGCGTTTCGTCCAGGCGCACGGTGGGCATGCTGGCCGCACGCGCCTCGCGCCGGGCAACGGATGCCGCCATGTCCCGGCTCAGCACATCCAGCCTGGCCTGATCCGGCTCCTTGCCTCGCGACAGGCGTCGCCAGCGGCCAATCAGCTTGCCCCGATCACGCGTGCACACCTGCGCAAGCTGCTGTCGCAGTTCGCGGGGCATGGCAGAGGGTTTTCTCGCTCGTCCGCTCACAGGCACGCTTGCAAAGGCTCGGAAACCGCCCATTGTATGACTTCACCCGGGCTGCCCACGAATGCCGTGATTTTGACGATACCGAGGGACCCTCCATGGTGCGCATCGCTCCGCGCAGGGTGCTGCTGACGAAGGAAGCGCACCGAAGAAGGGAGTGGGAAGTGGGAAGTGGGGAGTAGGGAGTAGGAAGTGGGAGAGCATGAAGTGTTCGCTTGCGTCGCCAGACCTTCAACTCGGATGTAGGGTGCTGCTGAACGCAGTGAAGCGCACCGAGGAAGGGAGTGGGAAGTGGGAAGTGGGGAGTAGGGAGTAGGAAGTAGGAGAGCATGAAGTGTTCGCTTGCGTCGCCAGACCTTCAACTCGGATGTAGGGTGCTGCTGAGGAGCGAGGCGCACCGTGGCGTGAACTCCAACAGCGGTGCGCTTCGCTGCGCTCAGCAGCACCCTGCGCCCGAATACCGTGGCGTGGCGCTCACGCTGGTGCGCTTCACTTTTCCGCAGGGTGCTGCTGACGAAGGAAGCGCACCGTTTCCAGAAGTTCTCTACACACTAGCCTTTCGGTGCAGGGCCCTTGACCGCCGTGACAAAGTCATCCGGCTTCAAATACTTTTTGAACGCCGCCTCGATGGCGGGCGCATCCAGCTCCATGTACTTGTGCGCGGCCACGGTGTAACTGTCCAGCGGCTTGCCTTGCAGCGAGAGGTTCAGCAGACGCGTGCCAATCGAAGCAAAGCTCGATTCGCCCAATGCAATCCGCCGCAACAGCATGCCCTTGGCCGTGTGCAACTCGTCGGCGGTCACCGGATCGTTCTGCATCTGCTTGATATCGCGCACCACCATGGCGCGCGCCTCGGCAACCTTGTCCGGATCGCAACCGTAGTTGACATCGAACTGTCCGCGATTCCGGTCCAGATCGAGGCTGCTGCGAACACCGTAGACCAGCCCATTCCGGACTCTCAGATCTCGCCACAAGCGTGAAGACAAGGCACCGCCGCTGAGTACCTGATTGCCCAGTTGCACGGCAAAGCGATCCGGGCTGTTGTAGGTCAGTTCGACATTGTGTGCCAGCGTCACCGAGTCCTGCACTGCCGCGCTGTCGGGCGTATTGAACTGGCTGGGCTTGTTCATCGGCACAGCGGGATAGTCGGTCTTCGGCTTCGCTCCGCTGGCCTGCCAATGGCCAAAGCTGGTTTCGACCGCCTTGCGCGCCTGTGCCTCGCTCACGTCCCCGACAATGACGATGGTGGTCATGTCCGGACGGAAGGTCTTGCGATAATAGTTCTTGACGTCGGTCAGCTTCAGCGACTTGACCGATTTGGGCGTGGCATAACGCAGACCCGGGTCGTCCTTCGGGTACAAGGCCCGATCGAGATGAATGCTGTTGAGAAAGCCGGGTGACTTGATCGTGCCGGCTGCAGCGCCGGCCTGGTTGTGCTGCATCACCATGAAGGCGCGTTGCGGCATTGCCGGGTGCAGCTCGTTGTCGGCCAGCAGCTTCATGCCCTGGGCGAAGTGAGCCACCGGCACCTTGAGCGAAAAACTGGACCCGCCGCTCTCGCTGGCACTGATCGCATCCAGTGCCTGCTGGTACTGCAGGCGACCAAGATGCGTGCTGCCAAAGTTGAACAGGCCATTCAATACCCCGGCTACACCTTCGCTGCCGGCGGGCGCCTGCATGTCCTGATTGGTCTTGACCTGACCATACACCTCGACCGTCTTGCTCACCGATTCGGGCTGCACGATCACTCGCAGACCATTGTCGAGCGTGAACGATTCGGGGTGAATGGCCGACTGCGGTACCGCCAGTTTGGCAAAGGCCTGCCTGGCCCAATCCGGCAATACCACCGGGCCATTGGGCTTGCTGGCAAAACTCTCGGCTCCACCAAAGCCCTTGTGTGATACCGGCTTGCCCGAGGACTGCGGGGTCAGGATGGCGGTGATGGCATGCTCGGGCTTGAAGATGCGTTTGGCCAGCGCGTTGACCCCGGCCGGCGTTACCGCCTCGATCGCGCTCTTCACCGCGCTGGGGGAGTCCACGCCCTGATAGGCGAGCGCCTGCGACCATGCATTGGCCAGGCCCGAGACCGAATTCTTCTGGAACTCCAGGCTGGCAATTGCCTTGTTCTTCGCCGCCGCCACCAGGTCGGCAGGAATGCCCTTGGCGACCGCATTGGCCATGACCGCATCGACGCCCTTCAGCACCTTGTTTGCATCACCACCCCGCGGAAAGGCCGCCTCGGCAAAGCCCAGGCCCGCCTGAGGCAGAAACGAACCACTGAAGCCGGCAAACAGCGCCTTGCCCGTCATGCCCATGGCAAACAGGTCGCCGCGCTTGGACCCCAGCGCCTGCGACAGCACCATGGCGGTCGCATAGTCCTTGTCGCGCAGACCCGGCATGCGCCAGGCCCGCAACACCAGGCCGACCGGGTAATCAGTGGGCAGCTTCACGGTATGCGCCGCCACCTGCCGGAACCTGAAAGCAGGCCTTTCCGGAATCGTCTTGCGAGGTATGTCACCGAACAGCGACTTCACCTCGGTCAGCGTGGTCTGCGGATCGACATTGCCTGCAATCACCAGGATGGCGTTGTTGGGTGCATACCAGCTGTCATGAAAGGACTTCAGGGCCTTGGCCGTGGTCTTGTCGAACGAGGGGCGCGTGCCCAGGCCGGTATGCGCATAGGGCGTGCCCTTGAACATGCGCTCCCGCAGCTCGGTGAAGAACTTGTAGCCGGGATTGGAGTTGTCGCGCGACACTTCCTGCTCGATCGCGCCACGCTCCTTTTTCCAATCCCCGGCATCCATGTTCACGCCACGCATGCGGATGGCATGAATTTTCAGCGCCACGTCAAGATCCGACGCGGGCACGGTAAAGAAATACTGGGTTACGCCTTCGGTCGTGTCGGCATTGAAATCACCGCCCATGTTGGCGGCAATCGCGCCGAGCTGGTCCTTGCTCAAGCCCGGGCTGCCGCGGAACATCATGTGCTCGACCGCATGCGCGGTACCGGGAAAACCTTTCGGCACTTCGTTGGAACCGGCCAGATAGTTCATCTCCGTGGTCACCACCGGCGCCAGCGTGTTGCGCACGATCACGACACGCAGACCATTATCCAGGGTCGCGCGGGTGACACTGCGGGGGACGGGTTTGGCGACCGCCGTGACGGCGCTGCCAAGAGCCATCAGCGCGGTCAGTCCGGCCAGTATCGAGAGCCTGCCTTGCTTTGTCATCACTTCACTCCTTTGCCCCACCAGGCCACGCGAAACACCAGCGCGGAAAACGGGAGGCCGTCAGGCAAGTCCGTGTGCATGCACGGGCTTGATGAAACGGAACCGGACGGGATCAGATCGACCGCCGGGGACGCACGACCGTGCGCCTGGGTGCAGCGCCGGTTTTGACCGCCGCGGGCGTGAAACGTTCAATTTGCCCCGCTACACTGGCCTGCCGCCCGAGCACACGACGAAAGGCAATTCAATGAGCGACAGGAAGGCGATTGTGTGGTTCAGGGATGACCTGCGACTGGACGACAACCCGGCGCTGCGCGCGGCGATCGAGCAGGACTACCTGCCGGTACCCGTGTATGTGCATGCGCCCGGCGAGGAAGGCGAGTGGGCGCCCGGCGCTGCATCCAATGCCTGGCGACACCGTTCACTACGCGCGCTGGCATCGGCGCTGGAGCAGCGCGGTTCGCGACTGCATCTTGCCAGCGGCGACAGTCTCGACACGCTGCGGCAACTGGCCCGTGCATGCTCGGCCGAGACCGTGTTCTGGAATCGTCGCTACGAGCCGGCGGTGCGCGAGCGTGATGCCGGCATCAAGCAGGCACTGGCCGACGACGGGCTGGACCCGCACAGTTTCAATGCCGCGCTGCTGTTCGAGCCGTGGGAGATTTCCACGCAGCAGGACACGCCGTACAAGGTCTTCACCCCGTTCTGGAAGGCAGCACGCGCAGCCGGCATGGACACGCGACTGTGGCAGGCGCCCGAGCGACTTGGCCCGGGCAGTGACAAGATGCCGCTTGTCAGCGGCGTGTCGCTGGATGATCTTGGCCTGAGCCCGTCGCTGGCCTGGGACGAGGGCTTCTGGCAACGCTTCACCCCCGGCGAGGACGGCGCGCGCCAGGCCCTGGATGATTTTCTCGAAGACGCACTGGGTGGCTATTCGAAGCAGCGCGATCGCCCCCCGGTGCGCGGCACCTCGCGCATGTCGCCGCATCTGCACTTCGGCGAGATCTCGCCGCGGCGGGTGGTCGCCGCGGTGGCCTCTTGCAGCGATCGCTCGCACGGTGACATCGACAAGTACATCGCGGAAATCGGCTGGCGCGAGTTCTCCTATCACCTGCTGTATCACTTCCCCGACACCACCAACCACAATCTCAACCCGCGCTTCGAACATTTCGACTGGAAGGACCCGGACCCCGACATGCTGCGCGCCTGGCAGCACGGACAGACCGGCGTGCCGATCATCGATGCCGGCATGCGCGAGCTGTGGCATACCGGCTGGATGCACAACCGCGTGCGCATGCTGGTGGCAAGCTACCTCACCAAGCACATGCGCGCGCACTGGCTGCATGGCGCCCGCTGGTTCTGGGACACGCTGGTGGACGCCGACCTGGCCAACAACACCCAGGGCTGGCAGTGGACCGCCGGCACCGGCGCCGATGCCGCCCCCTATTTCCGCATCTTCAATCCCGTTCTGCAGGCCCGCCGCTTCGATCCCGAGGGCGACTACATTGCGCGCTGGGTCCCGGAGCTGGCCGATCTGTCCGGCGCGGCGCGGATGGAGCCGTGGCAACACGCGGGGGAACTGGGCGAGCACGACTGCGACTATCCCGCCTCGCCGCTGGTGGACCTGTCCGAAGGGCGCGAGCGGGCACTGGAAGCGTACAAGAAGACCGGCTGATCAACACGGTTGCGGCACACCTGAAACCCGGCCACCGCGCGCGGCTTTTGCTGCCCGATGTGAAGTGATTCAGCCGGCGACTTCCCGGTCTGCCCGCGGCTTCCGCCCGCCGCTTACGCGCTCATGCTGCTGCAGATCGCGCGCACTGGCTATTTGCTCGAAGCCGGCCTGTTCCAGCAGGGCCCGGACCGCCGCCGCCTGGTTCCAGCCGTGCTCCAGCAGCAGCCAGCCGCTGTCCTTGAGGTGTGCCGCGGCACCGGCCACGATCTGGCGAATGGCATCCAGACCATCGCCACCCGAGGCCAGCGCCGCCCGTGGCTCGTGGCGCAGGTCGCCCTGGCCCAGATGTCGGTCTCCTGCTGCGATGTACGGCGGATTGCTGACGACGACATCGAAGCGGCGATCGGCCAGCGGCTGCCACCAGTCGCCCTGCAGGAACTCGACCTGTTCAAGGCCCAGACGCTCCGAATTGGCGCGTGCAACGGCCAGTGCATCGTCACTCGCGTCCGTGGCAGTCACCCTGGCCCGCCTGCGCTCGCCGGCGATGGCCAGCGCGACAGCACCGCTGCCGGTGCCGAGGTCGGCGACGCTGCAGGTCTGCTCGCGGGGCAGACGCTCGAGTGCCTGCTCTACCAGCAGCTCGGTCTCGGGGCGCGGGATCAGAACCGCGGGCGATACGCTCAAGTCCATTTTCCAGAAACCGCGCACGCCCGTGATGTAGGCCACCGGTTCGCCGTCGCGGCGACGTTCGACCAGCGCATCGTATTGCGCAGCGTGATCGGAGTCGATTGCATCGGTGGCATGCGCCATCAGCCAACTGCGGTCGCGCTTCAGCACATGGCAGAGCAGCAACTCGGCCTCGAAGCGGTCATTCAGATGCTTGCGGGCTTCGGCAAGTTTTGCGGAAAGGGGATATCTGGATTTGGGCATCGTTGTCTTTCTGATTGCGTCTCCGAGGCAGTGCTGCCACCTCTTGTCGCGCGTACTTGAAACAGTGCGTCATCCTGGGGCCGCCGCAGGCGGAACCCGGGATCCATTGTTGGATTCATCAACGTTGCGGAATATTTTCATTCCCGGAAAAGATCGCAATGGATCCCGGGTTCCTCACTTCGTTCGGCCCCAGGATGACAGCAACCTGGCTGCACGTCGTCAGCCGTGGTGACGCCTGAATGACGGCCCTCGTGAATACTGCCAGCAAATCAGGCATCGGCCGGGGCGGTTTTCGCGGCACGCCCGTAGACATCCTCGAGCCGCTCGATATCGTCTTCGCCGAAGTAGTCGCCACACTGCACCTCGATCAGGTGCAGGTCCCGATCGGTACGGTTTTCGAGGCGGTGCAGGGTGTTCATCGGAATGTAGCAGGACTGATTGCGCTGCAGCGTGTACTCCTCATCGCCGACACGCACGCTGGCCTCGCCCTCGACTACCGTCCAGTGTTCGCTGCGGCGCTGATGGCGCTGCAGCGACAGGATGCCGCCCGCCTTGACCGTGAGACGCTTCACCTTGCAGTCCGCGGCGTCTTCGAGAATCGTGTAACTGCCCCAGGGGCGGTGGGCGGTGATGTGGGTGCGGGCCGACGGGTGCTGTTGCGCCTTCAGATGCTCGACCACCTGCTTGACCTGCTGGGCGTGCTCGCGATCGCTGACCAGCACCGCATCCGGGGTATCGACAATGACCAGTCCCTCGACCCCGACGGCGGCAATCACGCGCCCGTCGCTGCCCTGCACATAGCAGTTGTGGCAGTCCAGCAATACCGCCTGGCCCTGCACGCGGTTGCCGTCGGCATCGGGCGCCCGCCCCTCGTCAAGTTCACTCAGCGCCTTCCACGAGCCGATGTCGTTCCAGTCGAAGGAGGCCGGCACCACGGCCACGCTGTCGGCGCGTTCCATCACCGCATAGTCCAGCGAGATGTCGGGCTGGGCGGCAAAGGCGTCGGCCTCGTATTCGGTGGCACCCATGCCCTCGTGAGCGCTGGCATGGCAGGCACGCACGGCCGCGAGCACATCCGCGCAATGTTCTGCGGCGGCATCGATCAGGTCCTGGCTGCGAAAGCAGAACATGCCCGAATTCCACAGGTACTGGCCGCTGTCCAGGTACGCCTGCGCCGTGGCCTGGTCCGGCTTTTCCCTGAAGGCATCGACCACAAAGCCGGCCGGCTCCAGGGTCTGGCCCTTGCGGATGTAGCCGAATCCGGTCTCGGCGCGATCGGGCACGATACCGAAGGTCACCAGACGGCCCTGTCCGGCCAGTTGCGCGGCCAGCGCAACGTCGGCGGCGAAGGCGTCGGTATCGCTGATCAGGTGATCGGACGGCAACACCAGCATGACGGCATCGGGGCCATGGGCATCCCGGACCCGGAGCGCCGCCAGCAGCACGGCGGGCGCCGTGTTGCGGCCCATCGGTTCCAGCAGAAAGGGCAGATCGATCGAGTTGGCCCGCGGATGCTTCAGGTACTCGTCGCGGCTCAGAAAGAAGTGGTCGCGCGATGTCACGGTGAGCACGGCGCCGACATCCGGCAGGGCCAATGCGCGATCGAGCGTCTTGTACAGCAGCGAATGACCATCGGCCATGCGCATGAAGGGTTTCGGCCATGCGCGGCGCGAAACAGGCCACAGGCGGCTGCCGGCGCCCCCTGAAAGGATGACAGGTATCAGCATCGTGCAATCACTCCGTATGCCCGGACGCGGCGGCGACGAGGTCCGCCAGCACCAGATCCAGGCCGCATTGCCAGTCCGGCAATGCCAGGTCAAATGTCTCGCGCAACAGGCTGCAATCAAGCACCGACCAGGCCGGCCGTGTGGCGCGTGTCGGAAATTCGTCACTGCCGATTGCGACCACCGGAACCCGCCGCGACAACAGCCCCGCCGCAAGGCCCTTGTCGACAATGGCCTCGGCAAACTGGTGCCAGGTGCAGGCCCCGGCGCTGGTCAGATGATACACGCCCGACCGAGCATGTCGCGCCGCATCCGGCAGCGACAACCATCGCGCCAGCAGCAGGCCGGTGGCCGCGGCTATCGACGCTGCCGGTGTCGGCGAACCGTGCTGGTCGGCGACCACCCGCAGCTCGTCGCGCTGGCGCGCCAGACGCAGCATCGACAACAGGAAATTGTGCCCTCGCGCTGCGTACACCCAGGCCGTGCGCAGGATCAGGTGCGTGCAGCCACTGTCCGCCAGCGCCTGCTCCCCCGCCAGCTTGCTGCGTCCGTATTCGCTCTGCGGCGCAGCATCATCAGTCTCGCGCCAGGGGCTGTCGCCATCACCTGAAAAGACATAGTCGGTGGAGTAGTGCAGCACGGCGGCGTTGCGCTGCGCGGCCCAGGTGCCGATCTCGCCCGGCACACCGGCATTGATCCGCTGTGCCAGTCCGGTTTCGTCCTCGGCACGATCGACCGCGGTGTAGGCCGCGGCATTGACAATGACGTCAGGCTGCACCGCGTCCAGCAAGCGTGCCAGCGCAGCGGGGTCGGCCAGATCGGCGGCCCGGCACGCCGTCACGCCGGCACGCCCATGACGTGTCGCACACACCACATCGCCCAGCGGCGGCAATACCCGCGCCAATTCGAAGCCTACCTGGCCCTGGGCACCCAGCAACAGAATATTTTGCATGTGCGAATGATAGCGCCTGCATCGAATCGGGGAACCTCCGGGCTTCCTTGAAGGACAGGCGTGCCTGCGCAAGAATGCCCTGCTTTCAAACGGAAACCGGACATGCAAGGCCATACCGCACTTCTCATCGCCGCCCTGACCGGCGCCCTGCTCACACTCGCTGCCTGCAGTCATGACGACTCGGCAGCCTCGCCCGCGGCCGGGACAGAGGCCGCAACAAGACACGCTACGGCCGCGACGCAAGCCCCGCCGACACAGGCAGACTCTGCCGCGGCCGGCGAAGACGACGAGATCGCCGGCCTGCTGAGCATTCCCGAGGGTGTTCCGGCCGACCAGCAGGCCAGCCGGATCATGAGCGAGGCGTCGATGAACATGGCCACCGCACGCGGCAACATGTCAACCTACGCAAGCCTGATCGAGCAGCATGGGTCGGCCGCGATCCGTCAGCAGTTTGCACCGGTGCACAAGAGCTACGACGAAAGCATGAAGGCGGCCAACGCCATGATGTTCAAGCTCGCTGCCAGTGACGACAAGACCCTGCCGAAGCTGGTCGACCGTTTCAACGACAACTGGAAGAAGGTGCAACAGGCACTGAGCCGGGCGAAGCAGCTGCAGTTCGAGGCATTGCGCTCCGCGCCGGCGTCGGCCGACAACTGACCAGGCTGCCTCAGCGCTTGGGTTGCAGCAGCGTGCCGGTGCAGTTGCGCGCACCGCAGTGGCAGGCCCAGATCTTCTTCATGCGCGGCGTGTGCGCCTCGTCCAGGGTGATGCCGTAGTTGTAGGTCAGTTCCTCACCGGGCTTGATGTCGCGGATGGCCTCGATCATGACCTTGTCTTCGCGCGGATCACCATCCTCGTCCTCGTAGATCACCGCCTCGCAATTGGGCGCGCAGCTGTGGTTGATCCAGCGCGCCGTGCTGCCGCCGACGTTGGCATCGACGATGTAATGGTCGTTCAGGGTAAACAGGAAGGTATGACCGTCGTCGGGAGCATCGGCATAGATCCGGTCGGCCTGGGTATGGGTGAGAAGGCGCCCCTTGTAGCGGATGATGGTCTCGCCCTTGCGAATGGTCGTCAGGGCAAACACGCCGTTGCCGTGGATGGGCGAGCGGCGCGCGACGAAGCGTCGAGTCATGGTGATGGTCTGCAATCAAAACAGGCATGATGCCTGCTCCCGCCGTCAAACGCTAGAATCCTTCCATGCTTGCACGCATTTTCCTGCTTCTGGCCACGGTTTTCTGCAGCTCCGCTGCATGTGCCGGCGCGCCACCGACCCTGTTTGCCGCCGCCAGCCTGAAGCCGGTACTGGATTCGCTCGCCACGCATGGCCTGCTGGGCGATCCTGCCCCACGGCTGGTGTACGCGGCCAGCTCGCAACTGGCGCGGCAGATTGTCGAGGGCGCGCCCGCCGATGTGTTTGTCTCGGCCGATCGCAAATGGATGGATTACGTGCAGCAGCACGGACACTTGCAGGACGCCAGCCGCGTCGATCTGCTGGGCAACTCGCTGGTTCTGGTGGCCGGGCGACACAGTGGTGTCAGCGCAGTCGCACTCCAGCCACATGCGCTGCAAACGGCGCTTGGCGACGGGCGCCTGGCTGTGGCCCTGCCGCAGTCGGTCCCTGCCGGCATCTATGCGCGACAGGCGCTCGAAGCGCTTGCCCTGTGGCCGCTCCTCAGGGATCGCCTGGCCCCGGCGCGCGACGTGCGCGCGGCACTGGCACTGGTGTTGCACAACGAGACTCCGCTCGGAGTCGTGTACGGTTCGGACGCGGCCAGTGAAACCGGGGTCCGGATCGTGGCGCGCTTCCCCGAGGGCAGCCACCGCCCGATCATCTATCCCGCCGCGATCATCAAGGGCCACGCCTCAGCCGGCAGCCGCGCACTGCTTGCCGCGCTGCAATCGCCACCGGCAGGCCGCATGTTTGCGCGATTCGGCTTCAGGCCGCTGGCGGCTGATCGGTGACTTTTCTCTCGCCCGATCAATGGCAGGCCCTGTTGCTGAGCCTGAAGGTCGCTGGCATGGCCACGCTGGTCGCCATCCCTGTCGGCATGGCGCTGGCCTGGTGGCTCGCGCGCAAGCGTTTTGCATTCAAGCCACTGCTGGAGGCCCTGCTGTTCCTGCCGCTGATACTGCCGCCGGTGGTTACCGGCTATGCGCTGCTGCTGGCCTTCGGCAACAACAGCACGCTGGGCCATGGCCTCACTGCCCTGGGTATTCCGCTGGCATTCCGCTGGACCGGCGCGGCGCTGGCGGCGCTGGTCATGGGCCTGCCGCTGCTGGTGATCAGTCTGCGCAATGCCTTCGAGCAGGTGGATCCTCGCCTGGAGCAGGCCGCGGCGACGCTGGGTGCGCGTCCGTGGCAGGTTTTCTTGCGCGTCAGCCTGCCCTTGTCCCTGCGCGGCCTGGTGGCCGGCTGCGTACTCACCTTTGCACGCGCCTTTGGTGAATTCGGTGCCACGATCAGTTTCGTGTCGGCCATTCCCGGCCAGTCGCGCACCCTGCCGGTGGCGATCTACGAGTTGATCAACCAGCCCGGAGGCGAGGCTGGCGCCCTGCGCCTGGTCTGGGTATCGGTAGGTGTGGCGCTGGCGGCCACCCTGCTCACCGCGATGCTGCTGCGCAAGCCGCGCGAAGCGGGACGGCGCGGCACATGATCGACCTTGACCTGCACATGCAGCGCGGCGAGTTCCGTCTCGACATGAGCCTGCGGTCGGACGCACCGGCATTGGCCCTGTTCGGCCCATCGGGTAGTGGCAAGACCACCCTGCTGCATGCCATTGCCGGTCTGCTTCGCCCCGACACGGGTCACATCCGCCTGGCCGGGCGCAAGCTGTTCGACAGCCGCCAGGGCATCAACCTCGATGCGCGGCAGCGGCGCCTGGGTCTGGTATTCCAGGACCTGCGTCTGTTCCCTCATCTGGACGTGCGTCACAACCTCTGTTTCGGCGCGCGCCACCGCGGCGGCGTGGCGCCGACCGACCTGGGCCGGACAGTCGAACTGCTTGGCCTGTCGGCCCTGCTGGACCGCGCGCCCGACTCGCTTTCCGGTGGCGAGGCGCGCCGGGTCGCCATCGGACGCGCGCTTCTGGCAAAACCCGCCGCCCTGCTGCTCGATGAACCCCTGGGCGGCCTGCATCGCAGCGCTCGCGACGAGGTCCTGGCGCACCTTCGCCAGCTGCGGGCGGAGTTGCGCGTGCCCGTGATCATGGTCAGCCATCAGCCTGACGAGGTCCTGGCACTGGCCAGCCAGATTGCACTGATCGAGGACGGCCGGATTCAGGCACTCGTCGACCGTGCGCAGTTCGAGGCGGGACAGTCGGCGGCCAACGCGGTAATCTGATGCACGCATGCCTTTCTGCCGGAGAGTCCGTGATGAGATGTATACGCCTGCTTGCCTGCCTGGCACTGCTTTCGCTGGTTGCCTGTGGCCAGATACACCATGTGTTCCCGCCAGCGGTCAACATCGACCAGCTCAACGCCCCGCCACAGGGTGACTGGACTGTCACACTCCGGCTGCACAACCAGAGTTATGATGCCAGCGTGAGTTTCGACAAGGTCCAGCTGGATCTGAGCCTGGACCAGGTGGCCGCCGGCAGCCTCGACCAGACGATCGATATCGACGTTGCCGAACGCGACTCGGACATCGCCCGCGTTTCGTTCTCGCCCAGTGCCGCGGCACGGGACAAGCTCGGAGCCATGCTGGCCTCGGGCGGCAGCGGCCAGATCCAGTACACCATCAAGGGCACCGCCACGATCAGTGACGAGGACAAGCACGCGAAGGCTTTCGACATTGAACACACAGCCTGGCTTTCGCCCGTACCCGGTGTGCCGCACCGCTATCGCTGACCCTTTTCCACCGAACAGAGACACCTGATGGCCGACTTCCACTCCCCCGTTGACGATTTCCGCTTTGTGCTGCACCAGGTCCTGGGTGTCGATGAGCTGATGCAGTCCCTGCCCGGCTGCGAGGACTTCACGCCCGAGCTTGTGGACGCCGTGCTCGACGAGGCGGCACGATTCAGTGACCAGGTGCTGGCACCCATCAACAAGGTCGGCGACAAGCACGGCTGCCAGTTTGATTCAGCCACTGGCGCGGTCATCACGCCCCCCGGTTTCACCGAGGCCTACGAGGCCTGGGTCGAGGGCGGCTGGGGCGGCCTCAACGCACCCCCGGAATTCGGTGGCCAGGGCTTGCCCGAGGTTGTCGGTGCCGCGGTCAAGGAAATGGTTGATGCCGCCAACCTGGCATGGGGTACCTACCCCCTGCTCTCTCACGGCGCCACCGAAGCTTTGCGCCAGCATGGCGAGGAATGGCAGCGCGAGGCGTTCCTGAAACCCATCGTCGCCGGCAAGTGGACCGGCACCATGTGCCTGACCGAGCCGCACTGCGGTACCGACCTGGGTCTGCTGCGCACCCGTGCCGAACCGGCCGAGGATGGCAGCTATCGCATCAGTGGCGACAAGATCTTCATCACCGCCGGCGAGCACGACATGGCCGGCAACATTGTCCATCTGGTTCTGGCACGGATCGCCGACGCGCCACCGGGCAACAAGGGCATTTCGCTGTTCGTGGTACCCAAGTTCAAGGTGGACCGCGAGGGCACGATGGGTGAGCGCAACGGCGTCACCTGTGCATCCATCGAACACAAGATGGGCCTCAAGGGTTCGGCTACCTGCGCCATGCACTTCGAACAGGCGCAGGGATGGCTGGTGGGCGCACCCAACAAGGGCCTGGTCGGCATGTTCACCATGATGAACTCCGCCCGCCTGGCGGTGGGCATACAGGGGCTGGGCATGATCGAGCGCGGCTACCAGGCCAGCCTCGCCTACGCCCGCGATCGCCTGCAGATGCGCTCGGTCTCGGGCGCCAAATTTCCCGACAAGCCAGCCGATCCCCTGATCGTCCATGGCGACATCCGCCGCATGCTGCTGACCCAGAAGGCGTTTGCCGAGGGCGGCCGCGTTCTGGCGCTGCACGCCGGCACGCTCATCGACATCCAGCACCGCAGCGCGGATGCCGAAGCACGCGCCACCGCAGAGGCCGAGCTCTCGTTCCTGATCCCCATCACCAAGGGTCTGCTGACCGAGCTGGCGGTGGAAGCCAGCTACGATGCCGTGCAGATCTTCGGCGGCCACGGCTACATCGCCGAAAACGAGGTCGAGCAATTTTCCCGCGACGCGCGCATCACCACCATTTATGAAGGCACCACCCAGATCCAGGCACTGGACCTGCTGGGCCGCAAGGTATTGCAACTCAAGGGCACCGGCCTGAAGCTGTTCCTGCAGCGCATTTCGGGCTTCTGCCAGCAGCACAGCGATGATGCGGGCCTGGCCGAATTCGTGGCGCCACTGGCCTCGGTGGCACACGAGTGGAGCGAGCTGACCCAGGAACTGGCGCAGCGCATCGGTGACAATCCCGAGGAGCTGGCGGCAGCGGCATGGGACTACCTTTTCTACTCGGGCTATATTGCCCTGGCCTGGTGCTGGGCGCGCAGCGTTGCCGCTGCCGATGCCGGCGACGACGAGACATTGAAGCGCGTGAAGCGCGATACGGCGCGTTTCTACTTCAGCCGCATCCTGCCTCGTACCCGGGCCCATGCCATGGCCATTCGTGCGGGCGCCGACAGCCTGATGGCGCTGGCCGACCCGGACTTTGACTGAAGAGAAGCGACATGAGTGACGAAAACTTTCACCTGCGCCAGGCCGAGGCCGACGACGAACAGTTTGTCCTGGCCCTTGCCGAGCACTTTGTCAAATTCGATCTGCCGGCCTGGCGCAAGCGTGTCGAATGCGCCAACGGCATACGTGAGGACCTGATCAGGCAGCTCGACGACCCACCACCCACCTCCTGGCTCTACGTGGCTGAGGATGACGACGGCAAGCGGGTCGGCTACCTGCACCTGCAGAAGGTCAAGGATTTCTTCACCGGGCGCATCAACTGTCATATCTCGGACCTGGCCGCCGCACCGGGTGCCGAAGGTCGCGGCATAGGCCGGGCGCTGCTGGCCTTCAGCGAGGAGTGGGCCAGAGAGCACAAGTGCGAGCTGATCACGCTGGCGGTGTTTCCCGGCAATACGCGGGCCGTGGAACTGTATCGCGCCAACGGCTTTGACACCGATATCCTGCGCATGGCCAAACCTGTCAAAAACCGCTGATCCTACGGGCGCCACACGGCCATCAGCACGGCCAGCACAATCAGCATCGTGCCCACCAGGCCCGACTGCCAGCGCTTGATGCCCGCCATTTTCGGGCTGACCATGCCCTGCCATGCCAGGCTGGTCAGCAGCAGCATGCAGGACAGCGTGGATACCGCGAGCACTGCGGTGAGAAACAGGAAGCCGGCCAGACCTTCGGTCACGTCGGTCAGGTAGATCGGCACAAAGGCCTCGCAGGGCGAAAGCAGCAGCATCGTCACCAGAGCCAGCGTGGCGGCCCGATCACTGGCCTCTTCGCCCAGCGCAGGATGGTCCTCGGATACGCCATGGTCATGCGTGTGCCCGGCAAACTGGCGATAGAGAAAATACAGGCCCACAAGCAGCAACAGGCCCGCTACCAGCCAGGGAAATACGTTCCTGGTCAGGCCGTCCAGGTGCACCCCGACAAACATGGCCAGCGCACCCAGCAGTGCCGTCATGAACACATGGCCGATGCCACCGGCCACATTGACCGCCAGCGTGCGTGACAGCGACCAGCCACGTGCACGACCGACCAGCACATACGGCAGCCAATGCACCGGGATGAGGGTGTGCAGAAAGGCGATGCCAAAACCGGAGGCAAGGGTTGTCAGCAGCAGGCCGTCGGCCATGGCATGAATCCAGATGAATGTTACATTATAACGTTTCTTGCCGGGTGGTGCTGCAAGCTCTGAATAGTCGCAGCTGCGCAAGGAATCGCCTGGACAAGAATGGATCCCGGGTTCCGGCCTGCGGCCGGCCCCAGGATGACGAAGCAGAAAAACCGAATCCCGAATCCCGAATCCCGAATCCCGAATCCCGAATCCCGAGTCCCGAGTCCCGAGTCCCGAGTCCCGAGTCCCGAGTCCCGAGTCCCGAGTCCCGAGTCCCGAGTCCCGAGTCCCGAGTCCCGAGTCCCGAGTCCCGAGTCCCGAGTCCCGAGTCCCGCCAATGTTATTCAATCCACCGCCACGATCGGTCATCCTGCGCACATGTCACACGACCATCACCACCACCACAACGTCTCGGCGAGCGCCGACAAGCGTCACCTGACCATCGCCCTGGTGCTGCTGCTTGCATTCATGGCGGTCGAAGTCGTGATCGGCATCCTGGCATCTTCCCTGGCACTGATCTCGGACGCCGGTCACATGCTCACCGATGCCGGCGCCATCGGCCTGTCGCTGTTTGCCATGGCCATGGCTCGCAAGCCGGCAGGCGGCAGCTACACCTTCGGCTTCAAGCGCGTGGAGATCCTCAGCGCCCAGGCCAATGGCATCACCCTGTTGCTGCTGTCTGCCTGGTTCGTGGGCGAGGCCGTGGTGCGCCTGCTGGAGCCGCCAGAGGTCAAGGGTGCTGCTGTATTCGGTACCGCCATCGCCGGTATCGCGGTCAATTCGCTGGCAGTCTGGATCATGGCCAAGGCCGATCGCCGCAGCCTCAACGTGGAAGGCAGCTTCCAGCACATCCTCACCGACCTGTATGCCTTCATCGCCACCGCCATAGCCGGCGGACTGATCTGGCTGACGGGCTGGAATCGGCTTGACTCGCTGGCTGCGCTGATTGTCGCGGCGCTGATGCTGCGCGCAGGCTATGCGCTGGTGCGCGACTCGGGGCGGGTCTTTCTGGAGGCGGCGCCACGCGGGATCGAACCGCAAGAGGTGTGCGATGCCATGCTCGACGAAACCCATGTCACCCGCGTCGACGACCTGCACATCTGGGAGGTGACATCCGGCATGCCGGCACTGTCGGCGCATCTCTGGGTCAGTGCCGAGGTCGACTGCCACGACAAGCGCCGCGAGGTGCAGAAGATGCTGCAGGAACGATTCAACATCGAGCACATCACCCTGCAGACCGATCACGCCGAAGCCCCGGACGTGGGGGAGCAGGACGCACGCTGTCAGCATTGCTGATGAAACACGTCACGCAACGCATGGCATGGCTTCGCAGTCTGGCTTTCAATGGCTATCTGCTTGCCATCATGCTTGTCTCAGGGCTGCTCTGGGGGTTCATCGAGCTTGCAGAAACGGTGGTCGGTGGCGAAAGCCACGCTTTCGACACCCACATCATCCTCATGCTGCGCAATCCGGCAGATCTGTCCGACCCGCTGGGACCAGCCTGGGTAGAGGAACTGGCGCGAGACTTCACGGCCCTCGGCGGCATCGCCATACTGACGTTTCTGGTGCTTGCCGTCGCAGGATTCCTGTGGCTGCGCAGACACCACCATTCAGCGTGGTTCCTCCGGCTTTCGGTGGCAACCGGCATCGTGTTGAGTCAATTGCTGAAGTCGGCATTTGACCGCCCCCGCCCCGACCTCGTGCCGCATGGCTCGTACGTCTACACGGCAAGCTTCCCCAGCGGCCATTCGATGATGGCGGCAATTGTCTACCTGACACTGGCCGCGCTGCTTGCCCGGACGCTGACCAGCTGGGCGCTGAAGACCTACGTCATGCTGCTGGCCACCGTGGCCATCCTGATGGTGGGCATCAGCCGTGTCTATCTCGGCGTTCACTGGCCAACGGATGTCCTTGCCGGATGGATTGTCGGCGCGGCCTGGGCGCTGCTGTGTGCACTCATTGCGCGGGTGCTCGAAAAACGCGGCAATATCGAACCCTCCGCCAGGGTCGTAGCCCGGGTGGGTGACACGCGATCTGCGCAACGCCTTCGACCTCGAGCCCTGATAGCCCGCGGCATCGGGCTGTTTTTCCCGCTCCTGGCACTACTGCACCTCGAAGTCGTCAACGAAGATCAGGTCGCCCGCATATTCGACCGCACCCAGATCGCAGGTCGCGGTTCCACTGCCGTCACCGTCGATCGGACGGGTCACGCCGTTCTGGTCCACCTGACCGCAGCTCGGGTCCCCGGAGTTGACTGCCGCCGTGCTGCCCGCATCGATGGCCACGCTGCCTGGCATGGGCGTTCGCGACGGCAAGAGGCCATAGTTGCCCAGGGGCGCCAGCCGCAGTGCCGCCATGCTGACCGAAGGCATGCCACCCCCGGCAGCCTGGAAACCGCAGCTTCCGTCGGAATCGGCATTCGGACCGGCCACGTCGACAGTTACGGTACCGTTCGTTTGCGATACGGCACAGTCCGTGCCATTGCCGGCAATGATGCTGTTGCGAATCTTCAGCGTCGAGGAATAAGAGCTGCCACGCCCCCGTACGGATACACCGGTGAGCATGCGGTTGTCGACCACGGTGACATTGTTCAGATAGCTGTCCTGGCTGCTGATCTGCAGGCCACCAAGCTGCGGATTGTCGAAGGTGCTGTCCTCAACAAAGCTGGAAACTGCGCCTAAAACGTAGGCGCTGTAGGTTGCGCCTCCGGAACCGGTGTCGTCGGGCAGGTTCCTGACCACCGCCGCATGCGCCATGACGATGTTCGAGGTCAGCAGGTACATCGCCGAGGCAATGGTCGAGCCGCTCCCGGGCGACAGGTTGCGGCTGCGGTTGTTGAACATCAGCAGGTACTGCATGTTGACGATGTTTGCGCCATTGACAAACATCCCGCCCCCTGCCGTGGCAATGCTGTTGTCGATGATGCAGAACAGCACATTGAAATTGTTCAGGAAGCTCGGGCCGCCGTTCGTGCCGGCCCGGATTGCGCCGCCAAGCTCATCGTCGACCACCCCCGCCGGCCCGGCAAGTCCATTAGTCAGGTGCAGGCCGTTCAGCGTGACATCGTAGCTGGACAGGGATTCCTGCTTGATATCGAAAATCCGGTCGGCGCCATCGCCATCGATCACTGGCAGCACGCCCGCCGTCTGCGCCTGGATGGTAACCGAGTCGGTGATATCCAGATCGCCGGTGGCCGCACTGTCCTCGCCGGCGCCGTGCAGGCTGAGCACGTAGGTGCCGCCCGGCACCACGATGACATCGGGCCCGGCATGGGCATTGGCGGTCTGGATCGCGGCGCGCAGCGTGCAGAAGTTGGTGTTGCCGTTGCCGGCGCAAATACCGTCGCCCGGGTTGGGATCGGCATAATCGGCCAGGTAGTTGACCGTGTAGGTGTTGGCCAGCACGGTCTGCGCCAGGATGGCACCGAGGACACCGGCGAAGGTTGCGGCTATGCGTTTCATGAGCTTGCTCCGGAAGCGGAATATGCCCCCATGCCGGATAGAACGCATTCGCCACCCGAAAGGGGCCATGATCAGACGGCAAGCCGCTTGCTCCGCAACACACCGGTGGCCGGCCGCGGATGCGGCCGGCCCCCCATTGTTCAGTGACTCATGGGCACTGATTCTGGAATATGCAGGCGACCCATTCGGGATGATCCACGAATGGGTTGCGGTTGCCCTGATACAGCTCCACCACGTCGTTGCGCTGGCGTTCGTAGTCGGACACCGGGTCCTCGGCGGCCGAGGCTCTGCTGACACTCGCCCTTGATCCAGCAGTCGATCCATAGCGCGGCAATGCATCAGGCCGTGCTGACTCCGCTGGCGCCGTTGCGCATGGCTGGCGCCTGGCATCTGCGTCCGAAAACGCCGCACCACGTCCGCATGATGCGCCGCAAATGAACTGAAGACCGGGCTCGTCCGGCCTACCAACACTGCGGGGACGGAAACGTCTCCGCAGTGTATTGCAGCGGTTGCAGGATCAACGACATCCGGACCGGCTCCGATACTGTCCCGGCGAGTCAGCTTTCAGCCGCCTCCAGGAACTGCGATATTTCCGGTACGATGAGCTGACGCAGCAGGGGATTGGGGAAACGCCGTGACAAGGTGACCGCGACAAAGGTCTCGCTCAGCTGCGGCAGCCGCGCAACCTCGAAAAGTGCACCGCTGGCCAGTTCATCGCGGACCACGATGGGCGGCACCACCGCCAGCCCAATATCCTCGCGGGCAAGCAGGCGCATCATGGCCATGTCGTCCACCTCCGCCACAATCCGTGGCCGGATACCCAGCCGATCCAGCCAGGCATCAAAACCGGTGCGAATGCTGCTCTCCAGCGTCGGCAACACCAGCGGCTCGCGCGCTATCAGCGTCTCCAGCTTCGCATCGCGCCCGACCCGTGCCCTGGTGCCTACCAGACTGACCGGCTGTTCGGCGATCGGGTGTGATATCCACGCAGTGGCAGCGTCGCGCAGCGGCGGCAAATTGAGCAGCACCACGTCCAGGCGATGCGCCTCCAGGTTGTTGAGAAGATCTTCGGTCGTTCCGGAGCGGATGACGACCTCCACGTCCTCCCGCCCGAGCAGCGGTCGCAGAAAGCCGATCTGGAAGTTGCGCGACAGCGTGGCCAGCGCACCAACCCGCAAGACCTGGCGGTTCTCGCCAGGCTGCTGCTTGAGGGTCCCCAGCAGCTCGGCTCCGGCGGCGAAGATCACCTCGGCGTGGTCCAGGGCAATACGGCCCGCCTCGGTAAGCTCGAGTCTCTTGCCGGCCCGATTGAACAGCGCATGCCCCATCTGGTGCTCGAGTTTCTTGATCTGCACCGACAGCGCCGATTGCGACACGTGCAGCTTCTCCGCAGTCCGCGTCAGATTGCCTTCGCGCGCCACGGCCCAGAAGTAGCGCAAGTGGTTGTAGTTCAATGCAGCCATGGATCGTTCTGTTTTATATATTGATAATTTGCATACTATGTATTTTATGAAATGATGTCCATCCAGTACCTTTCCGGCACGTCATCAACCCGACGCCGGAGAATCCATGCCCGCCGCACTTGCCACTCTTGCTCTGATCGCACCTGCCGTCCTGGTCGCGATCAGTCTGCTCGCGCTCAGGTACCCCGGTTTGCGACCCCGGCGGCTGCTCCGGGCCAGTCGTGCAGCGTCGGTTCTGGTTCTTTCCCTGGCGGTTGCCGCGGCCGTGCTGGTCGCCTGCTACGGTGCCGTCACCAGCCCCGTTCTCGGCTGGCATGGCCTGGGCCTGTCCGTGCGACTGGATGCCCTGAGTTGCTGCATGTTCCTGCTGATCGCCTTTGTCGGGCTGATCGTGCTGCAATACAGCCGCAACTACCTTGATGGCGATGCGCGCCAGGGCGAGTTCGTGGGCGGTCTGTGCCTCACCCTCGCTGCCGTGACCACCCTGGTGCTTGCCGGCAACCTGGTCCTGCTGGTTGCGGCATGGATTGGCACCAGCCTGTCGCTGCATCGCCTGCTGGTCTTCTACCGTGACAGACGCGCGGCGCAGGTGGCGGCCCGCAAGAAATACATCGTCGCGCGCATCAGCGATTTATGCCTTGTTGGCGCCGCGCTGGCGCTGGCATGGGCCTTCGGCAGCACCGATCTGGCGACCATACTCGATCGTGCACGCCAGCTCGGCGATGCCCCGCTTCCGGTAGCCGCCGCAGCGGTTCTGCTCGCCATAGCGGCCCTGCTCAAGTCAGCCCAGTTCCCCACGCACGGCTGGTTGCCGGAGGTGATGGAGACCCCCACCCCGGTCTCCGCCCTGCTGCACGCGGGCATCATCAATGCTGGCGGCTTTCTGGTGATCCGCTTTGCCGACGTCATGGTACTTTTCGGCCCGGCATTGCACCTGCTTGCAATCATCGGCGGCTTCACGGCACTGTTCGGTGCGGTGGTCATGCTGACCCAGCCAAGCATCAAGGGTTCGCTGGCATGGTCCACGGTCGGCCAGATGGGTTTCATGCTGCTGGAGTGCGGCTTCGGGGCATTCCCGATCGCGCTGGTGCATCTGATCACCCACTCCCTGTACAAGGCCCATGCATTCCTGGCCTCCGGCAGCGTGGTGGAAATCGCCAGGACCCGCTGGCAACCTGACCTGAAGCACACACCGGGGATTCCCGCCGTGCTGGCGAACCTGCTGCTGGCCCTGGGCATCTACGCCTTTGCCGGCTGGATTTTCGGTTTCCTCGGCCACGAATCGGCGGCCATGCTGTCGCTTGGCGCCATCCTTGTCATGAGCCTGGGCCTGCTGCTGGCCCAGGGCACGCACGGTCGCGGCCATGCCTCGGTGCTGGCGCGCACCGCCATGCTGGCGATGGGTGCTTCGGTAATGTATTTCGCGCTGCAGGCTTCCGCAGCGTGGTTGCTGTCCTCGACCCTGCCACCGCCCAGGGCAGCCGACGCAACCGGCTTGCTGATCATGCTGTTGGCGGTTGCGTCGTTCGCCGTGGTCACGGTGCTGCAGATTCTTGCCCCGAAATGGCTGGCGAGCGACCGCTGGTGTGCCATGCGCATACATCTTGCCAACGGGCTCTACGCCAACAGCCTTTTCAACCGCCTGGTTGGCGCACTGCGTACGCCACAAAATCCTGCGCGCTAACGGAGATTCGGGCACATGAAGACTTCCTCACTCGCTGCGCAGACGCTGCATGAAATTGCGGACGAACCGCAGCCGGCCGCTGCTGCAACCGAAACCGGCGGCATTCTTGAAGCTGCACATCAGGCCTGCCGCCGCATCGCGCCGCTCTGGCCTTTGCAGGACTTCGTGGCCGTGAACCCTTTCCTCGGTCTGGCGGACAGGCGATTTGCCGATGCTGCCAGGCTGATGTCCCGTGCCGCAGGTGCGCGCATGACCATGCCGCGCGCCTTTTATGCCAATGCCATCGCCAACGGGCGCATTGACGACTCCGACCTGGCCGCGGCCATGGCACGGGCAAGGCCTGCAAACGGGCAGCCCGGCAACGTGCAGGACCTCAAGCTTGCCGCTGCCGACACGAACCCGGGCCACCGGCAGACCATCCTGACCGTGGCCGACGTGGCATCACAAGTCACTGGCAAGGATTGGGCGGAGCTTGCAACCGACCGCATTTCAAGCTGGGCTGCCAGCTATTTCGATGACGGCCAGGCAGCCTGGAAGTTGCCGTGGCGCGACCTTCCCCCATTCCAGGCGTGGCGAAGGCAGGCCCTGATCGATCGCACCCCCGAAATACACGGGCTGAAGGGCTTCCGCAGGACCATCAAGGCTCTGCCGGACAGCGCCGAAGCATTGCTCGTTGCCGGCGCCACCCGGCTGGGTCTGGGTCCGGCAGAGCAGCTTGCCTACTTTCATCGCCTGCTGATGAGTATCGGTGGATGGGCCAGCTTCGCCCGCTATCGTGTATGGCAGAGCGAGCTTGCCGGTGGCAGCGACAACAGCCTGATTGAATGGCTGGCCATTCGAGTGGCATGGGACGTGGCCATTCTGCAGGTACACGACAACGACCCGAAGCTGGCGCAAGCCTGGCACGATGCGCGCGAAAGGATTGCCGCACCAGCGGATGACGACGCCGGATTCACCGTCGATGCACTGCTGCAGTCAGCCCATGAAAACGCCTGGCAGCGGGAATTTCTGGGAAAATTGCGTGCCCCGCGCCAGGACGCACCGATGACACCACCGGCGGTGCAGGCTGCATTCTGCATCGATGTGCGCTCCGAAGTATTCCGGCGCGCACTGGAGAGCGTCTCGCCCGAGATCAGCACCATCGGCTTTGCCGGGTTCTTCGGCTTTCCCATCGAGTACGTGCCCCTGGGCCAGACAAGGGGCCACGCGCAGTGTCCGGCGCTGCTGACACCGCGGTTCAGGGTATACGAAACCGTGCATGGCGCGAGTCCGGCGCAACGTTCGGCCCTGCTCGGCAAGCGTCGATTGCGCAAGCGCGCGGCGCAGGCCTGGCGTTCATTCAAGACCGCGGCAGTGTCATCGTTCGCCTTCGTCGAGACCATGGGCTGGACCTATCTGTCGAAGCTGGCCAGCGACGGCTTCGGCCTGACCCGCGTGGTGCCTCACCCGGCCGTGGATGGCCTCAGCCAGGCTGAGCAACGACGCCTGCAGCCCGATATCTCTCCGGCCGAGATAGCTGGCCGCATGACCGGGTTCACGCCACTGGAGCGCCTGCAGATGGCCGAATCCGTGCTCAAGTCGATGTCGCTTTCCGATGGATTTGCACGTCTGGTGCTGCTCGCCGGTCACGGCTCGAGCACAGTCAACAATCCGCACGCCAGCGGGCTCGATTGCGGCGCCTGCGGCGGTCATACCGGCGAGGCCAACGCACGCGTGGCCGCAGCCATCCTCAACGACCCGGCGGTACGCGCCGGCCTGCGCAAGCGGCAGATCGTGATTCCCGAGAGCACGGTGTTTGTCGCCGGGCTGCACGACACCACCACGGACGAAGTCACGCTGTTCGATCTGGAGGGCGTGCCCGCCGGACACGCAGAGGATCTTCGCCAGCTGCGCGCCTGGCTGAAGCAGGCAGGCAAGCAAACCCGGGCAGAGCGTGCCACGAGGCTGCCCGTCGACAAGTCGCGACCGGTCGATGCACAACTCCTGTCACGCAGCCGTGACTGGAGCCAGCCGCGACCGGAATGGGGACTGGCCACTTGTGCAGCCTTCATTGCCGCACCGCGCCAGCAGACCCGGGGTGTGAAGCTGGACGGCAAGGTGTTCCTGCACAGCTACGACTGGCGCAAGGATTCCGAATGGCGGGTGCTGGAGCTGATCATGACCGCACCCATGGTGGTCGCTACCTGGATCAACCTCCAGTATTACGGATCAGCCGTGGACAATCGCGTATTCGGCAGCGGCAACAAGGTACTGCACAACGTGGTGGGCAGCCTGGGTGTGCTGGAAGGCAACAGCGGGGATCTGCGCAGCGGGCTTCCCTGGCAATCGGTGCACGATGGCGAGCGGCTGGTGCACGATCCCCTGCGCCTGTCGGTGGTTCTGGCCGCGCCGGAGGAGGCGATCAACCAGGTCATATCCCGTCACCAGGAGGTACGCCAACTGGTCGACAACGGCTGGATCCACCTGTTCGCCATGCGTGACGATACCAATGTCATCCGCCGCTACCGTGGCCAGCTGAACTGGGACGATGCCGTCTGATCGAGCGGGGGCAATACTTGCCGCCCGGCGCGGAAGCCGCGAGATCGGTCGTCAGTGCAAGCCGTGTCCGACACGCGCTGACATCGGACATCCCGGTCCTGACGGGTCGGGAGCCCTCTCCAGGCTTGTTGCGTGAGGGAGCACCGATTCGTCGATCGGGCCTTCTGCCGGCCTCAGCTGGACGGCGTGGCCACGGTGAGGAACTCATCCTCGAACACGTCGCGCGGTACCGGCCGGCTGAAGTGGTAACCCTGCAACTCATCACACCCCAGCGAAGTCAGCAGCGTGGCCTGTTCCTCGCTTTCCACACCTTCGGCAATCACCTTGAGGTTGATTGAGCGGGCCAGACTGACGATGTTGGACACGAACGATACCCCCTCCTGGCTCACGGACATGTCGCGCACGAACGACTTGTCGATCTTCAACGCGTCCAGCGGCAGGCGCGAGAGGTAGCTGAGCGAGGAGAAGCCGGTACCAAAGTCATCCATGGTGACATGCACGCCCAGTTTGCGGATGGCTTCCAGCGTGACAATGCAGTGCTCGACATCCTCCATCACCATGCTTTCGGTGATCTCCAGCTCCAGGCCGGCAGCGGCGCGCGGATCGACTGCAACCAGTTGCTCTATTTCACTGGCGAAATTGCGCTTGCGCAGTTGCAACGGCGACACATTCACGGCAATGGGCACGGCGTCCAGACCACGGTCGCACCAGCGCAAATAATCGCTTATCGCCTTGCGCACTGCCCAGCGCCCGACATCGTGGATCAGGCCAGTCTCCTCCAGCATGGGAATGAACTCATCCGGAAGCAGCAGACCCATTTGCGGATTGTTCCAGCGGATCAGCGCTTCGGTACCGGTGACACGGCCGGTATGCAAGCTCATTTTCGGCTGATAGTACAGTTCGAATTCCTTGTTGCGCTGTGCGCCGTGCAGCTGGGTTTCCATGGCCAGATTGGTCGCAACCTTCTCGGACATGTTTTTTTCGAACAACAGGTAACGCTCGCCGCTGACCTTGGCCTTCTTGAGCGCTGCCTCGGCATTCTTGAAAAGGGTTTCGGCTGTGTCGCCGTCCCGCGGGAACAGCGCAATACCCGCCTTGGCGCCGATGTGCAGCACCTGCCCGTCCAGGTTGAACGCATGGTTCTGGAACCGTTCCATGGTTTTCTCCAGCAACCCGGAAAGGTCGCCATCCAACCGAACCTCGGGCAGCACGAATGCAAACCGGTCCGAGCCCACCCGCGCCAGCAGGCTGGCGTCGCCAGCATGCACGCACAACCATTGAGCAACCTGTTTCAGCAGCAGGTCGCCGGCGGCATGCCCCAGGGTGTCGTTGACGTTCTTGAACCGCTCCAGATCAAAGACAAACAGCGCCAGCTCCCGCGGAGCACCCCCACCGTGGTTGATGGCGCCGCGCATGTACTGCGCCACCCGCTCCAGCAACAGGGTGCGATTTGCCAGCCCGGTAAGCTCGTCATAGAAAGCCAGGTAGTCGAGGCGCTCCTGCTTTTCGATGTGATCGATGGCAAAGGCCACATCGCCGGCAAGGTCAGTGAGCAGCTTTTTCTGCTCGTCGTTGAAATAGCCTGTCTCGGACGCGTACAGCGCAATCACGCCAGCCGCTTCATCGCCCACCATCAACGGCAGCAAGGCCATCGAGCGCACGCCACGTTCCAGGTAGAGCTCGGAGAGCAATGCCGCCTTCTCGCCCTGCATGTCATTGACGATGTAGATGGATTTTTCCCGAACGACCCGCGCAACCAGCGTTTCGGGCACCCGCTGTGGCGAGGTCAGAAACTCGCTCACTGCCGCCATCAGCTTTCTGTCCTTGCCCGCTGACGCAATCGGCGCGATTCGTCCGCTGGCCTTGTCGACCATGCAGATCATGGCCATGCAGTAACCGCCATGGGTCACTGCAATCTGGCAGGCCTCGTCAAACAACTCGTCCCTGTCTGCGACGCGCACGATCAATGCATTGAGGTGGCTGAGCAGAGCATACAGGCGACTGAGCCGCTTGATGTTCTGTGCGCTCTCCCGCAGCGCCATTTCAGCGATCTTGCGTTCGGTGATGTCCTGGCAGGTACCGGTGGCGCGAACGGCATTGCCCTGGTCATCAAACACGTTCTGCCAGCGCTCCTCGATGTGCTTGATGCGACCGCTGGCGAGCAGCAGGCGATGCTCCACCGAATGGTCGCCACGCTCATGCTGGGAACGCGCGAACGCCGCATCCACTCTGGCCCGGTCCTGGGGATGCACCAATTGCATGAACCGCTCATGCGTGGGCTCGAAGGTATCGGGGTCGGTCTCGTGGATGCGATATGTCTCATCCGACCAGATCACCTTCATGCTGGCCAGGTCCGTCTCCCAGCTGCCGACCTTGGCCACTCGCTGAGCTGCCAACAGCCGGGCTCGCTCTTTCTCAAGCGCCTCGGCCAGACGCCGTTGCTCGCGCTCGCTGGCCTTGATCTGGCTGGCGGCTCGCGCGCGCTCGGTGACGTCGCGCTGTATTGCGACATAGTGGGTGACGCTTCCTTCTGCATCCCGGATGGGCGCAACCTGCCATTCCTGAACATATTCGCTGCCATCCTTGCGATACTGGATGGTCTCGCCCTGGAAGACATCACCGTCCTCGAGATTTTTCCGCATCCTTTTCAGCACTTCCTGCTCGGTCGCGGGGCCTTGAAGTATCCGTGGCGTCTTGCCAATGACCTCCTCGGCGGAATAGCCGGTCAGTCGGCTGAACGCCGGATTGACGAACAGGATATGCGGGCCAGGCGGCTCAATCTCCGCATCGGTGATCAGAATGGACTCGCGAGACTGCATCACCGCCGACCTCAGCAGGCGCAGCATGTCCTCGGCCTTTACGCGCTCGGCGATGTCCTTCTGCAGCGCGCGATTGGCCTCCTCCAGCTGCAGCGACTTCTGTTCGAGCTTGCGGATGAGTGTGCTGCTGTAGACCTTCATCAGGTCGCTGTCATCGGTTTCAGGGACCTTGGGCGAATCGCTCGGCGTGGTGCTGACGCGCGACTGCACGTCGCGGACCTTTGCCAGGAACGTATCCGGTTCGGCGGGCTTGAGGATGAAGGCATCGGCACCCATGCCCAGCGCCAGTTGCTTGTCCTGGGCCTCGGTATAGGTTGCGGTGTAGACCACAAAGGGAATCGCCGCCAGGCGCTCGTCGGCTTTCCACTGGCGCAACAGGGTGTAGCCATCCATCACCGGCATCAACAGGTCGGAGATGACAATGTCCGGGGGGCTTCGCCGGGCCTTGATCAATGCCTCGGCGCCATGGCGCGCCGTGCTTACCTGGTAACCGTGCCCCTTGAAGAGTGCCTCCAGGTAATAGAGGTTCTCCTCCTTGTCGTCCACAAGCAGAACACGATTCATGACCGCTCTCCGCCGCTGCTCGCCGGGCGCTCGAAACGCTGGATTTCGGCGACGAAGGTATCCGGATTTATCGGCTTCTCGATATAGCCGTTGCAACCGGCCTCCAGGGATTTTTCCTTGTCGCCAACCATGGCGAAGGAGGTCACGGCGATGATGGGCGTGTTGGCCAGGGAGGCCATGCCGCGCAGACTGCGCGCCACGGCATAACCGTCCATCGTCGGCAGCTGGATGTCCAGTAGCACGAGATCGGGCCGCAGGACCCGCGCCTGTTCGATTCCGGATGAACCGTCAGCGGCAGACACGACCCGATAACCGCTTCGTTCCAGCAGAAACGTCAGCATGTAACGGTTCTGGGCATTGTCTTCTATGAGTAGAATCGTGCGATCCATCACTTGTGTGCTCGTTGGCGGGGAAGCGTGACAACGAACTCGCTGCCTTCCTTCCATGTGCTGGTAGCCACGATATCACCATCGAGAAGCATGCTCAGGCGACGGCATATCGCCAGTCCGAGCCCCGAACCGTCATGCAGCCGGGTCATGCCGGAATCGATCTGGTGAAAGGGCAGGAACAGCGAACCCATGTCCTGCGACCGTATTCCAATACCGGTATCGATCACCCGAAAGCGAACTGCCGGGACAGGGGCGGTGCCGACTTGAAGCGGCATGGCAACCGCTTCGGCCAGCAAACTGACGCTGCCGCGCTCGGTGAACTTGATGGCATTGTTCAACAGATTCAGAAGAATCTGTTCCACGCGGCGGCGGTCGCTGACCATGTCGGTCAAACCGGGGTCGACAGACAGCTCCAGCGCCAGGCCCTTCTTCTCGGCCATCGGCCTGACCAGGTTGATGACACGCGTCAGTGAATCATGCAGGTCGAAGGGCTCGGCGCGCACCTCGAGCTGCCCCGCCTCGATCTTCGAGATATCCAGAATGTCGCTGATCAGCTCCAGCAGGTGGCGCGCACTGTGGCGAACCATGCCCAGCTGCTTGATCTGCTCTTCATTCAGCGGGCCGGCGAGCTCCTGCAGCAGGATGCCGGAGAAGCCGATGATGGAGTTGAGCGGCGTGCGAAGCTCATGCGACATGGTCGCCAGAAACGCCGATTTTGTGCGATCGGCAGCTTCCGCCTGCAGCAGTGCCGAGCGCAGATCGCGGGTTCGCTCGGCCACCTTGAGTTCAAGCTGGGTCTTCGACTCGCGCAACTCCTGCTCCGCCCGCTTGCGCTCGGTGATGTCGTTCAGCGAGAGGAATGCCAGCAACTTGCCATTACCATATTCAACTCGATTGCCGTGGTAACTGAAGATGCGCTCCCACGCCTTGTCGCGGCGACTCACGCACAACTCCAGATCCCGGATTCGTTCACCGCGGCGGGCGCGGGCCAGGGGCCATTGCTCGGGCTCCAGCACGTCGCCATCCAGCGTCGCGATCTGGAAGACCTCCTCGAATTCGCGCTGACGTCGGTGCCCCTCATGCGTGTCCTCGAATCCGAGCAGGCGCAAGGACTCGGGATTCCAGTGCAGCAATCCGCCCTCGGGATCGGCGATCACCAGACCTTCATCCAGACTCTCGATAACCACTTCGAAGCGCTTCTCCGCCTCGTGCTGGGCCGCCTCGGCGCGGACACGCTCGGTAACATCAATGCCCACGCCAACCAGGCATGTCCTGCCGCCAAAGCGAATGCGCCTGCCGGTGAACAGGAACGGCGTGGTATGACCATCCTTCGAGCGAAACGGCACTTCGACCGAGGACTCGCCGTACTCGAACACCTGCGCGATACGCTGCTCGACCAGGGGCTTGTCCTCCGGCAGGAAGAAGTCGAGCGGGTGCATGTGGGCAATCTCGTCGGGGCCGTACCCGGTCACCTGTTCGAAATTGCTGTTCCAGCGGGTGAAATTGCCGGCTTCGTCGTAGAAGTAGAGTATCCCCGGCATGCTGTCGAGCATGGTGTCGGAGAAAAGCTTTTCATTGCGCGCCAACTCCTCGGCGTCTTGCCTGTTCCTTTCTCGCTCCAGATTGACCAGGGCGAAGGAGACATCGCCGGCGGCTTCCTCCAGCAGGTGGATCTCCTTGTCCTGGAAAAAACCCTCTTCTCCGGAGTACACGCTGAGCGTCGCCCATACCGTGTCACCCATGCGTATGGGGAACGCTGCTGCAGCGCGCAGGCCCCGCGACGCCAGCGCTTCCCGCCACTCGGAAGCGTGTGGGTCGTTGAGCAGATCGTTGCTGATGCATGCCTCACCACTGCGAAACGCCCTGCCCGCCGGACCGCGGCCCCGAGGGCGGTCATCGGCAAACACCTCGATGTCTTGCAACAAACCGTCGTCATCTCCGTGAACGGCGACTGGCTGGAGTCGATGTGTTTCGGGCTCGTACCACCCGATCCAGGCCATCCTGAAACCGCCACGCTCAACCAGTACCCGGCATACCCGGCTCATGAGATCGTCGTTGTCGCGTGTCCAGACAATCGCCTGATTGACCTGGCTGAGTGCATCGTAGAGCCGGGTGAGCCGTGCGATTTCGCGCTCGCGCGCCTTTCTTTGACTGATGTCGCGCGCGATCTTCGAAGCACCGACGATGTTGCCAGCCTCATCACGGATGCACGAGACGGTAACCGAGACATCAACCGTACTGCCGTCCTTGCGCACCCGCTTCGTTTCGAAATGACTCACCATTCTGCCGCTTGCGACATGATCGAGGATCATCGCCTCTTCGGCATGACGTTCGGGCGGTATCAGTTTGAGTATCGATTGGCCAACCATCTCCTCGGCCGAATAGCCGAATATCTTTTCGGCAGCGGCATTCCAGCTCGTGACTACGCTGTCCAGGTCCTTGCTGATGATGGCATCTTCGGACGATCTCACGATGGCTGCCAACCGTGCCGCATCGCCCGCCGGTGCCGACCTCCGCCGCACTTTGGCTCCCAGCACACATACACCCAGCCCCGCCAGAAGCAGCAACAGCAATTGCCAGCGCGCCGACAGCGACGCCACGCTGACGTGGTGCACGGGCGGCAATACGAAGCAAGCAGCTGCCAGGCATGACAGCGCCGTGGCCAGCAGGCCGCCCCGCCAGCCGCGCAGATAGACGCCGAACGCGATCGGCAGCACAAGAATCACCAGCGATGGCCGGCCGCCAAGCTTGTCGTCGATGACCAGTTGCATAACGAGGGCCGCGAGCACAATCGGCACAATCGCCAGGTAGCGCCACCACGCTGGTGCTGTTGCAGTCGCCGTGGCCTGGGCTCTGGACATGTCAGCTTGCCCTGTCGATTCCGCTGGCGTCAGGGGATAGCCCAACTCCCGGGGGTGCGGCGGGCAGCGCTGCTCGGCATCGATTCATCTGCTCTCCCATGCGTGTACTCCCGGAAAACCCGAGCATCGACGTGGCACGCCGGACACGCATGCACCTCTCCCGGCAAGGAGAACCAGGGCATATCCTTCCTGCCGCCTTGCCGACGCCCGTCAACCCAGCATGCACCTCAACGGATGCCGTGGCAAGAACGGGCAAGAATTGGCCCGAGCGCACGGTGCCGGCACATCCGGCTTGATACCGGGGCAGGCCGCAGGGCCTGCACAGGCACTTTCACCGGCAGTGCCCCGGGCGTAGAATCGGCCTGCTCCGTGCCGTGGGGTGCGGTCAGACCAACATGCATGACCCATCCCTGCCTGCGCTGCGGCGCCTGCTGTGCCTTCTTTCGCGTGGCCTTCCACTGGTCCGAGGCCGAGGCCTTTCTCGGTGGCAAGGTGCCCCGCGAGCTGACCATGAAGCTGGATCCGCATCGCCTGGCCATGCGAGGCTGCGAGGGCTCCAATCCCCGCTGCGTTGCCTTGAGTGGCACCATCGGCCAGAAGGCGTCGTGCGCCATCTACGAGGAGCGCCCTTCCGTATGTCGCCAATTGCTGCCTGCCTGGGAGCACGGCGCTCCGAGCCCTCAGTGTGATCGCGCACGTCAGGCCCACGGCCTGGCCCCGCTGCAACCGGAGGACTGGCTGCACCCGGGCCGGCCGGCAACCGGGCCGCGGGTACGCAGTGCCTGATCCACGACAACGGCACCGCGGTCCGGCCCGCGAGGCCATCGGCCTGCCTTCGTTTCAAGCGTAGCGGCCGCCACGAGCGCAACGCCTGTGGCCCCGCATGCCCGACGCGTAGTCCCGGGCTGACGGATCCTGTCGCCAGATGATTCTCAGGGGCCGGCCATGCCCGAGTGAGCCGCGAATTCGCGCCGGCCAGACTCAAGGGCACAGCAGCCCCGCCGGTATCCCGGTCACGAAGACGGGGACGGAAGCTTGCCCAGACCCTGTCTGCCCGGCGCCTACTGCTGGGGGACCAGTATCCAGAGAATGATGTAGACCAGAATGCCCGGGAAGGCCGCGGACAAGATCGAGATCAGCACGTAGAGCACCCGCGCCACGGTCGGGTCCATGCCCAGATAATCGGCCAGCCCGCCGACCACCCCGGCAATCATGCGGTTGTTGCGCGAACGGCGCAGCGGTCCCTTGAAATTGGTCATGTGAAGATCCTCGTCGGGCGGTTGCAATGAGTCTAGCAGCACCCTGCCCGGCACACCCAGGCCGCAAGCCAACCGCCACCGGGCAAGCAGCGTGGGCCTCAGGAAAAGCCAACAATCCGATCCGAAACTCTCAAGTATCTGCAACTGCTAGCTCGCAACAGCAGCGTGTGGAACGAAACGGTGGAAAGCCATGCATTTCCCCGCAAGAGAACATGCCGGAATCGGGCATGCAAACAGCGGGTGAGTGCCTTCACCGCGCATTCCTGCGCTCCCTACGGCCCGCAAGTTGCCTGTTGCGCTTATACTGCGCGGCATTCGACTCTGCCTGGATCGGCAAAAATGGTGTCCAGCCTGTTGCGTGCCATTCTCGAACTGGGCCTGCCCGTTGCCGCACTGAGCTGGCTGCTTTTCTACCGGCTCTATCATCGCGGTGAACTGGCACGTGACGCCGACCGCAAGACGATACGCTCCGGCCTCAAGCAGCTCAAGAAGTCTTCGTCAAAGACCGACAAGCAGTCAGAGCACGTGCTGCACAAGAAGTGGATGAAGTTCGGAGGCGGCTTTTACGGCGTGGCGGCCTTGTGGACCCTGATCGTCATCGAGGTCGGCGGCATCGCCAGCGTCATTGCCCACCCTTCGGCAATCGAGACCATGTTCGAAGGCGGCGTGCTCAAATTCCTTGTCGACTGGGCCATCGGCCAGGCGACAACCTTCGTGCAGGCGGTCACCTGGTTCAACTGGTGGTCAGAGAAGGCGCAGAGTCCCGCCATCTGGTTTCTGGTCGCCATGGGCGGCTACGTCGCCGGCCTCGAACTGGCGCGCCATGAAACTGTGCTTGGCCACTGGCTGGTGGACTGGGATTGGCGAACGCAGCTGCGTGCCTGGCTCGCTCGCCGCAAAGGCGAATGAGAGCACCTTGCCCCCCTTTTCTGGACGCAGGGTGCCGCTGCGGCGGGAAGCCTGGAAGCCTTGCCGGAACGTAGGGTGCTGCTGAGCGGATGCGAAGCGCACCGAGGCGAAGCTGGAAGTCTTGCCGAAACGTAGGGTGCTGCTGAGCGGATGCGAAGCGCACCGAGGCGGGAAGCTGGAAGCCTTGCCGGAACGTAGGGTGCTGCTGAGCGGATGCGAAGCGCACCGAGGCGGGAAGCTGGAAACCTTGCCGGAACGTAGGGTGCTGCTGAGCGGATGCGAAGCGCACCGAGGCGGGAAGCTGGAAACCTGGATGGTGCGCTTCGCTGCGCTCAGCAGCACCCTACGCGCGGAAATTGGAGAACGGGCCGGTGCGCTTCGCTGCGCTCGGCAGATCCCTACATTACCTGGCTTTCCTGTGACCGGGGCGCCGACGTGTTGTCGCCGGGCGCGGGCGGCGCGGCACCGCGAATGATGTCCGCCGCCTTTTCGGCAATCATGATGGTGGGCGCATTGGTGTTGCCCGATACCAGGGTCGGCATGATGCTTGCGTCGACCACGCGCAGCCCCTCCAGCCCGTGCACCCGCAGCTCGTTGTCGACCACGGCCATGCCGTCATTGCCCATCCTGCAGGTGCCGACGGGATGGTAGATGGTATCGGCGCGCGCACGGATGTGGCTTTCCCACTCGGCATCGCTCATGTCGTCATGCAGGTCGAACAGTTCCCTGTAGCGATACGGCGCCATCGCCGGCGCCATCATGATCGCCCGGGTCAGGCGTGCGCCCTTGATCAGCACGTCCAGGTCACGCCGGTCCGACAGGAAATTCGGGTCGATGGCGGGATCAGCCAGCGGGTCACCCGAGTTCAGGAACACCCGGCCGCGCGAATGCGGCCGCAGTGCGCAGACATGGCAGGAATAGCCGTACCCTGCATGCAGCTTGCGCGCATGATCATCGACCACGCCGATGACGAAATGAATCTGCAGGTCGGGGCGTTCCACAGACGGCTCGGACTTGAAAAAGGCCGCACCCTCGGCAAACGGGGTGGCAATGAGGCCTGTGCCGTCGCGCCGCCATTGCATGATCTGCCGCATCAGCCTGAAGGTGCCGGCAAGGCCGATTCCGAAATTGTCGGTGTCCCGGGTCTTGAAGGAAAGCGTGAAATCCAGGTGGTCCTGCAGGTTCTGCCCGACGCCGGGCAGCTCGTGCCGCACGGCGATGCCATGCGGCGTGATGTCCTGCGCGCGGCCGACACCCGACAGCTGCAGCAGCTGCGGCGAACCGAATACCCCGGCAGCAAGAATCACCTCGCGTCCGGCCTTCACGGTGTTCTCGGCCCTGCCCTTGCGATACTGCACAGCAACAGCCCGCTTGCCCTCGAACAGGATGCGCGAGACCCTCGCTCCGGTCAGTACCGTCAGGTTGGCCCGCTTGCCCATGACCGGGTGCAGGTAGCCTGCCGCGGCCGAACAGCGCTCGCCCTTGCGCGCCGCGTCGTGGAACTGCGTGACCTGATACAGGCCGGTGCCCTCGTTGTCGCCGCGATTGAAATCATCGCGCTCGGGAATGTGCATGGATCGTGCCGCGTCAATGAAGGCACGCGTGATCGGACGGGGTCTCTTCTGGTCGGACACATGCAGCGGCCCGGCATCCCCGTGCACCGCGTCGCCGCCGCGCTCGTTGTTCTCCGCCCGCATGAAATAGGGCAGCACACTTTGCCAATCCCAGCCTGCGCAACCCTGATCGGCCCAGCCATCGTAGTCCTGCCGTTGCCCGCGCACGTAGAGCATGGCGTTGATCGCCGATGACCCACCCAGAGCGCGGCCTCGCGGCTGGTAGCCACGGCGTCCATTCAGTCCTGCCTGCGGCACCGTGTTGAAGGCCCAGTTGTTGAACTTGCCGTAGCCTGGCAGCAGCGCAACCGTGCCTGCCGGCGCGCGAATGAAGATGCTGTCTCCGCGACCACCGGCCTCCAGCAGACAGACGGTGACGGCCGGATCCTCGCTCAGGCGCGCCGCCAGGGTGGCGCCGGCGGACCCGCCGCCGACTATGACGTAATCAAATTGCATGCGTGTTCACCTCGGCCGCTTGCCGATCGGTCCGCCTGACAGGGTACACCGCCGACAGATCACGGGCACCGCGGCGCATGGCCGAACGTCAACGCGATCCGCGCACGGCGCTTGCGCAGCTTGAGAAACAGCCGCGAAACGCCCATCATCGACGTGACTGCTGCCCCGAACCGGAACCCTGGATGCGCAACCGGCCGCAGGGTTGATGTCGGGTTTGAATACCATCATGGATTTGCATGCCACCTGTCCAATTGCTGGAAATGACGGGCAACTTGCGTGAGGCGTTCCGTCAGGGCCCCGGACACCTTGGGCATGAAGCGGGCCTTGCCGTGCCGGAGGGATGGCCCGAGTATCCGGATCTTCTTTCCGCTGATCCGACGCCGGACTGGCCCCTGTTCCTGTTTGTTGATGCTGCCCGCAAGACCATTCTCGGCAGTGGCGGATTCCTGTGCGCACCGGACGCAAAGAACGAGGTGCAGATCGGCTACGAGGTCGCCCCCGCGTATCGCGGACAGGGCATCGCCACCGAGGCCATGCAGCAGGTGCTGGCTACCCGCACAAGCGCAAGACCCATTGCCGTCACCCTCACCGAGACCGGCCCCTCCGTCTCGGTGCTGCGCAAACTCGGCTTCATCGGCATCGGCGCGCACACACCAGCCGGGGGAGCAACCGTCTGGATGTGGGCCCGATAGCCTGTAGCGACCGTCCGCACAGACCTGCGGATCAGGCGCTCGAGGGCCCGGGTGGGCGCAGACTTGCCGCAGGCTGCTCCCGCTTCCTGTTTACATGCCGTGAAGGCGCGCATAACAGGAATTTCAGGCCTCCGGTCTATTTTGGAATCGCAGTCGCATGCCGTGCATGCCGGCTGCACATCCAGGCCAAGGGAGGCATGACATGGGATCGACGACAGAGATTGATGGCCATCGCAGGCCCTTCAACTGGGGTTACAGTGTCGCCACCGCGCTGACCCTCGCACTGCACGCCAGTGCGTTTCTGATGATCATGGCGCCGGTGCTGGCGCCGCACGCCGCAGAGCGGATCACCGACGATGCTGCCATCGTCAACATCATCGATCCGCCGCCACAGGAGCTGAAGCCACCGCCACCGGCACCGGAGCCGCCGCAGAAGCCAAGGCCGCAGGTGATGCACAGGACACCGCAGCCGGATCCACTGCCGCCGGTTGCACCGGTAGTGACATCCGAACCGTCACCGATGAGCCAGGTGCCCGTGCTGCCGACACCGCCGACAACGGATCAGCCCCGTATCGACGTCGGCCCCAGCGCCAAGGTCAGCTACCGCGAGAAATACCGGCCGCAGTATCCGCTGCAAGCCATCCGCATGCGCCAGGAAGGCACGGTGCAACTGAAGATTCTGGTCGGTACGGATGGCAACCCGCTGCAGATCCGGGTCGCGCATTCCAGCGGTTACCGCAGTCTCGACATGGCCGCCATCGCCGCAGCCAGGCAATGGAAGTTCAATCCCGCCAGGCAGGATGGCATCGCCCGCCAGGGCTGGGTGATCATCCCGGTGGAATTCGGTCTCAATCGATTCTGAGCAGAGCCCGCCTGAAGGCGGGCTGCCTCGCGCACGCCCCACGCGGCAGCGATCACGTATCGCTGCCGTTGTGTCATGCTCGGGTCGCATCATCGGCCGCGGCGCCTGATGCGCACTCGACACTGCGCACCAGGCACGCAGCGCCCGAACCCGGCTTCAAAGTCAGACCCTGGCGGGTGCAATCGAGCCTGCCCCTTTTTTTTCAGCGCTGCCGACCGCCCAGCACAAGCACAAGTGGCAAGACCTGCCCAGGAGCATCACATGCATATACAGATCAACACCGATCACAGCGTCCAGGGCAGCAAAGCCCTGGAGGCCAGTGTCGACAATCTCATCAAGCAGCACCTTGAACGCTTTTTCCCCTACCTGACCCGAATCGAGGTGCACCTTGCCGACGCCAATGGCGCCAAGGGAGGCGCGCAGGACAAGCAGTGCGCCATCGAAGCACGAATCAGCAGCGGCCCGCCCATTGGCGTGAGCCAGGACGACGAAACCATGGAGAAGGCCATCCACGGCGCCTGCCAGAAGATGCGCTCCAGACTTGACAGCACCATCGGGCAAAGGCGCGGCCACCAGGCATGAGCACGGGGCACAGGCCCGGATGCCGAACAAAGGTGATACGGGCCTGACGTTGGCACCCGTCGCCGACCAGCCGAAGCCCTTTGCCCGCCAAACGATGCGCTCAATCAGATCCCGGGGCAGACGGGTGTAGCTGAAACATCCCGCGAGTCCACCCGTGACTACATGTCAGGCAGCCGCAGGCCGCTGTCCTCACCGCCGTGCTCGTCCGGCTCGGAGCCGCCGGTGTGGTGATGCCACAACTCGTGTGCATCGATGCGCACCCGTTCCACTGCCTCGAGCGCATCCACCGCGGCGCGGCGTTCGGCCAGCGCGGCATCGCGCTCGACTCGGCGGGCTGCCAGCAGCTCGGCGAGGCCGCTTTCACCCAGGGTATAGGCGCGCTCGATCTTGTCCGCGCTGTCGCGGGCCGCGGCCAGCGCTTGTGCCTGGCTGTCCCAGATGGCGCGAATGGCTCGTGCACGCGCGACCACTTCACGGGCATCACGCAGCACATCGCGCCGCACCATGGCCGCATCGGCCTGCGCGGCCAGCGCGTCGGCCCGCGCCGCGGCGGCACGGGCGCTGCGCTGGCGCACGCCAATCGGCAGGCTCAACACCACGCCCAGCGCGCGCTCGCGTCCATCCTGCTCGTTGAGCACACGCAGACCCACGGTCGGATCCGCCATGCGGTCGGCGCTGGCCCGCCGCGCCTCGGCCTCGGCCATGCGCACGCGGGCCTCGGCGGCGCCGATCTCGTGGCTGCGCTGCTCGATCCACTGGCTCCACTGGCGATCGCTGCCCTCGAGCGTCGGCGGCTGCCGCCCCAGGCGAACACGCGCCGGCAGCGGCAGATCGGGAAAGGCACTGGCCAGCATGCGGCGGGCGCTGTCGGCCTCGGCATCGGCCTGCAATGCGGCGGCATGCGCCTGCGCCAGTGCAGCGTCGGCAGCAATGCGATCACGTTGCGCGGCGTCGCCCAGCTCCACGCGACGTGCGATGGCCTTGCGATCCCGCGCCCACAGCGCGACCTGCGCATGCTGCTCCTGTGCCACGACCCAGGCACGCTGCCATGTGGTCCACAATGCCAGCAGCCGGCGTGCGCCGGCATGGTGCGCGTCGGCCAGGTTCAGTTGCGCCGCTTCCACGCCCTGGGCGCCGATCTCGCGATCAAGGCGCGCCTTGCCCGGCCAGCGGAAACCGTGACTGATGCCGGCCTCCCATTCGTTGAAGCTGGGGCCGTTGCGCACACGCCGACGCTGTGGTGCCACGCTGATCAAGGTCTCGTGGGTACCGACCGTGCGCAGGCGCGCCTCGGCTTCGGCACGCGCCAGCGCCGCGACCGCGGCCTGCACCTCGGGCGTACGCTCGATCGCCTGCAGTACCAGTTGTGCCGGCGGCAAGGGCGCCGCGGAAGCCGACGAGGCCGCAGCCCGGGCCGACACGGGCAAGGCCATCAGCAGGGCAAGCCCGGCACTCGCGAGCAGGATGGCGGACTTCATGCCAGCCTCCCCATCGCGTCGACCGGTTCCACCCACCAGACCACGTCCGGGTTGGGCATCTGCCGCCGCAACTGATCCAGTACGCGATCGATATCCTCCTGCGGCAGCACCAGCCAGGTCATGCAGCGGGCGATGCGGCCGCGCACCTGCTCCTGCACGCGCGTGCCCTCGAAGCGCTCGCCGTGACCGGAGACCGCCATGGTGGTGAAACCGGGCAATGCCGGCTGCATCTCCAGCAGGGCTTCCAGCAGCGTATCCTCGAGATCGCACGGCACCAGCACCGTCAGTCGTTTCAATACCAGGTTCATGAATCACTCCTTGCCCGTGCGCGGCTCGCCGAAACGGCGGAACAGCGTAGGCAGCAACAACAGGGTCAGCGCGGTACAGGTCACCAGTCCGCCGATCACCACGATCGCCAGCGGCTTCTGCACTTCCGAGCCGGGTCCGCTGGCGAACAGCAGGGGCACCAGGCCGAGCGCGGCAATCGAGGCAGTCATCATCACCGGACGCAGGCGGCGCAGCGCGCCCTCGCGTACCACGCCACTCATCGCCATGCCGGTGGCGCGCAGCTGGTTGAAATACGACACCAGCACCAGGCCATTGAGCACGGCGATGCCCAGCAGCGCGATGAAGCCGACCGAGGCCGGCACCGACAGGTACTGGCCCGACAGCCACAGCGCGACAATGCCGCCGACCAGTGCGAACGGCACGTTGCACAGGATCAGCACCGCCTGGCGCATGGAACCGAAGGTGGTGAACAGCACCAGGAAGATCAGCGCAAGCGACACCGGTATCACCAGCGCCAGGCGCGCCGCGGCACGCTGCTGGTTTTCGAACTGGCCGCCCCAGGTGACGCTGTATCCGGTCGGCAGATGAATCTCGCTCTCGACCGCGGCACGCACCTCGTCGACAAACCCGACCAGGTCACGCCCGGCCACGTTGGACTGCACCAGGGCAAACCGGGAGCCGTTCTCGCGGCGGATCTGCACCGGACCCGTGGTGGCCTGCAGATGGGCGATGCGGTCCAGCGGCACCTGCCCGCCATCGGCGGTGGCCAGGTTCATGCGCTCGAACAGCATCGGCGTATCGGCCATGCGGCTCTGGCCGCGCACCAGCACCGGCACCCTGCGTTGCTGTTCCAGCACGGTGCCCGCGCGCATGCCCTCGAGCTGACCGCGCAGCTCGTCCTGTACCGCCGACACATCCAGCCCGTGCCGTCCCGCCGCCTGGCGGTCGATGCGCACGCCCAGATAGCGCACGCCTTCCTGGGTCTGCGCGATCACGTCCTGGCTACCCTCGGTCCTTTGCAGGATCGCGGCGATGCGATTGGCGATCTGGTTGAGCACGCCCAGCTCCGGTCCGAACACCTTCACCGCGATATCGCCACGGCTGCCGGTGAGCATCTCCGACACCCGCATCTGGATCGGCTGGGTGAAACCGTGCTCGATGCCCGGAAAGTCCTGCATGACCTTGCGCAGCTGGTCTTCCAGCCAGGCCTTGTCCGGCACCCGCCAGGTCTCCTTCGGCTTGAGCTGCAGGAACATGTCGGTCTCGTTCAGGCTCATCGGGTCCAGGCCCAGTTCGTCCGAGCCCAGCCGCGCGACCACGTGCTCGACCTCCGGAATCTGCGCCCGGATCGCGCGCTCGATCGCCATGTCCTGGTCGCGCGAGGCCTCCAGGCTGATCGAGGGCTGCTTGGTCAGCTGCATCAGCAGGTCGCCTTCGTCCATGGTCGGCATGAAGGTCTTGCCGGTGCCGACATAGGCCAGCGCGCCAAGCACCAGGGAGACACCGGCAATGGCACCCATCCAGCGCGCGTGCTTCAGCGACCAGTCCAGCAGCGGTCGGTAGCCGCGCTCGATCTGGCGCATCAGCCACGGCTCCTTGTGCGGCCGCTCGCGCAGCAGCATCGAGCACAGCACCGGTACCACGGTCATCGAAAGCAGCAGCGAGGCTGCCAGCGCAAAGATGATGGTCAGGGCCACCGGGCCGAACAGCTTGCCTTCCAGCCCCTGCAGGGTCAGCAGCGGCATGAACACCAGGCAGATGATGACGATACCCGAGACCACCGGCCGCGCTACCTCGCCCACCGCGCGGTAGATCCGGTGCAGCTTCGGCAGCGCACCGGCACCGTGGCCGGGCACCAGGTGGCTGACCGTGTTCTCCACCACCACCACGGCGGCATCGACCAGCAGGCCGATGGCAATCGCCAGCCCGCCCAGGCTCATCAGATTGGCGCTGAGACCGGTCAGATGCATCATCAGGAACGCGATCAGGATCGCCAGCGGCAGGGTCAGCGACACCACCACCGCGGCACGCACGTCACCGAGGAACAGCAGCAGCAGGATCACCACCAGCACGGTGGCCTCGATCAGCGCGCTGCGCACGGTACTGACGGCGCGCTCGATCAGCGCACCACGGTCGTAGAACACCTCGATGCTGGCGCCCCGGGGCAGGCTCGATTGCAGCGTTTGCAGTCGCGCACGCACGGCGTCGACCACCTTGGAGGCATCGGCGCCGCGCAGACCCACCACCAGCCCCTCGACCGCTTCGCCGGTACCATCGCGGGTGACCGCGCCATAACGGGTCAGGCTGCCAAAGCTGACCTGGGCCAGGTCGTCCACGCGCAGCGGCAGGCCGTCACGCGTGGCCACCACCACCCGGCGCAGGTCGGCCAGCGTGCCGACCGCACCTTCGGCGCGCACGATCAGCGCGTCGTCGCCATCGCGCAGACGGCCCGAGCCGTCATTGCGGTTGTTGCGCATGACCGCGTCGACCACGTCCTTGAAATGCAATCCGGCGGCGGACAGGCGCGCGCGATCAGGCGTGACCAGGAACGTGCGTACCTTGCCGCCAAGGGCATTGAGGTCGGCCACGCCGGGTATGGTGCGCAGCGACGGCCGAATGGTCCAGTCCAGCAGGGTGCGCCGCTCGGCCAGGCTCAGGCCACCGCCCTCGATGGTGAACATGAACATGTCCGACAGCGGGGTGGCGATCGGCGCCAGTCCGCCGCTGACATCCTCGGGCAGTTCCCCGGCCGCGGCGGCAAAGCGTTCGGAGACCTGCTGGCGCGCCCAGTAGATGTCGGTGCCCTCGACAAAATCCAGGGTCACGTCGGCAATCGCGTACTTGGAGGTCGAGCGCAGCATCTGCGCATGCGGAATGCCAAGCAGCTCCATCTCCAGCGGCACCACCACCCGGGTTTCCACTTCCTCCGGCGTCATGCCCGGCGCCTTCAGGATCAGTTTGACCTGGGTCGGCGCAATGTTGGGATAGGCATCGATGGGCAGCTTCAGGTAGGCCCAGACACCGGCACCGACAATGGCCAGTGCACCCAGCAGCACCAGCAGGCGCTGCGACAGCGAAAATCCTATCAGGCGCTGCAGCATGTCAGTCTCCCGCCAGCAGCATGGCCTTGAGCGCACCGGCACCGGCCACCACCACCGGCTGCCCCGCGGACAGCGCACCCGTGACCACGCTGCGGCCGTCGCCGGTCTGCGCCTCGAGGGTCACCGGCACCGGCTCAAAGCCGCCATCGCGCTCGACAAACACCAGGCGCGTGCCGTCGCGTTCGGCGACCGCGGCCGAGGGCAGCGACCAGGCGTGCGGTGGCGGCGGCAGCAGCAGCGTGGCGCTGGTCTGCTGGCCCGGCAGCAGCTGTTCGCCCTGCAAGCTGGCGCGCACCATCACCGTCTGGCTGGCACGATCGATGGCCGCACCCACCTCGCTCACGCTGCCGCTGGCACCATCCGCGGTGCGTACGCCAAGCCCGGTATGCAGGCGTGATGCGTAGCGGGCTGGCACGTGCATTTCCAGCATGGCGCGACCGGCCTCGGCCACCATGTAGGCCTTGGCCAGCGCCTCCACCGGTTCGCCCAGGCGCAGGCTGCGCTCGATCACCCGTCCGGCCAGCGGAGCACGCAGTTCGTAGGTGCCCGGTGAGGCGCCGGCGGCCGGCGGCGCCATGGCTCGTGCGGCCTGCAACTCGCCCAGGCGCGCCGCGGCGGCATCGCGGCGGGCCCTGGCTGCCTGTGCACGGCTTGCGGGAATGATGCCCTCGTCAACCAGCTTGCGGTCGCGTTCGGCCTGGGCCCGTGCCACCTGGTAATCGCCGCGTGCCGCCACCAGCTCGGCGCCCAGGCGCATGGCTTCGCGGCTCTGGATGCGGGCCAGCGCCTGGCCCTTGTCCACCTCGGTACCTTCGCGCGCGAAGATCGCCACGGTGATGCCGGCGAAGGGCGCGGTGACCACGGCACTCTCCTGCAGCGGCGCGCGTACCGTGGCCGGCAGGCCATCCACGGGAACATGGCCGGCAGCCTTGACGGCGCCGGTGCGGATGCCCAGCGCCTGGCGCTGGGAAGCGGAGACCTGCAGCAGCGACTCGGCCACTGCGGGAGACGCTGCGATCAGCAGCAACAGGCCGGTCAGAAACAAACGACGCATGGAATCACCTCAAACTACCGGATGGCAGGTTCAAGGATTCGCAAAACGGCTTTGAGCAAGCTTAAGAAGCCTGAAATGGGGTCAATCGGACCTGTCCAGACTGTCGAAACCGTCCAGTTGTGCCCACAACCACCCCGCATCCAGCCGGAAATGCAGGTGCAGGCGCAAAAGCTCGGCCAGACTGACCGCCAGTGCCAACCCCAGCCCGCCGTGGCCGCTGGCCTCGCGCGCCGGCGACTTGCGCCAGAAGCGCTCGCCCAGCCGCGCCACATCCTCGCGCTCCAGATCCGGCGCCGGATTGCCGATGCCGAGACGGACCCGGCCCTGTTCGACCTCCAGCCGCACCTGCACTTCGCTGCCTTCCGGAGCATGCCCGGCCGCATTCAGCAGCAGGTTGTCCAGCACCCGCTCCAGCAGCGCCGGATCGGTCTGCACCCAGCATTCCGGCGGCGCATTGATATCCACGCGCAGCTGCCGGCGCCGGGCCGGCTCCGCGGCCAGCTGCAGCGACCGGGCCAGCAACGCGGCCAGATCCACCGGTTCCACCTGCGTTTCCTGCATGCCCGATTCGTAGCGCGACAGCGCCAGCAGGCCGTCGATGCTGCGGCCCATGCGGTCGGCGGCTTCCAGTGCCCCCTGCAATGTTGGCGAGTCCTGCGCATCACGACGCGCCAGCTCCACCGCGGTGCGCATCTCGGCCAGCGGCGTACGCAATTCGTGCGCCACGTCGCGGGCGAAGCGACGCTCGCGCTGCAGCGCCCGCCGCAATCCACCGAAGGCCGCGTTCAGCGCACCGGCCAGCGGCCGCAATTCGCGTGGCAGGTCATCGGCGTCCAGATCCGCCGATTCCGGGCCCTGGCGCGCCGCCCCGCCGAAGGCCAATAGCGGCCGCAATCCGCCGCGCACCGCCAGGAAGGCCAGCAGCACCGCAAGCAGCGAGGACCCCAGCACGCCACTGACCAGCACCCAGTGCACCTTGCGCTCCAGCGCATCGACCTGCTCGCGCTCCTCGGCCACCGCCAGAATCACATCCTGCGCCTGGCCCTGCAGGGTCGCGCGCACGGCGATGGCGCGGCCATGGTGTCCGTCAGGCAGTGTCAGGTCGTAGAAATGCGGCGCATTGGCCGGCACATTGGCCGGCGGCGTCAGGTTGGCATTGCTGTTGCTGGCAGAGGCCAGCAGCGTGCGTCCGGCGGCATCCCACAACTGCAGAAAATCGGTATGCCCGCCGCCGGCGTATTCCGGGCTCATGGCCTGCAGCTGGCTCAGGGCCTCGCTTGCCGGGTGGGACTCCAGCAGTACCGAGATGGCGTGTGCGCGCGCTTGCAGGCGCGCATCCAGACGCCCGTAGATCTGCCGGTCCAGGCCACTGTCCAGCAGCAGGAACAGGCCGAGGATGACCATGCCCAGCCCGGCGACCAGGAACAGCAGCAGGCGCAGGCGGATCGACAGCGGCCGCCACTCACTCGACCACATAGCCATACCCCCGGCGGGTGTGTACCAGATCGTTCACGCCGGCTCGCGCCAGCTTGGCGCGCAGGGTGCTCACCAGCACCTCGATCACCTTGTCCGACGACTCGCTGCGCGCATCGTACAGGCGCTCGAACAGTGCGCTGCGTGTCATCACCCGCCCGCGCTCGTGACACAGCACCTCCAGCAGCCCGTATTCCTTCGGCGTCAGCGCCAGCGCCTCGCCGTCGACTCGCAGCTGGCGCGCCCTGGGATCGAGCTCCACGGCGCCGAAGCGCAGTATCGGATTCGATGCAAGGCTGCGTCTTGCCAGCGCCTGCAGCCGCGCCGACAGTTCCTCGTAGGAGAACGGCTTGACCATGTAGTCGTCGGCGCCCAGATGCAGCGCCTCGACTCTGTCCTCGACCTGATCGCGCGCCGACAGCACCAGAATTCGCGGCCGAGGCTCGCGGCCGTTCAGTGCACGCAGCACGGCCCAGCCGTCCACGCGCGGCATCATCAGGTCCAGCACCAGTGCGTCGTAGTCGTAGCTGGCCAGGAACTGCTGCGCCAGTGCGCCGTCGCCGGCCAGGTCCACGGCATGGCCATCGCGCACCAGCGACTCGCGCAGGTCGCGGCCCAGATTGGGCGAATCCTCGACTACCAGTACACGCACAGCAAACCTCCCGCGTTTGCTCCATCCTAACCGCAGTCGGCCCCGATCCGTGTGCAGCCGTTTCAGCCCATCTGCACCGCGAGCATCGAGATCGAGCCGCCGTCCATGCCATCGACCGGAAAGCTCACCGCGTCGCCCTTGTCGCTGGCACCGAGAACATACAGCAGCGGCAGATAGTGCTCGGGGGTGGGAATGGACAACTGCGCATCCGGGCCGAGTGCCTCGTAGTCGATCAATGCATGGTCTTCGTGCCCAGGCAGCAGCTCGCGCACGCGCGTCTCGAAGCGCTGCGCCCAGTCGAACGCGTCCACCGGATGCCGGCCCCAGGCATAGGCATGCAGGTTATGCACGATATTGCCGCTGCCGATCAGCAGCACGCCTTCATCGCGCAGCGGCCGCAGCTTGCGGCCCAACCGGTGATGAAATTCTGACGGTTGGGTCTCGTCGATGCTCAGTTGCACTACCGGCACATCGGCCTTCGGGTAGACGTGCCTCAGCAGCGACCAGGTGCCGTGATCCAGTCCCCAGGATGCATCCATGCCGACTTGCAGCGGCGCCAGCAATTCAGCCACGCGCCGCGCCAGTCCCGGATCACCGGGCGCTGGATACTGCACATCGAACAAGGCCTGCGGGAAGCCGCCAAAGTCGTGGATGGTGCGCGGCTTCCC
>CAVTJF010000025.1:0-27109 GCA_963734945.1 uncultured Gammaproteobacteria bacterium
GTTCGCCGTGCTCGTCGATGTCATGGTTGTAGAACTTGTCCAGGAACTTGCGCAGGTCCGATGCCTTGGCCTGGTTGTCCAGCATTTCGCCGATGCGATGGCCCAGACCCTTGGCGGCCCAGCCCAGGTGCGTTTCCAGGATCTGCCCGATGTTCATGCGCGAGGGCACGCCCAGCGGGTTGAGCACGATATCGACCGGCTCGCCGTTGGCCTGGTAGGGCATGTCCTCGACAGGGACAATCATCGACACCACGCCCTTGTTGCCGTGGCGTCCGGCCATCTTGTCGCCCGGCTGGATGCGACGACGCACCGCCAGGTATACCTTGACCATCTTCAGCACACCGGGTGCCAGGTCATCACCGGAGGTGATCTTGACCTGCTTTTCCTTGTAGCGCTTGTCGAAGGCAGCCTTGTGGCGCTTGATCTGTTCGGCCGCGTTCTCCAGGAACTCGGCTGCCGTCTCGTCCTTGACGTTGATCTTGAACCACTCGTCCTTCTTCAAGCCGTCAAGGTACTCGTCGGTGATGGTGCCACCGCGCTTGATGTCGCCCGGCCCGCTGGAAACCGTCTTGCCCAGCAACTGGCCGCGCAGGCGACTGAAGATGGCGCCTTCCAGAATGCGGAACTGGTCATCCAGATCCTTGCGGATGCGCTTCAGCTCCGACTCCTCGATCTGGTGCGCACGCTTGTCCTTCTCGATGCCGTCACGGGTGAACACCTGCACGTCAATGACCGTGCCGTCCATGCCCGGCGGCACGCGCAGCGAGCTGTCCTTGACGTCCGAGGCCTTCTCGCCAAAGATCGCGCGCAGCAGCTTTTCTTCCGGCGTCAGCTGGCTCTCGCCCTTGGGCGTGACCTTGCCGACCAGGATGTCGCCGGCCTTGACCTCGGCGCCGATGTAGACAATGCCCGACTCGTCCAGGCGCGCCAGCGCCTGCTCGTTGACGTTGGGAATGTCGGCGCTGATTTCCTCGGCGCCCAGCTTGGTGTCGCGCGCCTGGCAGGTCAGCTCCTCGATGTGAATCGAGGTATAGCGGTCTTCCTGCACCACGCGCTCGGAGATGAGGATGGAGTCCTCGAAGTTGTAGCCGTTCCAGGGCATGAAGGCGACCAGCATGTTCTGGCCCAGGGCAAGCTCGCCCAGGTCGGTGGACGAGCCATCGGCCAGGGTATCGCCCACGGCAACCTTGTCACCCACGTTCACCAGCGGACGCTGGTTGAGGTTGGTGTTCTGGTTGGAGCGGGTGTACTTGACCAGGGAGTAGATGTCCACGCCGGCGTCGTTGTCACCGATCTCCTTCTCGTTGACGCGCACCACGATGCGGGCCGCATCAACCTGGGCAATCACGCCGCCACGACGGGCCGTGGTGGTCACACCCGAATCTCGCGCCACATCGCGCTCGATGCCGGTGCCGACCAGCGGCTTCTGGCTGCGCAGCGTCGGTACCGCCTGGCGCTGCATGTTGGCGCCCATCAGAGCGCGGTTGGCGTCATCGTGCTCGAGGAAGGGCACCAGCGCGGCGGCCACCGACACGGTCTGCATCGGTGAAACGTCCATGTAGTTGATTTCGCTGGCCGGGCGCAGCTCGGATTCGCCGCGATAACGGCAGGCCACGAACTCCTCGATGAACGAACCATCGTCGTTCAGCGGCGCGTTGGCCTGGGCGATCACGAAATCGCCCTCCTCGATCGCCGACAGATACTCGACCGCGTCGGTGACCTTGCCCTTGTTGACCTTGCGGTACGGGGTCTCGAGGAAACCGTAGCTGTTGGTCCGCGCGTACACGGCCAGCGAGTTGATCAGGCCGATGTTCGGTCCTTCAGGCGTCTCGATGGTGCAGACACGGCCATAGTGGGTCGGATGCACGTCACGCACCTCGAAGCCGGCCCGCTCGCGGGTAAGACCGCCCGGACCCAGTGCCGACACGCGGCGCTTGTGGGTGACTTCCGACAGCGGGTTGTTCTGATCCATGAACTGGCTGAGCTGGGACGAGCCGAAGAACTCCTTCATCGCCGCAGCCACCGGCTTGGCGTTGATCAGGTCCTGCGGGCCCAGGTTGTCGGCTTCGGCCAGTGACAGGCGCTCGCGCACGGCGCGCTCGACGCGCACCAGACCGATGCGGAATGTGTTCTCGGCCATCTCGCCGACCGAACGCACACGGCGATTGCCCAGGTGATCGATGTCATCAACCTGGCCATGGCCGTCCTTGATGTCGATCAGGACCTTGAGCACATCGAGAATGTCCGAACCTTCGCCCTGCTCGGCATGCAGCTCCTTGGACGCGGCGTCGCCACGCGAGGAGAAATAGCGCTCGTCATACAGCACGCTGGGGCCTTCGATACCCTCGCGGCCCACGCGACGATTGAACTTCATGCGGCCCACCGCCGACAGGTCGTAGCGGTCGAAGGTGAAGAACAGGTTGAAGAACAGGTTCTGTGCGGCTTCCTTGGTCGGCGGCTCGCCCGGGCGCATCATGCGATAGATCTCGACCAGTGCTTCCAGCTGGTTGCTGGACGGGTCGATACGCAGGGTGTTGGAGATGTACGGACCCCGATCAAGATCGTTGACGTACAGGGTCTTGATCTTGTCGATTCCGGCTTCGCGGAACTGCTCGAAATGCTCTTCGGTCAGCTCGTCGTTGGCGTTGGCGATGATTTCGCCGCTCTTCTTGTCGACGATGTCGTTGGCCAGAATGCGGCCCACAAGGTACTCGTCCGGCACTTCCAGACGCGGGATATCGGCTTCCTTGAGCAGCTTCACATGACGCTGGGTGATGCGCTTGTTGGCCGCGACAATCACCTTCTTGCCCGCCTTCAGGTCAAAGTTCAGGGTCTCACCGCGCAGGCGCTCGGGCACCAGCTCGAGGGTGGCGCCCTCCTTCTTGTCCAGATGGAACACGTTGTGCTCGAAGAAGATGTCCAGCATCTCCTCGTTGTTGTAGCCCAGCGCGCGCAGCAGCACGGTCACCGGCAGCTTGCGGCGACGATCGATACGGGTGAACAGCGCATCCTTGGGGTCGAACTCGAAGTCCAGCCAGGAGCCGCGATACGGGATCACGCGGGCCGAGAACAGCAGCTTGCCGGAGCTGTGGGTCTTGCCGCGGTCATGGTCGAAGAACACGCCGGGCGAACGATGCAGCTGCGAAACAATGACGCGCTCGGTACCGTTGATGATGAAGGTGCCGGTGTCGGTCATGAGCGGCAGTTCGCCCATGTAGACTTCCTGCTCCTTGACGTACTTGACCTTCTTGTTCTTGGCCGGGCTGTCCTTGTCGTAGATGACCAGGCGCACGGTCACGCGCAGCGGCGCAGCGTAGGTCATGCCGCGGCTGCGGCACTCGCGCTCGTCAAACGCCGGCTCGCCAAGGCGGTAGTCCTTGTACTCCAGCACGGCATTGCCCGAATAGCTGGAAATGGGCAGAACCGACTTGAGTGCTGCCTCCAGGCCCCTGTCCTCGCGCTTCTTGGGCGGCACGCCCTCTTGCAGGAACTTCTGGTAGGAGCTGGTCTGGATCATCAGCAGGTTGGGAACGTCCAACACCGAAGCGCGCTTGCCGAAATCCTTGCGAATGCGCTTCTTTTCGGTGAATGAATAGGTCATGATCTGCCACCGTTGCGGTCTGGTGCTGCCGGAATGGATCCGGGAGCGGGGATTGAAAGCCGGGAATCGGGATTCGGGATTCGCGCTGAACAAGCTGCAAATCCGGAAACCACATTCCCGTCAAACGGGTAAAGCCCGGGGGCGATGACGCCCCCAGGCCATGCTGCTATCCCGTCAGTGCGATGCCCCGGTCGTGTGCGAAACAGACCGGGTCATGCGACAACGCCCATCCATGGGCTGTACGGGATGAGTACTTCCTGAACTCACTTAAGTTCGACGGTTGCACCTGCTTCTTCAAGATCCTTCTTGAACTTGTCGGCGTCTTCCTTGCTGGCGCCTTCCTTGACGGTCTGCGGTGCGCCTTCGACCATGTCCTTGGCTTCCTTCAGACCCAGGCCGGTGATTGCACGCACGGCCTTGATGACGCTGACCTTGTTGGAACCGATGCTGGCCAGAACCACGTCAAACTCGGTCTGTTCTTCGGCTGCAGCGGCGTCACCACCGGCAGCAGGACCGGCAGCCATGGCCACCGGGGCAGCGGCGGACACGCCGAACTTTTCTTCCATTGCCTTGACCAGGTCCATCACCTCGACGAGGGACTTCTCCGCGATCGAGTCAAGGATTTCATCATTACTGAGAGCCATCTTTATTACTCCTGAAAATTACGTCTGGAACGTTAATGTGTTGTGCCTATTGGCGAAATGCCGTCAAGCCGCCTTTTTCTGCTCGCCGACCTGGTTGAGCGCGCGCGCCAATTGCGACGCGGGCTCGGCCATGACGCGGGCCAGCTGTGTGGCGGGCTCGGCGAGAAGCCTGACCAGCATGCCGAGAGCCTGTTCGCGGGTCGGAAGCGATGCCAGCACGTCGACATGTGTCGACGGGTAGACGGCGCCACCGATGGCCACGAGCTTGGCCTTCAGCTTGTCGTGATCCTTGGCAAACTCCTTCACCAGGCGGCCGGCCGCACCGGGATCTTCGGTCGAGAAGGCATACAGCAGGGGGCCGACGAGCTTGTCTTTCGTGCACTCGTATTCGGTACCTTCCACTGCACGACGGACCAGGTTGTTCTTTGCTACACGCAGGAACACCCCGCCATCACGCGCCTTTTTGCGCAGCTCGGTGAGCTGCTCGACGGTCAGACCGGCATATTCGGCGGCCACCAGTGACTGAGCACTGCCAGCTATGATCGCCAGTTCGGCAACGACCTCTTTCTTTTGCGCAAGATTGAGCGCCATTGCGTTTCTCCGAACGAGTTGTCAAGGCATCATGCCTCGGGCAACCTTGTGACAAACGGATCATGTGGCTCCTGCCCGATCCGTCGGTATCCGGGATGCCGGATACCTGCATCTGATGGCCGTTCCAGATAAATCCAGTCCGGGCCCATCACCATCTACGCAGGCCAGATCGCAAGCAGCCGATCCGATTAAAGCGAAAATCCCTTTCGCCACCTGCGGTCTTTGACGGCTCACGCCCTTGCAGGCGAGGCCCTCAAAATCCAACCGGCTGGCGGGCTCAGCCCGCCAGCCGTCACGCGTTACTTCGTTGTTGCCGCCGTCAGGCTGGCCGTATCCACGATCACGCCAAGGCCCATGGTGCTGGACAGCGAGACCTTGCGCAGGTACTGGCCCTTGGCGCTGGACGGCTTGGCCTTGATCACATCGGCCAGCAGCGCATTGAGGTTGTCCGCGAGCTGATTGGGCTCGAAGCTGACCTTGCCGATGCTGGCATGGACAATGCCGCCCTTGTCGTTGCGGAACTTGACCTGGCCGGCCTTGGCGTTCTTCACGGCGGTCTCGACATCTGCCGTGACGGTGCCGTCCTTCGGGTTGGGCATCAGGCCGCGCGGGCCCAGCGTCTGTCCCAGCTTGCCGACCACGCGCATGGCGTCGGGCGTGGCGATAACGCGACCGAAATCGAGATCGCCGCCCTGCATCTGCTCTGCCAGGTCTTCCATGCCCACGGCGTCTGCGCCGGCGGCCTTGGCGGCCTCGGCCTTCTCGCCTGCGGGGCAGAACACGGCAACGCGCACGTCCTTGCCGGTGCCGTGCGGCAACAGCGAGGCGCCGCGCACACCCTGGTCCGACTTCTTGGCATCAATACCAAGGCGCACGGCCACATCGACAGACTCCACGAACTTGGACTTGGCGCTCTCGCGCACCAGCTTCAGTGCCTCATCCAGCGGATAGGCCTTGCCCGGCTCAACCATGCCCTGCATGGCCTTGTATTTCTTGGTCATTTTCATGGCTTATCCCTTCACCTCGAGGCCCATGCTGCGCGCACTGCCAGCAATCGTGCGGACAGCCGCATCCAGGCTGGCTGCGGTCAGGTCAGGCTCTTTGGTCTTGGCAATTTCTTCGAGCTGCTTGCGCGTCACCGTACCGACCTTCTCGGTATTCGGCCGACCGGAGCCCTTGGGCACACCCGCCAGCTTGCGCAGCAGCACCGCTGCCGGCGGCGTCTTGGTAATGAAGGTGAAGCTGCGATCCGAATAGGCCGTGATCACGGTCGGAATCGGAAGACCCGGCTCCAGATTCTGCGTGGCGGCATTGAAAGCCTTGCAGAACTCCATGATGTTGAGACCCTGCTGGCCCAGCGCCGGACCCACTGGGGGTGACGGGTTGGCCTGCCCGGCCTTGACCTGCAGCTTGATGTAACCTGCTACTTTCTTTGCCATTTTTCGATTACTCCTGGAGTTCAAGCGTCTGCACGTTCCGGGGAACTGCGGGACTCCTCCTCAGTTGAAACTGGAAGTGGAGAGTGGGAAGCAGGTAGTAGGAGAGCACTGCTTCTCCCACTTTCCACTGTCCACTGCCCACTCCCGCCTTTAGGCTTTCTCCACCTGGCCGAATTCGAGATCGACCGGGGTGGAACGCCCGAAAATCAGTACCGCCACGCGCAGGCGGCTCTTCTCGTAGTTGACTTCCTCGACGGTGCCGTTGAAGTCGTTGAATGGTCCATCGGTGACCCGAACCATCTCGCCCGGCTCGAACAGAACCTTGGGCCGCGGCTTTTCGACACCTTCGCGGACACGCGCCAGAATGGTTTCGGCCTCGTGCTCCTTGATCGGCTGCGGCCTGTCCGCCGTGCCGCCGATGAAGCCCAGCACCTTTGGCGTTTCCTTGATCAGGTGCCACGCCTCGTCGTCAATGCGCGTCTTCTTCTCGGAGGTGTCCGTTTCGATCTGCACCAGCACATAGCCCGGGAAGAACTTGCGCTCGCTGCGGCGCTTCTGGCCGGCGCGCATTTCGACCACTTCCTCGGTCGGCACCAGCACCTCGCCAAACTTGTCGCCAAGATTGGAGCGACCAATACGGTCCTCGAGAGAGCGCTTGACCTGCTGCTCGAAGCCCGAATAGGCGTGAACCACATACCATTGCATGCTCATGCCGTTATCAACCCATCTTCAACAGTGTGTCGAGAATCGCCCATTTCAGGATCACGTCTATCAGACCCAGCAGGGCGCTGATAATGACCACCACGATGAGGATGACGATGGTGGTCCGCACGGTTTCCTCTCGAGTCGGCCACACCACCTTGCGCATCTCGAACTGGGATTCGCGGATGTATTCGCGGGCGCGCATGCCGGGCACGGTGAACGCGGCAATGGCCATCGTGACGAGGATGCCTGCGAGGACACCGACAAACCGCAGCGACGCAGCCACGTCGGAGAAGTGGTAGTAGCCGTAGACCGTGGCCGCCAATACCGCAGCCGCCAGAACCAGCTTGCCGATATCGGCCGCACCCAGACTTTCCGCTTGTTGTTCAGCCTTGCTGTTCATGCTTTTCATTGACAGTTGACGAGAACAGGTTCAAGCCCGACGGCACCGAGGTGGAAAACCCTGCCATCCATCTTGCTTCCTGTGCACTGCCTGCTGTCTGCTATCCTCTGTCGATGGCACGGCAGGAGGGAATCGAACCCCCAACCTGCGGTTTTGGAGACCGCTGCTCTGCCAATTGAGCTACTGCCGTACTGGTGAATACAAGCACCTGGTTCGCACAACAAATCAGGCCCACAGTTCAGTGTGGGCCTGAGGCGACGCGGATGCGTCAGCCGACTCCAATCCTACGGAGCCGCACATTGTGGCACAGATCTTGCCTCTATGCCAGAGGCAAGCGTGAAGCCGATACGCCCCGCCTGCCGGGGCCGTTCGAGGCACTTCGCCTCGCATCCCGGACCGGGAAGCACCAATGCACGTGACTTCCGCGGCATCCGGGGGCACGAGGCCCCCGGCACAGGAGTGTCACTCGATGATCTTGGCCACCACGCCGGCGCCCACGGTGCGGCCGCCTTCGCGAATGGCGAAGCGCAGACCTTCTTCCATGGCGATCGGTGCGATCAGCTCGACCTTCATCTTCACGTTGTCGCCCGGCATCACCATTTCCACGCCCTCGGGCAGCTCGCAGGCGCCCGTGACGTCGGTGGTGCGGAAGTAGAACTGCGGACGATAGCCCTTGAAGAACGGCGTGTGACGGCCACCTTCGTCCTTCGACAGCACGTACACCTCGGCCTCGAACTTGGTGTGCGGCGTGATCGAACCGGGCTTGCACAGCACCTGGCCGCGCTCCACGTCGTCGCGCTTGGTGCCGCGCAGCAGCAGACCCACGTTGTCACCGGCCTGGCCCTGGTCCAGCAGCTTGCGGAACATTTCCACGCCCGTCACGGTGGTCTTGGTGGTGTCGTGGATACCCACGATCTCCACTTCCTCGCCCACCTTGATCACGCCGCGCTCGACACGACCGGTCACCACCGTGCCGCGACCGGAGATCGAGAACACGTCCTCGACCGGCATCAGGAACGGCTTGTCGATGTCACGCTCGGGCTCGGGAATGTAGCTGTCCAGCGCGTCCACCAGCTTGATGATCGACGGCACGCCGATGTCCGACTCGTCGCCTTCCAGCGCCTTCAGCGCCGATCCGGTGATGATCGGGGTGTCGTCGCCCGGGAAGTCGTAGTTCGACAGCAGCTCGCGAACTTCCATCTCCACCAGCTCCATCAGCTCGGCGTCGTCCACCATGTCGGCCTTGTTCAGGTACACCACGATGTACGGCACGCCCACCTGGCGCGACAGCAGAATATGCTCGCGCGTCTGCGGCATCGGGCCGTCGGCGGCCGAGCACACCAGGATCGCACCGTCCATCTGCGCGGCACCGGTGATCATGTTCTTCACGTAGTCGGCGTGGCCCGGGCAGTCAACGTGCGCGTAATGGCGGTTCGGCGACTCGTACTCGACGTGTGCGGTCGAGATCGTGATGCCGCGTGCCTTCTCTTCGGGCGCCACGTCAATCGTGTCGTACGCCTTGAACTCGCCGCCAAAACGCTCCGCACCAACCTTGGTCAGCGCCGCTGTCAATGTGGTTTTGCCGTGATCCACGTGACCGATGGTACCTACGTTCACGTGCGGCTTTGTACGCTCGAATTTTTCCTTGGACATGACGCCAGACCTCAATGAAGCCAAATGAATGAATTGTGTGCGCAGACGCGCCGTGGGGTGGTGCTCATGACAGGAATCGAACCTGTGACCTCTTCCTTACCAAGGAAGTGCTCTACCGACTGAGCTACATGAGCATTGCTACTGGAGCGGGAGACGGGAATCGAACCCGCATCATCAGCTTGGAAGGCTGGGGTTCTACCATTGAACTACTCCCGCAACCCGGATGCCGGCATCCGAAATCGTGGTGGAGGGAGGTGGATTCGAACCACCGAAGGCGTAAGCCAGCAGATTTACAGTCTGCCCCCGTTGGCCGCTTGGGTATCCCTCCGGAAAATCAATTGTCTGTTGCTTCGCTTGTACCGCTTCCGGCTCCTTGCCGGCTCCCCCTCCGGCGCCGCGCCGCTTTCGCGTCGCGTTCAAATTTGATTCCAGACAATTTTTCGAACCATTCCTGCTCTTCGCCCTCCGGGCCGCGCCGCTATTCGCGTCGCGTTCAAAATTGTTCCAGACAATTTTGTCGAACCACCGAAGGCGTAAGCCAGCAGATTTACAGTCTGCCCCCGTTGGCCGCTTGGGTATCCCTCCGGAAAATCAATTGTCTGTTGCTTCGCTTGTACCGCTTCCGGCTCCTTGCCGGCTCCACTCCGGCGCTCGGCGCCGGCGGGAGGTGGATGACTCCGGGCTTCCTGCCCTTCGCCCTCCGGGCCGCGCCGCTTTCGCGTCGCGTTCAAATCGGCTCTCGACGGCGTTGAAGCGGGCTTCGATCCGGTGCTGGATACCGTTGAGAAGCGCTTTTGGGCCGACAAAGACTGTCTATTTTCGCGACGTGCGGGCCATGTGTCAATACTTGTCTGGCACGACGGCCGATTTATTCGCTCTGCGGCCCTGACAACCCGTGCATTGCAGTCATCGCGGCGGGCCGGAGGACACTGCGAGGGAACGCTCCTCAAGCCATTCATGCAGGCATCTGTTGCGTCACGCAAATGCCCGGAGCTTGCGGTCCGGGCCCGGCAGGCGCGCCTGAACCGGAAGCTCGATCCCGGCGCGGCTATCGGGCCGCGCGGATCAGTCCTCGGACGCGCCGGGCTGTCCCGACGCCATCTGCTGCTCCATTGCCTTGGAGATATCGACCAGGCGGGTGGCATAGTCGGCCAGCCTGCGGTCCTCCTCGGTACGTGGCTCCCACGCGGGTACCGGAGTCGGCTTGCCGTCGGGCGAGTCCAGCGCCACGAACATGATCACGCAACTGGTCGCCAGGCGGATCTCCTGCGTTTCCAGATTGCGCGCACGCACATCAACGGTGAAATGCATGCTGGAGTTTCCGGTATGGATCAGCTTGCACTCGACGCTGACCAGATCGCCGATCAGTATGGGCTCGACAAATTGAATGCCGCCCACGGCAACCGTGACGCAATAGGCCCCACTCCACCCCACGGCACAGGCATAGGCCGCCTGATCGATCCATTTCATGACCATGCCGCCGTGCACCTTGCCACCGAAGTTGACGTCGGTCGGCTCGGCCAGAAAGCGGGTGGTTACTGCGCGTTGTTTGCCCGGCACGCTCCGTCTCCCAGGTTCTGCAGCTGTTGATTATGCACGCTCCACAGTAGTGCCTGGGCGCTCAGGGCGCCAATCAGCGCAAGGCACATGTCCCACTGGGTATCCCAGGGGTCGCCCTGAGTACCGAGGAAATCAGTGGCGGCACCGCCTTCGAGCAGCGCCGTCCACCACTCGATCAGCTCGTAGAACGCCGAGAAACCAAGGCAAACCAGGGTGACAACCAGCACGGACAGGAAGCCGCGGCGCAGCCCTGCACGGCGAGCGAGCACCTCGCGAGCAAGAATGGCAGGCACGAAACCCTGCGCAAAATGGCCGATGCGGTCATAGTTGTTGCGACTGAAATCAAACAGGTCCTGCAACCAGAATCCCAGCGGAACCCTGGCGTAGGTGTAGTGCCCGCCGACCACGAGGATCATTGCATGCAGCGCCAGCAGCACGCACAGCAGCGGGGTCAGCGGAAACCGCTGCCGGGTGGCCACCAGGATGGGCGCCGCAATCAGGATGGGGCCGACCTCCAGCCACCAGGTCAGGCGGTCATGCGGTGCAATCCCCGACCAAAGCAATGCCACGGTGACCGCCAGCAGCAGTCCCCCGCGCAAGCCGATGGGCCAGGGGCGCTTCATACATTGAAGAGGAAGTGCAGCACGTCGCCTTCCTGCACGATGTATTCCTTGCCTTCCTTGCGCAGTCGCCCGGCCTCACGTGCACCTGCCTCACCCTTGTACCGGACAAAATCGTCAAAGGCGATGGTCTCGGCACGGATGAAGCCCTTCTCGAAGTCGGTATGGATGACCGCTGCGGCCTGCGGCGCGGTGGCACCCACGGGCACCTGCCAGGCACGCACTTCCTTCTCACCGGCGGTGAAGTAGGTCTGCAGGCCCAGCAGCTTGTATCCGGCATGGATGACGCGATCCAGCCCCGGCTCCACCAAGCCCAGATCGGCCAGAAACTCGTCGCGGTCGGCATCATCGAGCTGCGCCATCTCTTCCTCGATGGCGGCACATACCGGCACCACCTCGGCACCCTCGGCCGCGGCGTGCTTGCGCACCGCATCCAGATGCGGGTTGTCGCTGAAACCATCTTCCAGAACATTGGCGATATACATGACCGGCTTGAGCGTCAGCAATGACATGTCGCGAATGACCGCCTTCTGCTCCGCGTCCAGCCCGATGCTGCGGGCGCTCTGCCCCGACGCCAGGGTTTCGGCCAGAATGTCCAGCACCGGCAGACGCGCCAGCGCCTGCTTGTCGTTGGCCTTGGCCGAACGCTGGGCGCGGTCACGCGCGCGCTCCACCGACTCCAGGTCGGCCAGCGCCAGCTCGGTATCAATGGTCTCGATGTCAGCCAGGGGATCGACCTTGCCGGCCACGTGCACCACATCCCCATGCTCGAAACAGCGGACCACGTGCGCGATGGCATCCACCTCGCGTATGTGCGCCAGGAACTTGTTGCCCAGCCCCTCGCCCTGGGAAGCGCCGGCAACCAGCCCGGCGATATCGACGAACTCGATGGTGGTGGGAATGACCTTCTGCGGCCGGGCAATATCGCTCAACTGCTGCAGCCGCGGATCCGGCACGGGCACCACGCCCACATTGGGGTCGATGGTACAGAACGGGAAATTGGCCGCGGCGATACCGGCCTTGGTCAGCGCGTTGAACAGAGTGGACTTGCCAACATTGGGCAAACCGACGATTCCGCATTTGATGCCCATGCTCGTTGGGACTCCTATTGTTCCTTCGGATACGGGACTCGGGGCTCGGAACCCGGGACCCGGACGAGCGCGCAGACTCCACGCCCATGGTTGCTTCTGGCGCTTGCGCGCATCCTGGCCAACTGCCTCAAGCCTTCAGCACGGCTTGAGGTCCCACTTTTGCGGGGTTTTTACGAATCCCGAGTCCCGAGCCCCGAGTCCCGGCCCGTATGCAGCCGCTTCATTGCTTCGTTCAAATCACCCGCGACCGCCAGCGGCAGAACGTCGCGGGCGCGTGCCATGCCATCCAGGATGGCCTCCTCGTCGGGAGCCGAGGGCCGGCCCAGCACCCAGGGGGTGACCTGATCCTTGTGGCCGGGATGACCGATGCCGATACGCAAACGCTGAAAACCGCTGCTGCCGAGCGCCTTGATGATGTCGCGCAAGCCGTTCTGACCCCCATGGCCACCATCGAACTTCAGGCGTATATCGCCAGGAGCCAGGTCCAGGTCGTCATGCACGATCAGGCATTCGTCTGGCTCGATTCGATAGTAGCTCGTGACCGCGGCCAGCGCGCGGCCGCTGTGATTCATGAATGTTGCCGGCTTGAACAGGCGAACCGGCACACTGCCGACAGTGACCGTGCAGCTGGCGCCGTCCAGCTTCCTGTCGGCGCGAAACTCGGCCCCGGCGGCCTGCGCCAGCGCATCCACAAACCAGAACCCGACATTGTGGCGGGTCTGCAGATATTCGGCCCCGGGGTTGCCGAGGCCGGCGATGAGCTTGAGGGCCGCCATGCGTCATGCTGCCCCTGCCCGTCGCGACAACTGCCACGCCGGACAGGGGCAGGATCGACGTATCAGTCCTTGTCTTCCGGGGACTCGTCGCCGCCTTCGCCCTCGGCCGATGCCTCTTCGCCCTTCCCGGCTTCGGCTTCTGCGCCTTCGCCGGCTTCGGCTTCGCCGGTCTCGACAGGCTCGACTTCGACCTTGATCTTGTGCGCGCTGACCACGACGTAGTCGTGATCTTCGTGCATCAGGGCCACGATCTTGACCTTCTCCGGCATCTTGATGTCGGTCAGGTGAATCAGATCGCCTTCTTTCAGCTCGGCCAGGTCGATTTCCAGGTATTCCGGCAGATCCGGCGGCAGGCACGCCACTTCCACTTCGGTCAGGTTGTGCGAGATGACGATTCCGGCAGTCTTGCCGGCCGGCGACTCGTCCTGATTGAGGAAGTGCAGCGGCACGCTGACGCGGATTTCCTCGTCATCGCGGATGCGCATGAAGTCCAGGTGCAGCATTTGCTGGCGAAACGGATGGGTCTGCCAGTCGCGCACCAGCACTTTCTGCTTCTTGCCGTCGAAATTCAGCTCCAGGATCGACGAGAAGAAGCTCTCGTGACGTGCAGCGAGGATCACCTCGTTGTGGTTGAGCTGGATGTTGCGCGGATCCCTGCCTGCACCGTAGAGGATGCCCGGCACCAGACCGGCGCGACGCAGGCGGCGGCTCGCACCTTTCCCTGCATCTTCGCGGATCTGGGCCGTGATTGTCTGAGACTTGGCCATGTTGATGTTGCCTTTTCTGAAAAGAACCGCCTTGCAGCGGCTGAAAATCTCCCCCGCGACCAGGGGAGACGACTTGATTTGAATTCTGCCCGCCCCGCGTGCCGCAAACTGGCAGCGCGAATCGGCAAAGCCGCTCATTATATCAGCACAGAGGCGGGTTACCGCAAGAGCTCGCGCGCCGGGATCTCGGGCGGCACGAACAGGCCGCGCACGGCCCTCGGCACGGATCCTGGCGGCTGCGCCGGCCCATACCCGGGTGACGGGCGCCCCTAGTCCACGTACAGCGAACTGACCGACTCGCCGAACGCCATGCGACGGATGGTCTCGGCCAGCAGCTCCGCCACCGACAACGCGCGAATCTTGCCGCAACTCTGGCCATCAGGGCGCAGCGGAATGGTATCGGTAACCACCAGTTCGTCGATCTCGCTGCCGTCGATGTTGGCAATGGCATTGCCGGACAGCACCGGATGGACGCAGTAGGCCACTACCTTGGTGGCGCCCTGCTCCTTGAGTGCCGAGGCTGCGGCACACAGGGTCCCTGCCGTGTCGACGATATCGTCAATCAGCACGCAGGTCTTGCCCCTGACGTCGCCAATGATGTTCATGACGGTGGACACGTTGGCCTTGGGACGCCTCTTGTCGATGATGGCCAGGTCGGCATCATCGAGACGCTTGGCCAGTGCCCGCGCACGCACCACGCCGCCGACGTCAGGGCTCACCACCACCATGTTGGCGGTATCGTGATGGCGCCAGATGTCGGCGAGCAGAACCGGCGAGGCATATACATTGTCGACGGGAATATCGAAAAAACCCTGGATCTGGTCGGCGTGCAGGTCGACCGTCAGCACCCGATCCGTATCGGCGGTGCCAATGAGCTGTGCTGCCAGCTTCGCGGTGATCGGCACCCGCGCCGACCGCGGCCGGCGGTCCTGCCGCGCATACCCGAAGTAGGGAATCACGGCGGTGACGGTCATGGCTGACGCGCGCTTTAGCGCATCGATCAGCACCAGCAGCTCCATGAAGTTCTCGGCCGTGGGGGCGGAGGTCGGCTGCACCACGAAAACATGCTGGCCACGCACGTTTTCCTCGATTTCCACCTGCACCTCGCCATCGCTGAAGCGACCGACAAGCGCCTTGCCCAGTGGCACGGAGAGCTGATGGCCAATATCTTCGGCCAGACGACGATGGGCACTGCCGGTAAACAGCAACAGTCGTGGCGCGTCCTCGGCCTTCATCGCAAATCCCGTAGTGTTTTTCTGAAGTGGCTGGGGCGGCAGGATTCGAACCTGCGCATGCGGGGATCAAAACCCCGTGCCTTACCGCTTGGCTACGCCCCAGTGATCGGATTGCACTTGCTTCAGCAATGGTGACCTGTTGACGCCCCTGACCACCCTGGGCGTGAACCGGGGCGGGCATCGACGCGCCGCGTCGCATGCCGCCGCGTGGCTGGCGAATTCGGCAAAGACCGCACTGCCGGTACCGGACATGTGCGCCGATGCCAACCCGGACAGCCAATCCAGCGCTGCTGCAATCGGCTGGTAACGCTCGCGCACCAGAGGTTCAAAGCAATTGTCGTTCAGTTCGCCATCCCTGAAGGCAGAAATTGTCGCCGGTGGCATGTCACGTGTCAATTCGGGGGCCGCGAACAGCTCGGCAGTACTGACCGCACAGTGCGGGTCAAGCAGCAGGTACCAGGCCGAATCCAGCTCCAGCGGTGTCAGTTGCTCGCCGGTCCCCTCCGCCCAGGCACTGCGCCCGTGCACGAATACCGGTACATCTGCACCGAGAGACTGCCCCAGCGCCGCCAGCTCAGCGGTCCCCAGGCCAAGCGACCAGAGCCTGTTGAGTGCCACCAGGACGGTGGCGGCATCCGAGCTGCCCCCACCCAGGCCGGCACCCACCGGAATCTGCTTGTCGACCCTGATGTCGGCACCGCCGACCGGCCGGCCGGCGCGAGCGGCCAGCGCCCGCGCCGCGCGTATCGCGAGATCCTGTTCGGCCGGCACGCCTGCCGCACCCGAGCTACGCACGATTTCGCCGTCGCGGCGCACACGGATCGCGATGCTGTCGCCCCAGTCCAGCAGACGAAAGACGGTTTGCAGCAGATGATAGCCATCGTCGCGACGACCGGTCACATGCAGAAACAGGTTGAGCTTGGCCGGCGCCGGCCACGTGCTCCATTCCGCGTCGCTCACCGCAGGGTCCAGCTGTTGATTACCATGCGCACGCGATCGTCCCCGCGACGGGCAAAAACGCGCCGGGGCAGCGGCGGAGTGGTCTCCGGGTACCAGTCGCGGTAGGTCACGGTCCACCCATCCTGGGTCAGTTGTGCCGGCAAGCCGTCCTTGTCGAACAGCATGCTGGCGCGGCTTCCGGGGGCGCGCATGCCGCGAACCCAGAAATCCAGCTGGGTCATGGGCACCTGCCAGCCCAGCGCCTGCCGCAGCAGGCTGCGCGCGTCGCCACCGCTCAGAGGCCCCTGGTCAAGCCCGTCCAGCCGTGCCTGCCCGGGCTCCCCGTGCAGGCGAAAGCTGCGCCCCGTCACCGGCGCCTGCAGCTCGAAGTCGAACGCACTTCCACGCCGCACCCAGAGCAGCGAACCGCTGCCACCATGCCTGCCATCCGACACGCCGAGCCGTGCATGAATGGTCCAGTGGTCATGGCCCTGCAACTGCTTCTCACGCACACCCTGGGCAGCCAGAAGTGCACTGTCCGGCCGCACCGGAGCCGCTGTGCAGCCGACCAGCAATGCAAGCATCAGCCATGCCGCGAGGTGTCTGGAACCGATCACTTTTCCAGGCGCTTGAGGGTCGCGTCGAGCGTGGCGTTCTTCGGATCGTCCTTGCGCACCTGGCGAAAGACCTTGCGGGCATCGTCATGCCGCCCCTGTTGCCACAGGACCTCCCCCAGATGCACCCCGATATCCGGATCCTTGCGCAGCGACCAGGCTTTGCGCAGTGATTTCTCGGCCGCCGGCAGGTGCCCCTGGCGATACTGCAGCCAACCCCAGGAGTCGATCACCGCCGGCTCGTCGGGCTTGCTGTCCAGCGCCTGACGCAGGAGCTTCTCGGCCTCGTCAAGATCGCGGTTCTCGTCGGCCAGGGTGTAGCCCAGCGCGTTCATGGCATCGACATCGTCCGGCTTCAGCTCCAGCACCCGTCGCAAATCGGCAATGGCTGCCTTGCTGTTGCCCTGATCGGCCAGGCTCAGGGCGCGACCGTACAGCAGATTGGTGTCATCCGGCAGAACGGCAAGGCCGCGGCTGTAGGCGTCCACTGCCGCGCCGGACTTGTCGTGGTTCACGTACAGCTGTGCATCGAGCATGTAGGCTCGGCCCAGCTCCTCGTCGTCACCAACATAGTCGCGCTGCAATTGCTGGGTCAGCTCATGCGCACGCTCCGTGCGGCCGGCGCGATCGAGCAGCACGGCGTGTCGCACGGTGGCTTCGAAAGCGTTCTTGTCGGTGGCCGGGACATCGGCGTAGAAGGCCATGGCGGCCTCGGGCTTGCCCAGCACTTCGGCCAGCTGCCCGAGCAGGTAGGCGATATCGCGATCATAGCGGGCACGATTCTTCTTCAGTATGCCGTACACCCGCAACAGCTCGCCCTTGTTCTCCAGACGCGCCGCGTAGGCCGCCTGTGCGGTCAGCACATCCAGATTCTGCGGGCCCTCTTTCAGAACCGCCAGCGCCTCGCGGTACTTGTCAGCCTTGCCCAGGGCGGCGGCATACAGCTGCCGCAAGCGGGGGTCGTGCGGATCCGCGGACACCGCCTTGGCATACAGGGCGAGGCCTTCGTCCTGATGCCCGGCGGCAAGTTTCAGATGGCCGGCCCAGGCATAGGCAGGCGCGGTAGCGAAGCGCGTTGCGGCCGCCACTGCAATACGCTCGGCGTAGACATGGCGGTTGAGTTTTTCACCCAGTTGACTCATGGCAACCCAGATCCCGGCATCATCGCCAGGCAGCGTCTGCGGTGTGGCCATCTCCTCGAGCAGGATCCCGGCCAGGGCCGGATCGCGTGCATCGGCGAGAATCCTGGCAAAGTCGCGCCAGGCCGCTTCGCCACCCGGCTTCAGCACCCTGGCGAGCTCGTCGCGGGCCTGATCACGATGCCCCCGCAGCAGTGCCAGGCGGGCGCGCTTGCGCGCCAGGGCGACCGCACCGGCACCGGTTGACTGCATCCGCTCGATTGCCGCCTTGGCGCCGGGACGGTCGCCCTGGCTGATCGCCAGCCCGGCGGATGCCTCGGCAACGCGAGGGTCTGCCGACAGGGACGCCGCACGCGCATAGCCACGAGACGCTGCCGGCACGTCGCCATCTCCCAGCGCAAATTCAGCCTGCATGAGTGCGGCCATGGCGCGCGAGTCGGCGTTGTCACCGGGCACCGTCATGCGAGCAAGCGGCTGTGCCGTTGCGGGTTCACGCGCGGCTCCGGAACGCATGCTGGCGCAGGCGCCGACGAGCGGCAGCACGACCAATATGGCCAGAGCCCGGGAAATGTGGCGCATCGTGTACAAATCAGAACTCCTTGCGACGGCCCGCGAGGCACAGAAGGCAGCGGACTTGCCTGTACAATAGCTTAGCCGAATCAACCACGTCACTCCGCACCATGCCGCTTGTCACTTTGGGACTCAATCACCTCACCGCGCCGGTCGACCTGCGCGAACAGGTGTCGTTTGCCCCGGAAACGACAACCGTGGCCCTCAAGGCCCTGGCCGCCGAAAACGGCATCGAGGAGGCGCTGATCCTTTCCACCTGCAACCGCATCGAGCTCAGTTGCACGGTCCAGGCCGGTGCCGAGCAGCAGCCCCGGGACTGGCTGTACCGACACCATAATGTGACCCCGGGCAAACTGGATGAGTTCCTGTACCACTACCAGGATGATGCCGCGGTACAGCATCTGTTCCGGGTGGCTACCGGCCTTGACTCGATGGTCCTTGGCGAACCGCAGATTCTCGGCCAGGTGAAACAGGCCTGGCACGCGGCGCGTGAGGCAAGCACGCTGGGTACGCCGATGGACCGGCTGCTGGAACATACCTTTGCCGTAGCCAAGCGCGTGCGCACGGACACGCGCATTGGCGCACACACCGTGTCCGTGGCCTTTACCGCCGTTCGCCTGGCGGAGCAGGTTTTTGCCGATCTGGCCGACGCCTGCGTGCTGCTGATCGGCGCCGGTGATACCATCGAACTGGCCGCGCGACACCTGGCAGAAAAGCATGTGCGGCGGCTGATCGTCGCCAACCGTTCACTGGACAGCGCGCAGGAGCTGGCGTCCCAGCACGGCGGCTACGCCATCCCCCTTGCAGATTTGCCGCAACACCTCGCCGAGGCGGACATCGTGCTGTCCTCGACAGCATCACAGACCCCGATACTGGATCGCGACATGGTCGCCGACGCCATCCGCCAGCGTCGTCGCAAGCCGATGTTCCTGGTCGACATCGCCGTCCCCCGCGATATCGACCCCCAGGTGGCGGAACTGGATGATGTGTTCCTTTACAGCATCGACGACCTGCGTCAGGTGATCGACAGCCATCTGCGCTCGCGCCAGGCAGCGGCACACGACGCCGAGGCCATCATCGAACTGCAGGTCGAGCGCTACATGTCCTGGCGGCGCGCACTCGAATTGCGCAATCCGGTCGTGGCCATTCGCCGCGATGCCGAGCGGCAGCGTGACGAGGTTCTGGCGCGCGCACGCAAGCTGCGTGCCAGCGGGCGCAGCGATGACGAGGTACTGGACTACCTGGCGCAAACCCTGACCAAGAAGCTGCTGCACACACCCAGCGCCAGCATTCACCAGGCGGCACTGGACGGTGATCGTGATCTGCTGCGGGCAGCCGAGCGCCTCTACGGCCTCAATCCGCCCGACAAGAGCACCCCATGAGCACGCCGATCGAGGCCAAACTGGAGGCGCTGGCCGAGCGTCACGAGGAGATCGCGCTGCTGCTGGCGCAGCCCGAGGTCATCAGCGACAACGACCGCTTTCGGGACCTGTCACGCGAATACGCGCAGTTGCACCCCCTGGTCACGGCCTTGTCGGAGCGCCGCGCCGCCTCGCAGGAACTGTCCGAAGCGCGCGAATTGCTGGGCGACGCCGAACTGGGCGAGATGGCGGCCGCCGATGTGCAGCGGCTGGAAACACGCATCGACGAACTCGACGACGAGCTGCGCGTCCTGCTTCTGCCCCGGGACCCGCTGGACGATGCCAACCTGTTCCTGGAAATCCGTGCGGGTACCGGTGGTGACGAGGCTGCCCTGTTCGCCGGGGACCTGCTGCGCATGTACCTGCGCTATGCCGAGGCACAGCGCTGGCAGGTCGAGCTTATGTCGGAAAATCATGGCGAGCGCGGCGGCTACAAGGAAGTGGTGGCGCGCATTGCCGGTGACGGCGCCTATTCCCGCCTGAAATTCGAGTCCGGCACCCACCGCGTGCAGCGGGTGCCGGAGACCGAGTCGCAGGGCCGCATCCATACCTCGGCGGCCACCGTTGCGATCCTGCCGGAACTGGACGAGATCGAGGATATCGAGATCAATCCGGCCGACCTGAAAACCGACACCTTCAGAGCCTCCGGCGCCGGCGGTCAGCACGTCAACAAGACCGACTCGGCCATCCGCATCACCCACCTGCCTTCGGGGGTCGTGGTCGAATGCCAGGACGAGCGCAGCCAGCACAAGAACCGGGCCCGCGCCATGAGCCTGCTGAAGGCGCGCCTGCTGGACGAGAAGCGAGCCAGGCAAACGGCCGAACAGAGTGAATCGCGCCGCCTGCAGGTTGGCTCGGGCGATCGCAGCCAGCGCATCCGCACCTACAACTTTCCGCAAGGTCGCATCACCGACCACCGCATCAACCTCACCCTGCACCGCCTTCCGGAAATTCTCGCCGGCGATCTGGACGAACTGATCGACCCACTGGCCCGGGAGCAGCAGGCCGACCAGCTCAAGGAGCTCAGCGCAGGCTCATGAACACGCCTTCGGCCGCACAGATCCGGCGTGCCGGTGTCGATGACCTGAGCCAGGTGGTGCCCCTGTTCGACGCCTATCGTCGCTTCTACGGGCAAGCCTCGGATGCGGCCGCCGCCCGCGCCTACCTGCACGAGCGCCTGCAAAATTCGGAGGCCGTGATCCTGCTGGCCGAGTCGCAAGGCAAGGCGCTCGGCTTCACCCTGCTCTACCCCGGATTCAGCTCGGTGCGCATGGCACGAGCCCATGTGCTGAACGATTTGTACGTTGCACCCGAGGCACGCCGGACAGGCGTCGGACTGGCCTTGCTCGAGGCCGCGGCAGCGTTCGCGCGATCCAGCGGTTCGATGCGCATCAGTCTGGAAACCGCCCGCGACAACCATCCGGCCCAGGCACTGTATCGACGCGCGGGCTGGCATGCCGATGATACCCAATGGTTCTTTCTGGAGCTTGCAAGCGATGAGCCAGCACGCTGAATTCATTCCGCTACGCCTGTGCGTCCTGACAGTGTCGGACACGCGCAGCGCCGACAACGACAGCTCCGGCGACTACCTGGTGGATCAACTGACAACCGCCGGACACATCCTGCACGAACGCAGCCTGCTTCCGGACAACCGCTACAAGCTGCGGGCCCGGGTATCCGGGTGGATTGCAGACGAGCGCGCGGATGGGGTGCTGGTGACAGGCGGTACCGGCTTCACCGGTCGCGACTCCACGCCGGAAGCCCTGCTGCCGCTGCTGGACAAGGAAATGGACGGCTTCGGGGAAATCTTTCGCGCCATCTCCTTCCGCGAGATCGGTACGGCCTCGCTGCAATCGCGTGCATTCGCCGGTCTCGCCAATGGCACCTTCGTGTTCTGCCTGCCTGGCTCCACCTCGGCCTGCCGTACCGCCTGGGAGCACATTCTGCAGAGCCAGCTTGATGCACGCACGCGCCCCTGCAACCTGGTCGGTCTGAGGCCCCGCCTGCAGGAAAAAGACCGGCCCTGACCCAGGCGGCTCGCGTGGCGGCAGATCACGATGCGCTGCGGCCACCGGCCAATGGCCCAGGAATCAGCGAATGTCGAATCCGTCCAGCGCGGATGCCTGCGCACTCTGCCGATCGACCGATTCGACTTCGGCCTGAGCCGGGCCCTGCGCCAGCCAGTCGGCAAGCCGGTCAAGGCTGGCATTGTCCTCGGCTTGGGCCAGCACCTCGACGCGCCCGTCTGCCAGGTTCCTCGCCCAGCCGGTGATGCCCAGCCGCTGCGCTAGTGTGCGCGTGGAGGCACGAAAGAAAACCCCTTGCACGCGACCGCAGATGAAAAAACGGGCGGCGGGCATGGCTAGCCCGGCTCCACGCCAATCAGCTTGGCCAGATCGACGGCGGTAATGGGGCCCACATGCTTCGTGCTGATGCTGCCATCGGGGGCAATGATGTAGGTGGTCGGCAGGCCACGCGGCGTATCGAAGTCCGCCGGTGGCTTGAACGGATCGACCAGAGCAACCGGATAGGTCACCGGGTGTTTCTGCAGGAATGCCTGGACGGTCGCCTTGTCGGTGTCTTCGTAGGCCAGGCCGATCGCCTCGACCTGCGCGTGCTGGCTGACGAAACCCGATATCTCCGGCATCTCCTTGATGCAAGGCGAACACCAGGTTGCCCAGAAATTGATGACCACCCACTTGCCGCGCTGGTCGGAAAGCTTCCAGGTCTGGCCGGCAAGCGTGGACACGGCCAGCTGCGGTTGCTCCGTTCCGGCAGACTCGCCGGCAGCAACAGGGTTACTGGCAAATGACAGCATGATCAGGGCAAACAGGAATTTCATCAGGCACTTTCCCTTGGTTCGACTCGAGAGGGTGAAGCAATCGGGTACAGACTGTCCAGCGTCACATCCAGCTGACCGCGCAGGCTTTCGGACAGTTCCGTCAGCATGGTTTGGATCGCTTGCGGCAGGGTGGCGTTCCAGCGCGCCATGGAACTGGTATCGAGGGGGATGCGATACTCGCCCACTTCGTACACATTGGCCAGGCTCGCCGAATCCAGGCTGCGCGCCAGGGTCCAGCCCAGATCCTCGGTCTGGCGAATCAGTCCGGCCTCGCAAAGGTCATCCAGGCAGCGCTGCAGCAAGTCGTCGGATATGAATTGCTCGCGCTCGCGCAGATCGCTGGCGTGCAGGGTCCTGCCATCACGCTGCGCGGCAACAAACTGCTTGAGCACATGCAGCAAGCCCACAAACTCGTGGCCCGGGGTGAGGCGTTCGGACAGTGGCCGGTAGTCGAACGAGGAAAGCGACGCGGTGATGGACGCACCCAGAAGCACGATCACCCAGCTGAGAAAAATCCATACCAGAAAGATCGGGACCACCGCCAGCGCACCGTACAGTTGCTGGTAGGAAGGCACATTGCTGACGTAGACGCCGAAACTCCACTTGGCAAACTCGAACAGCCCCGCCGCCAGCAGTGCACCGATCAGCGCATGGTGCAGGGCAACGCGGCGATTGGGCACCAGCTTGTACAACAACAGCAACGCCACCAGGGTGGTGAAGAACGGCAGCATGCGCAGCAGGATGTCCTTGAGGCCGGGCTGCAGGCTGGCGCCGCCCAGCACGGGCAATGCAAACAGGTAGGATGACAGCGCCAGGCCGCCGACCACCAGGATCGGGACCAGCGTCAATGCAGTCCAGTACAGCAGAAAGCGGGCCACGCTGGAACGGCGCTTCTTCACCCGCCAGATGCGATTGAGCCGATCCTCGATGGACGACATCATCATCAGTGCGCTGGCGAAAAGAACCAGCACACCCACCACTGTCATCTTGCTGGCGTTGCCGACAAACTGCAGCAGGTATTCCCGCACCGTGGCGCCCGCCGCCGGCACGAAGTTGCGGAATATGAAGTCGGTCAGATCCTGCGTCCACACCGAAAACACCGGGAACGCAGACAGGATGCCGAACACCGCCGCCGTCAACGGCACCAGCGCGAACAGCGTGGTGTAGGACAGCGCACCGGCGGTCTGGAAACACTCGTCATCGACGAAGCGCTGCCAGATGAAACGGGCAAAGGTGGCGGCATGTTCGCGGTCAATAGGCAAGACACAACTCACAATCGGTCGTTGATATCTGCGAGACTAACGCAGTTTGCTCAATGCTGGCGCAGTCCATGAACCATGAAATCCTGATTCTCTATTACAGCCGCACCGGACACGTGGCGCAAATGGCGCGTCTGCTGGCGCGTGGCGTGGCCCAGGTCGACGGCTGCAGGGCGCGCCTGCGCCAGGTGCCGCCGGTGGCACCGGTGACCGAGCAGGCTGCGCCGCCGACCCCGGATGACGGGGCGCCATACGTCGACAAGCACGACCTTGCCGAGTGTGCGGGGCTCCTGCTTGGCAGCCCGACGCGCTTCGGCAACATGGCCGCACCACTGAAGCATTTTATCGACACCCTGGGCGCCGAATGGGCTTCGGGCACCCTGGTTGGCAAACCGGCGGCGGTGTTCACTGCCACCAGCACCATGCATGGCGGCCAGGAGTCCACCCTGCTTTCGATGATGCTGCCGCTACTGCACCACGGCATGCTGCTGCTTGGCATCCCCTTTACCGAGCAGGCGTTGAACAGCACGAAAACCGGCGGCACGCCCTACGGCCTCAGTCACGTTGCAGGGCTCAAGGGCGAAAACGCCATCAGCGACGATGAGCGCGCACTGGCACTGGCGCTCGGTCGACGCGTGGCGGCAACTGCCCGGCAGCTGGGGGCACAGGCATGAACGTTCGTCTGGTCGGATTCGTGGCCTGGTCGCTGCTGCTTGCCTTGCAAATCCTCTGGCACGCGCTGCTGGCACCGCCAGCCCCGGCGCTGATGGCATCCACCCTGGTACTGTGCCTGGTGCCGCTGCTGCTGCCGCTGCTGGCATTGCGCAATCCGCGCCGGGGCCTGCTCTGGGTTGCCATCGTCTGCCTGTTCTATTTCAGCCATGGCGTGGCCGAAGCCTGGTCGCATCCGCATCTGCGGCTCCTGGCGGGTGCCGAGATCATGCTCAGCCTGATGGTGATCCTGGCCGCCGGCTTCGATGGCCGCAGCCGCAAGAAGCGGCAGGCCGGCGCGGCACCCTGACGACAATCGCGGCGCGTCATCCGGATCACGCGCGGCGCGACCCGGCGCAGCAGCCATGCCGTGCAGGCCGGTATCGAAGCGGCCATAATAGGCGGATGAGCTTTCTGCAGTCGGCCCCGCAACTCCCGCATCCGCTGGATCACGACAGCGTGCTGCAGGCATGCCTGCAGCGCGTGCTGGACGCACCACGGCGCGCGGCACTGGAGCAGGACCTCAGGGCGCTGGCCGACTACGCCATGATGGCCTTTGCCAGGCGCCAGACTGCGCCGCGGGAAGAACCGGTACTGACCCGGTGGGGTGCCTGGGGCAGACGCCTGGATCGGGTCGACCTGAGTACCACGTGGCGCGAAGGCCCGGAGATCACCACCCGCCACGCGCTTGTGGCCAGCGGCTACGACGCGCATCCGACGGCACGCCTGGAACAGTTTGCGCGTGTGTACCTGTATCACATGGCCAGCGAGTTCCATACCTGCCCGCTGGCCATGACCGATGGCGCCGCCAGCGCCATCCGCGCCTCGGGCGATGAGGCACTCGCCGAGCGCGTTCTGCCGCACTTCCTCAGTCGGGACGCCAATACATTGTGGCTGTCCGGGCAGTGGATGACCGAAAACATCGGTGGTTCCGACGTCAGCCAGACCGAAACAGTGGCAAGGCGCGATGCCGACGGCCAGTGGCGACTGTATGGCCGCAAGTGGTTTACCTCGGCCATCGTGGGCGAGTGTGCATTGGCGCTGGCGCGTCCCGAACAGGGCCATGGCCTGGCGCTGTTCTACGTGCAGACGCGCGATGCGGACGGCAGCTGGCAGGGGCTCACCGTGGACCGGCTCAAGGACAAACTGGGGACGCGCGAGCTGCCCACTGCAGAAATACATCTCGATGGCGTGCCGGCCTGGCCACTCGGCGACCTCGAGCACGGCGTGCGCCAGATAGCACCCATGCTTGGCATCACCCGAACCTGGAATGCCGTATGCGCGGTATCGCACATGGCGCGCTCGATTGCGCTGGCACGCGACTATGCGCAGCGGCGCCAGGCATTCGGCAAGCCCCTGATCGAGCAGCCTGCACACGCGCGCACCCTGGCCGACATGCAGGCCGAATTCGAGGGGGCTTTTGCCCTCAGCTTCGAGGTCACGCACCTGCTTGGCCGGGTGGAAAACGGGGTCGGCGAAGACCACGAGGGCGCGTTGCTGCGCCTGCTGACGCCACTGGCCAAACTGTGGACCGGCAAGCTGGCGGTTTCCATTGCCAGCGAGGCGCTGGAATGCTTTGGTGGCAACGGCTACATCGAGGACACCGGGCTGCCGCAGCTGTTGCGCGACGCGCAGGTGTATCCGATCTGGGAAGGCACAACCAACGTGCTCTCGCTGGACCTGCTGCGTGCACTGTCCGGCAGCGGAATCATGCCTTTCCGGAGGCATGTCGAGACGCTGCTGGCCGCGGCACCTGCCGACCAGGCCGGGCCCATTCGCCAGGCCCTGGAGCGCTGCGACGCGTTGCTGGACAAGACAGCTCATGACTCATTCCGATTGCAAGGTCTCGCGCGCGGGCTGGCCATAAGCCTGGCCCGCATCATGGCCGCTGCCCTGATGTGGCGGCAGGCGCACTGGGACAGCACGCAGAGCCACGGCAATGCGCGCTCCGCAGCGGCGTTGCGCCGGTTCATGGCGCATGGCCTGATGCAGCTGGACGAGGCCGACGCCAACGACATTCAAACGCTTACCACCAACCTCTGAACATCGGACCCCCAACATGCATGAACTGGCCATCGTCACGACCGGCGGCACCATCGACAAGACCTATTTCGATGCCAAGTCCGATTACCAGATAGGCGCGCCACAGATCGGCGAGATCCTCACCCAGCTGGAAGTTGCCTTCCGCTTCACGGTCATACCGATCCTGCGCAAGGACAGCCTGGAAATCACCGACGATGATCGCGAGCTGATCCGCAGCACCATCGCCGCGCAGCCCCAGCGACACGTTCTGGTCACCCACGGCACCGACACCATGGTTGCCACCGCTCGCGTGCTTGCCGGTATCCCGGACAAGGTGATCGTGCTCACTGGCGCGCTCAATCCGGCGCGCTCCAGGGCTCGGACGCCGTGTTCAACATCGGCTGCGCCGTGGGCGCAGTGCAGTCGGCCGCGGAGGGCGTCTGGATCGCCATGAACGGACGCATCTGGGATCCAGCCGCTGTGCGCAAGAACCGCGAGGCCAATCGCTTC
>CAVTJF010000026.1:0-12141 GCA_963734945.1 uncultured Gammaproteobacteria bacterium
CGTCAAGGCAGTCCAGTACAGCAGAAAGCGTGCCACGCTGGAACGGCGCTTCTTCACCCGCCAGATGCGATTGAGCCGATCCTCGATGGACGACATCATCATCAGCGCGCTGGCGAAAAGAACCAGCACACCCACCACGGTCATCTTGCTGGCGTTGCCGACAAACTGCAGCAGGTATTCCCTGACCGTAGCGCCTGCGGCCGGCACGAAATTGCGAAAGATGAAGTCGGTCAGATCCTGCGTCCACACCGAAAACACCGGAAATGCAGACAGGATGCCGAAAACCGCCGCCGTCAAAGGCACCAGCGCAAACAGCGTGGTGTAGGACAGCGCACCGGCGGTCTGGAAACACTCGTCATCGACGAAGCGCTGCCAGATGAAACGCGCAAAAGTCGCGGCATGTTCGCGGTCAATAGGCAAAACACAACTCACAATCGGTCGTTGATATCTGCGAGACTAACGCAGTTTGCTCAATGCTGGCGCAGTCCATGAACCATGAAATCCTGATTCTCTATTACAGCCGCACCGGACACGTGGCGCAAATGGCGCGGCTGCTGGCGCGTGGCGTGGCCCAGGTCGACGGCTGCAGGGCGCGCCTGCGCCAGGTGCCGCCGGTGGCACCGGTGACCGAGCAGGCTGCGCCGCCGACCCCGGATGACGGGGCGCCATACGTCGAAAAGCACGACCTTGCCGAGTGTGCGGGACTCCTTCTTGGCAGCCCGACACGCTTCGGCAACATGGCTGCGCCACTCAAGCATTTCATCGACACGCTGGGCGCTGAATGGGCTTCGGGCACCATGGTCGGCAAGCCGGCGGCCGTGTTCACCGCCACCAGTACCATGCACGGCGGCCAGGAGTCGACCCTGCTGTCGATGATGCTGCCGCTGCTGCATCACGGCATGCTGCTGATTGGTATCCCGTTTACCGAGCAGGCATTGAACACGACGCAGACTGGTGGCACACCCTACGGCCTCAGCCACGTGGCAGGACTCAAGGGCGAAAACGCCATCAGCGACGACGAGCGCACACTGGCGCTGGCGCTGGGCCGGCGCGTGGCGGCAACGGCCATGAAGCTGGGTGCGCAGGCATGAACATTCGCATCGTCGGATTCGTGGCCTGGTCACTGCTGCTGGCCTTGCAGATCGTGTGGCACGCGGTGCTGGCGCCGCCGCCCAGGCGCTGATGGCATCAACCCTGGTACTGTGCCTGGCGCCGCTGCTGCTGCCGCTGCTGGCATTGCGCAATCCGCGCCGTGGCCTGCTCTGGGTTGCCATCGTCTGCCTGTTCTACTTCAGTCATGGCGTGGCCGAAGCCTGGTCGCATCCGCATCTGCGTCTGCTTGCAGGCGCCGAGATCATGCTCAGCCTGGTGGTGATCCTGGCCGCCGGCTTCGATGGCCGCAGCCGCAAGAAGCGGCAGGCTGGCTCGGCAACCTGACGACGCCCGCGGCGCTGATCCCGGAGCAGCGCCCTCCCCCCTCGGCCGATCCAGCGCAGCAGCTGCCGTGCAGGCCTGAATCGAAGGGGCCATAATAGGCGGATGAGCTTTCTGCAGTCTGCCCCGCAACTCCCGCACCCGCTGGATCAGGACAGCGTTCTGCAGTCGTGTCTGCAGCGCGCGCTGGGCGCACAACAACGGGCAGCCCTTGAGAATGACCTCCGGGCACTGGCCGACTACGCCATGATGGCCTTTGCCAGGCGCCAGACTGCGCTGCGGGAAGAACCAATACTGACCCAGTGGGGTGCCTGGGGCAGGCGCCTGGATCGGGTCGAGCTGAGCAGCTCATGGCGCGAAGGCCCGGACATCACCACCCGCCATGCGCTCGTGGCCAGTGGCTACGACACGCATCCGACGGCACGTCTGGAACAGTTTGCGCGTGTGTACCTGTACCACATGGCCAGCGAGTTCTATACCTGCCCGCTGGCCATGACCGATGGTGCCGCCAGCGCCATCCGCGCCTCGGGCAATGACGCGCTCATCAAGCGCGTGCTGCCGCATTTCCTGAGTCGGGACGCCGACACATTGTGGTTGTCCGGGCAGTGGATGACCGAGAACATCGGCGGCTCCGACGTCAGCCATACCGAAACAAGGGCAAGGCGCGATGCCGACGGCCAGTGGCGCCTGTATGGCCGCAAGTGGTTTACCTCGGCCATCGTGGGCGAGTGTGCACTGGCGCTGGCGCGTCCCGATGAGGGCCATGGACTGGCGCTGTTCTTCGTGCAGACGCGCGATGCGGACGGCGGCTGGCAGGGGCTTACGGTGGATCGGCTCAAGGACAAACTGGGGACGCGTGAACTGCCCACTGCAGAAATACATCTTGATGGCGTGCCGGCCTGGCCCCTCGGCGACCTCGAGCACGGTGTGCGCCAGATAGCACCCATGCTTGGCATCACCCGAACCTGGAATGCCGTATGCGCGGTATCGCACATGGCGCGCTCGATTGCGCTGGCACGCGACTATGCGCAGCGGCGCCAGGCATTCGGCAAGCCCTTGATCGAGCAGCCTGCACACGCGCGCACACTGGCCGACATGCAGGCCGAATTCGAGGGTGCTTTTGCCCTCAGCTTCGAGGTCACGCATCTGCTTGGCCGGGTGGAAAACGGGGTCGGCGAAGACCACGAGGGCGCGTTGCTGCGCCTGCTGACGCCACTGGCCAAACTGTGGACCGGCAAACTGGCGGTTTCCATCGCCAGCGAGGCGCTGGAATGCTTTGGTGGCAACGGCTACATCGAGGATACCGGGCTGCCGCAGCTGTTGCGCGACGCGCAGGTGTATCCGATCTGGGAAGGCACAACCAACGTGCTCTCGCTGGACCTGCTGCGTGCACTGTCCGGCAGCGGAATCATGCCTTTCCGGAGGCATGTCGAGACGCTGCTGGCCGCGGCGCCTGCCGACCAGGCCGGGCCCATTCGCCAGGCCCTGGAGCGCTGCGACGCGTTGCTGGACAAGACAGCTCATGATTCATTCCGATTGCAAGGTCTCGCGCGCGGGCTGGCCATAAGCCTGGCCCGCATCATGGCCGCTGCCCTGATGTGGCGGCAGGCGCACTGGGACAGCACGCAGAGCCACGGCAATGCGCGCTCCGCAGCGGCGTTGCGCCGGTTCATGGCGCATGGCCTGATGCAGCTGGACGAGGCCGAAGACAACGACATTCAAACGCTTACCACCAACCTCTGAACATCGGACCCCCAACATGCATGAACTGGCCATCGTCACGACCGGCGGCACCATCGACAAGACCTATTTCGATGCCAAGTCCGATTACCAGATAGGCGCGCCACAGATCGGCGAGATCCTCACCCAGCTGGAAGTTGCCTTCCGCTTCACGGTCATACCGATCCTGCGCAAGGACAGCCTGGAAATCACCGATGATGATCGCGAGCTGATCCGCAGCACCATCGCCGCGCAGCCCCAGCGACACGTGCTGGTCACCCACGGTACCGACACCATGGTTGCCACCGCTCGCGTGCTTGCCGGCATCCCGGACAAGGTGATCGTGCTCACTGGCGCGCTCAATCCGGCGCGATTCCAGGGCTCGGACGCCGTGTTCAACATCGGCTGCGCCGTGGGCGCAGTGCAGTCGGCCGCGGAGGGCGTCTGGATCGCCATGAACGGACGCATCTGGGATCCGGCCGCTGTGCGCAAGAACCGCGAGGCCAATCGCTTCGAGCCGGTTTCCGGACAGTCCTGACCACCCGCCACCAGCAGAACCGCAATCGCCCAACCTGGTCGCGCGCCGGGAAGCGACCGGCGACGCACAGGGAGCGCCGCCGGCCGCCATGCTAGAGGTGGCACTCAGTTGTCCGGACGCTCGCCGAACATGTTGGCGAAGATGATGTCGGTCTGTTCGACCGCGCCGAGATCCTGGATGCCGTAGCGTGATTCCACGCCGGGTGTGTCATGTACCAGATTCAGGTAGGCATCCGCGAGTCCGCCGCCGGGAGGCTCGCAGTGATCGATCGCGGCCGACCCACCCCTGGGCGCGAAACGTGCATCCAGATCCGGGGGGGAGCCGGCCCACAGGAACTCGGGTCCGGGGATCCCGGCCGTGCCGTCATCGCTGGCGCGAACAAGCAGACAGCGCTGGTGGGTCATGGTGGCACCCCCCGAGGCAAACCAGACAAAGTGGAAAGGGTGTGTCCTGTCGACCGTGCCCCAGAGGATGCTCCCGGTAACATCCAGGTCGCCACCGACCATGTTGAACATGCGCGTGGATGTATTGCTGTCAAGAACGGTGTTGTATCCGAAATAGACGTCCTCTCCATTGAAGCTGTAGATCAGGGCTGATTTTGCTCCGCCCGTGTTCTTGGCGGCGTTGTTGGTGAAGATGTCGCGGGCGAACAGCATACGACTGGTGCCTCCGGCCGTGGCCACGGCGGCCGTGCCATTGGGATCGCTGTTGCCGTTGAACCAGGCTCGAAACGCAAGCAGAGTGGCATACGAGAGGCCATCCGAGCGGGTATTTTCGAGATAGATCGCCCCCCCACGCGCAATCTCGCCTGCCCCATCACTACCCTCGGCCTCATTGTCGCCAAAGTAGGAACACGGGCCTGTGTGCGGAGAGCCGAAGCCGACAGTGCATGATCCATAGCTGTCCACACGACCGAAAACGGCATCCTGCAGGAACAGTGCACCGCCCTGGCCGCGCGACAAGTTGCCGTTGTACATGGTGTCGTATGTAACGAACCAGGTTGTAGGCCCGCTGAACCCCTGGCTGGGGCCCTGCACGAAGATGCCGCCACCTCTGTTGGCCTCGTTGCTGGAGACATAGCTCTGGAACTTGGCACTGCCAGCATGACGCTTGAACATGATCTGGCCATACTGGCTGTATACTCCGCCGCCGAGCCCGGTCGACGTCGAATACGTGCCGTTGCCCGCCACGTTGCCGCTTATGAAGTTGGGGCCATTGTGGTTGTCGAGAAGCAACGCAAAGTGACTGTCATCATCGGTGCCGCCTGCATCCTGCAGATCCTGCATGAAAATGCCGCCGCCCTTGTTGGTGGCGGTATTGCCGATGATGGTTGCGCCATCGATGACCACACGACCATAGGACGAATAGATGCCGCCACCGGCACTGGCCGTATTGTTGGCGATCACACTGTCGCGGAATACAAGCAGCTTCGGTTGCATCGATGGATCGGTCACGCTGCTGCTGCCAATCAGCGCGACACCGCCACCACCTGAGCCATGAAAACCCGATACCCTGGAGTTCCACAAGCCCAGAAAGGCATTGCCGCTGACCCTGAGGCCGCCGCCAAAGGTCGGCCCGCCCTTGCTGGCATCCGACGCGCCCAGCATGCGGATGTTTCTCAAGTCCACGTAACGCTTCGGATTGCCCAGGGTATTGGAGACGGTGAGCAGGCTGTGCGTTGCATCCGAATCTGCATCGGCATAGCCGAGCGTGGTGTATGCGCCCGCGGCTGGTTCGGTCGAACCGCAACTGCTGTAGCCACCAATGACCGAGATGTCGGCGGTCAGATCGGCCAGCACCACTTCGCTGTTGCTGCCATTCCAGGAGTAACCCAACGAGTCGTCCTCGGGGACTGCCAGATGGATTTCCACAAGCGGAGGAATTTCCCCCGGTCCCCCACTCACCGTAGCCGCCGCATCCAGCGCACTGCGAAGGTTGAAGTAGTCGCAGCCCGGACTGCCCACTGTGTACACGATCAGTGGAGAACCCTGTGCCAGGCTGCATACCAGCAGCCCAATCACAACAAACCATGACCGCAGTGCAGCGTGACGACCAAGTGAAGGATCCAATGTGCTGTTCATAACTTTTCTCTACTCACGCAGACTGGCGATGACATGGATGACCTTGTGTCCCCAGGACACAATGGGCCCCTCAGTTGTCCGGACGCTCGCCGAACATGTTGGCGAAGATGATGTCGTCCTGCTCGACCGCGCCAAGATCGTACGTACCCGTTTCGATTGTCGATGCCAGGCACCTGGGCATGCCAGGCCGTAGGCATCGACGGCGGCGTGCAGCCATTGGGTATGCCGCAATGCTCGATGTGCGGGCGAGCTCCGCGCGGGGCGAACCGCCGTCCAGTCGGGTGGATGACCCGGCCCACAGGTTGCCGACTCCGGGTACGCCCGCCGTGCCACTGTCATTGGCGCGGATCAGGAGGCAGCCGTAGTGAATCATGTCGCGCCACCGGAGGAGAACCAGACGAAATGGAATGGATGCGTGTGGTCAATGGTGCCCCACAGGATGCTGCCGGTGACGTCCAGTTGTCCGCCGTCCATGTTGAACATGCGTGTGCTGGAGTTGCTGTCGAGTACGGTGTTGTAGCGGAAGTCCACATCCTTGCCGGTGTCGCTGTAGAGCAAGGCCGAGGCGGCACCGCCGCTGTCCTGGGCATCGTTGTTGGTGAAGATATTGCGATTGAAGACCATTTCGCTGGCGTGACGAGCGGCAGCGACGGCGGCCAGACCGCTGGAATCGTTGTTACCGTCGAACCAGGTACGCTGGACGTAGACGATGGGGCGCGACATCCCGTCCGAGCGGGTATTGGTCAGGTACATGGCGCCACCCCGGGGAATGACACCTGCGCCGTCGCTGCCATCGGCTTCATTGCTGCCAAAGTAGGAACACGGAGCTGCATGCGGCGTGCCGAAACCGACCTCGCACTGGCCCTGGCCATTGATGACTCCATACACGGCATTGCGCATGACCAGGGCACCGCCCACACCGCGAGAAGTGTTGCCGCTGAACATGGTGTCGGTCAAAAGCAGCGTCGTGAAAGGACCGCCAGCACCCTGCGCCGGGCCGTCTACGAATAGGCCGCCGCCGACGTTGGCGTCGTTGCTTGCAACATAGGACTGGAAGTGGGGGCTGCCGGTATGGGCATGGAACAAGATCTGCCCATTCAGGCTGTAGACGCCGCCGCCCTTGCCGCTGGAGCCGGAGAAAGTGCTTGTGCCAGCCGCATTGCCGCTGATGAAGTTCGCCTCGCCTGTTCCGGACAGGACCAGGGCGTAGAGGCTGTCGTCACCCAGACCGCCGGAATCCTCGTGATCGTGAAGATAGATCCCACCGCCGTCGTTGTCAGCCGTGTTGCCGATGACCGTCGCGCCAGCCAGCGTCACACGGCCATAGTCCGCATAGATGCCGCCGCCCACATTGCCACTGCTGTTGTTGCTGACAAAACTGTTGTCCTGCAGGACCAACTTGGGATAGTGCGACGGGTCCGCAACCGTGGAGTCGCCGACCAATGCCACGCCACCGCCCACGGCACTGGCATGGAAGCCGGAAATTCGCGAATTGCGGAGTGTTACCTCGACGTTGTAGGTGATTTTCAGGCCACCTCCAACGCCCGGCCCGCCCTTGCTGGCATCCGAGGCGCCTTCCATGCGGATGGCTTCCAGTTCCAGATAGCGGCGGGCATTGCCGGTGCTGTTGGAGATGGCCAGCATCGTGTGCCCGGCATCATTGTCGTTGCTGTAATAGGTCAGGCGCGTGTACTGACCCGGTGTTGGTGATGTCGCGCTGCAGGAACCATAGCCGCCCCGGATGGTGATTTCGGTTTGCGGGTTGCTGATCACTACCGCGCTGTTGAGACCCAGCCACGTGTAGCCGAGCGAAATATCCTGTGACTTGGCAATGCGAATTTCGGCATAGCCGCCGACCTGCATGGCCGCTGCCTCAAGCGCCAGGCGCAGCTGCGGGTAACCGCAAGTGGGGTCCGCGGCGGTATTGCCCACGGTATACACGGTGGGTGGCGCTGCGCGTGCGCTGCCTGTGACCAGCATCAGCGCCAGCAGGCTGGCGCCGAGCAGAAACGAACCGAAAAAATTCCCTGAATGTCTGAGTAGTGCGAGCATGATGATTCCTCGAATGTAGTGAACCCCATTGACGCATTCGCATTCGCTACCCAAATCGGGTCATTCAATCTGCTTTTGGCCGGTGCTATGCTGAGCGTCATTGCGCCAGCGGCGCGCACATGCTTTCGGGGATCCACGGTACAAAGCGAAAGGGGCAACAAAAGCATGCCCATCAGGGACTACGCATGGCAGAAATCACCGAGCTGCTGAAGCGGGCCGAGGCTGGCGACGAGGCGAGCCTGGGGCGCGTTTTTGCCGAGCTGTATCCGGAGCTGCGGCGCATCGCGCAGGCGCGCCTGCGTCAGGACAGTGCCACCCTGACGCCCACTGCGCTGGTCCACGACACCTTTCTGAAAATGACCGCCGGCGCGGCACTGAGCCTTGAAAACAGGCGCCACTTCTTCACCTGTGCCGCGCGCGCCATGCGGCTCATCCTGGTCGATCACTCCCGTCGCGCCGCCTCGCTCAAGCGAGGTGGTGATCGCTGCCGGGTGACCCTGGACGACGACCTGGCCAGCGACAGCGGCATTGATCTTGACGTGCTGGCGCTGGATCGGGCCCTGGACCAGCTGAAGCAGCGCAGGCGCGAACAATCCGAAGTGGTGGAATTGCACTGTTTTGCCGGGCTCAACTTTGCCGACATCGCCGCACTGATGGAGTGTTCGGAAAGTACCGCCAAGCGCCACTGGTCGCGTGCACGGGCGTATTTGCACGCACAGATCGAGGGCTGTGCGCCATGAGCTCGGGCAGTGCACCCCCTGGGCCGCGGGATGATGCGGCACTGTGGGACCAGGCTGACGAAGTGTTCGACAGCCTGCTTGGGGTCGACCCAGCCCATCGCGCAGCGCAGCTCGAAGCCATGACGCTGCCGGATGGCGTGCGTGTGCGCGTTGCACGGCTGCTGGCCTCGGATTCGCAAGCGGGCCTGCTGGATAAACCGGACCTCCTGTTGCGGCGCCTGGAGGAGGACAAGCCAACCCCCGACTTGCGGGGTCGCCAGCTTGGCGAATGGACCCTGGGCGAGGAAATCGGACGCGGCGGCATGTCAGTGGTATACGCCGCCCGGCGGCGACTTGGCACATCGTCGCAACCGGCCGCGCTGAAACTGCTGACCCTCGGCGCGCTGGCGGGCCATGGCCATGAGCGTTTCCTGCGCGAACAGGACATCCTGGCGCGCCTCGAGCATCCCAATATCGCCGCCCTGCTGGATGTCGGCGTCCTCGAGGACGGCACGCCGTGGATGGCGATGGCGCGCATCAGCGGCGTGCATATCGATCAATGGTGCCGCGAGCAGCAGCTCGGCGTGCGTGACATTGTCAGGCTGTTTCTTGCGGTGTGCGACACGGTCGAGTTCGCTCACCGCAATCTGGTCATCCATCGTGACATCAAGCCTTCCAACGTCCTGGTCGACCCGGACGGCCATGTCTACCTGCTGGACTTCGGCATTGCCCGCCTGGTCGAAGACGAAGCCGACCAGGCCACGCGCACGCTGGCGATCACGCCCCGCTATGCGGCCCCGGAACAGTTCAGCGGCGCCAACCCATCGACCAGCATGGATGTCTACGGCCTGGGCGCACTGCTCTACTGCCTGCTGACCGGCGCGCCACCGCGCGAATCCGGCCGCATCCCGGATCAGGCACCGGTGCCCTTGGCATCGCATGCCTGCACGGACAATCTCCGCGATCGTGCAAAGCTGCTGCGTGGCGACCTTGACGCCCTGCTGGCCAGGGCGCTGGCGGCGTCGACGACAGAGCGGTATGCCACCGCCGGCGAAATGGCCACCGACCTGCGCAACTGGCTGGCCGGGCGTCCGATCAATGCGCGCCGGCAGCGCGCAACCTACCGTCTGCGCAAGTTCATGGGGCGGCACCGGTGGGGTGTGGCAGCCGTTTGCATACTGCTTCTGACCGTGGTGGCTGGTGTAACTGCCAGCCTGTGGCAGGCACAGCAGGCCCGCGCCAATGCAGCGCGGGCCAAGGCAGTCAGGGATTTCATGGTGCAGATTTTCAGGGCTTCGGCGCCGGACATTGCCGCGGGCAAGGATGCCACCGCTTCTGAATTGCTCCACCGGGGCGCCAATCGCGTTCGACGCCAGTTCGCCAATCAACCGGCGTTTCTTGCGCAAATGCTGGGCGTGATCGGCACGACCCAGCAGCAACGCGGATTGCTGACAGATGCCGAAGCGTCACTGGATGGCGCGCTGGAGGTGTTCCCGCACCTGGGCAAGTCGAACGTGGACTATGCAAAGGCACTGAAGGCGCGCGCCACCTTGCACTACGATCGGGGCGAGCTTGACGATGCCATGGCCGGGCTGCGTCAGGCCGATCGCGTTGCTCGAGCCGCGGGCCTGTCTCCTCGGGATGAACTGCGGGCCGAGGCGACGGTACAGCAGGCATCCATCCAGCTTGAAAAAGGCAACACAAAGGATGCCGTAGCCACGCTGCAACAACTGCTGTCTGCAGTTCGCGGCTCCGGCGCAACTGGCCACTACATTCATGCCTACGCGCTGCAGACACTCGGTGCGGCGCTGGATGCCGATGCCAGGCCGGCAGCGGGCATCCCGTACCTGCAACAGTCACTGGAGATGGCGCAGACATTGCAGGAGCAACATCCAACCCTGCTGTGCGATGTTCTCAATGATCTGAGTATCGCCCTGTTCGACGCGGACCGCGTTGAAGAGAGCATGGATCGAACCCGACAGACAATTGCCTGCGCGCGCCGATATTACGGCGACTATCACCAAACCACTCTGGCCGCCATGGTGAACCTGGCATGGATGCTGAGCAGTACCGGGCACCCCGACCAGGCTGCAGACCAGTACGCCCGCCTCCTTCCGGCAGTACGCATCGTGAATGGATCCGGCCCCAGCGTGGACATGGCGGTGGACCTGGGCATGATGGCCCTGGCGCGCGACGAGGCAGGCAGGGACGATGCACTGGACGCCATCAGGGCCGCGCTGCATGAGGCAAAGCAGCTGAAGGCGGCTGATACGCCGAATACCGACTGGATAGAACCGGTTTACGGCCTGATGCTGTTCGAGCGCAACATGGCCGGCGCCGGCGAGCGCATGGGAGACTATCCGGAAATCTGCAACCAGCTGGAAACCCTGCCCAGATCACATCAGCGCCTGTGCATTGCGCGCTTGCTGGTCGCTAGCGATTCGGGCCGCTGTCTGCTCGAATCCGATACGGATCCGACCACCGACATGTCCTCTGAACAACAGCGCCCCTGGCTTGCCGGCTACTGGCTGGTGCGGCAGCGTTGCAGCAACGACGCCAGCACCCGCAAGCACACGTCCGAGCGCCTGCACGGCGTGCTGGCCAAGTTGCCCTCGCCGCCGGTCTGGCTGCTGCGGAGGCTGACCACCGCCGACCACTGAACCTGCGGGGCGCCAAGGCACCGCGCTTCGGGGACCTCTGAGCAACCCCAGCGCCGGAATAACCGTAAGGACCGCCGGTCCGCGCGCAAGCTTGCCGGTATCCCGGACAAGGTGATCGTGCTCACTGGCGCGCTCAATCCGGCGCGCTTCCAGGGCTCGGACGCCGTGTTCAACATCGGCTGCGCCGTGGGCGCAGTGCAGTCGGCCGCGGAGGGCGTCCGGATCGCCATGAACGGACGCATCTGGGATCCAGCCGCTGTGCGCAGGAACCGCGAGGCCAATCGCTTCGAACCCGCGGCTTCGCAGTTCCAGTCAGGCCACAGGTTTCTCGCCCTGCCCCATGCTGACCGGAGCACGGGCTTGGGCTGCGATACCACTAGCGTGACTGCGAGTGCGGAAGCCCCGCTTCTTCTCGCACGCCTTCCCTGCGCGCTGCAATAAAAAGGGCCCGGCTGCGCGCGGCAGCCGGGCCCGGTTTTCATGCGCACGTCCGTGTGCGCCCTGCGTTTACTCCCTCCCCATTCTTGCCATGGTCACCAGTTGGCCTGCAGGCTCACACCAGAGAAACTCTGGTATGCACGCACCTTGACGTGATAGGTGCCAGCCTGCGGAGCGCTGAAGGTGCAGGTTTCGTTGTTGCCGTTCTTGTACGGACGGCAATCGTAGGTGCTCGTGGTCGGGGCGGACCCGAAGCGCACGTACATGTCGGCATCACCACTGCCGCCCGAGATCGCAATCGTCAGGTTGCTGGTACCCGAGGGAATGACGACCGTGTAGTCGCTAGTGAAGCTTCCCGTGGAAGTCGCCGGCAGGGACAGCGGAACGCCATTCGACAGGTCGCCACTACCGCCACCGCCGCCACCGCCACCACCGGTGGTCCAGCTCGCCTGGAGGCTGACTCCGGAGATGCTCGAGTAGGCACGCACCTTGACGTGATA
>CAVTJF010000027.1:0-7606 GCA_963734945.1 uncultured Gammaproteobacteria bacterium
ACGCGGCCGCAGGTATTCCAGCCGGCGCCCGAAGTAGAACTGGCTGGCGGCGGCAAAACCGTGTACCGCCTGGTTGCCGCGCTGCCCAAGGAAAACCTCGTTGACATAGGTTTCCAGGATGCGGCCCTTGTCGTAGTGGCCTTCGATCAGCAGCGCAATGATCGCCTCGTTGATCTTGCGCACCAGGTTCTGGCTGCGGTCCAGAAACAGGTTGCGCACCAGCTGCTGGGTGAGCGTCGACCCGCCCTGCACCACATGGCCGGCACGCAGGTTGGCCCATGCAGCCCGCGCGATGGCCGAGAGATCGATGCCATGATGATGCTTGAAATCGCGGTCCTCGACCGCCTGCAGGCCGGCCAGAAGCAGGGGTGGCACCTGGCTCAGTTGCACGATCTGGCGCTCCTCCTGGCTGGCGCCGTACAAGGTGGCGATGCGAGCCGGGTCCAGCCGCGCATGCTGCAGGGCCTTGCCCGATGTCAGGTCGCGCACGGAAGCAAGCTTGCCGCCGGACAGGCCGACCCGGATACGCCGGGGCAGCGCGCCGCCGTCGGGGCTGGCAAATCCGCGCGAGGCAATCGTGAAGCTGTTGCCCGCATGGCTCCAGCTGCCGGGCACCCGGGCATCGTCCACCTTGCGGTAACCCGCCTGTGCCAGCTCCAGCTCCAGCATGCCATCGGTCATCGGCAGACCGCGCGACAGCGCCAGCGGCCGGGCAAATACCCGCGTCGGAACCGACAACTTCAGCTCATCAAAGCGCTGCCGAACCTGACGATCAAGCGACCAGACATACGGCAGCCCGAAACCCAGAAGCACACCCAGTCCGACCCAGAACGGGACACGCAGCCAGCGCCAGGCGCGGCGGATCACGGAAAAGGTGGGGGACGATGCAGTCAAGAAACGAACACAATGCCAGTACGGACAGCAAGTGTAACCTCGCCGCCCGGTTCCGTCATGCCCGACCCAATCAGCAAGGAACGACCCTCACCAGAGGTGTACCGGACATGCGGCGGCTACCAGGGCAGCGCCTCGCCATTCTGATGCCAGAATCCACCGCTTGTTGCCAGATCCAGTGCATCGATGCGCGCCAGCAGGCCGCGCACCGATTCGTCGGCATCAATCAGGCCATTGTGGCCGGTCATGTCCGTGCGCACGTAGCCCGGGTGCAGCAGCGCCACGGCAATGCCACGCGGCTTGAGATCCACGGCCAGGGATTTGCCGGCCGCGTTCACCGCCGCCTTGGACATGCGGTAGCCGTAGCTGCCGCCCGAGTCATTGTCGGCAATCGAACCCATGCGGCTTGTGACTATGCCCACCTTGCTGCCCTCGCTCATGAGATCGGCGAGTGCCTGCGTAAGCAATACCGGCGCGACGGCGTTGGTATCGAACTGCAGACGCATTGCGGCGATCGCATCGGCGTCGATCTCGCCAAATGACTGTTTGCGCAACACGCCGGCAACATGCATCAGTACATCAATCCGGGTGCCATCCAGTGCCTTGCGCAGGGCGCTGCAGTCATCCGGCTCGCGCACATCGATGCCATCAATCACACGCACACCGAGTTGCTCGAGCTCGGACGAGGCATTGCGACACACGGCCAGCACGGCATCGCCACGATCGGCAAGCTGGCGGCACATTTCCAGACCAATGCCGCGATTGGCACCCGTGACAAGCCATGTACTCATGAAGCCTCCTGCAAAATCCGAAACCCGAAGCATCTCACAAAACACCCTCGCGCTTAAGGGAACCCCTCAGTCTCCCCTCGCCAAGCGGAGGAGGGATGTATTGCGGTACGCCCCAGCGTGACGGCGAATAAAAGTCCCGAGTCCCCGAGTCCCGAGTTCCGAGTTCCGAGTCCCGAGTCCCGCAACACTAATACGCAAACTCGCGGAACACCGGATCGACACTGCCCTTCCAGCGACCATGAAACAGCTCGAGCTTCTCTTCGGCAGGGGTCTGGCCGGAGTCGGCCACCTGGTACAGCGGCACCAGGAAACAACTTTCATCACGTCCACTGCCGCCCAGACAATGGCGACGCTCCAGCCCGCGGGTGGCGATTTTCAGGGTCTCGACCGCCAGTTCGCGCAGCGTGCCACCACGAAACGGCAGTTTCAGTCCGTGCCGGGGCACGCCATCACGAAGCTGGTTGCGTTCGGCCATGCTGAAGTCCTTGACCAGGTCCCAGGCCGCATCCAGCGCTTCGTCATCGTAGAGCAGGCCAACCCAGAACGCGGGTAGCGCGCACAGACGGTTCCAGGGCCCGCCATCGGCGCCGCGCATTTCCAGAAACTGTTTCAGGCGCACCTCGGGAAACACCGTGGTCATGTGGTCGGCCCAATCGCGCTGGGTCGGTCTGACTCCGGGAAGCTGAGGCAGTTTGCCTTCCAGGAAATCACGGAAGCTGGCACCCGCCAGATTCACCAGACCGTCCGGCTGCATGCTGAAGTACATCGGCACGTCGAGCACGTAGTCCACCCAGCGCTCGTAACCGAAGCCATCCTCGAACACGAAGTCGAGCATGCCGGTGCGATCCGGGTCGGTGTCGGTCCACACCTGCGAACGGTAGCTGAGATAGCCGTTGGGCTTGCCTTCGGTAAAGGGCGAGTCCGCAAAAAGCGCCGTGGCCACGGGCTGCAGCGCAAGGCCCACCCGGAACTTCTTTACCATGTCCGCTTCGGAGCTGAAGTCCAGGTTGACCTGCACCGTGCATGTGCGGGTCATCATGTCCAGGCCAAGCTGGCCGCGCGTGGGCATGTACTCGCGCATGATCCTGTAGCGCCCCTTGGGCATCCACGGCATGTCTTCGCGCCGCCACTTGGGCTGGAAGCCCATGCCCAGAAAGCCCAGCTCCAGCTCATCGGCAACCTTGCGCACATCCACCAGATGGCTGTTCACCTCATTGCAGGTCTGATGGATGGACTCCAGCGGTGCCCCGGAAAGTTCCAGCTGCCCGGCAGGCTCCAGCGTGATCGAGGCGCCGTCCCGCGACAGCGCGAGTGGCAGCCCGTTCTCGCTGATGACTTCCCAGCCGCCCTCTCGGGCCAGCCCTTCCAGCACGGCGCGTATGCCGCGCTCCCCCTCGTATTCAGGCGGCCGCAGGTCTTCCCAGCGAAAACCGAATTTCTCGTGTTCGGTGCCGATGCGCCAGTTGGCACGCGGTTTTTCGCCGGCAGCAATGGTCTGCACCAGTTGATCGCGGCTGGCGATCGGCGCGGTCGGCGCGGTACTGGGAATGGACACGGCATTTCTCCTTCAGGGGTAGCGCCAATGTAGGGGCACGCTGCCCGTTGCAAAAGCCCCGGCGTCAAACACCCGGAACATGGGCGGACAGGAATTGTGCCGCACCCTGGGCCAGCAGGTCCTCGGCCACTTCCACGCCGACAGCCTCTGCCGATGCGCGCGCGCCGCTTGCTGCAGCCCGCAGCAGGCGTCCGCTGGACACGTCCCCGACCAGACCTTCCAGGTGAACCTGTTCGCGATCAATCCGCGCAAAGGCACCAACCGGTACCGAACAGCTGCCACCCAGACGCCGGTTCATGGCGCGCTCGGCGGTGGCGGTGGCGCGGCTGGCGGCATGGTCGAGCGGCTGCAGCAAGGCCAGGCTCCCGGCATCCTTGTCCCGACACTCGATGGCCAGTGCCGCCTGGCCGGGCGCCGGCAGCCACGCGGGCGGTTCAAGGCGCGAACGAATGTGCTGCCCCAGTTCAAGACGTTCAAGGCCGGCAACCGCCAGAATGATGGCGTCGTACTGACCGCTTTCCAGCTTGGCCAGCCGGGTATTGACGTTGCCGCGCAGATCCAGAATCTGCAGATCCGGGCGCAGCGCCTGCAGTTGCGCGCGTCGGCGCAGCGACGAGGTACCCACGCGCGCACCCTGCGGCAGCGCATCCAGGCTGGCGTGGTTCGGGCTGATGAAGGCATCGGCCGGATCGGCGCGCTCGAGCACCGCCGCCAGGCAGAAACCCGGTTCCAGATCGGCGGGCACATCTTTCAGCGAGTGCACCGCCACATCGGCTTCGCCATCGAGCATGGCCCGCTCCAGCTCCTTCAGGAACAGACCCTTGCCACCCACCTCGGACAGCGAACGGTCCAGCAGCTCGTCGCCGCGGGTGGACAAGGGCAACAGCGCAACCTCAAGGCGTGGATGCAGCGCGCGCAGTCGCGCAGCCACGTGCTCGGCCTGCCACAGGGCCAGCGCGCTCTTGCGGGTGGCGATGATGAGTTTCCGGTTGGTCATCTCGGTTGGCGCATTCCGGCTGGATGGTAGGAGAGCTTCTCAATGACGGGCCGCCAGCGGCACGCCCGGACTTTTCGGGCATGGCACACCGGCATGCCGCGACACGTCCCGTGTCGGACTACGACGTCGGCTGCTGCAAGCGACCTGCCCAGTCGTGGGCCGGGTCACCCACGGCGATGAAGGAGGGATTGATCAGACTTTCTTTCTGGTTGTAGCGCAAGGGCTGACCGTCCAGGTCGTGCACCGCGCCACCGGCTTCGGCCAGCACGCAGTGGGCGGCGGCGGTATCCCATTCGCTGGTCGGGCCGAGGCGCAGGTAGATATCCGCACCGGCTTCGGCAATCAGACAGAACTTCAGCGACGAACCCAGGGCAATGCTGCTGGTCGGGCCAAGCCGGGCCAGCATCTCGGTCTGCCCGGCGCGCGCATGGGAACGGCTGCCTGCCACACGCACAGGACTGTGCGGCGCACTGGTCTCGATCAGTTGCGGAATGCCGTCGGGCCGGGTTTGCAGGCGCGCTCCAGCGCCCCGGCAGGCCGAGTACAGGTGACCGGTGACCGGCGCCAGAACCACGCCTAGCACCGACTCGCCGTCCTCGACCAGAGCAATATTGACGGTGAATTCGCCATTGCGCTTGACGAACTCTCGCGTGCCGTCCAGCGGATCCACCAACCAGTACCGCTGCCACTGGCGTCGTTCGGCCCAGGGGATATTGGCCGCTTCCTCGGAAAGAATGGGCCACTGGGGGGTGAGCTCGGCAAGCCCGTCGACGATGCAGCGGTGCGCCGCCATATCGGCTGCGGTAAGCGGCGAGTTGTCCGACTTGCTGTGCACGGCAAAACTGCCCGCATAGACCTCGAGAATAGCCGACCCCGCACGCCGCGCGATGCCCGCAACGGGCGACAGAAGCGCCTCCAGATCAGTCATTGCGGCGTGTAGCGCCCGGCGAGATATTCCCGCGCCATGAACAGTGCCGCGATGGTCCGGCCCTCGGTGACGTCGTCCCGTGCCACCAGCTCGTGCAGCTTGGCCATGGGCCAGCGGCTGACCTTGAGCGGCTCGGGCTCGTCACCCGGCAGCTTCTCGGGATACAGGTCGGTGGCCAGCACCACGTGGGTCATGTGGGTCATGTAGGCCGGTGCCAGCGACAGCGCACCAATGATCTTCAGATGGCGGGCGCCGTAGCCGGCCTCTTCCTTCAGCTCGCGATTGGCGCCCTGCTCGACCGTCTCGTCGCGATCCAGGCGCCCTTTCGGCAGCCCCAGCTCATAGTGATCCAGGCCGACGCTGTATTCACTGACCAGCAGCACGGTCTTGTCGTCGATCATGGGCACGATCAGGGCAGCGCCAAGGCCGGAACTGATCACGCGCTCGTGGGTTCTGCGCTCGCCATTGCTGAACTGCAGATCGACTTCCTCGGCGTTCAGAAAGCGGCTTTTCTCGGCTGGCCGGGTGGCCAGTATCTTCGGATATTTCGCCATCCGCCCATTGTACGACTTTGCCGCCTGATCGCGAAGCTCCATGCCGGGAACCACGTATTGCGTGGTTCCCGGCCGAAGCACTTGCGTGACAAGTCAGGCCGATGGACTGCCTCGTCGGCGGCGCATGGCCAACACACCGAACAGGCCGGCCAGCAGTCCAAGCAGGCCCTTGCTCCAGACCGACGACGAGGGTACCGGCGCGAAGGTCAGCGTCGGCGCTGCCCCGGCGTACTCGATGCTGCCGATGTCCACGGTGGTGTTGACGATGCGCGGGAACCCGGCACCGCGCTGGTCGTAGGTCACGCCACCGGGGATCAGCGCATTGCTGCCGACATCAATCACCGGACTGCCTGCTTGCGGCGCCATGGTCATGGTCGGCCCGCCGTTGTTGGCCAGCGCACCCAGGCCCGGATTGTCATTGAAGACATTGCCGTTGCCCGAGTAGCTGCCGGACTGATTGCTGCCCATCAGGCTGTACTGCGCCGTGGCGCTGCCGCTGTAGGCATACAGATTGGCATCATCGCCACCGGTGTTGCCGGAGATGATCGTGTTCTGAAGCGCCGCGCTGCCAGTGCTGAACCCGCCAAGCAGAAGGCCGCCGGTACTGTATGGCGCACCGCCGCCGACGCTGTTGCCGACGATGGTGCTGTTGCTCACATCCAGGGTGTTGAGACCGTAGCCTGAGAAGTAACTCATGGACAGGCCACCCGCGAGCAAACTCGTGCCGGAGGCGTTGTTGCCGGACACCGTGCAGTTGCTCATCGACAGCGCGGCCCCGTACTGGTAAATGCCACCGGTCATGTAGGCGTAGCTGCTGCCCCCATTGGCCGTATTGCCGGAGATCGTGCTGCTGCTGATGGTCGCGTCGGCGTATTTGGCGAGGTAGATGCCGCCCGCTCCGTAGCTCGCAGTCGCGTTGAGCTGGTTCCCGGATACGGTGGAATCGACCATGTCAAGCTGGCCTTGCGCGACAAAGATACCGCCCGCACGCGTGCTGCCGGTGTTACCCGACACGGTTGACCCGACCAGGGTGAGCCGGCTGATGACGCCTCCTTCCGGGGCACTCGTGCCCTGGGACGCGCGGACGACGTTGCGATGCACGACGGGCTTGCCATCACGCGATGCGACCAGGCCCCCGGGCGCGTAGTAGTAGGAGGCAATCCCGCCGCCACGGCTGGCCGAGGTGTTGCCGGAAACCGTGGAATTGGTCAGCGTCACATCACTGTTGATGGCTGCAATGCCCGCGCCGGGATATGGCGAGTTGCCCCCGGTCAGTGTCAGATTGCTGAGACTGACTCTCGAATTGTAGGCAAGCACGTCGGTGGACGCGCCGTTGCCGTCGATGGTCTGACCGCTGCCATTGATGGTGACAGAGGAGCCGATGATCTGCAGATAGCCGCTGGCCAGGGTGATGGTGGCATTGGCCAGGCTGGCATCAAAGTCGATGCTGTCGGTGCCGCTGCCGGCCACACAGGTGCTGCCGGTGGCATCATCGTTGACGCTCGAGGCAATGGCCTGGCGCAAAGTGCATGTGGATGCGGTGCCGGCGTCGCCGCCGTCGGTGACGGTGATACTGGCCGCGTGGACGCTGCCGGCGCCCAGTGCCAGAGCGACGGCCAGAGCCAGCGGCTGATGCCTGCGGATCAATCGGTGTGTCATGAACTTTCCCCTTTTCCTGTTCCGATGGCACAACGCGAACCATGAGCGGCCCGAAAGTGCCGAGAATCGACGCTTGCGCACAAGCGTGTGCCGACCACTATATACAACCGTACGGCCATGTCCAGAGGCATGGCCCCGGGGGACCGCAGCGAAGACGAAGGGCCTCGGCATACCATCGCCCAAATCCCTGGCGGAAGGCCGCACCTACGCGAATTGGCACAGGACGTTCTG
>CAVTJF010000028.1:0-34101 GCA_963734945.1 uncultured Gammaproteobacteria bacterium
GGACCGCATCCAACCCTGAACGCGCCGATATGCCGTTCCCCGCAGCCGGGCCAGTGCGGTCACCCGGGCCGGCTGCGGATTTTGCCGCCGGCCAGGTGGCCCGCTCGGTGCCGAGCCAATCCTGCGCCTTTTGCGGATCTGGGTTGATGCACCCGGCACATGCGACCCTTTGGCCCACTGGTGCATCCTAGAGCATGTGAGCCAGTCATCCTTCGCCATTGATGCCGACCCTGCCCTGATCCGCCGCTTCCGCGACGGTGAGCTGGACGCTTTCGAGCAGATCTACCGGACCTGGTCGCAGCCGGTGTACACCCTGGCGCTGCGCATTACCGGTGCTCCGGACCGTGCCCGCGACGTGCTGCAGGACTGCATGCTCAAGGCGCACCAGAATGCCGCCCAGTTCAAGGGTGATGCTCCGTTCTGGGGCTGGCTGCGGCAGATCGCGGTGAACGAGGCACTGATGCAGCTGCGCCGCGTGCGCCAGCACCGCAATGAGTCGATCGAGGAAGCACGCTTCGCGCATGACGGCGCCGAGCCATGGCGCCACGCCGACAGCCGAGCGCTGGAACAGGCCCTGATGCGCCTGCCGGACACTACCCGCGCCGTGCTCTGGCTGTATCACGTCGAAGGCTATACCCATCCCGAGATTGCCGAACAATTCGGCAAGAGCGCCAGCTTTTCCAAGTCGCAACTTGCGCGCGGCACCCAGCGTCTGCGCGAACTGTTGCAACAACCGCAGGAGGTTGCGTCATGTCTACCCCGCACGACGCCCGCATGAACGTCGATGACAACGGCCTGGGCCAGGCCCTGACCCATCTGCCCGAGGCGCAGGCACCGGACTTGTGGCCCCAGATTGCCCGCCGTGCCCGCCCGGACAGACCCAGGCACTGGCAGCGCATCGGCATCCCGCTGGCCCTGGCCGCCAGCCTGGTGCTGAGCCTGCTGCTGTGGCCCGCAGGCCGGCCCACCGATGAGACTCATTCCCCGGCTGTGGTCGCCACCAGCAGCCCCACGGACACCGGCAGCAACCTCCTGCCGGCCCTGCGCCAGCGCTCGCAGCGCCTGGAGGACTGGGTACGAATGCTGGATGCAAAGGGTGCGCCACTGGACGGTCCTTCCCTGGCCAGCGCCACGCGTCTCGAAGACATGATCGGCATGGTCGACATGCAACTGGCCGATACCCATGATGCCCCCCGCGTGCAGAGCGCACTGTGGCAACAGCGGGTCGACCTGCTGCAGCAGCTGGCTGCACTGCACCTGGGGGACACACGGCTGACCGCCGCCACCGTGGATGGCAATGATCGCCCCCGGCTGATCCTCAACTGACTTTTCCCGTCCCGATTCAGGAGTTCGACATGAAACGACCCACCATCCTTCTATACAGTCTGCTGCTGGCCTGCCTCCCGGTCGCTGCTGCGCTGGCCGCCGATCCTCCCGCAGCCAAGGTCCGGCAGGACATGGACCAGACACGCGCCGAACTGAAGCAGCTGCGCCAGCAGATGGACCAGCTTGCCAAACGGCTGGCCAGACTGTCGCGTCAGGCCGGTGAGCCGGCACCGCAGGCATTCGCCTACAAGTTCCTGTCCGATCCCGACGCCGGCATGCTCGGCCTGGTGCTGATGCCCGAAGATGACGGCTTCAAGGTGGCCGCGGTCACGCCCGGCAGCCCGGCCGAACAAGCCGGCATCAGCCATGGCGATCGCATCATCAGGATCGACGGCAAGAACGTGTCGCAGAACGGTACCGCGCGGCTGGGTGCACTGGACAGCATCAAGGCTGGACAGAAAGTCACCGTACGCGTCGAACACGACGGCAAGCAGAAGGACGTCACGCTCAAGGCCGAACACCGCTCCTCGCAGGCCTGGAGCACGCTGATTGAACCGGACATCGAATGGCACAGCAAGGACTTCCCGCATGTCGATGTCGAGCGCATCGTGCGCGAAGCCCGGGACGGTGCGCGCCAGGCCCGCTTCGCCGTACGCAGCTTCACGCCCTGGTGGGGTCTGAACCTGGCCTCGCTGGACAAGGACCTGGGCAGCTACTTCGGCACCGACAAGGGCGCCCTGCTGCTCGGCAGCGACCAGGATGCCCTGCCCGGGCTCAAGGCCGGCGATGTGATTACCCGCATCGGTGATACCAAGGTCGACCGCCCCGAGGATGCCATGCGTGCGCTGCGGCACAACGAGAACAAGACCGTGACCGCCTCGATCCTGCGCCACGGCAAACGCATGCAGGTCAAGGTCAAGCTGCCCGAGCACCCCGGCATGATCCCGCTGCCGCCGGCACCGCCCAAGCCGCCGACACCGCCCGGCCCGCGCGCGCTCAAGGCACCCGCGCCGCCCTCGCCGCCCTCGCCGCCAAGCCAGCCCGATCAGGCAAGAGCGCCGGCGCCACCACCGCCTCCGAGTGCACCGCAAGCGCCAACACCGCCGCTGGCCGTGCTCTAGCCCGAGATGAGGCCGCGAATGTTCACCCCGGGTGGCGTTCGCGGCCATATCGCAACATGCACTTCGACGTTGCGCCTCAGGCACCACGCACGGCTCGCATGGAACCTGGTTTCGCTGCAGGCGCCAGGCCGTGCAGCCTGGCTCGGACCAGGTCCCGCGGGCGCCGCGAATGAAAGTCGGGGGCGGTCCTGATCAGCCGCCGAACGCATCCTCGATTCGCTTGAGTACGGACTCGTCCATGCGTTCGGCCACGTCCAGTGCTGCCATGTTCTCTTCCAGTTGCGACTGGCGGCTGGCGCCCAGGATCACGGTGGACACGTGCGGATTCTTCAGGCACCAGGCCAGCGACAGCTGTGCCTGACTGCAGTCGAGATCCCTGGCGATCGGTTCAAGCGCGGCCACCTGCTTCAGTTTCTTGTCGGCATCCTCGCCGAAGACCGAGTCCTTCAGCCACTCGTAGCCTTCCTGATCCAGCCGCGAGCCCTCCGGAACACCATCGTTGTACTTGCCGGTCAGCAGCCCCGAAGCCAGCGGCGACCAGATGGTGGTGCCCATGCCGTAGTCGGCATACAGCGATGCATATTCCTTCTCCACCCGCTCGCGATGCAACAGGTTGTATTGCGGTTGCTCCATGGTGGGTGCAATCAGGTTGTGTTTCTCGGCCACCTCGTGTGCCTCGCGTATGCGCTCGGCCGGCCATTCCGATGTTCCCCAATAGAGCACCTTGCCGGCGCGGACCAGATTGTCCATGGCCCACACGGTCTCGGCTACCGGGGTATCTTCATCCGGACGATGACAGAAATACAGGTCCAGATAGTCGACCTGCAGGCGCTTCAGTGCCTGGTCGCAGGCCTCGAAGACATGCTTGCGCGAGAGCCCGCGCTGGGTCGGCTTCGGGTCCTTGACCGCGCCGAAAAACACCTTGCTGGACACGCAGAAGCTGTCACGTGCAAAGCCCTGCTCGGCCAGCACATCGCCCATGATCGTCTCGGCCACGCCGGCGCCGTAGGTTTCGGCATTGTCGAAATAGTTGACGCCCTGATCATGTGCATAGGCCAGCATTTCGCGCGCGGCGCGCCGGTCGACTTGCCGCCCGAAAGTCACCCAGGCACCAAACGAGAGCGCTGAAAGCTGCAGGCCGCTGCGGCCCAGTCGACGGTATTGCATATGCTTCTCCATGCGTCAGGAATCCACCATTATGCCGTTCGGCGTGCAACCTCGGCTGAAAACCGAACATGCCGCGATCCCGCGGCGGCATGAGATTGGCACATGCGATGGTGGCCAAAGTGCGCGATGGGTCCGGGGTTCCGCCCCCCTGACGTGTCGCTGGCCACTCTCGTCCCATCAGGGTTTGCCGTCATCCCGGGGCCGGTTTTCGGCTTGTCTGCAAGCCCTTGTGCAACTATGCTGGCCGCACTCCAACGGGGAGTAGCCGACTGCGACGCGATGTCGCGGGGCGTGCGTCAACATGCTTGATCAACCGATCATGGCGCCCGCATGGCGGATTTTCCGCTACCGGCAAGACCGCTGGTTCACGCATGCCGATCCCGGGCCGGGACGCTGTGCGCTGAACTTGCGTGTCCTTGTCCCGGCCCGTTGAGAAGACCATGCAAACCTTTCTAATTGCCACCGGCGCGGTGGCCCTGGCCGAAATCGGCGACAAGACCCAGCTTCTGTCACTTATCCTGGCGGCGCGCTATCGCCGCCCCTGGCCGATTTGCATCGGCATCCTGCTGGCCACGCTGGTCAACCACGCCATGGCCGGTGCGGTGGGCGATCTCCTGGCAAGCTGGCTGCAGCCGGAGATTCTGCACTGGGTAGTTGTGGCATCTCTTGCCGCCATGGCCTTGTGGATGCTGGTGCCGGATCGCATGGACGATGAGGAGACGCACACCGGCGGCGCACGCAGCGTCCTGCTGGCTACCGTGATCGCCTTTTTTCTGGCGGAGATGGGCGACAAGACCCAGATTGCTACCGTACTGCTTGCGGCGCAATACCATCCCCTGTGGCAGGTCGTGGCTGGCACCACAGTCGGCATGCTGCTGGCAAATGTCCCGGTGGTATGGCTGGGCGCACGCTTTGCTGATCGCCTGCCTCTCAAGGCCACCCGGCTTGCATCGGCGTGCCTGTTCGCTGCGCTGGCGCTGTGGGTCTTGCTGCAATGAACAAGCGGCCCGGCGCCTGACAGCGAAGGAACCGAACCGGACGAGTCTGCTGCGATGCTGTTGCTTTCACCGCTGCGCCGTACCCGCACACGCAACACGCGCGCCCGACCCACGCTTTCGGCCCCAGGCCCGCACGATTCGTCTGCGCAATGACCTGCATGCCGCCACCGGACCCGGTTTGCTGTTGCGCGGATGTGCACGCTTGGCATAATCTGGCTCGATGGCCTGGTGGCTGGTCTGCCAGGAAAGCCTGCCGTTTTTCGAGGGGACGCGCCGATGGGCCTGAAATTTCGTCTGATAGTGATGAACTTCCTGCAGTTTTTCGTATGGGGTTCCTGGCTCATCACCATCGGCGCCTACTGGTTCCAGAACCGGCACTGGTCGGGCACCGAATTCGGCGCGATTTTCTCCACCATGGGCATCGCCTCCCTGTTCATGCCGGCCCTGATGGGCATTGTTGCCGACAAATGGATCAATGCCGAACGCCTGTACGGCGTGATGCACCTGCTCGGTGCGGCAATGCTGTTCATCGTGCCCACGATCGACGACCCGCACGTGCTGTTCTGGGTGATGCTGGTCAACATGTGCTTCTACATGCCCACCATCGCCCTGTCGATCACGGTGGCCTATAACGCCCTGAAAACCGAAGGCGTGGATATCGTCCGCGTGTACCCGCCGATACGCGTATGGGGCACGGTGGGCTTCATCGCCGCGATGTGGACTGTGAGCCTGCTGCACCTTGAAGTATCCGCTGCACAGTTCCACATAGCCGGCGGCGCGGCCGTGATCCTGGGTCTCTACGCGTTCAGTCTGCCGCCCTGCCCACCGCGCTACAAGAAGCATGCATCGCTTGTGGATGCGCTGGGTCTGCGATCGTTCGCATTGATGAAAGACTACAAGATGGCGGTGTTCTTCATCTTCGCCATGTTCCTTGGCGCCGCGCTGCAATTGACCAACGCCTACGGTGACACCTTCCTGCACGATTTCGCCAAGATGGATCAGTTCAGGGACGCGATCGCCATCCGCTACCCGGCGATCACGATGTCGATCTCGCAGATTTCGGAAACCTTGCTGATCCTGGCCATTCCGTTCTTCCTCAAGCGCTACGGCATCAAGACGGTGATGCTGATGAGCATGACCGCCTGGGTGCTGCGATTCGGCCTGTTCGCCTACGGCAACCCGGGATCGCTGCTGTGGATGATCATCCTGTCCAATATCGTCTACGGCATGGCGTTCGACTTCTTCAATATCTCCGGCTCGCTGTTCGTCGAGGGGCAGGCCGACCCGGAAATCCGCGCCAGCGCGCAGGGGCTGTTCATGCTCATGACCAATGGCATCGGTGCGGTGCTTGGCAGTTCCATCAGCGGCATTGTCATCGACCAGTTCTTCACCCGCGCCGACCAGTCTCTGGACTGGCATGGCATCTGGTTGAGTTTTGCCGCCTACGCACTGGTGGTGACGGTGCTGTTTGCGGTGCTGTTCCGACACAAGCATCAGCGCGAGGAGATCGAGCGAATCGACGCGATCGATGTCGTTGCCGGCCCCTGACCCGACGCCACCCATGCCCGGCAAGGTGCTCGTCATCGGAAGCTATAACCAGGATCACGCCTGGCGCGTGGCGCGTTTTCCGGTACCCGGCGAAACCGTGCGCGGCAAGGGATTCTCCAGCGGTGCCGGGGGCAAGGGATTCAACCAGGCCGTGGCCTGTGTCCGTCAGGGCGTCGACACCACCTTCGTCGGTGCCCGCGGCGACGACGCCCTGGGCTCGCTTGCAGAAAACACTGCACGAGCCGCCGGGCTTGATTGCCACTGGCAGGTAGTGACTGACCAGCCCACGGGCAGCGCCGCAATCGTGGTGGATGACAACAGCCAGAACCAGATTGTGGTGACACTGGGCGCCAACCTTCACCTGGCACCGGCACACATCATCGCCCGCAAGGCCGATTTTGCCGCGTGTGATGTGGTACTGCTGCAACTGGAGACCACCGTCGACGCGGTACAGGCCGCATTGCATGCAGCGGCATCCGGCGACAGCTTGCGCATCCTCAACCCGGCCCCGTTCGATGCCGGCATCAGTGCCGACATCCTCGCGCAATGTGATGTGCTGACGCCCAACGAAACCGAATTCGCACTGCTGTATCAGCATGTGACTGGTTCCGCCATCCATGCCGGGGACGTGGCCGGGATGAGCGACCACGAGCTGCATCAGCTTTGCCGGAAACTCCCGGCAGCATGCCTCATCATCACGCTCGGGAGCGCGGGATGCTTCGTGTCCCACGATGGCTCACGCAGCAGGCTGAGCGACGAGCAAGCCTGCTATCGGGTCCCGGCCGAAGCGGCGAACACCGTTGATACCACCGGCGCCGGTGACGCCTTCAACGGTGCACTCGCCGCCGCACTGACGCACTGGCCCGACGCTGCAGCAAGAAAAAGCGTGATCCACGCCAGCCGAGCCGCCGCCCTGTCAACCGAGCATGCAGGTGCCGCGAGCTCCATGGTCACCTTTGATGACGTGATCAGGCGCTTCGGTGCGCCGATTTAGGCAAGTGCCCCGGCGCAGACCACAAACCGATACTCCGCCAATCACCCAGGGGCGCCGCAATCCGTCATCCTGGGGCCGAGCGTAGCGAGGAACCCGGGATCCATTGAGAACATGGCCCTGCCCGGCGGCGCGACTCATGGAAAAAACGAAAATGGATCCCGGGCTCCGGCCTGCGGCCGGCCCCAGGATGACGGAAATTTCCGCAAGGCCGCCATGCTGCGGCCGACCCCGGGATGACGGAGATTTTCGCAATCCCGCCATGCTGCGGCCGACCACGGAATGATGGCCAGTTTCGCAAGCCCTTTATGCTGTCGGCAGCGCTGGATGACGAGTATTCCCGCCACGCTGCAGCCTGTCCGGGATGACGCGCATTCCTGCACTCCGTCATCCTGGGGCCGAGCGTAGCGAGGAACCCGGGATCCATTGAGAACATGGCCCCGCCCGGCGACGCGACTCATCGAAAAAACGAAAATGGATCCCGGGCTCCGGCCTGCGGCCGGCCCCAGGATGACGGAAATTGCCGCAAGGCCGCCATGCTGCGGCCGACCCCGGGATGACGGAGATTTTCGCAATCCCGCCATGCTGCGGCCGACCACGGAATGATGGCCAGTTTCGCAAGCCCTTTATGCTGTCGGCAGCGCTGGATGACGAGTATTCCCGCCACGCTGCAGCCTGTCCGGGATGACGCGCATTCCTGCACTCCGTCATCCTGGGGCCGAGCGTAGCGAGGAACCCGGGATCCATTGAGAACATGGCCCCGCCCGGCGACGCGACTCATTGAAAAAACGAAAATGGATCCCGGGTTTCCTCGCTCCTCAAAGCGCGGTCATCCATGCCCGCTCCCCGCGTCGGCCTGCGGCCGGCCCCAGGATGACGGAAATCTCCGCAACCCCGTCACGCTGCTAGGCTTTGAACATGAAACAGCCCGCCGTCTACATTCTTGCCAGCAAACCGCGCGGGACACTCTACGTCGGAGTGACAAGCGACCTCATCAAGCGAGTACGTGAGCACAGGCAAGGTCTGGTTGCCGGATTTACAAAGCGATACGGCATCCACCGATTGGTCTACTTTGAACAAACCGACTCAATCACTTCAGCCATTGAGCGTGAAAAACAACTCAAGCGCTTTCGTCGAGCCTGGAAACTGGAACTGATAGAACGCAGCAATCCCGACTGGAGAGATTTGTGGCCCACTATTCTGGACTGACCAGGCACTACTGCTGATACGTACCAGAAAAATGGATCGCGCCCGGCGCACCGCAAGAGCCAAAATGGATCCCGGGCTCCGGCCTGCGGCCGGCCCCAGGATGACGGAAATTGCCGCAAGGTCGCCATGCTGCGGCCGACCACGGAATGATGGCCAGTTTCGCAAGCCCGTTATGCTGCCGGCAGCGCTGGATGACGAGTATTCCCGCCACGCTGCAGCCTGTCCGGGATGACGCGCATTCCTGCACTCCGTCATCCTGGGGCCGAGCGTAGCGAGGAACCCGGGATCCATTGAGAACATGGCCCTGCCCGGCGACGCGACTCATCGAAAAAACGAAATGGATCCCGGGTTTCCTCGCTCCTCAAAGCGCGGTCATCCATGCCCGCTCCCCGCGTCGGCCTGCGGTCGGCCCCAGGATGACGGAAATTCCCGCAAACCTCGTCATGCGGCGACTGACAAGAGGATGGCGACCACTTTCGCATCCCGGTTATTCTGGCGACGGCACCGGATGACGACTATTCCCGCAAGCCGTCAATCGGAACCTGCTTCGTCCTTTGCCCAACCTTGCATCAGCTCGCTGACACGCTCGTGCAGCGCGTCGATGCTGCCGGTGTTTTGCAGCGTGTCGTCGGCCAGCTTGAGTCGTTCCTCGCGGCTGACCTGGGCGGCGAGCATCTTCTGCGCCAGCGCCTCATTGACGTCGTCGCGCTGCATCAGGCGCTGCTTCTGCACCGGCTCCGGAACATCAACCACGAGCACCCGATCCACCCAGTCGTACTCGGGCCAGGTTTCGGCCAGCAGGGGAATGGCCAGCACTACCCGCGGTGCATCGATGCGCGCGATATCGTTCTGCAACTGCTGTTTTATGCGTGGATGGAGGATGGCTTCCAGCTTTCTGCGTGCCGCGGGATCGGAGAACACATGCTCTCGCAGCCAGGCGCGGTCAAGCCCACCGTCCTCTGCCATCGCATCGAGACCGAATTCGGCAACCACCGCATTGAATCCGTCACTGCCCGGCGCCACCACCTCACGGGCGACCACGTCGGCATCGATCACCGGCACGCCCAATGCTGCAAGGCGCCTGGCCACGGTGCTCTTGCCGCTGGCCACACCTCCGGTCAGGGCAATGACATAGGGGCGATCGGACTCGGGCATCAGTGCAGGAAAAGGCCCAGATACCAATGGCTGATCCAGTCGCCGGCAACAAACCAGATCCAGCCGGCTGCAGCCAGGAAAGGGCCGAACGGAATGGGGACAGACCGGTCCTGGCCGCGCACGCTCAGAATCACCACGCCGATAACGGCACCGACTACCGAAGACAGCAGAACGACAGGCAGCAAGGACATCGCGCCCATCCAGGCACCCAGCGCAGCCAGCAGCTTGAAGTCACCATGACCCATGCCCTCCTTGCCGGTGAGCAGGCGGAAACCCCAGTACACGGACCACAAGCTGAGATAGCCGACGGCGGCGCCGAGAATGGCCTGTGCCGGCCCGACAAAGAGCGGCACCAGCGATAGCAGCAGTCCCAGCCAGAGCAGCGGCAAGGTCATCGAGTCGGGCAGCAACTGGGTGCGGGCATCGACGCCGGACATGGCCAGCAGCAGCCAGGTCATCACCAGACCGGCAAGCGCCTGCCAGCCCGGACCGAACTTCCATGCAACGACCGCACTGGCCAGCGCGCACACAAGCTCCACAATCGGGTACTGGGGCGAAATGGGTTCCTTGCAGTAGCGGCATCGGCCACGCAGAAAGAGCCAGGAGAAAAGCGGGATATTGTCAGCGACACCCAGACGGTGCTTGCACCTGGGGCAATGCGAGGGCTCGCGCACGATGCCCGGTGGCGCGTCACCGGAATCGTCCTCCAGCTCGAGCACTTCGCGTGCCTGCGCACGCCAGTCGTGCATCATGCGCGCCGGCATGCGCAGCATCACCACGTTGAGAAAACTGCCCACAATGAGACCCAGTACCGCGCAGGCAATCACCCACAAGGCTGGTGGCATACCCCCGAACAAGGAAGCCAAATCAGAATGTTCCGGCGAGCTTGAAGATCGGCAGATACAGGGCGACGACCATGCCACCGACAACCACGCCCAGGATGACCATGATCAGCGGTTCCAGCAAGGTGGTGAGGGTATCGACGGCGTTGTTGACCTCGTCCTCGTAGAACTCGGCCACCTTGAACAGCATCTGGTCCAGGGCACCCGACTCTTCACCGATGGCGGTCATCTGCACCACCATGTTGGGGAACAGGCCGGTCTGGCGCATCGCCAGTTGCAGCTGATGGCCTACCGCCACGTCGTCGCGAATCTGCTTCACGGCATCGCCGTAGACAATGCTTCCGGTAGCCCCCGAGACCGAGTCCAGTGCCTCGACCAGGGGCACGCCAGCGTGGAAGGTCACACCCAGGGTGCGGGCAAAACGGGCAATGGCCGACTGCCGGATGATATTGCCCATTACCGGCATCTTCAGCGCGACGCGATCCAGAAAATGGGCAAATCTGGGCGAGCGTTTCTTGGCCATGACGATGCCGACGATGGTGCCCGCCACGCCCAAGCAGAATGATCCACCAGTAGCTCTGCATGAACTCCGATGCCGCCACCACCATCTGTGTCGGGCCGGGCAGCTGTGCCCCGGCATTCTCGAACACGTCCTTGAACACCGGCACCACGAACAGCAGCATGATCACCGTCACCAGTGCCGCCACCACCAGCACCATGATCGGGTAGAACAGGGCCTTCTTGATCTTGGCCTTCATCGCTTCCATGCGTTCCTTGTAAGTGGCCACCGTGTCCAGCACGGTATCCAGCACACCCGCCGACTCGCCGGCCTTCACCAGGTTGCGGTACAACTCGTCGAACTGCACCGGGTAGCGCCCCATGGACTCGTGCAATGAGGAGCCGCCTTCGATGCCCTGCTTGACATCCACCAGCATGTTCTTGAAGCGTACGTTCTTCTGTCCCCCGGCGATGATCTCGAAGGCCTGCATCATGGGTACGCCGGAGGCCATCATGGTGGCAATCTGACGACTGAAGATGGCGATGTCCCTTGGCGTCACGCGCTTGCCGGACGACCCGAACAACGGCTTGGACTTTCTCCTTCACCGATTGCGGGTTCATGCCCTGGCTGCGCAATTCGGCCTTGACCAGCGCGGCATTCTTGCCCGCCATTTCGCCCTTCATCTTGTGGCCGCGCTTGTCCAGTGCCACCCACTCGTACACGGTTGACTGCTTGACGGAGGCGCGTGACGCGCCGCGTTGGCGTGTGGTCTTTCGTGCTGTCGCTGTAGCCATGTGCAGAGCCTCTAGCTCGTTTGTTCGTGAATGCGCGCAGTGACCGCGCAGGCATGGGTGGAACTGCTCAATGCGGTCCGTGCATGCGAACAGCGCTGCGGGCCCCGATGGCGGGAGGGCTCAAGCAATCGGCCGTATCCTTGAACGCTGTTCACTGTCATGCCTGCCTCAGTCCTTGGTGACACGGTTGATTTCGGTAAGGTCAGTGATGCCGTTGCGGACCTTGAGCAGTGCCGAGGCATGCAGGTCGTTGATGCCCTGCTGGCGCGCCACCCTGGAAATCTGCATGGCGTTGCCGCCCTCCAGCACCACCTGCTGGATCTCCGGGCTCATGGGCATCACTTCATAGATGCCGACGCGCCCCTTGTAGCCGGCGTTGCAGCCGTGGCAGTCGCCGGGCGAGAACAGACTCAGGCCCGCATCAATCTCCGCCTGACTGAACCCTTCCTTCAGCAAGGCTGCCGCCGGCAGCTGCATGGGTTGCTTGCAGTCATGCAGACGACGCGCCAGACGCTGGGCAATCACCAGGCTCACCGAGGAGGTAATGTTGAATGGCGCCACGCCCATGTTCATCAAGCGCGCAATGGTCTGCGCCGCATCGTTGGTATGCAGGGTGGACAGCACCATATGGCCGGTCTGTGCGGCCTTGATGGCAATTTCGGCCGTTTCCAGGTCACGAATTTCGCCGACCATGATGACGTCGGGATCCTGGCGCAGGAAGGAACGCAGCGCCGCGGCAAAGGTCATGCCACGCTTGGCGTTTTGCTGCACCTGGTTGACGCCATCGACACGAATTTCCACGGGATCTTCTACCGTGGAGATGTTGCGTGTGGCGTCATTGAGAATATTCAGGGCGGTGTACAGGGACACCGTCTTGCCCGAACCGGTCGGCCCGGTAACCAGCACCATCCCGTACGGCTTGTGGATGGCCTCGAGATAGAGCTGCTTCTGATCTTCCTCGTAACCCAGCTTGTCGATACCCATGCGGGCCGCCGAGCCGTCGAGAATACGCAGCACGATCTTCTCGCCGAACAAGGTGGGCAAGGTGGAGACGCGGAAGTCCACCGCCTTGGTCTTGGACAGGTTGAGCTTCAGGCGGCCATCCTGGGGAATCCGCTTCTCGGCAATATCCAGGCTGCTCATCACCTTCAGACGCGATGAGATTCGGGGTGCCAGCTGACGCGGCGGATTGGCCACTTTGAGCAGGATGCCGTCCATGCGCAGGCGCACGCGATACTGGTTTTCGTACGGCTCGAAGTGGATGTCCGATGCACCGCGGCGGATGGCGTCCACCAGCATCTTGTTGACAAACTTCACCACCGGCGCGTCGTCCTTGCCACTGGCATCGACGCCCGATTCGGCATCGCTGCCGGTGTCGCTGTCGACGCTCAGCCCTTCCAGGCCGTCGTCACCGTCCATGCCCTCGATGGTGGTGCTCTTGTCGTTCAGTGCCTGCTCGGTGACCCGTTCCAGATCCTTCGCATCCACCAGCACCGGCTCCACACTGCAACTGGCATGGAACGCTATCTCGTCCAGGGAGTGAAACTGCGTGGGGTCGGCAACACCGACAAACAGTCGGTTGCCGCGCTTGTACAGCGGCAGAGCCTTGTGCTTGTTGATCAGCGCTTCGCTGACCAGCTCGATGGGTACCTGTTTCAGGTCCAGCGCATTGACGTCAAACAGCGGAACACCGAATTCCTGCGAGTTGGCCATGGCCACCGCCGCACTGTCCGCCAGGCCCTGTTCGATGAGGTAAGGCGCAAGCGGAGTGCGATTCTCGGTGCACACACGGGTCGCGTCGCGCGCGTCTTCTGCGCTCAAGGCGCCATCGGCCACCAGACGACGAGCGACGCCCATCAGGCCCTGCAATTGGGGGGGGTTCAGTTGTGTCGCCATAAGAAGTTCACGCAAGTCCCCGAAATACAAAATCAAATGTACTGCAAAACGCCGTGCATTGGCAGTCCCGCAAGCACATTTTTCCTGTCCAGGGCAGCTTCACCCATGGCAAAGTCCCTGAACGCGAACCGCGTCACGTATTGCATTATTGGCCAACGTCCCACCATTCCGGCCTCCGTAGCGTAGGGAGAAGCCCGAGATTTCGCATCCGTCATCCTGCGGCTGGCCCAAGGGCGGGGCAGGTTCGGCAGTCCCGTCATTACCGCAGCCTGCCCGGGATGACGACTATTCCCGCATGCCGTCATCCCGGGGCCGAGCGCAGCGAGGAACCCGGGATCCATTTTGATCCATTCCTCGGATTGGGGCGCAAATAGTCGTCCGAGTTGGCAATTTCAGGCACTCGGGCCCGTGCAAACGGCCATATGGCACGAAAATCGCATGGTTTTCTGGTATTCACGCTGGGGAATACACAGTCATGCGCCGCTTGCACGTGGTTTTACCCTGATCGAACTGATGATCGTTGTCGCGATCATCGCCATCCTGGCCGCCATCGCCATCCCCGCCTACCAGGACTATGTCATCCGGTCCCAGGTATCCGAAGGGATGAGTCTGGCGTCCGGCGCCAAGGCCGCCGTCTGGGATTTCATGTCCAACACGGGCCATGTGCCGAAAAACAATGAATCGGCCGGTCTAATGGCCAGCCGAAGTCCATCAGCGGCGCATTTGTTTCCCAGGTGACGTCACGGAGGCAAGATCACCGTCGCCTTTAATGGCCCGAGGGCCAACGACGCCATCCGCACATCCACCTTGGTCCTGTCGCCCATTTCCTATGCCGGCAGCATCAACTGGGTTGCACGGCCAGCACCCTGGATGGCAAGTATCTGCCGAGCGTCTGCCGGAAGTAGCTGCGTCGGTGAATGCTGACCCGGCACGCCGCAAGCGGCGGATTCGGGGCAGAAGCCCAGCAGCCGATTGTGCCGTGCGACAGCCCGAACGCGGCGCAGCTCATGAGACATCATTTGTGCTGCGCATAGTGCTGGCACTGGATGAGCGACATGAGACTGGCCTGCTCCGGGAGTGCAACGCTGGTTCCGGCCAGACGGGTTTGGCGCGGGGACGGCCGGCTCGGTGCACGGGTGACTGACGAACTCGGCACCGGGGTGACCGGACGCGTCGGGAAGACGGGATTTGGGTCGGGTCAACAAGAACAGGTTGGCGCCATACTGTGAAGAATGGTGACGCTCAGCGTCAGTTGGTCGCCAGTGGTCAGTTTCGGAACTGCCCTATTTGCGCAGGATTTTCCCGATCGCGGCAAACTGAAGACCTGCAACAAGTGCACTGGGTCACACTCTCGGCCCTTTGCTACTTGGCATGCATCATGCATACTTTCCCGTGAGACACCGTTGCACCTGGCTCAATGGTTCGGATAGTGAATCCACCCAGGGGGGTGTTATAGCCCCGGTGCTCAAACATTTCACTTTCCGCTAAAGCACAAGGAATCACACCATGAACAAGATCCAGAAAGGTTTTACCCTGATCGAACTGATGATCGTGGTCGCGATCATCGCCATCCTGGCCGCCATTGCCATCCCGGCCTACCAGGACTACGTGATCCGCTCACAGGTCTCTGAGGGCATGAGCCTGTCGACGGCGCAAAAACCGCTGTTGCCGAGTTCTACTCGAACACGGGCCATTATCCCCGGCCAATGAGTCCGCTGGACTGGCCTCAACTACCTCCATCAAGGGCAAGTACGTTTCCAGTTTGGACGCCTCGGGCGGCGTCATTGTGACCGAGTTCAAGGGTCCAGAAGCCAACGACAAGCTGTCACGGTGTCAAGCTTGCGTTCTCGCCGTTTGACGAAGGCTGGCGGCAGTCCTGGAATTGCAAGACGGACGCTAACGGCGCAACGGCACCACGACATCCCGGAGAAGTATCTCCCAGCTCGCGTGCCGTCCGTAATCTTCCTGTAGGATTTGGAACCAAAGGGCCGCGTAACGCGGCCCTTTCTTTTTCCGATTTTCATGACCATCGGCTAGCATGTCGCGATGAAAAACGACATGATTCGCTGATCGCGGGCCTCGCCCTGCTGGTCATTGCATCCTGCTTGCCTGGTGGGCCTATGCGCCCGGCCTCTCGGGTGGCTTTCTTTTTGACGACTATGCCAACCTGCCCGCCCTGGGAGCCACCGGCCCGGTGGATGACTGGGCCACATTCGCGCGCTACATTACATCGGGCCTGCCGACCCCACGGGCCGACCGCTGGCGCTACTGAGTTTTCTGCTCAATGCGCGCAACTGGCCCGCCGACCCGCGGCCCTTCCTTGAAACCAACCTGATCTTGCACCTCGTCAACGGGGTGTTGCTGGCCTTGTTGTTGCGGCAGCTCGGGTTGTTGATGTTTACCCATCGCGGGCATGGCCCGCTCCGGCAAGACCCCGATTCTCGCGTGCCAGCCATGGCAGCGGGCCATGCCCGCGAAAATCCAGCGCAAAATGCAGAACCGCGCAACGCCCAGGGGCAGGCACGCGATTCCACAAGCGCCTCTCCCGAGTCCCGAATCCCGAGTCCCGAGTCCCGCGGCAGTGCCGCAAGCGGCACCGCGCTTCGCATCAACCTCGCTGCCGCGCTTGGTGCAGGCCTGTGGCTTTTGCACCCACTGTTCGTCTCGACCACACTGTATATCGTGCAGCGTGAAGCCATGCTGCCCGCCACCTTCGTGCTCCTGGGCCTGCTGGCCTGGCTGCACGGTCGGCGAAAACCTGCTGGGACCCGCAGAGCCTGTCGGGGCTGACATGGCTTGCTGCTGGGCCTGGGCGGGTGCACGCTGCTGGCGGTACTCAGCAAAGGCAACGGTATCCTGCTGCCGGCGCTGGCACTGGTGCTTGAACACACAGTCTTGCGCGCTCGTCTCACTCGCCGGGAAATGCTTGGAGGGGAGCGCATCTATCGCCGCGCCATGCTGCTGCTTGCCTGGCTGCCTGCGGTGCTGATTGCAGCGTACATCCTGCACGCCGGCTGGTCGGGCATGCTGCACGGCATCAGCTCAACTCGTCCATGGACCCTCGGCCAGCGCCTGCTCACCGAGCCGCGCATCATGCTCGACTACCTCAGTCTGCTATGGATGCCACGGCCCTTCACACCCGGACTGTTCAACGACTTCATCCAGGTATCCACATCGCCCTGGCACCCGATCACGACAATGCCGGCCTTGCTGGCCGTGCTTGGTCTTGTTGCCGGCGCATTGCTCGCGCGTCGCCGCTGGCCCGCGCTCGCCGCCGCAATACTGTTCTACTTTGTCGGCCAGAGCATCGAATCCAGCACCATTGCCCTCGAGCTGTTTTACGAGCACCGCAACTACCTGCCCGCCCTGCTGATGTTCTGGCCGCTGGCCCTCTGGCTGTGCGGCCTCCCCAACAGCAACCGCAGCAAGACCGGACCAGCACCCGACATGGCCAGCGCGGATGACGGCCCCGATTCCCGCCTACCCGCTCGCGAGCGCCGGCCATCTACCAGATTCAAGCCGGTGTCCCCGCGCTTTGCAGGCAGTGCCAAACTCCTGTTCGCTGCGCTATTGCTGGTCGCTCTGGCCCTGATGACCCACGCTCGCGCCGGGCTGTGGGGCAATCAGCGTGACCAGGCACTGTTGTGGGCGCAGCTCAACCCGGGCTCCCCGCGCGCGCAAGCCCTTGCCGGCCAGGCCGAAATGGCTGCAGGCTATCCGCAACTTGCGGTCAGGCGATTGCAAGGCGCGTTGGCCGCAGCCCCGGATGAGCCGCAACTGGCGTTCAACCTGATGGCCGCCGAATGCCAGCATGGGGCGAATCGATTCGGCCACCTTGGTTGCCACCGCAAGTCGCTGCGCTCGGCAATCAAGACCGGTTCCCTGCTGACCCACTGGTTTGAACGCAACATTGCCCAGGCCGGCAACCCGCCCTGTCCGCAAATGTCGCTGGCGACCCTGAGCAGTCTGCTGCATGCCGTCGAAGCAAACCCGCGCCTCATGGCGCAAGCCGGGCGGGCTCAGGATGTCGATTACCTTTTCGGGCTCATCGCTCTGACACGCGGCGACGGCGAAACGGCGTTGCTGCATTTCAATGCAGCGCTGGATCGGCAAGCCCGAATCTCGGCAGCACTGCAACAGGCGGCGTTGCTGGGTTCGCACGGATTCCCGGAACTTGGCCTGCTGCATCTTGATCACTACCAGGCGATTGCATCACGTGAAGTTCGCCCGGGGACCGGCATGCCGCTCGTCCACGCCTGGGTGCTGAAAAAAGAGGACTACTGGCCGCGGGAACTCAAGCGCTTGCGCCACACTCTGGCCGATGATGCCCACCGCAAGGCCGCCGTTGCGCCGTCATCCCCCACCACCTAACCTGCACCGATGACTTTTCTCCGCCGAATCCGCAACCCGGGGCGCTGGCTGCTGCTGGCGATGTTTCTGGTCACAACGGCCGCCTACTGGCCCGGGCTTTCCGGTAGCTGGCTGTTTGATGACTATCCCAACATTGTCGACAACAAGGGCGTGCAGCCGGAAAGTGCCAGCGTGGGTGATCTGGTGGGCGCTGCCTTGTCTTCGCCATCCAGCCGATTCAAGCGCCCTCTGGCGTCATTGAGCTTTGCTGCCAATTATCTGGTCGGCGGCCTGGACCCGTGGGGCTGGAAGCTGGTCAACCTGTTGATCCATCTGCTGAACGGCCTGCTGGTCTATTTCCTGGCCCGGGCTTTGCTGGCTATCAACCCGGCTGACGGAAACAGGCCGAATCACGAGCGGGCCACGTGGACCGCCGCCATGATCGCTGGAGCCTGGATGCTGCTGCCCATCAACCTCACCGGCGTGCTCTACGTTGTCCAGCGCATGGAGAGCCTGGCCAACCTGTTCGTGCTGCTGGGCCTGGTGGGCTATGTCTTCGGGCGCCAGCGCATGGCGCGTGCGCTCAAGCGCAAATCGGGGCTGGCCGTCTGCATTGCCAGCCTGATCATTCCCACCATGATCGGCCTGACTGCGAAAGAAACAGCGGTCATGCTGCCGCTATATGCCTTCCTGATCGAATGGATCGCATTCGGGTTCAGGAGGAACAACGGGGAGCCACGACTTCGATCCCCGTCCCTTGCCGGCGTTCGAAGCACCGGTGAGGGCCACCGGGAAAGACCTGCCGACTGGCAACTGGTCGGCGTGTTTGTGCTGATTCTGGCCCTGCCGCTGCTGGTGGGGCTGATGTGGATGGTCCCGAATGTGCTGAACCCCGGAACCTGGGCCCCACGTGACTTCACGCTGACTACCCGCCTGCTGAGCGAATCACGCATCGTGGTGGACTATGTCGCGTGGACGTTGTTGCCACTTCCGCAATGGCTGAGCTTCTACCACGACAACTTCCACATCTCGACCGGCCTGCTCTCCCCCTGGACAACGCTGACCAGCATCGTGACGCTGATCGGCATGGTGGCCGCCGTGTTCTGGCTCCGCCAGCGCAAGCCCCTGGTGTCACTGGGCATCGCCCTGTTCCTCGGCTGCCAGCTACTGACTGGAACGATCCTGCCTCTGGAGCTGATCTACGAACACCGCAACTACTTTGCCAGCTTCGGCCTGCTGCTGGCCCTTGTTCCATTGCTGACCGCACCCGCCCCGTGGTTCGGCACAGCCGACGAGACGCAAACGGAAACCCCGGCCGCCGGTAGTCGGCAACAGGTCGGTCTGCCCGGCCGAAGCGAAGTCAGACGAGAGCCTGGCAGCAGCGTCATGCGGGAATCGACCACTACTGTGGATGAGGGCAGAGGGGCCATTGGGGCGCTACCCTTCCCGTCTGGCGCGCGCCGCACTGCTGGCGTCACTCTTTCTGTGGTGGGGTGCACTGACCCTGGCCACCGCCATCGCCTGGGGCAGCCCGTTGCACCTGGCCGAAGAACTGGCTGCCCGCGCCCCCGATTCGCCCCGTGCGTTGTACGAACTGGGCCGCACCTACATCCAGTACTCCGATTACGAGCCCGATTCGCCATTCACGCCCAAGGTGTATGCACCGCTGGAAGCGGCCGCAAAACTCCCGGATTCGTCAATTCTCCCCGAGCAGGCGCTGATCTTCTTCAACGCCCGCATGCATCGTCCCCTGAAGGATGCCTGGTGGGACAACATGATCACCAAGCTGAAGACACACCCGCCGGGCGTGCAGGACACCAGCTCCCTGATTGCGCTGACCAAATGTGCACGCTCGGGTTCGTGCAAGCTGCCGCCCGACCGCATGCTCGACGCCTTCCTGGCTGCCCTCTCGCACCCCCATCCCAAGGCACGCCTGCTGGCCAGCTATGGCGACTACGCGTGGAACGTACTGAATGATCATCAGCTGGGCCTGCGTGCCAGCCGCGACGCAGTCAAGGCTGAACCGAGCGAACCGGCCTACCACATCACCCTGGCACGCATGTATCTGGTACTGGGGCAGCGTCAGAACGCGCAGCAGCAAATCGAGGCGCTGAAACGTCTCAATTACGGTGGCCGCCTGAATGACAGCATCAGCAAGCTGCAGGCCGCGCTCTCCAATTGAGAAGCAGTGGGAGATGCCACCGACTCGGCGGTAGCATCTCCGTGTTGGCTAGGCCTGGGCGAGCCGGCGAACCCACTCGACCAGCGCCCCATAGCGTATGGTCCGCATCAATGCAGGACAGCAATCATGCCATGATTGATGGGGTTGTACGCCGGTGCCGTGTGCTCGTTGTACATGCGGCATTCGTTGGGCGACAGGCGGTGATTACGGTCCCAGTCCGCCTCGACGAAATGCATGCGCAAATCCACCATCTCCCGAGGTAGCTCCGAGCGACTGAGCTGGCCGTCATGATTGCGGTCCAGACGTGTAAAAACGTAAACTCTTCCCAGCTTGCGGGTGCCTTTGATCGGCGCCAGGTAATAGGTGCTTTCCGGCTGCACGCGTGGTTGCGCGGGAGCGATCTGGTCGCTGGCGCTGGTTGCAGGCAGCGTGCTGGTGGCAGCCTGCGCGCTGCCGCAGGCGAAAGCCAGCATGGCCGTTGCCGCAATGAAATGAAGCTTGATAGTTCTCATGGCCGTTCTCCTCTGTTACGCGGTATGGATCCGCGCAGGAACGGCCACTTTTTAATGTCGACACCGTGAGGTGCCACATCCGATTTGTTCCACAGAGCTGGCGCATTCCTGTGTGAATCGGCTACGCAAGCCAATCGCTGCCTGCGCGACACCCACAATACGCCGCCCCCACGACCAATACAATAGATTGAAGCAACACCAGTGGATTCTGGCGATTCGCTCGCAGATAGCCAGAATCAAGGCACCCGCCAGTGGTCGCTGCAAGGCGGCGCGACCCCGACCACCGAACCAGCATCGCATTTGGCAAAGCCCTGTCATTTCATTCCCCATGCGCCGGAATCGCGAACCGGCACCTGGCTTATCGAAGTTTGTCTCCAACAAACTGCAATCCCGGCGGCCTCGAAAGCGGCCGGCTGCTGCTTGCCTCCGAGCAAATTGACCCAAAGGAAGGCTCACCGGAAGCAACGTGCCTGATGTCTTTCCGACCACCAGAGGCCGCAATTTCCAACACCGGAATTAGGAATAAGGAATCCCGGACGCCATGCATCCCTCAGCCACCACGACTCAGGCTACAGTCGACGTCACGCTGCTTGCCAGACCTCCCCAAAGCCCATCAGATTCCATGCATAATTGAAGCCCAGCGAGCTACCGGGTGGGGCCATGCAATCGAAGGTCTGGCTGGCGACATGCAGCCGGGGGCCGGAGGTACAGTTTCTCCTCGCTTAGAAATTTTCCACTCTTGAACGGCATGCTTCCTGCCCGACACAGAATTCTCTTGAGCATCCCAGTATGTGAATCGGACGATAAAATGGAAGCAATTTAGCCGTGATCTATACTCCGCCGAATGAATCTATCAGCGTATTTGAGACTTTGGTGCTTGCGGGAGGCTACTTGCTCAATTTCGGATATTCCGTGTTGAGCGCCAGCATCACTGCAGCAGCCCGAATGAGTGGCCTGAATAGCGTCTCTCTCGCAGCCCTGATCCCGCTGGCGGCTCACGCCAGTGAGTGATTCATTCCTGATCTTCGGCGCTCCGGCCATCGGCGACGAGGAAATCGCCGAGGTCGAGGCCTGCCTGCGTTCGGGCTGGCTGGGTACCGGGCCTCGCGTGGCACGTTTCGAGCAGGATTTTGCGGCCTACAAGGGCATCGATCCCGGTCGGGTCGCTGCAGTCAATTCCTGCACCGCGGCTTTGCATGTGAGCATGGTCGCTGCCGGCCTCGAGCCAGGCAGCGAGGTCATCACCACGCCGCTGACCTTCTGCGCCACAGCCAACGCCATCATCCATGCCGGCCTCACACCAGTAATGGCCGATGTCGATCCGGCCACGCAGAACATCGACCCGCAAGCCATCGAAGCGGCCATTACGCCTCGCACAGGGGCCATCCTGCCCGTTCACTTTGCCGGCCGACCTTGCGACATGGACGCCATTCTGGCAATCGCGCGCAAGCACCAGCTGCTTGTGATCGAGGATTGCGCACATGCCATCGAAACCGAATACCACGGCCACAAGGCCGGTACCTTCGGCGATTTCGGCTGCTTCAGCTTCTATGTCACCAAGAACGTGGTCACCGGCGAGGGCGGCATGATCATCGGTCGCGACGCCGAACACATCGCTCGTGCCAGGATGCTGGCGCTGCACGGCATGAGCAAGGACGCCTGGCACCGCTTCGGCGACGCCGGCTACAGGCACTACCAGGTCCTGGAGGCCGGCTACAAGTACAACATGATGGATATACAGGCCGCGCTCGGCATCCATCAGCTCGCCCGCGTGGAGGACAACTGGCTGCGCCGGCGCGAAATCTGGGATCAGTATTCGCGGGCATTTGCCGACCTGCCCGTTCGCTTGCCCGCCCCTGCCGAGCCTGATACCCGGCACGGCCTGCACCTGTTCACCATCGGCATCGAGGAGAGCCGCAGCGGCATCAGCCGAGACGCCTTTCTTGATGCCATGAACCGGATTGGCATCGGCACCGGCGTGCACTACTTGTCCATCCCGGAGCACCCGTACTACCAGCAACGCTTTGGCTGGCAGCCCGAACATTACCCTCATGCGATGCGCGCCGGGCGCCAGACCGTGAGCCTGCCTTTGTCGCCAGGCCTCGGCGCTTCCGACACCGAGCGCGTGATTGACGGGGTGCGATCCATCATCCGGGAACAGCGCCTTCAGGAACCCTCTGATTAACTCTGAGCAGGTGCCACCCATGGTGTCTGTCCGCAAGTCAAGATGCACTGGCGCAGGAAGGCTGGTGGCCTGTCAAGTCAGTGCAACGCAGGATTGTGGACAGACAACATGGGCCCGATTTGTTGATTCTGAACGCCTGGGCCGGGCAGTATGATGTGCCGACGAGATCCCACCATGCCAATCCCGACGCAGAGAGCACCGTGCCGCACAAGATCATCTGCAGCCCGCCCGACCTGATGATCCATGACGCAGCGCCGGCGTTGGAAGACCCACGGCGTGCCGGACGGCCCGGGATCGGCGATCGCGACGCCCTCCCGAGGCCGGCCGACCATGTCCTCAACGGCCAATGGATGACCAACAACAGGATATTGGTGGATACTCCAGACTGCCTTTCTACTGCCAGGAAATCTTTCCGGTATGCACTTCCTGCGCTTGAACCATGCAGTAGTCCGATTGCAGCAGCACTGGTCCGCAGCACGCAAGCTTGCCATCCTGTTCGCGAACTGTTTGGCATCAGGTGGTTGGCACTGCAGCCATCCGCCGTATAAAGCGAGCTGATTTCATGCGAAACCTGTTTCAGACCCTGCGAGCAGACCTGTCCAGGGATACCCAACGCGGACAGATGGGTCGGTCCGGGCTCGGCAGCGCCATGCTGCGGGGCGGATCCCTTGCACTGGCATTCGCAGCCAGCCTTCTGTATGCCCGGGTGCTGGGGCCGCACGACTATGGCCTTTATGCCTATGTGCTGGCCTGGAGCGCGGTGCTTACCATTCCCGCCAGCCTGGGCCTGCCCCAGTACCTGGTTCGCGAGGGGGCGCGCCACGCGCACAGTCACCTCTGGCTGCTGGGCTGGGCCGATCGCAGAATCCTGCTGTCGGGACTGGCGGCCGGCTTGCTCATGAGCTGCGCAGCACTCATCCCTGCAGCGGCTGGTGCACGCTGGCTATTTGTCATTGCGGCACCGATACCCTTGCTGACCAATATGGCTGCTACGCGCCAGGCGCTGATGCAGTCGCGCGGACAGATCGTGGCAAGCCAGTGGCCGCAGATGCTGCTGGCCCCCGCGCTGATGCTGGTCGGCTTGCTGCTGATCTGGTTCTGGTATGGCTCCCTCTCTCCGATCGACCTGACGGTGATGCTGGCAGCTACGGCTGCTGGTACCCCTGCTGATCAATCATTGGATGTTGCGGGCGAAATCATCCGGCGCACAGGACATGCAATCCGCACCGGTGTCCATGCGTCCGGCGCTTGCCTTCATGTGGCTGGGCATGCTCTATCTTGTCAACAGTCGCACCGACCTGATCATGCTTGGTGCACTCAAGGGAGCGCATGCCGCAGGTGTCTACGCGGTGGCGTCACGCGCTTCGGAGTTGACCATTTTCTTTCTCGCTGCCAGCAACTCGGTCATTGCCCCGCGCATCTCGCGCTTGCACCATCAGGGCGATAGCGCCATGTTGCAACGATTGCTTACCGGCGCCTCGGTGCGGGTCGCCCTGCTCACGCTTCCCATCGTGCTGATACTGGTCTTCCTGGCCCGGCCCCTCCTCGGTCTGTTCTATGGCCCGGCGTTTGCCGTTGGCACAGTGGCACTGCAAATCCTGGCGTGCGGCCAATTCTTCAATGTCCTGGCAGGCCCCACCGGCACGGTACTCACGATGACCGGGCACGAGCGGCTGTCCGCCATGGGTGTGGGCATCAGTGTTGTCGCCAACATCGTGCTCAATGCGGTCCTGATTCCGCACTATGGCATCGTCGGTGCCGCTGCCGCCACGGCATCCAGCCTGATGATCTGGAATGCGCTCCTGTGGTATTGGGTGCGCAGGCGGCTGATGCTTCGACCCACCGCAATCGGCCTGTAGGGACAGACCCGCGCCTCGTGTGCGGGACGTGCCGGGTCAAATCTGAGACAATCCAAACGTGATCACACCTGAGCCAACAAAGAATATCCAGAGCGCTTCGGATCTTGCGATCAATGGTGCTGCACCTGCATTTTCCCAACCGCTTCACGTAGGCCGGCCCAACATCGGTGACGCCAACGCCTTCCAGGATTATGCGGGCGACATCCTCGAACGCCAATGGCTGACCAACAACGGGCCACTGGTGCAGGAACTGGAGCAACGCGTCGCCGAACTGCATGGCGTTCGCCATTGCGTGGCCATGTGCAACGGCACCATCGCGCTGGAAATCGCGATCCGGGCGCTCGCCCTTGAAGGCGAGGTCATTGTCCCGTCCTGGACTTTCATCGCCACCGCCCATGCACTCTACTGGCAGGGCATCACGCCGGTTTTCGCCGACATCGATCCCGGCACCCACAACCTCGACCCGCGCTCGGTCGAGAAAATGATTACCCCCCGTACCACGGGCATCATCGGGGTCCACCTGTGGGGCCGGCCAGCTCCGATCGAGGACCTGCAGGCGATTGCCGACGCGCACCGACTGAAGCTGATGTTCGATGCCGCACATGCATTCGGCTGTTCGAGCAAAGGCCGAAGCATTGGCAACTTCGGAGACTGCGAGGTGCTCAGCTTCCATGCCACCAAGGTGTTCAATACCTTCGAGGGCGGGGCCGTACTCACCAATGACGACGAACTCGCCGAAACCATGCGCCTGATGCGCAACTTCGGATTCAGTGGCTACGACAACGTCATCCACCCCGGTACCAACGGCAAGATGCCGGAAATCAATGCAGCGATGGGGCTTGTCAATCTGAAGGCATTACCAGAATTCATTGATGCCAACCGTCGTGCCCATCAAAGGTACCGGGAGGCGCTGGCAGATCTGGCTGGCTTGACTCTGCTGGAATATGATCCCGAGCATGACCCGAATTATCAATATGTCGTGGTCGAACTGGATGAGAATTTTCCGGCAAGCAGAGACGATGTGATCGCCGCTTTGCAAGCCGAGAACATCCTCGCCCGACGATATTTCTGGCCCGGCTGTCACAGGATGAAGCCGTATGTCGATCTGTACCCGCACGCGAAGATGCTGTTACCTCATACTTCGGCGGTAGCACAACGCATCGTCATTCTGCCCACCGGTGCAAATCTTCCGGAAAACGCAGTCGATACAATCAGCACCGTACTCCGCACACTTGGCGCATCTCACGGATGATCATTGCGATCATGCAACCGTACTTCTTTCCTTACATCGGCTATTTCCAGCTGATGTCAGCGGTTGATCTATTCGTGTTCTACGACGACGTTCAGTACCTGGACCGCGCGTGGATGAATCGCAATCGAATAAGAGTCGACAACCACAAGGCCTGGCTCACATTTCCGGTCAGGCAGGGCAGTCGTTCCCTTGCCGTCAACCAGCGTCAGTACATTCTGGGTAACGAAACCGACAAGGTCTTGCGACGCGTTCGCGCGGCATACGCAAAGGCACCCTTCTTCGACGAAGCAAGCGCACTGGTCGATGCCTGCCTGGACTGCTCCACCAGCACCGTTGCCCGCTTCAATGCCCACCTGCTGACCCTGCTTGCAGGTGAACTCGGGCTCAGCTGCCGGTTCGAGTCTGCCTCGAGCATTGGTTGTCCCGCCGACCTCAAGGGGCAGGACAGAATACTTGCACTCTGCGAGAAGGTTCAGGCCACGGATTATGTCAATCCCATCGGCGGACAGGCACTTTACAAAAAGGCCAGTTTTGCCGAGCGTGACGTGGGGCTGAGCTTCCTGCGTACAACCACACCACCCGCGCAGCTTGAAGGCGGACCGGCACACCTGTCCATTCTTGACCATCTGATGATGGAAGGCCTGGAGCGCACCCGCACTCGCATGGGTGAGTGGGAACGAGTAGAAGCAGCGGCATGACCGGATATCGCCTGATCGGCATACACGGAGCGCCACGTTCGGGTACGAGCTGGCTTGGTCAGCTTTTCAACAGTCACCCCCAGGTGGCCTACAGGTATCAGCCCTTCTTTTCGTTTGCCTTCCGGGGCCAACTCGATGAAACATCTTCCCCCCAGGATATGGACCACTTTTTCGATCAGCTGCTGGTTTCCGACGATGCATTCGTGAATCAGACAGGGAACGCCCGCCTTGCCCGGAGACAACCCGACTTCGTCAAGACCGAGCCATCGCACCTGGTCTACAAGGAGGTCCGGTTTCATGACCTTGTTGCGCCTATTCTCGCAGCGTGTCCGCAATCGCGCTTCATCGGTATCATTCGGGATCCGAAAGCAGTATTGGCGTCGTGGTGGGCTGCTCCTCGCGAGTTCTCAGCCGAATGGAAGCTCCGTGACGAATGGCGCTGGGCCAGGAAGAAGAATGAAGGTCATGCGGAAAACTGGTACGGCTACGAGCGCTGGAAGGAATTGGCAAACCTGCTGATGTCGTTGTCAGAGCAACACCCCGCGCAACTGAAAATCGTTCGCTACGAGGACCTGACTGCTGAACCAGAAGCAACACTGACACAGCTCTTCCATTTTTGCGGGCTGGAGCTGTGCAGTCAGACCCGCCAATTCCTCGAGGATTCCACCACGCAGGCGGACGATGATCCGTATGGCGTCTACCGGAAACATCACGATCTGGAAAGGAACAGGCGACTTCCGGACGAAATCTCGGAAGAAATCGACGCCGATCTGGCGACAACCCCGCTGGAACAATTTCTGGAATCCGCTCCAACCGCACAAGCAGACCGCAGAAATTGATCTCGATCTCGCGCATGAGGTGAGAGGACGCATGAAAGCACCCGAACGCAACAACTGGATCGCCAGCCTGACCGGGCAGATTCATTTTTATGAGCACAGGTCCGGCGGCAAACGCTCGGACCCGGAATTCGAGTGGGATACCCTGGAACGGAGTTTCGCCCAGCGTCACCCGCGTCTCCGCGCACTGGTCCGATCATTCAAGAAAATGTCCGGTTTGCATGTAACGGAGCACCTCTCCACCGACTGGTTGCATGACCATGCCGACCTTCTTTACGACGCACGCTGCATGCTTGATGACGATCTGAGCAGACTTCTCTTCGACGCGGCGATTACGGTTCGACTTGCTGGCTATCGTCAGTTCTATTTTCCACGCATCGACTTTGATGACTTTCTCACTATCGAGAGCGAGAAGCCTTTCCGCGAGAAAGGTTTCCCGCATGACTACCTGGGCGCTCCCCTGGGCGTATTCGATATCCGTCTTTGCGAGCGAGCCGAGTCACCAACGGTTCGGGTGATTACCCGTGCGATCCAGCTTCGACTGGTCAACAGCTACCGTCAATACCTGATCCGGCGGTCGGGCTTTGATATTTCACCGAGGTCCGGTGAAACCGTATATGACTGTGGTGCATGCATCGGGGAGATATCCGTGCTTTTTGCGGGCATGGTCGCGGGTGGCGGTGAAGTGCACCTTTTTGATCCGATGCCGCTTCACACCAGGTTCTGCAAGCTGCAAGCCTCCTTGAATCCCACCCTTCAAGACTCGATACACGTCAACACGCTGGCGGTAGGTGACTCAACTCACGAAGGAAAGTCCGGTCCCGAAACGAGCGATCAGATCGAGCCCGGTGCGATCAGCACAGCCGATTTTGCCTGCACAACGCTGGACGACTACTCAGCAAAGCAGGACCGTCCGGTCGATTTCATAAAGATGGATATTGAAGGAGCGGAAATGGCTGCCTTGAACGGCGCGAGTGGCACCATATCCAGCGTTCGCCCGCGGCTGGCCATCTCGGGATATCACAAACCCGAGGACCTGTGGGAACTGCCGAACAAGATCAAGGATCTGAATCCCCGGTACAAGATGGCATTCGGGCATCACACTCCCATCATGTGGGAATCCGTGTTTTATGCATGGGATGACGGCAAGCAGACCAGGGTCCCATGAGTCAGAACACCATCGAAATCTCCAGTCCCGAGCACCTGCCAGACAGCCCCGTGGTCTCCGTCTACATGGCGACATACAACCACGCCCAATTCCTTGCCGAGGCGATCACGGGCGTAGTGATGCAACGGACCAGCGTTCCTTTCGAGCTGATCATTGGCGAGGATTGTTCCAGCGACGGAAGTCTGGATATCGCACGCGACTTCCAGCAAAGGTATCCACACGTCATCCGCATTGTCACCGCGAGCGAAAATGTCGGGACGGCTGCAAACGCAAGCCGCTGTTTCGCCAGGATTCGGGGTGCCTTTCTCGCCTATTGTGAAGGCGACGACCACTGGACTGATCCCGACAAGCTCGATATTCAGCTTGGTGTATTTCGCGACAACCCCGATTGCGCATTGGTATTCCATGCCGCAAGACTTGTCGATGCCGAGTCGGGTCGAACCCATGGACGAACCAGAGCGGCATTCAGATCGCGCTTCATTTCGACGCCGGATGTGATTCTTGGTGATGGGGGCCTCATGCCGACGGCCTCAATAATGGTGAGAAGCTCCCTGCCCAGAAATCGCCCACACTGGTGGCGCGAGGCGCCGATTGGCGACTACCCTCTGGCCCTGTGTGCAGCTGCCGCAGGGAAGATAGCCTATATTGACCGGTGCATGTCGGTCTATCGTACAAGGGTGCCGGGGTCATGGAGCAGCCGCCACACTGCGCTCTGGTCCGTTCGGCTGAACTATGCACAGGCAATCAAGGCCATGTTTGACGGGTTCAACGAAGACACGGGCAATCGCTACAGGCGCTACACGGACCGCGTCATCAGCAAGTACTTTTCCGACGTTGCCGTGCGCATTTCCGGCGCCGCCGCGGACAAGCGCAAGCTGCTGGCACAAGTCTCAGGTCTGCTTTCGCCCAGCGACCGCCTGCTTGCCTGGGTGGCAGTGAGGATCGGGCTGCCCACGGCATGGGTCAAATCACTGTGGAGGAAAGCAGGCACCCTTCTGCGGGTGCTTTACGGCGAGCTCACTCAAGCTGCCGTGGTGTGTCCACCGTCTGCAAGCAAACCGCTGTCCAGATCATGACCAAGAGTGCCGGTAGTGCAATTGGGAGAATACTGGTTGTCGGTGCCGGCTATGCCGGCAGTGTCATGGCGCGCGAGCTGGCTGATAACGGTTGCCGTGTGCATGTGATCGACAAGCGCCCGCACATTGCCGGCAATGCCTACGACGAAATGGACGAGCACGGCATACTTGTGCATCGCTATGGGCCGCACATTTTCCATACCAGGGCCGAACGCATAGCCGCCTACCTGTCGCGCTTTACCGAGTGGCGCCCGTATGAGCATCGCGTACGCGGAGTGGTTGACGGAGTGGCATACCCTTTCCCGATCAACCGCGATACCTTGAACCGGCTGTATGACCTGGATCTGGACGAAGCTGGTGCCGCTGCATTTTTCGAACGCGTGCGCGAGCCGCGTGACCCCGTGGCGACCAGTGAGGACGTTGTCCTGAACTCGGTAGGCCGTGACTTGTACGAGAAATTCTTCCTCAACTACACGCGCAAGCAGTGGGGGCTGGACCCATCGGAGTTGAAGGCCGGAGTGGCGGCGCGCATTCCGGTACGCACCAATACCGACGACCGCTATTTCACCGACAGCTTCCAGGCCATGCCGCTGCATGGCTATACGAAAATGTTCGAAGCCATGCTTGATCATCCCGATATCAGCCTGGAACTGGGGGTGGACTTTGCCGATGTGCGTGCGCGTGGTGGCTTTGATCATGTGGTGTACACGGGGCCGATTGATGCCTATTTTGATTTTCGTTTCGGGCGCCTTCCCTACCGCTCACTGCGCTTCGAGCACGAGCACCTGCAGGGCACGGACCGGTTTCAGGAAACCGGGACGGTGAACTACCCCAATGACCACGACTACACACGCATTACCGAGTTCAAGCATCTGACTGGGCAGATTCACGAGGGAACATCGATTGTGCGCGAGTATCCGCAAGCCGAGGGTGACCCGTACTACCCGGTTCCGCGAGAGGAAAACGAAACGCTGTTCAAGCGTTATGACGCACTGGCAAAAGCGGAGCCCGGCGTGACTTTTGTGGGACGGCTGGCGCAGTACCGCTACTACAACATGGACCAGGTGGTCGGTGCCGCATTGGCAGCAGCCCGAAGCCTGCTGGAACGATAGCAGCATGCGCATCGCCTTCCTCTGCAAACGCCAGTACATGAGCAAGGACGTGATCGTCGATCGCTATGCTCGTCTGTACGAGATTCCCTTTCAGCTTGCACGACTTGGGCACGAGGTACGCGGCTACTGCCTTAGCTATCAGGGCCATCCGCAAGGCACCTGGTCGCATGAAGCGACTCCGGGCAGCCTGCTGTGGAAGTCGCGGTCACTGGGACGCCTCCGCGTTCCAGCGCTGGCAAGTTATCCCTGGCGCATGCTCAACGACTTGCGCCAGTTCAAGCCGGATCTCGTCATTGGTGCCTCTGACATTCCACAGGTGGTACTTGCGTCCTGGCTTGCGGAGCAACTTGGTGTGCCTTTTGTGGCGGACCTGTACGACAACTTCGAGGGGTTCGGTCAGGCACGCCTGCCCGGCATGAAACGCATGCTGCGTCGCGCGGTTCGTGAGGCGGACCTGGTTCTCACGACCAGCGAGCCGCTGCGCGAAATGGTAGTCAACGAATACCATGCCCGCGGCTCCGTTGTAGCCATGCCCAGCACAATCGACAAGTCCGTCTTCAGGCCCATGGACAAGGCGCAATGCCGTGCCGATCTGGGCTTGCCTGAGAAAGGATGCATGATTGGAACAGCTGGCGGGCTGTATCCGGACAAGGGCATTGCCGTGGTTTATCAGGCGTGGCAATTGCTGCAGGCGAGCCAAACGGACCTGCATCTGGTTCTTGCCGGACCCCATTCAGCCGAGCTGCCCCCTCCCGAGGGTCCCAATGTACATTACCTTGGCGCATTGCCGCATGACCAGGTAGCGACACTGTTCAACGCGCTGGATGTCGGCATCATGTCGATCCTGGACACGCCATTCGGGCGCTATTGTTTCCCGCAAAAGGCCTATGAAATGCTGGCTTGCAATCTGCCGGTGGTGGCGACCGACGTGGGTGCCATGAGCACGTTGTTCGCACAAACGCCCGAATGCCTGTTCCAGGCAGGCAACGCGCACAGCCTCGCCGATGCATTGCGTTCCCAGATCGAAAACCCGGTATCGGTCACCCGCAAGATTGATGATTGGCCCGCTCTGATAGGGGATCTGGAGTCAAGGCTTGCTTCACTGGTGGATGTGCCAGCAACTTGATTTCCCGCGATCGGCTTGCCGCAAAGCGCGCCCCCACTCCACCGAGATGGCGGGGCCTCGGGTGATGCCTACCGGACCGGCAAGGTACCGGTGGCTACATAGCCATCACCAAGGTCGCGCGCGTAGAACCATCGCTGAACCACACAGAATGGCGCCACCAATTTTCCACTGAACAGGCCAAGCAGTTTCTGTATGCGTCTCGGTTGCGACTGGGCGCTGAGAATGCTGCGTTCGGTCGGGCCCAGATCATCGTAACTTCGATCGCGCTTGACCAGCGCATTGGAAACACGTCGGGTGAGTTCCGTGATCGGGAAACCGTAATTTACGATCCTGATGTCTTCGAATCCGGCCTCGGCCAGCAGAGCATGAAGCTGTGCCTTTTCGTATCGCCGGACGTGGCCTACCAGTTCATCTGAACGACCGTACTTGCGCGAGTGGGCCGGCACGGACAGCAGCACCCTGCCGCCCGGCTTCACGTGTTCAGCCCAACTGCAAAGCGCGCTCTCGTCCTCATCAATGTGCTCAAGCACTTCAAATGCCAGCAGATAATCGAATTGCTCGCCGGTCAGCTCGCTTGCATCGTCCAGAACGCGGATTCTTGCACCGAACTCCTTGAGATTGTGACGAATGCGTTGTCGGCTCTCGTCGCCCAGATCGTAGCAGGCTCCGTGAAAGCCCCGCTGCAGGAAGATACGCGTCATATGACCGGTGCCCGCGCCCATCTCCAGAAAAGAGCCCTGCGGCCAGTGTCGACTCATGTCGTTTACGCAGCTCTCTCTCAGGATCAGCTTGGGTTGCTTGCCTGCCATATCCGCTACTGGCCCTCTGTTTCAAGCGTACCGGCAATGATGTCTGCATAGCGATTCGCAATGGCTTCCCAGTCTATGCGGCCCACCACGGCGCTGCGAACTTCCAGCGCGCGACGTTGTGCGGCGGCTGGATCGTCCAGGGTGGTGACAATGGCCTTGGCCAGCGCCGCGTGATCCGTGGGTTCCACGCATATGTCCGCTGCCAGATTGCCCACAAGATCCTGGATGCCGGCGACGTTGCCGACAACGGCAGGGCAGCCACAACCGATGGCTTCCATCAGCACCACCGGAAGACCCTCCTGATTTCCGCTGTCGTCACGAATGAATGGCGCCACGAACACGCTGGCACGACGGTAAAGCGCCGGCAGCGCATGTTGTGGCGTCGGGCCGGCAAATACGACTCGATCCCCGATACCCAGTGCTTCGGCCTGCTTGGCAAGTGCTTGCTCTTCGGGACCAAACCCGACAATCCTGAGTGTTGCCCGGGGACGCCGCGCAAGTACCGCAGGCATGGCGTCAAGCAAATGGCACAGGCCCTTCTTTGCCACCAACCTGCCAACAAAGAGCAACTCGTCCGGAGCACGCGCCTGTTCGGCATCAACTACAAAGCGTTGGCGCAAATCGACACCCATGGGCACGACTTCCAGGCCAGGCGGGTGCAGCCCGATACGGCGCGCCTCATCACGCATGGCAGAACTGACCACAGTCATGGCGCTGCTGTCCCTGGCTACACGGCGCTTGGCTGCAGCAAGCATGGCACCGCGCAACCCGAACAGGTCACCGCCGTGCGATGTAACCAGAAACGGGCAACCTCGCAGGCGTCTCAGGCGTGCGGCGATCAGCCCCTGCGGCAATAGCCAGTGCGCATGAATGACATCGATCTTCCGCTGTTTCAGCAGACGCCTTGCCGCCAGATACTGGCCGAGAATGAAACCCGGCACGAGCAGCCACTTCCATCGCGAGCGCCGCAGATTGCCCGCGATGCCGCCGTTGTTGACAAGGGTCTGCAGAGCCCTTGGAGCGTAGCGATAGCGCACGACCTGCACACCATCCATCGTGCCGCTGGGATCGGCACCCGGCGCGTCGGGCACCAGCGCAATGACGTCAAACCGGGTCGCCAGTCGCTTGCACAGCTCATGTACGAAGCCCGGCTCGGGGTCATCGGCATAACGTGGATAGGTGGAAGCGAGCACCAGCAGTGACGGTTTTTGACCTGCGCCCTTGTGGCTCATTGCAACTCAACCATCACGGCGATAGGTGAGCGCGGTGATCTGCTCGGATATCAGACCAATCAGAAAAACGATGACCGAGGCGCTGAAAAGCAGCATGCTCATGTTGGTGAACTGGCCGCGGGTCACATAGGTATAGATGTATCGTGCCAGGCCGACCA
>CAVTJF010000029.1:0-100525 GCA_963734945.1 uncultured Gammaproteobacteria bacterium
GTGCTTGCGCTCGAGATACGCATCGAGCAGGCGCGATTTGCGCAGACGGGCGAGGTCGTCGTCATCGAGGTAGCCAACCCGGGTCGCATCGATATGCAATGCGCGCTTGATGCGGCGCCCGCCCGCCTCCTGCATGCCGCGCCAGTTCTGGAAGGACTCGGAAATCAGGCGCCAGGTGGGGATGGTGCTGATGGTCTTGTCCCAGTTCTGCACCTTGACCGTGTGCAGGGCCACGTCGATCACGTCGCCATCGGCATTGGCCGAGGGCATGGAAATCCAGTCGCCGACCCTGAGCATGTCGTTGGACGCCAGTTGCACGCTGGCCACCAGCGACAGGATGGTGTCCTTGAAAACCAGCAGCAGCACCGCCGATACGGCGCCCAGCCCGGACAGCAGCAGCAGCGGCGAGCGGTTGATCAGGCTGGCAATGATGACGATGGCGCCAATCACGAAAAGGACGATCTTGATCAGCTGCACGTAGCCCTTGATCGATCGGTGGCGACCATTCGGGCTGGCCTGGTAGAGGTCCTCCAGGGCATTCAGTGCCGCGTTCAGCGACAGCAGCGCAAACAGCACCGTGAGGGCCAGCGCCACATTGCGTATCAGCATGTCGATATCGTCAGGGATGTCGGGTACCAGCCCGATGCCGAATTGCAGCACCAGGGTCGGCACCATCTGGGCCAGCCGGGTGAACATGCCGTGTTTCTCGAGTGCGTCATCCCAGGTCCATGCGGTGCGCTGGGTGACCGCGCGAATGACGCGCAGCAATACACGCCGGGAAATCAGGTAGGCGAGAAAGGCGATGACAGCGAGCAGTGCCAGTCCCAGCACCGTGTTCATCCACGGCAGGTCAAGCACGGTCCGGATTGAATCGGGCATGGCAGAGACGTCCTTCGGTTAATCTGTCAGCACCATAGTGTGACCGAAGGAGAACGCAAATGCAGAACGACGGCCACGTGCGGCCGGTGACCCTGATCACCGGTGCCGCCAGACGCATCGGCGCATGCATCGCGCGCAGCCTGCATGCCTGTGGTCACGATCTGGTCCTGCACTATCGCAATTCCGGCGAGGAGATGCGCGCGCTGTGCGCGGAGCTGGAGGCGGCGCGTGCGGGCTCCACCCTGGCCGTGCAGGCCGACCTGATCGACATGGACGCGTTGCCCGGCCTGGTCGAGCAGGCTGTCGCCCGATTTGCTCGTCTGGATGCGCTGGTCAACAATGCCTCGGCCTTCTACGCCACGCCGCTAGCCGATGTCACCCCCGCGCAATGGGAGGAACTGTTCTCCGCCAATGCGCGCGCGCCCTTCTTTCTGGCCAGGGCCGCAGCCCCTCATCTGCGCAAGACCCGGGGAGCCATCGTCAACATCACCGACATCTATGCGCAACGGCCGTTGCCCGGGCATGCCGTGTACTGTGCCAGCAAGGCGGCGCTGGCCATGCTGACGCAGTCGCTGGCCGATGCACTTGGGCCCGAGGTGCGGGTCAATGCCGTGGCGCCGGGCAACATTCTGTGGTCGACCAATCCCGAGAAAGCCGAGACCGAGGCGATGGTGCGCGAGCGCACCAGCCTTGCGCGGCAGGGCAGCCCCGAAGATATTGCCAAGGCCGTCCTGTACCTGATCCGCGATGCCGACTACGTCAGCGGCACCGTGCTGCCGGTTGATGGCGGGCGCTTGCTGCACATTTGAAATGACTGTGTTCAGCCGCGCTGTCTGGGCAGGTCGATATCAATCTCGGCGTGCTCCAGCAGGGACTTGACGCTGATGCGGCGAAACTCGCCCTTGTCCAGCGCATGCTGGTCCGGCTGCCAGCTGTGGCCGTCGCCGCTGGCCAGGATATCGATATCGATAGCCACGGCGCTGGCGTCGGCGCGATCCCGCCCCATGGCGTCCTCGATGGCCTTGAGCAGGGGCACCAGGGTCTGTCTGTCAGGGGCCTGGTCAATCTGTACCAGGGTGTTGTGAAACTCGCCCTGGCCATCGCCCTCGGCGGCAAAGGCACGAATGGGCGTCAGGGCGCGCACTGCCCCCAGAGGCACCAGTTTCAGTACCGCCTCGCGCACCCGCGCCTCGCCATTCCGGTTGGAGCCCAGCAGCAGCAACCAGGACGTCATGCGTCCTCCGCCGTGCGCCGGATGCGGACACCCACGGCGGCAGCATTGCCAACCGCACCGGGCTTGCGAATCCGAACACGCACATCGCGGCAGGCAAAATCCTTCAGCAGCAGGCTGGCAACCGCCTCGGCCAGCGCTTCCAGCAGGCGGTACTCACTGGCTTCGACCATGCTGGTGACGGCCCTGGCGGCGGCGTCGTAGTCGAGCGCATCGTCAAGCGCATCCGAGGCTGCGGCGGCGCGGCAGTCGAAACCCAGATCGATATCGAGCAGCAGGCGCTGGCGGATGTCGCGCTCCCAGGGGTGGTGGCCGATGACCGCCTCCACTTCCAGTTGTTCAATGAAAACCCGGTCCATGTCAGGCGCTCGCGAGGGGGGGAAGGGACTCGAGACTCCAGCGTGGCTGCACCTGGATACTCGGACCCTGCTGCTGGCCTGCGGCAAGGCGCAGGGCGCCGGCCAGCGCGATCATGGCGCCGTTGTCCGTGCAGAACTCGAGGCGCGGGAAGTGCACGCTGAAGCCGTCCCGGGCACCCGCTTCGGCCAGGTGCCGGCGCAGGTGGCGGTTGGCGCCGACACCGCCGGCGACCACCAGTCGCTCGGCGCCGGCAGCTTCGAGCGCACGGCTGCACTTGATGGTCAGCGTCTCGACAATCGATTCCTCGAACGCGCGTGCGATGTCCGCCCGGGTCTGCGCGGACTGGTCGCTTTGCTGCCACGCCATCAGCACCTGGGTCTTGAGCCCGGAAAAGCTCATGTCCAGACCCGGGCGGTTGACCATCGGCCGCGAGAAGTGAAAGCTGCCCTCGCGCCCTTTTTCCGCTTCGCGTGCCAGCGCCGGGCCGCCGGGGTAGGGCAGACCCATCAATTTGGCGGTCTTGTCGAAGGCCTCGCCGGCGGCATCATCCAGGGTGTCGCCAAGCAGGCGGTAGCGACCCACGGCAGCCACCTCGATCAGCATCGAGTGGCCACCCGACACCAGCAGTGCCACGAATGGCGGCTCGGGCGGATCGGGCTCCAGCAGCGGCGCCAGCAGATGCCCTTCCATGTGATGCACGCCGATAGCCGGAACATCCAGCGCCCAGGCCATGGCGCGGCCTGCGCTGGCGCCGACCAGCAAGGCACCCACCAGGCCGGGTCCGGCGGTGTAGGCGATGCCGCCCAGGTCGGCGGTCTTCAGTCCGGCCTGGTGCAGCGTCTGCTGCACCAGTGGCAGCAGCTTGCGGACGTGGTCGCGGCTGGCCAGCTCCGGCACGACACCGCCGTATTCGGCATGCAGCGCCACCTGGCTGTACAGCGCATGCGCCAGCAGCCCGTGGCCGGCCTGATATACCGCCACCCCGGTCTCGTCGCAGGAAGATTCGATGCCCAGAACGGGCTTTGTAAATTGATCCATGTTCACGTTATAATTGCCGGCTCGCCCATATTCGATGGGCCAGTTTACCAAGTGGAGTCTACATGCCCAGCGTCAAAGTCCGCGAAAACGAGCCGTTCGAGCTTGCCCTGCGTCGCTTCAAGCGCACCTGCGAAAAGGCCGGTGTGCTGGCCGAAACCCGCAAGCGCGAGTATTACGAGAAGCCGACCCAGGAGCGCAAGCGCAAGCGTGCGGCGGCGGTCAAGCGTCATCTGCGTCGCATGTCGCGCGAAAGCGCGCGCCGCACACGCCTGTACTGAGCTGAAGACCCCAGCAGGGGCATCCGGGCCGGTCACGTTTCGCGCGACCGGCCTTTTGCATGTCTGCAAAACACAATTCCGAGGGCCTTGAAACGATGAGTCTGAAACAGCAACTGAGCGAAGACATGAAGACGGCCATGCGCAGCGGCGACAAGCCGCGCCTGGGCGTGATCCGTCTGGCCCTGGCCGCCATCAAGCAGCGTGAAGTGGACGAGCGGATCGAGCTTGACGACGCGCAGGTACTTGCCGTGCTGGAAAAAATGCTCAAGCAGCGTCGCGACTCGGTCGCGCAATACGAGGCCGCCAGCCGCGAGGATCTGGCCGAGCAGGAGCGCTTCGAGATCGGCATCATCGACACCTATCTTCCCGAGCCGCTGGCCGAGGACGAGCTGGACGCGATGATCGAGGCGGCGATCAGCGAGACCGGCGCCGAGTCGATGCGGGACATGGGCAAGGTGATGGCGCTGCTGAAGGAGCGCACCGCCGGTCGTGCCGACATGGCCGCGGTGTCGCAGCGGATCAAGGCCCGCCTGGGCGGCTGAGCCCCGACCTGCACACTGCCCGGGTCGGGCATCCGCTTGCTGCCGGTTGCTGCAGCGGGGCATTTACATCCCGCCGCAGCGCCGACCGTCATTCCGCTGACAACAGCTCCCCGTGCCCGCGTGAGGCAAGCGGGTGCGAACTCACCGGGAATGTCCCTGCGCTCGGGCGCCCAGCTTCACCGCATAAGTGCTGGTGCCATCGCCGTTGTCCTTCAGCAGGGTAACGCCGGAAAGACCGTCCGCCCGTGCCACATCGAGCTTGTCGCTGGCGCTGGTGAAGGTCACCGGGCCTTGCGTATCCAGTGTTGCGAATTGCCAGGGGTGAAGGTCGAAGTCGGCACGCTCCACCTGCGGGTGTGACTTGAGCCAGTTGATCAGGACCTCGCGATTGCCGTCCGGCGCGTTCAGCACCGTGCGGCTGCCATCCAGTCCCGGAAATCCGCCACCGCCATTGGCGCGGTAGTTGTTGGTGACCACGATCAGTGCCTGCTGCGGATCAAGCGGCTTGCCATCCAGCGTCAGGTCGGTGATGCGATGGCCGTAGGGCTGGCTCACATCCACCACGTAGTGCAGGCCCGCGCCACTGATCTGGTCCAGGTTGTAGCCCTTGAACCGATGGTTGATCAGTGCCTGCGGCGCCGTGCGTGCCGGGTCAATTCGATTGAAGCGGCCGGCCGAGCGCTCCAGCCATGCCTTCAATCCGGCGCCGTCGATCTTCACCGCAGCCAGGGTGTTGGGGTAGAAGTACAGGTCGGCCGCGCTGCGGATGGTGAGGGGGCCGGCGGCGACATCGGTGTAGTCGGCCGGGCCGGCGAATCCGGAGCGGAAGGCGGCGGCGGCTCCCAGTATCGGGATACCTGCCAGGTCCGGGTGATCTTTCCCGATCCAGTTGCGGACGTAGTCGCGCTGTGCCGCGTTGACCACGGCCAGTGCCGTCATGTCGCCCAGATCGGCAAAATAGGTGGACATGCGAAATCCGCTCTGGCCAATTGGCGTATTGACGTAGTCGATCGCCGCCTGGTGCACCTTGGCAACCATGGGCGCAATCTGCGGGTCGGGCGCCACGCACTTGTCTTTCTGCGGGCAGACCGGGCGGACTTCGCTCTTCGCCGCCGCAGCATCGGACACCCAGTGGCCGTCGCGGTAGGTCAGGCGCAGGTGGATGAGGCCAAGATCCTTGCCGAAATAGCCGCCCATCACGGCCGGGACTCCGTGTACATGCCCGTTGACGTCATCCACGTCCTTCATGTCCTTGAAGTGCGGGCCGGGAAAGCTGGTATGCGAGTGGCCGAGCATCATCGCGTCAATGCCCGGTACCTGCGCCAGGTACCAGCCGGCATTGTCCAGTTGTGCGGTATAGGGCTGCGTGCTCAGGCCACCATGCAGGATGGCAACGATCAGATCGGGGTGCTGCGCCTGCAATTGCGGCAGATACTTCCGGGCGGCCTCGACCACGCCCATCACATGCACCTTGCCCTGCAGGTTGCGGTGATCCCAGTCCATGATGTTGGGTGGCGTGAATCCGATCAGGCCAATGCGTATCGGCGCCTCGACCTGGCTGCCATCCGGGCGACTGGCAGTGATGGTCTTCTCGACTACTGTCCACGGCTGGTAGATCGGCTTGTTGTCCAGGTCGGAGAACACGTTGGACAGGACAATCGGGTAGTGTGGCCCGGCGCACCGGCGCTTGGGCACGCCGTCGACATGCATGGGCGTACCGGTCACCTGGGACAGGTAGGGCAGCCCGTAATTGAATTCATGATTGCCGGCCGTCCCCGCATCGTAGCCAATCGCATCCATGACGCGGTAGATCGCCAGTTCCTGATCGCACGCCACCGGGTTTACCAGCGCCTGGTAATCGGCCAGTACCGAGCCCTGGATGGTGTCGCCTGCATCAAAAAGCACGGTGTTCGGGTATTGCTGGCGCGCCTGCCTGACCAAAGTCGCCGCACGCTCGAAACCCAGGCTCCGATCCGGCTGCAGGCGATAGTAGTCGAAACTGAGGATGTTGGAGTGCAGGTCGGTGGTTTCCAGGATGGTCAGATTCGCGGTACTGCCATCGGCAACCGCGGCCGGCCGCGAGTGCTGGGCGGCGCAGGCTGCAAGAAACAGCCCCATCAGCGGAATGACCATGCGGATCTTGGCGGAGGGCTTGAACATGGCGATACGGGCTCGAGGAAAACCGCAACGGTAGCAAAAAGGTGCCGCGAACGGGTATTTTTCCGATTTCGCTGCCAGCACAGGTTGCGCACGGCAAACCGGGCTGGCAGCCTTGTCTCAAAGGGGTTTGCGGCTATTCAGGGCAGCAAAAATTGCGTCATATTCAAGAAGTTCCGTGCGGTCGGACTTGGGTTTGAGGCGCAATCGCGTTAGGCTCTGGCGTCTTTGTTGTCTAAAGATAAGGGGTAGAGCATGGGTTTGTTTGCAAAACTGACTCGACACAAATCGGTCGAGCAGCTGCAGTCCGACGCCGGGCGCGCGACAGATTTCAAGCGCACCATGGGCGTGTGGCAGCTGACCGCCATCGGCGTGGGCGCCATCGTCGGCGTCGGCGTTTTCGTGCTGGCGCCCAACGAGGCGGCACTCAATGCCGGTCCGGCCATCATCATCAGCTTTGTCATTGCGGGCATCGGCAGCGCCTGCGCCGCGCTCGCCTACGCCGAGTTCGCGGGCATGATTCCGGTGACAGGCAGTGCCTACACGTATGGTTATGCCGTGCTGGGCGAGCTGGCGGCCTGGATCATAGGCTGGGATCTCCTGGTCGAGTACGCCCTGATCGTGGGCGTGGTCGCGGCCGGAACATCCAACTACCTGCAATCACTGATTGCCCAACTGCCGGGCAGTCCGCATCTCCCGGTCTGGCTGCAGGGCGCCTACGATCCGGCGCATCCGGACAGTGGCCGCGTGGTCAACCTCATGGCCGTGGTCGTCTCCCTGGGAATGGCCTGGATCCAGATCATGCGCACCGAGATCGGTGCACGCTTCAACACCATCGTGGTGACCATGAAGGTGCTGGGTGTCCTGGTGGTGATCGTGGTTGGCGCGTTCTTCGTGCACGTGTCCAACTGGACCCCGTTTGTCCCGCAGCTGGTGCATGATGCCACCGCAACCGGTGGTGTCCGCTACGGCTGGGATGGTGTGCTGGCCGCGTCCAGCATCGTGTTTTTTGCCGTATTCGGCTATGACACGCTGACCACCGCCGCCGAGGAATCCAAGAATCCGCAGCGCGACCTGCCGCTGGCCGTGCTGGCATCGCTCGGTGTGGCCCTGGCCATGTACCTTGCGATCTCGCTGGTGCTGACCGGCATGGTGCCCTACAACGGTTGCGTGGATCCCACCGAAACCGCCGGCCAATGCACCCAGATGATCCTGGCCAGCGATGCGCCGGTCAGTGCGGTATTCGCCGCCCGTGACCTGCCCTGGGTCAGCGGCGTCATCAACATTGCCGCGGTCTGCGGTATCGCCAGCGTGGTATTCGCCTTCATGCTGGGTGCTGCCCGCATCTGGTTTGCGCTGGCGCGTGACGGTCTGTTGCCGAAGTGGTTCGCCAAGGTGCATCCGAAGTACGGTACCCCGTACCGTCCGACCATGTGGCTGGGCATCTTCTGTGCGTTGGCGGCCGGCTTCCTGCCAATTCGGGAACTGGCCGAACTGGTCAATATCGGCACCCTGTCGGCGTTCATCGTGATCTGCGCCTCGGTGCTGATCCTGCGCGTGACCCAGCCCAACCTGGACCGTCGCTTCAAGACACCGGCGCTCTGGCTGCTGGCGCCGCTGGGCATCATTTTCTCGCTATTCCTGATCATTGGCTGGCCGTGGGTGACCAACGGCAACTTCCACATGATTGGCGGGCTGGATATCGTCACCATCTACCGCTTCATCGTCTGGATGGCCATCGGTCTGGCGATCTACTTCGGCTATGGCATACGCCACAGCCGCCTGGCCAGCGGCAACGGCAAATCAGCTGAATGATGGATACGATGACGCCCACCGGCCAGGGCCGGCGGGCGTCATCATTGCGTTGCCGATCCGCTTTTTCCGGAGATCTGGCGCATCAGGCGCCCGCACCGCAGGTGGCGTGACTGGCATGACTTCTGACTCTGGTGCCGGCCAGGATGCACCGGGCATCATGGTCTGATGAACCGGTTTCATCTGTCCTGGCGTGTCATCGCGCCTGCCTTTCCGCGCCTCATGGCGCGCCGCGGATCGCCGTCGGCTCTGGCGGCTCTGCTGTGCGTGCTCGGTGGTGCGCAGCCCTGCCTGCCCGCCGCAGCCGGGAGCAGCATTGACGCGGCCAGCCTGCCGTCGGTATCCATGGACCTGCACGTGGACCTGACCAGGGCGGCCGACCGCATTATCCAGGTGCACGAGAACATTCCGGTGTCGCCAGGGCCGCTCACGCTGCGCTATCCCAACTGGATACCGGGGCAACATGGCCTCCGTGGCCCGATTTCCAACGTGGCCGGCCTGGCGATTGATGCCCGCGGCCAGGGGCTTGCCTGGCGCCGTGACCTGCGCGACATGTACAGCGTGCACGTCAATGTGCCCGAGGGTGTCACGCGTATCAGGGTGTCTTTCCAGTACCTGGCTGCCAGCCGGCGCGACGGTGCTCCGGTGGGCCCGGCCATCGGCCGGGATCTGGCGGTACTGGAGGCCAACAAGGTCGTGTTCTATCCGGCCGGCATCGATGCGCGCCGGATCAGTGTCAGTCCCCGCGTCGTTCTGCCGACAGGCTGGGACTTCGCCAGTGCAATGGAACTGAACGATCGCGATGGCGATGCGCTGCGCTTCAAGCCCCTGTCGCTGGAGCAGCTTGTCGATTCGCCATTGCTCTACGGGCGGCACCTCAACACCGTCGATCTGGGACATCCCCGCGGTGCGCCCGTGCGTTTGCGCATCATGGGCGAGCGCGGCGTGGACATTCATCCCGACAGGAAACAGATCGAGTCCCTGCACGCGCTTGCAGAACAGACGCTGGCGCTTTTCCGGCGGCCGCACTACCGGCACTACGATTTTCTGCTGTCGCTGTCCGACCAGATGGGGCACTTCGGCCTGGAGCATCTGCAGTCCAGCGACGATCGCCTTCCGGCAGGCTTCCTGTCCAGCCCGCCCTTGTTCCGGGTACTGGCTCCGCTGCTTCCGCACCAGTGGGTGCATTCCTGGAACGGCAAGTATCGTTGTCCGGCCGACCTGTATTCGGACGATTTCAGCAAGGTCGAACAGACCGATCTTCTATGGGTATACGAAGGCCTGACCGAGTATTGGGCAGCCGTGCTCAGTGCGCGCTCCGGACTCTGGACCCCCAAGTACTTTCGCGCTGCACTGGCATCCAATGCCAGTCTGCTGGCACACCGCAGCGGGCGCAGCTGGCGGTCCCTGCAGGACACCGCCGACGCCGCGCAGCTGGCCTGGGAGGGCAGCTACGACTGGAGCAACTGGCGGCGCAGTGCCGATTTCTATCCCGAAGGCCAGCTGCTGTGGCTGGATGTCGACACCACCATTCGCCAACTGAGCAACAACAGGCATTCGCTCGATGACCTCGCGCCGCGCTTCTTCGGCGGCACGCTCTCGAACATCGGCGCGCGCGGCTACGATTTCGAGGATGTGGTGGCAGCACTGAATGCCATTCAACCCCACGACTGGGCCGGCTTCCTGCACCAGCGCCTGGACTACACCGGCGACAAGCTGCCTTATCACGGGATAGGGCAAAGCGGCTGGAAACTGACCTATACCGACACGCCGGGCGCGCGTGACCAGGACATGCTGGATCTGGGTCACGGTGCCAATCTGGCGGCCTCGATCGGATTTGCCGTGGCGTCCGACGGGCGCGTGCGGGACGTGCAGTGGCAGGGCCCGGCCTCGGCGGCGGGCATGGTGCCGGGCATGACCGTGGTCGCCGTTGACGGCAAGAAGTTCTCGATCGACGTGCTGACCCGTGCCATCCGTGCTGCGGCAGACAGCAAGGCCGATATCGCGCTGCTGGTGCGCAACCAGGAAATGTACCGAACGCTTGAGCTCGAGTACCACCACGGCCTGCGCTATCCGCATCTCGAACGTGTCGCCGGAACACCCGATTTGCTCGCTGACATCATCAGACCGCGTCCGCACGAACATGAAGCAGGGAAACACGAGCGCAAGTGACCGCATGCATCAAGCCACGCCTGCGCTCGTTTCCCGCATGTCGCCATGCTTGTGAGCCGTGAATGATCCAGGCCCCCGACTCAACGCCACTTTGTACTGCTTGCCCGATTTCAATGCCCAGATGCCAGAGCAACCCCCGTTTCAACCCAGGAGATCCGCTGTGAAAGTTCATGTCTCGTTTGCGCTTCTGTTCACCCTGTTTGTCAGTCTCGTGGCCCATGCCGGCCAGGGTGACAATGTGCCACCCGTGCGTGACACACCCTATCCCGGAACCATCCAGCTCAAGGTCGATGCAACCAATATCGGTCAGCGCATATTCCAGGTGCACGAAACCGTGCCGGTCACGGCCGGGCCCCTCACGCTGCTTTATCCGCAATGGATCCCGGGGCATCATTCGCCGACCGGCCCGATCGACAAGTTCGCGGGGCTGACGGTGCATGCCAACGGCAAACGCCTCGAGTGGACGCGCGACAAGTACAACGTGTATGCGTTTCACATCAACGTGCCCGAGGGCGCAAGCCAGCTTGACCTGGACTTCCAGTATTTGTCGCCGCAGAACCGGAGTCAGGGGCGCATCATCATGACCCCGAACATGCTCAATGTGCAGTGGGAACTGATGAGTTTGTACCCGGCCGGGCACAACATCCGCATGATCGATATCCAGCCCCGCATCACTCTGCCGTCTGGCTGGCACTACGCCACGGCCCTGGAAAAGGCCTCGGCCAGTGGCGACGAAATCAGCTTCAAGCCGGTCACCTACAACGTGCTTGTCGACTCACCGATGTTTGCGGGCAAGCACTACAAGCGGATTGATCTGGCCCCGGGGGACCGCACGCCGGTACACCTGAACGTGTTCGCAGACGATGCCGATGAGCTCGATGCCTCCGATGAACAGATCAAGGCGCACCGTGAACTGGTCAGGCAGATGTACAAGCTCTACGGCGCGCATCACTACGACCATTACGATTTCCTGCTGGCCATCAGCGACCAGATGAGCGGCATCGGCATGGAGCATCACCGCTCCAGCGAGAATGGCGTCAGGCCCGGCTACTTCACCAAGTGGAAGAGCGAATGGGGCGGTCGTGACCTGCTTGCGCACGAGTTCAATCATTCCTGGGATGGCAAATACCGGCGCGGCGCCGACCTGACCACGCCCAACTTCAATGTGCCGATGGGTGACAGCCTGCTGTGGGTTTACGAGGGCCAGACCCAGTTCTGGGGCAACGTGGTGGCTGCGCGCGCCGGGCTGGTGACGAAGAAACAGGGACTGGAGAAGCTGGCCCTGGTTGCGGCCACCTATGACCGTGACCGGCCCGGCATGGCCTGGCGCAACATCCAGGACACCACCAACGACCCGACCATTGCCCAGCGCGCACCGCTGCCCTTTCGCAACTACCAGATGAGCGAGGACTACTATTCCGGCGGCCAGATGATATGGCTGGCGGTCGACGGCAAGCTGCGCGAACTGAGCCATGGGCGCCGCTCGCTGGATGATTTCGCCAAGGCCTTTTTCGGCATGAACAACGGCGACTGGAAGGTGAACACCTACACCTTCGAGGATGTGGTCGCGACCCTCAACCGAATCGAGGCCTACGACTGGAGCACGTTCCTGCGCAGCCGCCTGGATGGCCACGTCAATCTGTCCGAAGCACTGGCAAGCCAGGGCTGGAAGCTGGTCTACAACGATACGCCGTCGGATGCGGTGAAGGCCTATGAAAAACGGCGACACTTTTCCCTGATGACCTATTCGCTCGGCTACAGCGCCAACGACAAGGGTGAAATCAGCGATGTGCGATGGGACGGCCCTGCCTTCAAGGCCGGTCTGTCGCCCGGCATGAAGCTGATCGCGGTAAACGGACGCGAGTACGGCGGCAGCGCCGTCAAGGACGCGGTCCGCGAGGCGGCCGAGAAGGGCAATGACAAGCCCATCAGGCTGCTGGTGAAGAATTTCGATCGTTATCAGACGCTGGAAGTGAATTATCACGGAGGCCTGCAATACCCGCACCTCGAGCGCATCAAGGGCAGCAAGGACTACCTGGACAAGCTCTACGCACCGCGTTAGGGACCCCTGATCAACCGTGAGCAGGTGGTCCCCAGCGGGTGGAACCTGAATGGAAACCTGCTGTCAAAAATAGTCGGCGCAACAACCAGGCGCCTGCAATCGAGTGTCGGCGATACCGCCGGCAAGGCTGGTGCCAGGGTGGGTGAACAAGGCTGCACCCTGGCACCGCCGCCGAATACCGGGCCATGGCTTTTCCGATGGGCCTGAGCGTGACGCCTGCCTGGTGGCAGGGAAAGATCAGCATTGACATGGAAGCCCATGGTTCATCTCGACGACATTTCCAGGCACTATCACATCGGCGGACAGACAGTGCGGGCCCTGGATGGGGTGCAGCTGCAGGTTCCTGCCGGCCAGTTCGTGGCGGTAGTCGGCCCGTCCGGTTCAGGCAAGTCGACCCTGCTGAACATACTCGGTGTCCTGGATCGCCCCGATCACGGCCACTACTGGCTGGATGAAACCGACGTGTCGACTTTCGACGACGAGCAGGCGAGCGAATTTCGCAACCGTCGCATCGGTTTCGTATTCCAGTCGTTTCATCTGTTGCCGCGGCTGACGGTGCTGGAGAACGTGTTGCTTCCGCGTCGTTTTCTGCGTGGCGAGGATCAGGGCCTGGAAGCCCACGCCCGTCAGTTGCTGGACCGCATGGGTCTGGCCGAACGGCTCGATCATCGTCCCGGCCAGCTTTCCGGCGGCCAGATCCAGCGCGTTGCCATTGCGCGGGCCCTGGTCATGCGACCGGCCCTGCTGCTGGCCGACGAACCGACCGGCAACCTGGACTCGAAGAGTGCCGCGGCCGTGCTGGAGCTGATTGACGAGATTCACGGCGAGGGCCAGACCATCATCATGGTCACCCACGACAACGATGTCGCCGAGCATGCCGAGCGCCAGATCCACATTCGCGATGGCCGCATCGAGCATGACAGCCAGGCAGTCGAGCGCGCTCATGCCTGATCGCCGGTACACCGCCATGCTGTTGTGGGGACTGCTGCTGGCGCTTGTTGCCGGGCCTGCCGCCTGTGCCGTCCTGACCGGCCAGGTGCAGCCCAGTCCGGAGAGCGCGCAGCCGATCTTCGCGCCACCGTCGATGAGCTCACCGGTAGTACTGCGCGCGTTTGTTGAAGATGGCACGCAGGTGAAAAAGGGTGATCCCGTGCTCAGCATCGATGCCGGTCAGGCCGCCTCGCAGCTGCAGCAGTTGAAGGACCAGATCGAACAGGCGCGCAACAAGAATGCCAAGGACCTGGCCGATCTGGAACTGAAGGAAATCGACGCGGAGATCGCCCTGGTGAACGCGCAGGCCGCCGAGAATACAGCCGCGGTTGATGCCGCCATTCCCGAAAAGCTCATTGCGGCAATCGATTACGACAAATACCAGGGTACATACACCAGCGCCCGGCGCGAGGCAGACCTGGCCAGGCGCAATCTGGACGATGCGCGTGCCGCCGTTGTCCGCAATCGCAAGAGCGGCGAGCTGGAGGTGCGCAAGCTGGAGCTGCAGCTCGGTTTCTACCAGGACCAGGTGGACACCGCCACCGTCTACGCATCAAAAGACGGTACCGTGGTGCATGATTTCATGACCGTCGCGTTCAATGGCCAGGCGATAGGCCGATACGAGCAGGGTTCCAACGCCATGCCTGGCACCAAGGTAGGCGAGGTCGTCATGCCCGGCGGGCATTACTCGGTACGTGCCTGGGCGCTGGAATCGGACCGCGACCAGTTGCACGAGAAACAGAAGGTGGCGCTGCACTTCGATGCCTTGCCGGGTTCGTCGGTAATGGGCACCATCCGCTCCATCAGCGGCAATGCCAATGCCAAGCCTGAATGGGGCGATGGTCGCTATTACGAGGTCGACATCACACCCGGCCCGGGTATCGACCAGTTGAATCTGCTGCCCGGCATGAGTGTGCGCGTCGACACCGATGCCGACACGTCCGCCGCACCCGGGGGCAGGGTGGAAAAGGCCGCCAGCGACGTGCTGCATGCCACCGGCGAGATCTATGCACGCGATACGGTGGCGTTGATGCCGCCACAGATCCAGGGTCTGTGGCAGCTCAACATCACCCGCATGTCCGACGATGGCGGCAAGGTGAGCAAGGGGGAACCGGTGGTGGTGTTTGCCGCGGGCAACGTGGCCCAGAAGCTGCCTTCCAGCCAGAGCAAGCTCAAGGAGAAGCAGCGGGCGCTGGACAAGCTGAAGCTCGACATGGCCGACAAGGCGCGCGACGTGAAGCTGGCCACGGCCAAGGCCCGTGCCGAGGCCGACAAGGCCAGACGCAAGGCCGAACAGCCGCAGCAATACGTACCCGGCATCGAGTACAAGAAGCTGGTGATTGACCGCAAGCGCGCCGAAAAGGTACTGCAGCTGACCGAAAAGCGCGCCACCATCGCTGCCCGCGACCGCCAGGCGCAACTGCAACAGGCACAGACCGAGGTCACCCTTTTGCAGCACGAAGTTGCGCGTCTCACCCAATCGATGGCCATGCTGACCCTCAAGGCCCCGCGCGACGGTATCCTGTTGCACCGTTCCGGCTGGAACGGCGACAAGATCGACACCGGTTCGCAGGTGTGGCGCGGCATGGCTGTGGCCGACATCCCCGACCTGGGCACGCTGGCCGTCCATGCCAGCCTGCCCGAGCATGACTACACCCGCGTACACGACGGGCAGAAGGTGACCGTCACCCTGTCCGGAGGCATCGGGCGCCAGCTTGCCGGCCACATACGCTCGGTCGGTGGCAACGTGCACAGCAAGTCCCGGGCCGAGCCGGTACCGGTGATCGATCTCGACATCAGCCTGGACAAGCGCGAAATCGATGGCCTCAAGCCCGGACAGCCGGTTCAGGTAACCATCAGGCCGTCGCCCGCGGAGACGCCGGCATGATCAGGTACGGCGCGCGAGTACTCGGCTTTTTCGCGGCCCTGGCCATGGTCGCCTGCAGCCAGGCGCCGGTGGACGCACCCGTAACCGAGACGGTGCAGCCGCGGCCGTTGCATCTGGATGTGCATGCCACGGGTGCACTCAAGGCGACCCAGTCCACGCCGTTGCAGGTGCCTGGCCAGCAATGGACCTCACGCCAGCTGGTGTGGCTCAAGCCAGACGGGAGTCAGGTGAAAAAGGGCGAGCTGGTGGCCCGGTTCTCGGCCAAGCAGAGCAAGCAGGACCTGGCCGAGGCCGAGCTCGATCTCAAGCGGAACACGATCGCCCGCCTGGGCAAGCAGGCTGACCTGGGCCAGACCAGTGGCAAACTGGCGGTGGATCTGGCCAATGTCGATTACCAGCTTGCCATCGCCGATCGCTATGCCAATGCCAGCTTCGAGGCGCTGGCGCGCAACAAGGTGCTCGATGCGGTGCAGGACAAGCAATACCTGGGCACGCGCCAGGATGTGCTCGAGTGGCGCAAGGCCCAGACCAGCAAGCGCGGCGACGCCGAGCTGGCCGTGCTCGATGCCCAGCGCAACACCTTCGATATCCAGGCCAGGCAGAAGCGCGCGGATCTTGATGCACTGGAGCTGCGCGCGCCACACGACGGCATCCTGATGCTTCAGGCCGATTGGAGCGGCCAGAAACCCCATGTCGGAACGACCCTGTTTGCCGGCCGACCCCTGGCCAGCCTGCCGGATACGGCCGAGATGGATATCGAAATCGCCGTACCCCAGGTGCAGGCTCAGGGCATCGCGGTCGGCGATGTCGTGCACATGCATCCGTTGGGCAAGCCCGACCAGAGTGCCGAGTCGACCATTGCCTGGATTGCAGCTGCCGCGCAGACCCGCAGCCGCGAAAGCCCGGTCAAGTTCGTGATGATGAAGGCCAGGGTGCCGAAGAAGGCCATCACCGAGCACCACTGGATGCCGGAACAGCAGTTCGCGGTCCAGATTACCGTGTTCCGGAGTGACAAGGCCATCAGCGTGCCCAACCTCGCCATTGATTCCTCGGGCGACAAGCCGCGCGTATTCGTCATTCGCGGTGATGAATCCGTGGCGCGCACGGTAAAACTGGGCGCCCGCGGTGCCAGCCGTACCCAGATTGCCGCCGGCCTCGAGCCCGGCGACAAGGTACTGATCGATCGCAGCAGCCGCAGGGAGCCCAGCCCATGAATTTGCCAACGGCGTGGCGCGAGGCCATCGCGGAGCTGTGGCGGCGCAAGCTGCGCACCGGACTTACACTGCTCGGTCTGATATTCGGCGTCGGCGCCATCGTCGCCATGCAGGGCGTGGGCGAGGGCAGCCGCCGCGAGGCCCTGCGCCTGGTGCAGAGCCTGGGGCTGAACAACCTGATCGTCGAAGCCCAGGCGCCCGACAACGACGATGCGCTGAAGGAACTGCGTGCGCGCAGCCTCGGCCTGACCCAAGCCGATGCGCGCGCTGCTCTGGAAGTCGTCCCCGGCGCGAAGGCGTGGGCCGCGGAAAAGGAATTGCCGGTACGCGCCATCTATTCCGATACCGGCAGCGGCGACATCAAGGCCAGCGGCGTCAGCCCCGGCTGGTTTGATCTGACCTCGTTGTCACTTGCCCGCGGCCGCGGTTTCACCGACAAGGACAACAAGGAGCTGGCAGCGGTGGCGGTGCTCGGACATCAGGCTGCCGACGAACTGTTCCCGGACGGCAAGCCACTGGGGCGCCTGCTCAAGCTGGACCACGTCTGGTTGCGCGTGGTCGGTGTGCTGGCTGATCGTGATCTGGGCAAGAAGAAATTCGAGGGTGTTTCCCTGGGTGCAGCGAGCAATCGCGTGTTCGTGCCGCTTGCCTCGGCCCAGAGCCGCTTTCGATTCCAGCCGATGGAGGATCCCGTCGATCGCTTTCTGCTGCGTATCGACGACCCCTCGCAGCTGGGCGCCGATGCCCGCGTGCTGGGCGACCTGCTGGGTCAGCGGCATGGCGGTGCCGCGGATTTCAGCCTGGTCGTGCCGCAGCAGCTCTACCAGCAGAATCAGAAGACCCAGCGCATTTTCTCCATCGTGATGGGTTCGATTGCCGCCGTGAGCCTCCTGGTCGGCGGTATCGGCATCATGAACATCATGCTGGCCAACGTGCTGGAGCGACGACGCGAGATCGGCCTTCTGCGTGCCATCGGCGCGCGCCGCAACGACATCATTGCGCGATTCCTGCGCGAAGCCACAGTCATCTGCCTCAGCGGCGCATTGATCGGCATACTGTTCGGCGGCTTGCTGGCCTACCTCATCGCCGCTTTCGCCGAATGGCAGGTTGCCTGGGCGCCGTTCCCCATCATCCTGGCCGCCAGCGCGTGCACGCTTATCGGCCTCGCATTCAGCGTCTATCCCGCTCGTCAGGCCGCGGCGCTTGATCCCATCGACGCCTTGCGTGCCGAGTAGCTTCGCGGGTGCGCAGGCAAGCAGCCCCAGCTGACGGGCTCAGACGGACACACCAAACAGGCTGCCCACACCCGCGGTAATGGCCATCGCCAGTGCACCCCAGAAGGTCACGCGCAACAGCCCCTTCATCATGGGCGCGCCGCCGGTGCGGGCTGCGACGGCGCCAAGCAGCGCCAGGAATGCCAGCGAGGCCGCTGCCACCACCATGATCAGTCGCTCGCCCGGAACCATCCAGGCGACCAGCAGTGGCAGCGCGGCGCCCACCGTGAACGAGCCGGCCGAGGAAAGCGCCGCCTGGATCGGTCGGGCGGTGATGCTGGGTGAAATGCCGATCTCGTCCCGTGCATGTGCGCCCAGGGCGTCGTGCGCCATCAACTGCTCGGCGACCTTGTGCGACAGATCGGGGTCCAGGCCGCGCTCCTGATAAATTTCCGCCAGCTCGGTCTGTTCGAACTCGTAGTCGTTTTCCAGCGACTTTCGTTCCAGCGCCAGGTCCGCCTTTTCGGTATCGGCCTGCGAACTGACGGAGACATACTCGCCGGCGGCCATGGACATGGCACCGGCCACCAGCCCGGCCACGCCGGCCAGCAGAATCGACGCCTGCCCGGAGTGGGCCGCGGCCACACCAATGATCAGGCTGGCGGTGGACACGATGCCATCGTTGGCCCCGAGCACGCCGGCACGAAGCCAGCCGATCCGGTGTGCCCTGTGAACTTCATGGTGACTCATGACTTTTCTCCGTGGGAGCGATCCGGGTTTCTGATGCGACGCCGGGTGCGTCGATGGATTCGTGCTGTGGCGTGTGCGGTGGCCGGGTCAGCATAGCGCGGCAGCCAGGCCCGCCGTCGCTGGTGTTGTGCGGCCGCTCAGTCCTGCTTGCAGTGCACGCAGCGCGTGGTGGTGGGATCAAAGCGCAGTCTGCGCGATTCGATGTCCTCGCCACAGACAAAGCATTGACCAAAATCCCCGCTTTGCATCCGCCGCAGGGCGCCAGCGATGCGCGCGAGCTGCGCTTCCCTGCGCCGTCCGGCCTCCTGCGCCATGTTCTGCGCACGCATGGCATCCATGCGTGACAGACGACCGACGCTCGCCTGATCGAGCTCCACCGGCCGCGATGCCTCGGTCGTGGATTCCGTTGTGGATTCCAGCTCGGCGCGCCATTTCAGCAGTTGCGCCTGCAATTGCTCGAGTTCGGCGTCATCCATGCGACATTCCTGTTGCGATAGGCGCCGTGCCGGTGGCTGCCGTGGCACGTGGAGGGCGTGTGCGGGCAAGGGCGGGATCAGGCCCGGTGACGCCTGTGTTCAAAGGCTGCGCCCGTCAACTTCGCGGATGGGCATGTCTGCGGTGTCCATGTCCGGCAGGCAGCGCACATTGATGGCGACGATCTGCTTGCCCTCGTGTTCGCCAAAACCAAACGGCGCGCAACCGCAGACGGGGCAGAAGTGGTGCTGGATGGCGTGCTTGTTGAAAGTGTAGGTCGCCATGTCGGATTCTGGCGTTTTCAAGGTCACCGATTCGCGCGGCACGAACCACATCAGGTAGCCCTTTCTGGCACAGTGCGAACAATTGCAGGTGGTGAGCTGATCGGGCTGGCCCTCGACCTCGTAGGCGATGCGACCGCAATGACAACTGCCTTGATGGCTCATGATGACGTTCCCTGGTGATGATGATTTCTGATTATGCGCCTGATCGCGAGGGTGTGGCTGCGAGCCTGAATCAGCTGACGAACAGCGCCATGGCGATGTCATCACGGCACATACCGTCCGTGCCCTTCACCCGCTGTCTGAGCAGGCCTTCCTGTTCGAATCCCAGTGCACGGTACAGCGTGATGGCAGCGGCATTGTCCGCGCGGACGGTCAGCTCGATTTTCTCGATACCGGGATGCTGCCGTGCCCACTGGATGCCATGTCGCAGCAGCGCCTTGCCAATGCCCTGCCGCTGCCAGTCCGGATACACCACGATGGTGAGCGTGCACACGTGCGCCCTGGACTGCAGCGGCAGCGGTTCGAGCAGCAGATGTGCCGCCAGCTCATCGTCCACCTGGGCAACGGCATACAGGCCGTGGTCGCCGTTTGCCAGTGCTGCAATCGTGGCGCGGTAGGCCGACTCCGGAATCTCTCCCGGCGCCGCATTCAACAGCCCCGGGGTCCGCGCCGCCTGATGCTCGCCGGCGGCCATGGCGGCGGCGTCGTCTGGTTCTGCCTGGCGAATGTTCAGCGTTTGCATGACTTGGTATAGGCCCCCGCTCCTAGAGCCTGGGCGGTAGAAATCTCGGGCTGCGATGTGCTTTCATCCATAGCTGTGCCTCTCAAAGATTGCATGGAACAACCATGCGCGCCTTCCGATCTAGCCTCGTCCACCTCGGTGAGGCGTGCGCGGCGCAGCAGCCAGGCGACTCCGCGCAAGTCGGAAATGCCGACCAGGGCACGGCCCAGGTTGTTGTATTTGGAGACCCCGGCGCTGCGAGGGCGATGATTGACGGGCACCGAAACCACGGTCCAGCCGGAACGCTGCATGAGGGCCGGGAGATAGCGGTGCATGTGGTCGAAATAGGGCAGGTCGAGAAACGCGGCGCGCTCGAACAGCTTGATGCCGCAGCCGGTGTCCGGCGTATTGTCCTTGAGCAGACGGCTGCGCAGGCTGTTGGCGAAACGCGAGCCGAAGCGCTTGCTGGCACTGTCCTTGCGGTTGACCCGCCAGCCGGCGAACAGCTTTACCCTGGCATCGGCCTCATCGCGCATGTCCAGCAGCTTGGGAATGTCCGCCGGATCGTTCTGGCCATCGCCATCGAGGGTGGCTATCCATGGGCTGCGTGCGGCCTTGATGCCGTTGCGTATGGCGGTACTCTGCCCGCTCTGGGTGCGATGCCGCAGGATGCGCAGCCGCGGTTGCCGGTCACGCGCTGCTTGCAGCACCGCCGGGCTGTCGTCGCTGCTGGCATCGTCGACATAGATGATTTCGTAGTCGCAGCGTCCGTCGAGTGCTGTGCTGATCTCGTCGATCAGCGGCTGGATGTTGTCGCGCTCGTTGAAGACGGGCACGACCACGGCAAGCTCGGGCATGACGGTTCCTGAATCGGGATTGGCCGCAATTATCGGTTATTCGTCGCCAGAATGTCAGTCGCCTGCTTTCCAGTCCGGGCGCAATGCGCTGTCGTCGCCGCGAAAGCGGGACCATGGCGGCGGCGGCGCCGGAGGTCGGTGGGTGCCGTCACGGCGCTCTGGCCAGGGCCCAGACGTCGACGCGCCTGGCGCCGGCACGCTGGATGACCCGCGTGCATTCGGCGAGGGTGGCGCCGGTGGTCATGACATCGTCCAGCAGCGCGATGTGTTCGGGCATGCCGCACGCGGGGTTGGCGGCGAAGGCATCGCGCAGGTTGCGGCGGCGGGCAACGGCGTCCAGTTCGCTCTGTGCGGCGGTGTGCCGGCGCCGGTACAGCAGTTGCGGTTGCAGGTCGATGTCCCAGGCGCGTGCCAGCGGTCGCGCCAGCTCCAGCGCCTGGTTGTAGCCGCGCTGGCGCAGCCGCCGCGGATGCAGGGGTACCGGCACGATGCAATCGGGCCGAGCCCGCGGGGGACCGGCGTCGCGCCACAGCCGCGCAAGTACCCTGCCGCTTGCCAGGCTGGCGGAGAACTTGAAGCGCGTTTCCAGCAAATTGAGCGGCCAGGCGTAACGGAATGGCGCCCAGGCCAAGTGCCAGGGCCGCGGATGGCGCTGGCAGTCGCCGCAGCTGTCGCCGGCCACGGCCAGCGGCATGCCGCAGTGCAGGCAGCACGGACGGTTGCGGGGCATGTCCCGCACACATGCGCTGCACAGGTCGATATGCGTCTGACCGCGGGCGCCGCACAGAAGGCAGTGCGGTGGCAGCAGCATGCCAAGGACACCCGCTCCGGCAGCGCGCAGGCGGGCGGGAAGCTGTTTGCCGGCGCGGCGCTGCGCCTGCTTGTCCGGTTTCAGGGGCATGCGCGGCATGATGCGCGATCACGCAGCGCCGGGCAGCCGGTGCGAGTCCCTGTGTCACGTAGGAATGGGCCTACCGTAAACCATGCTTCCTGCTGAAAGTTGACAGGCGCCGGTGGCCTGCGCACACTCGCCGCCATATTCCCGCGGAAAACCACCATGTCCGAGTCCTTGAGTCGCGAGCAGGTCATCGCGCTGTTCGAGTTGCCTTTCAACACCCTGCTGGCACGTGCGCATGCCGTGCATGCCGCTCATCACGACCCCAATGCCGTGCAGGTGTCCACCCTGCTGTCGATCAAGACCGGAGGCTGCCCCGAGGATTGCGCCTATTGCCCGCAGGCGCAGCGCTACCACACCGGGGTTGAGGCGCAGAAGCTGATGTCGCTTGATGCGGTGGTCGAACAGGCCAGGGCGGCCAGGGCAGCCGGTGCAAGTCGCTTCTGCATGGGCGCTGCGTGGCGCGAGCCGAAGGACCGCGACATTCCCAAGGTCGCCGCCATGGTGCGCGCGGTCAAGGATCTGGGCCTCGAGACCTGTGCCACCCTGGGCATGCTGAGTCCGGGTCAGGCCGATGCACTGAAGGATGCCGGCCTCGACTACTACAACCACAATCTCGATACCGCGCCGGAATTCTATGGCGAGGTCATCCACACGCGTGAATACCAGGATCGCCTGGATACGCTGGAGCGTGTCCGCGATGCGGGCCTGAAGACCTGTTGTGGCGGCATCGTCGGCATGGGTGAGAGCCGCAGCCAGCGCGCGGGCCTGCTGCACAGGCTGGCGACTCTGCCCGAGCCGCCGCAGTCGGTGCCGATCAACATGCTGGTGCAGGTCGAGGGCACTCCCCTGGCCGGTACGGCAAGGCTCGATCCGTTCGAGTTCGTGCGCACAATTGCCGTGGCGCGCATCCTGATGCCCGCATCGATGGTGCGCCTGTCGGCCGGCCGCGAGGAAATGAGCGACGAGCTGCAGGCCCTGTGCTTTTTTGCCGGTGCCAATTCCGTCTTCCATGGCGAAAAGCTTCTGACCACCGGCAACCCGGCTGTGGCGCAGGACCGCGAACTGTTCGCGCGGCTGGACCTCAAGCCGCTGCACCTGACCCAGGCACCGGCCACGGTGCATGCCGATATTGCCGAGCGCACCACGGTGGCAGCTTCCGATTCACTGGCCTGAGCGATGTACTGGTGTCGTCCGCCGGAATCGATACAGGCGGTCCGGTTCGCTTGCCACCCACAGATGGCCGTGCCCGTCCAGGGCAATGCCTTCGGGCTGCGGCGGCGTCGGTTCCTGCGATCCGCCAAGATTGCGATGGGCCAGCACGCGCCCGTGGCGGTCCATGGCTGTCACGCGGTGCGATTCGTCGCTGAGCAGCAGAAGGTGGCCATGCACCGGGTCGATCTCGATGCCGGACAGATCACTGCCGGCACCGGCCTGCTGCAGCCAGTGGCTCAGGTCGCGCACGCGCAGCGATTGCGGCGTCCGGCCGCAGACCTGGTACAAGCCGCGGGGGCGGTGTTCCTTGACCATCCACAGACAGCCGCTGCGGGTGTCGTAGGCCAGGCCCTCGAACCCGTCATTTCCCTGTTTGAAGCCATGCAGCGGCAGGCGTACCGCCGCCGCATGCAGGACGCGGTCAACGCCGGGCGGGGGCAGGTCGAAGATCGCGATCTGGTTGCGCAGTTCCTCGGTCACCGCAATACGCCCGCCGGGCAGCAGTGCCACGCCTTCGGTATCAACAAAGCCATCCAGCCCGATACGCCGTTGCACATGGCCGTCGGTGTCCAGCACCAGCAGGGTGGCGGGTTGGTTGACCACGGCCAGAAGGCGCTGACCCTGCGGGTCGTAGGCCAGGCCGGAGAGATTGTCGCGGACGCCGTCGACCCGGACCTGCATCTCCAGGCGGTAGCCCGTCAGCGCTTGCGCGCCCTGCGGCGTGGACAGCGTCGAACAGGCCGATGGCAGCAGCGCCGCAAGCACCATGCCAACGCGTGCCAGATACTTGTTGAAAGACATCAGCAAACTCCATTGTCGCGAGACCATGGCGGACTCGCCGGCCAGTGTAGCGGTCAAGGCAAGTGCGCATGAGCGGTCCTGCCCTGTTGGCCAGGCTGGAACAGTCCGTGGCAATGCGCGCCGAGCAGAACCTGTTGAGGTCCGCGCGTGCGCTGCAGGTGCACGACGCGGTGCAGGTGCGCCGGGACGGGCGCCTGCTGACCGTGTTCTGCAGCAACGACTACCTCGGCCTCGCGCGTCACCCTGCATTGGTGCAGGCCTTGCAACGGGCAGCGGCAGAGCACGGCGTGGGCAGTACCGCGGCCCATCTGATCTGTGGCCACCAGCGCGAGCACGCCATGCTGGAGGAAGCGCTGGCCGCATGGACCGGGCGTGAGCGCGCCCTGCTGTTCTCGACCGGCGTCATGGCCAATGCCGGTGTGATGCAGGCCCTGCTCGGGCGCGGCGATCTGTGCGTACAGGATCGCTACAATCACGCCAGCCTGCTGGACGGCGCGCGCCTGTCCGGAGCGCGCCTGAAACGATACCCGCATGGCGACAGCGTTGCTGCCGCTCGCCAGCTCGACACGATGCCCGGCGCCGCGGCGCTGCTGGCGACCGACGGGGTATTCAGCATGCACGGTGATCTTGCTCCCCTGTCGAGCCTGGCGGCAATCTGCAAGCAGCGCGATGCGGTGCTGATGGTGGATGATGCGCACGGCCTGGGCGTGAATGGCCCGCGCGGCGCCGGCAGCGTGTTGGCAGCCGGCCTGGACCAGACACGGGTTCCGGTTCTGATGGGCACCCTGGGCAAGGCACTGGGCTGCTTCGGCGCCTTTGTGGCCGGCTCGTCTGCCCTGATCGAGGGCCTGACCCAGTTTGCCCGCAGCTACATCTACACCACGGCGCCGCCACCGGCACTGGCCGCCGCGGCGCGGGTCGCGGTCGACCTGGCGCAAGCTGCTGATGATCGTCGCCAGAAGCTGGCGCGGAACATCGCCCGATTCCGCTCTGGCGGCCTTCAGCTCGGCCTGGCACTTGGCGAGGGTGACGGGCCCATCCAGCCATTGCCGGCCGGTGACAGCGGAACGGCGCTGGCCGCTGCCCGCCATCTGCAAACGGCCGGCTTTCTGGTCACCGCGATCCGGCCGCCGACGGTGCCAGCGGGGCAGGCTCGGCTGCGCATTGCCCTGTCCGCGGCGCATTCGGCTGACGACATCGATCAACTGCTTGATGCACTGTCCACCCTTCCTTTCAGCGAGCCGTGATGTGCCTGCAGGGCCCCAGCGTGCGCCTTCGCCCGGGTGCGAGCGCGCATTGCGGTTTATCATGAGTCATGTCTGATCTTCACATTGAAACCCACGGTCACGGCGATCGTCACCTGGTGCTGCTGCACGGCTGGGCCATGCACGGCGGCATATTTGCACCCCTCATCGAAGCCCTGGCGGGGCGCTGCACCATGCATGTGGTGGATCTGCCGGGACACGGCCACTCGTGCGACAGCAGCCTGCCGCTGGAACTCGACGCCTGTGTCAGCGCCATCGCCGCAGCGACGCCACCGGCGCTTTGGCTGGGCTGGTCGATGGGTGGACTTGTTGCCCTGGCCGCGGCGCAGGCGCGAACCGCTCGCGTGCAAGGCCTGGCGATGCTGAGCAGCTCACCGTGCCTGGTTCGCAAGCCGGGCTGGAATCGTGCGGTGTCGGCCGAGATATTCGATCAGTTCGGTGCCGACCTTGATCAGGGTTTCGAGGCAACCCTGGAGCGCTTCCTGGCGCTGGAGGCACTGGGCAGCGATCACGCCATGCAGGAAACGCGCAAGTTGCGTGCCCAGCTATTCAGCCATGGCAAGCCCGACGCGGCCATGCTCAAGCAGGGACTGGAACTGCTGAAGCATGCCGATCTCAGGCCCGGGCTGGCGACTCTGGACATGCCAAGCGTGTGGGTGGCCGGTGCGCGTGATCGCATTGTGCCGTGGCGGGCCATGCAGTGGGCTGCTGATGCATGCGCAGGTCGGTTCGTGAGCGTCGCCCACGCCGGCCATGCGCCTTTCATCGGCCATGTGGATGCGGTCGTCAAGGCCCTGCAGCCGGTGCTGGATACGGTGAGCGCATGAACGATTTCAGGCTTGATACCGATCGGGTGCAGCGCAATTTTTCACGCGCCGCGGTCAGCTACGAGGACCATGATGTTCTGCAGCGCGAAGTGCAGGACGGTCTGCTGGCGCGGATGGATTTCTATCTGCAGCAGCCACAGCGTGTCATCGATATCGGTGCCGGTACCGGGCGTGCCGCCGCACTGCTGAAGCAGCGCTATCCGGCGGCCGAGGTGATCGCGCTGGACTTTGCCCTGCCGATGCTGCAGCGCGCGCGTCGTCACAGCCGATGGCGACGTCGTTTTGCCCGCGTGGCCGCCGATGCCATGCATCTGCCGCTGCCGAACGACAGTGTGGACGTGATCAACTCCAACCTGTGCGTGCAGTGGTGTGACGATCTGCCGGCCCTGTTTGCCGAGTGGGTGCGGGTTCTCCGGCCCGGTGGCTATCTTGCCCTTTCCAGTTTCGGCCCCGACACCTTGCGTGAGTTGCGCGCCGCCTGGGCCGAGAGCGATCAGGATTCGCATGTCGGGCGCTTCCTGGACATGCATGATCTGGGCGATGCCATGCTGGCCGCGGGCCTGCGCGAGCCGGTACTGGATGTATCGCGCTACACGCTCACCTACGACGAGCCACAGGGTCTCCTGCGCGAACTCAAGGGTCTGGGTGCCACCCATGCCGACAGTGCGCGACCGCGCGGCCTTACCGGCAAGAAGCATTTGCAGCGCATGCTGCGAGCCTACGAAGGCATGCGCGTCGACGGCCGCATACCCGCCACCTGGGAAGTGATCAGCGCACACGCCTGGGGGCCGCAGCCCGGCCAGCCGCTGCGCACGCCCGACGGTGGCGAGGTGGCGAGCTTTTCCATCGACAATCTGCGCAACTCGCGGAGGAGAAACGCCCCATGACGACCCTGCCCGACATCAGGCTGCACAGCGAGCGGCTTTGCCTGCGTTTGCCGGAGAATACCGACGCCGACGCAGTCTTCGCGATCTACGCCGATGCCCGCGTCGCACGCTATCTTTCCCGCCCCGCCTGGACGGACATCGCGCAGGCACACGCCTGGTTGGCACGCATGCGCGACGAACAGCAGCAGGCCAGCGCCCTGCAGTTGATGCTGCAGCGACACGAGGACGATCAGGTGCTCGGTACCTGCACCCTTTTCAAGCTGGACTTCGACAACCGCCGGGCCGAAATCGGCTACACCCTGGCCAGCCGCTACTGGGGCAATGGCTACATGCACGAAGCGCTGGTGGCTCTGCTTGATCATGGTTTCGATGCACTGAAGCTGCATCGTGTCGAGGCCGACATCGACCCGCGCAACGAACCGTCCGCGCGCGTGCTCGAGCGCCTGGGATTCCGGAAGGAAGGCCATTTGCGTCAGCGCTGGCAGGTCGCGGGCGAAATCACCGATTCGGACATTTACGGCCTGCTGGCTCCCGAATGGCGAGAGCGCCGCACGTAGCGACCAACCTGTGCTGACAGAGCGGTTCGCCTGGTTGGCCCAGGGCAATGCGCTGGCAGCGCCTGTCCGGGCTTCGGCTTCGCCTGGCCGCGGCGCCAATCAGTCCGGGTCGAACGTGTGCTCGTAGACCAGATGCTTGACGCTGCGACCCTTGCGCCGGACCAGTTTCAGAGCCTCGATGCCCACCTCGATGTGCGCGTTGACAAAGCTGCCGGTGACTTTCCTGTCGCTGGCCTCGGTCTTGACGCCCTCGGGAATCATCGGCTGATCGGAGACCAGCAGCAGGGCGCCACAGGGGATCTCGTTGGCGAAGCCGGCCGCAAAGACCGTGGCCGTTTCCATGTCCACGGCCATGCAGCGGGTCTTGCGCAGGTATTCCTTGAATGCCTCGTCATGCTCCCATACCCGGCGGTTGGTGGTGTAGACGGTGCCGGTCCAGTAGTCGTGGTCAAGATCACGGATCATGGTCGACACACCACGCTGCAGCTGGAAGGCGGGCAGGGCGGGGACCTCGGGTAGCAGGTAGTCGTTGGATGTGCCTTCGCCGCGGATGGCGGCAATCGGCAGGATCAAGTCGCCGATCTGGCTTTTCTTCTTCACCCCGCCGCACTTGCCGAGGAACAGCACCGCGGCAGGATGGATGGCGGACAGCAGATCCATCACCGTTGCGGCATTGGGACTGCCCATGCCGAAGTTGATCATGGTGATGCCGTCTGCCGTGGCGTTGGGCATGGGGCGATCCTGGCCCTTCACCTCGACATTGTTCATGTCGGCGAACAGGTCGACGTAGTGGCCGAAGTTGGTGAGCAGTATGTAGTCACCAAAGTCCTCAAGACGGGTGCCTGTGTAGCGCGGCAACCAGTTGGCAACGATTTCAGCTTTGTCCTTCATGGCCTTCCCGAGCAAAAGTATCCGGGCATGATGCCACTGCCGGCAGGCAACTGCGAGTTGGCTGCGCTTCAAACTCCATCCGACACAATGGTGGAGACAGCTTTCAGGAGTATCGGGCCATGATCTGGATTGTATGCATCGTTGCCGCCGTCGCGGCCCTGTCACTGGCTCATGTCGGTCGCGGATGGCTGGCGTGGGTGGCGGGACTGGCCATTCTGCTTGCGGGCTGGTGGCTGCTGCACGGCGTCGGTGTCGGTTTCGTCATCATCACGCTGGCTGCCGTGCTGGCGGCCATGGTGACCGGCTGGCCGGTGGTGCGCTGCGCCCTGATCTCGCGCCACCTGCGCAAGCCTGTTGGCACGGTCTTGCCGCGTCTCGGAGAAACCGAGCGCATTGCCCTGGAGGCGGGTACGGTCTGGTGGGATGGCGATCTGTTCACCGGCATACCCGATTGGCAGAAGCTTCTGGACTACCCGTGTCAGCCACTGGGCGAGCGCGAACAGGCCTTTCTTGATGGACCGGTGGCAGAGCTGTGCCGCATGCTGGACGACTGGCAGGTGGAACAGCAGCGCGGCCTGTCCGATGAGGTGTGGGATTTCCTCAAGCGCGAAAAATTCTTCGGCATGATCATCCCGCGCGCCTACGGAGGGCTGGAGTTCTCGCAGATCGGCCATTCGCGCATTGTTACCCGCATTGCCAGCCGTTCGATTACCGCCGCCGTCACGGTGATGGTGCCCAACTCGCTGGGCCCTGCCGAGCTGCTGCTGCACTACGGCAGCGAGGAAGACAAGCAGAAGTATCTGCCGCGCCTGGCCGACGGGCGTGATATTCCGTGTTTCGCCCTGACCGGTCCGGAAGCCGGTTCCGATGCCGCGGCCACCCAGTCCACTGGCGTGGTCGAGCGCGGCACCTGGCAGGGCGAACAGGTGCTGGGCATGCGCCTGAACTGGAACAAGCGCTATATCACCCTGGCGCCGGTGGCGACCCTGATCGGACTGGCCTTTCGTCTCAAGGATCCGCACGGGCTGCTGGGTGACAAGGAAGATCTTGGCATTACCTGTGCGCTGATATCCCGCGACCTGCCCGGCATCCGCATTGGCCGCCATCACGATCCGATGGGTGTGCCGTTCGACAACGGCCCGATTCAGGGCGAGGATGTGTTCGTGCCGCTGGATGCCATCATTGGCGGGCGCGAGCAGATCGGGCATGGCTGGCGCATGCTGATGGAAAGTCTTGCGGCGGGACGCTCGATCTCGCTGCCGGCCCTGTCGATCGGTGCGGCGCAGATGGCCACCCGCATCACCGGCGCCTACAGCACGGTGCGCGAGCAGTTTGATACGCCGATCGGTCGTTTCGAGGGTATCGAGGAGCCACTGGCGCGAATCGCGGGCAAGACCTGGATGATGAGTGCCACCCGCACGCTGACCTGTGCCGCGCTGGATGCCGGCGAGCGACCGGCAGTGCTGGGCAATGTGGCCAAGGCCTATCTGACCCAGGGCATGCGCGAAGTGGTATCCGATGCGATGGATATCCGTGCCGGCAGCGCCATACAGCGCGGTCCGCGCAACCTTCTGTCGCGCATGTGGATGGCGATACCGATCGGCATTACCGTCGAGGGTGCGAATATCCTGACGCGCTCGATGATCATTTATGGCCAGGGTGCCATTCGCAGCCACCCGTTCGTGGGCAAGCTGATCGACAGCGTTGCCGAGGAGGACAACGACGCCTTCGACCAGGCCCTGTTCGGCTACATCAACTTCTTCTGCACGCGTTTCGTGCGCACCTGGCTGCTGGGTCTGAGCGGCGGCAGGCTGGCGCGCGCTCCGCGCAGTTCCGGCATGCGGCGCCAATACCAGCAACTGTCCCGCTATTCGGCGGCGTTCGCCTTCATATCGGACATTGCCATGGGTACCCTTGGCGGAGCCCTCAAGCGGCGCGAAAAGATATCGGGGCGCATGGCCGATGTGCTGGCCAACCTCTACATGGCATCGGCTTCGTTGAAGCGCTATCACGACGAACCCAAGTTGAAGTCCAGCGAGGACCTGACGCGCTGGAGCGTGGATCTGGCCCTTTTCCGCATCCAGGGCGCACTGCAGGAGATCATCACCAACCTGCCGCTGGGACCGCTGAACTGGGTCCTGCGCTGTACCATCTTCCCGCTTGGTGCGCGCCAGCGGCCGCCGTCCGATGCGCTGGGGCAGCGTGTGGCACGCGCGGTTCTGGAAGACCGTGACGCGCGGCTGCAACTGACCGAGGATATTTTCGTGCCACCGGCGGACGAGGCCGGCCTCGGTCGACTGGAGGCTGCCCTGGACAAGGCGGTGCGCGCCATTCCGGTGGAAACCAAGCTGCGCGACGCAGTGCGATCAGGGCGTCTGGAACGCGCGCCCGGGGTCATGCTCGACGACGCAGCGCTGTCCCTGGGTGTCATCAACGAGTCCGAACATGAACTGCTGAGCGAGGCACGCGCCGCGCGCGACGAGGTCATTCAGGTGGATACTTTCAGCGAAGCGGAGTACAAAGAACTGCACTGAGGTGCCGTGACGGCGAAGGAGGACCTATGCGCTTTGGCATTGTCGTGGATGCAACCTGCGATCTTCCGCAGACTTTCTTTAGTGACAACCCGGTGGTCATCCTGCCCATAGCAGTCAGTATCGACGATCAGAGCTTTGTCGATCGGCGTGACATGGAAGCCACGGTCAACTACTACAACAGCGACATCGGCGAGCGCGGGCACAGGGCCGAAACCTCATCGTTCACGGTCGAGCAGATCCACGATCTGTTCCTCGAACAACTGGTGCTCGATTACGATTGCGTCTTCTGTCTGACCGTTACCGCCAGTCGCAGCCCCATACACGCCAATGCCAATCAGGCCAGCTTCTCCATTCTTCGGGAATACCGTGGCATTCGCCAGAAGGCCGGTTACACCAGCCCGTTCCTGATGCGGGTGGTGGACACCCAGAATCTGTTTGCGGCACAAGGCGTCACCGCACTGGAGGCCGCGCGCATGATTGCCGACGGCGCCAGTCCGGGGCGTATCCGCGAACGCCTGGAGTCACTGGCAAACCACACCTACGGCTATCTTCTGCCACGCGACCTTCATTACCTGCGCGCTCGCGCACGCAAGAAGGGTGACCGCAGTGTCAGTTTCATGAGCGCAGCGATTGGTGGTGCGCTGGACATCAAGCCGATTCTGCGGTGCTATCGCGGCGATACCGAGCCGGTACACAAGGCACGCGGTTTCGAGCAGGGCGCCAAGGATCTGTTCGACTATGCAGCCGAGCGCGTGCGTCAGGGGCTGCTCACCCGCGCCATGTGCATCAGCTATGGCGGCGACCTGGATGAACTGCGCAATCTGCCCGGGTTTGCAGTGCTCGAGGCAATCTGTGAAGAGCGCCATGTCAAACTGCATACCAGCGTGATGAGCATTACCGGCATGGTCAATGTCGGTACCGGTGGCATTACCCTGGGCTTTGCGGCCGAGCCGCATGACCCGGAATTCTGAGAGGCAGGGCTGCCCCGGGTACGCGGCGTGAGCTGGGCGCGTCGCACCGGCGGCGCGACAGTGCGGGATATTCGCCGTCGCCTGACACCGGGGTGATTGGGTACACTGTGCCGCGACCCATGCCCCCGAGGAAGATCATGTCCATCCGTTTCGTTTTTGCCCTGACGCTTGCCCTGACCCTGGCTGCATGCGCCAGTCAGCCGAGCGCCCCGGCGCAGACCGCAGCGCAGGCTTCCATGCCGGCGACAGCCGGCACCGCGAGCTCGCCGCTGGCCGTGTCGGTGGAGGGACCACGCAATTTCACCGACGATTTAACCCTTGCCACCGCATGGGTGCAGACTTCGGTCGAGCACGACGTGGTTTTCGTGCAGACTTACCGGCAGGCCGAACAGCGGCTGAAAGCGGCGTTGAAAGACAAGCAGTGGGATGCACTGGTACCGGCGGAGCGCGAGAACAGCTTCGGCAAGCTGCCGCCGGCCGTGATCCTGGATGTCGACGAGACGGTGCTGGACAACTCGCCCTACGAGGCACGCCTGATCCGGTCCGGCGCCGAGTACAACGAGGCGACCTGGGGGACATGGGTCAAGGAGGCTTCTGCCAGGCCGCTGCCCGGTGCGCTCGAATTCACCCGCTATGCCGCCGATCACGGCGTGGCGGTGTTCTACCTGTCCAACCGGGATCAGTCGCTGGATGAGGCCACCGTGCAGAATCTGCGCACGCAGGGCTTTCCGGTTTCCGGGCCCGACGCATTCCTCGGTCTGGGAACCATCGTGCCCGGTTGCGAGCAGATCGGTACGCAGAAAACCTGCAGAAGGCAGCTTGTTGGGCGAAAATACCGCGTGTTGATGCAATTTGGCGACCAGCTTGGTGATTTCATGCCGGTTCTGGTGAACACCCCGGATGGGCGTCGCAAGGCCACTGCACCGCACATGGACTGGTTCGGCGAGCGCTGGTTCATGCTGCCCAATCCGATGTATGGCCACTGGCAGCCGGCCTTGTTCAACAACGACTGGACCCTCAGCCCGGCACAGCGCCATGCCGAAACGGTGGATGCGCTCAGGGCAAAATAATCACTTTGTTCAATAACTTGACAGTGATTTGTTAAGGTATTGCATTAACTCTGGCGCCGCGCTAGACTGGACGTCGCTGAAATATGGCGCCGCGCCCAAATGGCGCCAGTTGCGGCAATCCTCCTTTCCGGATATCCGGATTTGCCCGAAGCCCTCACGGACTTCGGGCTTTCTTTTTTGAGCAGGACCTGACTTCTGGCGCTTGCCACTGTCGCCCGCGCAACCTACCCTTCGCCTTCCCCCAATAGCAACGGATCGTGTCCCATGTATCGACCCACTCTTCGCATTGCCGTGCCGCTGCTCGGGCTGCTGATGCTGGCCGCCTGCGGCAAGGATCAGTCTGCACAGCCCTCCGCTTCGGCCAACAATGAGCCGGCCAGCGCCGTCATGAATCAGGTCAAGCTGCTCGATCAGGGCAGGATCGACGCCCTGGTCAAGGCCTCGCTGCCGCCAGCCGACTACCAGGCTGTGCGGCAGAAGTTTGCCGAGCAGCAGAAGGAACAGGCCCCCATTACCGACAAGCAGCGCCAGGAATTTGCCGCCAAGATGAAGGAGCTGTCGGCTCCGGACGCCGAGCAGTCCCTGTTCAAGCAGCTGCTTCCCGTGCTGCAGCAATACGACAGCAAGTACAAGGCCCAGCTGCCAATGTACGTCGGCATGGGTCAGACCATGATGACCACCGCCATCAACCAGTCCAAGGACATGACTCCGGAACAGAAGAAGCAGGCCGGTGAAATGCTCGCTGCCGCAGCGCAATGGGCGCAATCCACCAACTGGGGCGATCAGGACAAGGCCAAGCAGGCCATCTCCGTGGTGACTTCGACGGTGCGCAAGCTGGACGTCAAGACGCTCGAGCAGGCGCGCGCCATGAGTTATGAGCAAGCCATGGACAAATACGGCCAGGTATGGATGGGTGTGCGCAAGATTTTCAAGGTCTACGGCGCCGATCTTGACAAGGCGCTTGCCTCGGTCAAGGCCAAGACCACCAATCAGGCCGATCACAAGGCAACCGTCGAGATCAGCTACAGCCTGTTCGACAAGCCGATGAAGAGCCAGATCCACATGATTGAGCGTGATGGCCATTGGTACAACGCCAATCTGGTGGCCAAGCTGGAAGAAGCCATGGCCGAGGACAAGGCGGCAGCCGCTTCCAGCGCGCCGGCGGTTTCCAGCAGCACCCATTGACGCCGGCTCCAGCGCGTGTCCGACTCTGATGCAAAAGCCGGAGCACTGACCACGGCGCGTTCGCGCGCGCCGTGGTGGTTTGCCCTGGCCGGGCGCATGCTGCGCCCCTGGATTCGCATCAAGCGCGACCCCAGCGAGCCGGCCAGCCTGCTGATGACAGGGCGTCCGGTGTGCTATGTGCTCGAGCGCCATGGGTTCTCCGACGCCCTGATTCTTGAGCGTGCCTGCAAGGATTCCGGCCTGCCCAGCCCCACGGACAGCCTGTCCCTGGCAGGCATGCGCAGACGTTTCTCGATGTTTTCGCTGGCCAGGCGTGAAGGCTGGGTTCTGGGCAGGACTCGCAAGCGTGCCAGCGACGCGGCATTGATGCAGATGCTCAAGTCATTCGACTCGGCACCGGATCAGGATGTGCAGCTGGTGCCCGTGTCGATCTATGTCGGCAGGGCACCGGCGCGCGAGAGTGGCTGGTTCCGTGTCCTGTTTTCGGAGAACTGGGTCGTGGTGGGTCGCTTCCGGCGATTGCTGGCTATCCTGCTCAACGGGCGCAGCACGGTGGTGCATTTCGCCGAGCCGGTATCGCTGCGCCAGGCGGTCGAGGAGTCGCCGGAACTGGAGCCATCGCGTCTTGCACGCAAGCTGTCGAGGGTATTTCGGGTCCACTTTCGGCGCATCCGCGCGGCGGTGGTCGGCCCTGATCTTTCGCACCGACGCACGGTGGTCGGTTCGGTCCTGGATGCTGCGCCGGTACGCGAGGCGATTGCCGCCAGCGCCATCAAGAACAAGCTCAGTGCGGCGCAGGCACAACGCCGTGCGCGCAAGATGGTGATGGAAATTGCCGCCGACTATTCGCATCCGGTGGTGCGTTCGGCCTCGTTCATTCTGACCTGGTTCTGGAACAAGCTGTACGACGGTGTGGGCATGCGCCACTTCGAGCAGGCGCGCGCCGCGGCACCCGGGCACGAGATCGTCTACGTGCCCAGCCACCGCAGCCATGCCGACTATCTCCTGTTGTCCTACAAGTTGCATGTCAGCGGGGTGGTGCCACCGCACATTGCCGCCGGGATCAACCTCAACCTGCCGGTGATCGGTTCCATTCTGCGCCGCGGTGGCGCCTTCTTCATGCGCCGCAGCTTCAAGGGCAGCGCCGTTTACTCGACCATCTTCAAGGAATACCTGGCGCAGCTGATCGACCGGGGCGTGCCGATCGAATACTTCATCGAGGGCGGGCGCTCGCGCACCGGCCGACTGCTGGATCCCAAGGGTGGCATGCTGTCGATGACCTTGCAGGCTTTCCTGCGCGCGCCGCGTCGCCCGGTGCTTTTCCAGCCGGTCTACATCGGCTACGAAAAGCTGATGGAGGGCAATGCCTATGCCGGGGAGCTGTCCGGCCAACCCAAGGAGAAGGAGTCCCTGCTGAGCCTTTTGCGAGGCGCCGGCAAGGTGCTGCGCCAGCACTACGGCAACGTGACGCTGAGCTTCGGCGAGCCGGTGGCGCTCAATGCCCTGCTGGATGCCACTGCGGGCGACTGGCGAAATGCCAGCGAGGGCGAAGATGCCAAGCCGGCCTGGTTCTCCGATGTGGTGGATGCGCTGGCCCGGCAGATTCAGGTGAACATCAATGCGGCCGCCGAGGTCAATCCGGTCAATCTGCTGGCCCTGGTGCTGCTGGCCACCCGCAAGCACGCGATGAGCGAGAGCGACCTGATCAGGCAGTTGCAGCTGACCCGCAGCCTGCTGGTGGAGTTGCCCTATTCCGATCGCGTCAGTGTCACCGACGCCCTGCCGGCCGATATCATCGCCCACGGTCAGGAAATGGGCTGGATCCGGCGTATCGAGCACCCCGGCGGCGATGTGCTGCTGGCCGACAACGACAAGGCGGTCCTGCTCAGCTATTTCCGCAACAACGTGCTGCACCTGATGGCATGCACGGCTTGGGTTGCCTGCTGCTTCGTCAACAACCGGCGCATGTCACGCGCCTCGGTGCTGCGCCTGGGGCGGGTGATCTACCCGTTCATCCAGGGCGAGCTGTTCCTGCGCTGGGACGAGCACGGTTTCACCCGCCAGTTGCAGGCCACGATCAACGAGTTCATTCGCATCGGCCTGCTGGATGCCACCGGCGAGGGTCGCCTGCTCGAGCGCGGCCCGGGGCAGGAGGATGCGGCATTCCAGCTGCGCACGCTGGCGCATTCGCTGATGCAGGCCTTTGAACGCTATTACATCGTGATTGCCGCGCTGGTAAAGAACGGCCAGGGCGCGCTGAGTACGGCTGAACTGGAGAGCCATTGCACCTCCACGGCGCAGCGTCTGAGCATGCTGCATGAACTCAATGCGCCGGAGTTCTTCGACAAGTCGCTGTTTCGCGGATTCATCCGCCGCCTGCGCGAGCGCGAGCTGATCTGGAACGGCGAGGACGGCACGCTGGAATTCGAGCCCGCGCTCGCCGATGTGGTGGAGGATGCGCGGCTGATCCTGTCTCGCGAGGTGCGCCATTCGATCCTCAAGATCACGCCCGGCAATGGGCATGGCGAAGAACCACCCCCGAATTTCGAGGACAATGAAGCCGATTGACTGATTCGGTACTGGCGGCAGGCCTGCGCAAACTTTCTGGCGCGGTGCGGCTGCGGCAGGCGAGGCCGTTCAGGCATCCAGGTCCGGAATCAGGCGGCTTTCCACCCGGGCAATCGCGTCCTTGAGGCTCAATTTGCGCTTCTTCAGGCGGCTGAGGCGCAGTTCATCGCCGCCCGGGGCATCGGCCAGGCGTGCAATGGCGGCATCAAGGTCACGGTGTTCCTGGCGCAGATCGGTCAGCCTGCGAGCAAGTTCCGCCTGATTTTCCGGTTGCATCGGATGACACCCCGACGTGAGCACTCCCGAAGCTTAGCTTCCGCCATGGGCTCGGGCAATGGTTACAATGGTCGGTCAATCTTCGACCTGAGAGCCGCATGTTCTTCCGCAATCTTACCCTGTTCCGCTTTTCCGCCAGCGCCGGCAAGTCGCTGGACGATCTCGAGACCCTTCTCGCCGACCATCCGCTGCGTGCCTGCGGCCCGCTGGAGATGTTCACCCGCGGCTTTGTTTCGCCGCTTGGTCCGGACGAGGAGGTCCTGACGCGCACCCTGGGGCACCACACCCTTTTCAGCCTGGGCCAGGAGGACAAGCTGCTCCCGGCCGCCGTGGTGGCCGCCGAAACCAGCCGTCGCGCCCGCGCCAGGGCGGCCAGCGAAGGCGGGCCGGTGAGCGCCCGCCAGCGTCGGGGCATCAAGCAAGCGGTCATGGAGGAGTTGTTGCCCAAGGCCTTCAGCAGGCCGTCGCGCACCGATGCCTATGTCGATCGCAAGCACGGCTGGCTGGTCATCGATACCGCCAGCCGCAAGAAGGCCGAGACCCTGCTGGGCAGCGTGCGCGAGGCATTGTCGAGTTTTCCGGCTCTGCCCCTGGCCGCTGGCGAGACACCACGCGCGCTGCTGACCCGCTGGCTGGACAGCGGCGAACTGCCGGCCGGCCTGGAATTGGGTGACGAGTGCGAGTTGCGTGATCCCGGCGCGGCAGGCGGTGCCGTGGTGCGCTGCCGGCATCAGGATCTGGCCGGGGACGAGATTCGCGAGCATCTTCGCAGTGGCAAGCAGGTTTTTCAGCTAGGCTTGCACTTTGATGACCGCCTCAGCATGGTCCTCGGAGAGGATCTGGTGATTCGCAAGCTGCGTTTTCACGATGTGGTGGTGGAGGAGTTGAGCTACGATTCCAGCGAGGATGCCAGTGCCGAGATTGATGCGCGTTTCGCGCTGATGAGCCTGGAACTGGAAAAGCTTCTGGAGCATCTGGCGCAATGGTTTTCGATCACCCGGCCGGAGCAGGCTTGAATTCGGTGGCATGACTGGAGCGAGAGGCAATGCAGGCGGGGACACAGGATTGGCTTGAAGTGCCGGCGCGAGACGGGCGCACCATCCGGGTGCGCAAGTCGCCGCATCCGCGTGCGCGCCATCTGCGCCTGACAGTGACCGCCCAGGGCGCGCGACTGTCCTGCCCGCACAATACCCACCCGGCCAAGCTGTTTGCCTTTCTTAAAAAGCACGGCCCGTGGCTGGAAGGCAAGCTGGCCGAGCTGTGTCTCGACGGCACCCGCGCCCCGGAACTGGAGGTCGGCGTGACCAACCAGATCATGCTCACTGGCGAGGATCTGGTGCTGGCCTGGGAGGCCTCGTCGCGCAGCGGCATCGAGCGCCTTGCGGACCGACTGGTGCTGCGCCTGCCCGAGCCCTGGGGTGAATCGAGTCTGGGGCGTGCGCGCACGCTGCTCAGGGACTACCTGGAGACCTGCGTTCGTCAGGATGTGTCGCGCTGGCTGCCAGGCTACGTCGACCAGCTGGGGCGCGCCCCGACCGGCATTCGCATGCGGGTGCTGAAAAGCCTGTGGGGCAGCCTGGACAGCCGCGACCGCATCAGCCTGGACCTGTCGCTGGCTCTGGCGCCACGCGAGGCCCTGCGCTATGTCCTGGTGCACGAGCTGGCTCATCTTGCCGTGCGTGATCACTCCCGGCGCTTCTGGGCCCAGGTCGAGGCGCTGATGCCCGACTACAAGCCGCAACGCAACTGGCTGCGCCAACACGGCGGCGTGCTCAAGATCGAGATCGACCGCCTGCTCGGCTGAAGCGCACCGCAGGGTAAAGCGCCACCGCTGCGCTTCGTTTCACGCAGGGTGCTGCTGAACGAAGTGAAGCGCACCGCCGCATGACGTTCCGCTGGTGCGCTTGGCCACGTGTAGGGTGCTGCTGAGCAAAGCGAAGCGCACCGCCGCATGACGTCCCGCTGGTGCGCTTCGCTGGCGCTCAGCAGCACCCTACCCGGAAACGCGCATCGAGGCGTGGGGCCATTGCTGCAACAAGAAGTCGGCGAAGGCCTACATGCACACGGGGTCTGCCCTGGTTCAGCAGCCCATCCGGGTCATGGCACGCTGCACCCATGCCCCGATACCGCCGCTCCGGGATGCCCGGGGCAACCTACTTCATGACCGTCGCCCTGCAGGATCGCCGTGGCGACCTGCTGGTTCGCCATATCGCCGAGCTTCGTGCCGCCTACGGTCGCGTCCAGGCGCAGCATCCTTTCCAGTCGCTGGCGGCCGTGGTCTTGCCGGATCATCTCCACTGTCTGTGGCGGCTGCCACCGGGTGATCGCGACCTGGGCACCCGCTGGGGTCTGATCAAGGCGAGCTTCTCGCGCACTATTGCGGGCCGCGGGCATCGATCGGCGAGCAGGATTGCACGACGAGAGCGCGGCATCTGGCAGCGCCGCTTCCGGGAGCACACGATCAGGAATCAGGGCGACCTCATCGCCCACATCGACTATATCCATTACAACCCGGTCAAGCATGCCCATGTCGAACGAGCAGCCGATTGGGCCTATTCGACAATCCACCGATACATCCGCAGCGGCGACATCGCACCGGATTGGGGCGTCGTGTGTGAGATCGATGAGAGAAACAAGGGCGAGTAGGCCGTCGCATCATTCCCCTCGGCATGCAATTTCCAGGGCATGACGTCCCGACAGCGCGCTTCGTCGCACGCAGGGTGCCGCTGAACGCAGCGAAGCGCAACACGGCGCGGAGCACCGACGGTGCGCTTCATTTCACGTAGGGTGCCGCTGAACGAAGTGAAGCGCACCGCCGCAAGACGCCCCACTGGTGCGCTTGGCCACGTGTAGGGTGCTGCTGAGCAAAGCGAAGCGCACCGCCGCATGACGTCCCGCTGGTGCGCTTCGCTGGCGCTCAGCAGCACCCTACCCGGAAACGCGCATCGAGGCGCGAATCTCCGCTGCTGCCCTCAGCGCGGGTGCGGAGGCAGCATGAAGCGGGTGATGGCCTGGGCGGTGGCGTGCGGCTTTTCCAGCATCGGCATGTGCGAGCAACCAAACAGGGTGGTGACATCGATGCGCGGGCTGGCGGTCAGCTTCTTGCGAAAGACATCCACCGCATCGCTGCTGACAAGCTTGTCGCCATGGCACCACATCACCAGCGTGGGCTTGTCGAGCTGCGGCAACACCGGCGACAGTCCCGCGGACGCATCATCCCGGAGCATCGCCGAAAACGTGCGCCTGATCATGTCAAGACGGCCCGCATTGCGATTGACGAACACGTCCTCGATCCGCCCGGGCAGTTGCGGGGGGGTTGCAAACACCAGATCCAGTACCTGCTCGAAGCCGGCCCGGTCGCTGTAGGCAAAGGGGTTGTGGCCATCGGCGAGGGGCGGCTTCAGGTGACCCACGCCGCCGCTGTCGACAAAGCCGATGGCGGCGACATGATCGAGATGCCCGGCGGCATACAGGCCGGCGATGAGGCCACCCATGGAGTGACCAACCAGCACCAGGTTGCGCGGCGCCACCCGTTCGATGAAGCCGGCCAGGCGCTCGGCCTGGGCGCGGGGGCCGTAGTCGGTACCGGGCACCGGTTTCGATTTCCCCCAGCCCGGCAGGTCGGGAATAATCACGCGGAAATTGCCGGTCAGATCCCGGGCGACCCGGGTCCAGTTGTCCCGGCTGCCGTCAAATCCGTGCAGCAGCATGATGGTCGGGCCGCTGCCGCCTTCGTAATACACCCAGCGCTGCCCATCGACGCTCAGCTCCTGGCTTTCCAGGCCGGCTTCACTGGCATGCCGCCACTCGACCACCCGCACGATCCATTGCGGCGCCAGCAGATAGATGCCCGCGGCCACTGCCAGCAGGATCAGCAGCAGCATGCCCAGCCCGCGCACTCGTCGCCACAGCATTATCTTCCAGGGTGAGCTGTCCGTTTGCGTGGTCATGATCTATTGATCTGACGTTGCTTCTGTGAACTTCTTCTTTGCCTTGGCGATGACCGACTCGACTGCGCGCTGGGTCATCGGGTGGTAGCCGGGCCTGGCCCTGGCGTAGACCTTTTCGGCGTAGGCCAGGCCGTCCCTGGTCTTTACCAGCGCGCCGTATACCGGCATGGTCAGGTACAGGCGGCCGATGCGGGTCATGTGCTCGGCGGCAGCCGGCCAGACCGCCTTGTCGCCGGCGGCGATGGCGTGCTTGTACCAGCGCATGCCGATCTCGCCATTGGGCGTGCCGGTGAGATGGAATGCCTTGTCCAGCGCCTGCATCTTGTCCAGCGGCGGCTTGTCCGGCAGGCCGTCGAGGAAGTACATCCACTCCTGGGTGTTCCACGCGCGCGTGTCCAGTTTTTCCGGGCTGCGCTTGTCGAGAAAACGGGTGTCGATGTCGGCGGCGGCCAGCGTGCCGGCCAGGAAGGCCGAGCGCTGCTTGTCGATAAGGTCGAAGTTGGGTGAGTCGGGCAGTTTGGCGCTCTCGGGAATGCCGGTGCCATAGACCCATGTCTTCACCTCGGACCAGCGCATCTTGCCGGGGTATTTGTCGATCAGGTTCGGCTTCAGGTACGCCAGCATCTGCTCGGTGTTGATACTCTGGAACGCGAAGTGATCGAAATAGCCTTTGAGGTACTGGTCGAAGGCCTTGCGCCCGAAACGATGTTCCAGTGTGCGCAGGAACCACGAACCCTTGTCGTAGGCCACGTCGGACAGGTTGTCGTTGGCGCCCACGCTGCGCGGTTCGGGCGCCAGCCTCTGGCTGTTCTCCGGCATGTCGCCGATGCTTTTCTGCAGTGCACGGGCCGACAGCAGCACTTCCTCGTCGGCCAGCGCCTTGCCGTACAGCGCCTCGGTGATGCGGCCCTGCACGTAGGTGGTGAAACCCTCGTTGAGCCAGATGTTGCGCCAGCTGGAGGAGGTCACCAGGTTGCCCGACCACGAATGCGCCAGCTCGTGCGCGATCAGCGACACCAGGCTCTTGTCGCCGACGATGGCGGTGGGCGTGGCGAAGGTCATGTTGGGGTTTTCCATGCCGCCGTAGGGGAACGATGGCGGCAGCACCAGGATGTCGTAGCGGCCCCAGCGGTACGGCCCGTACAGCTTCTCGGCCGTCTCGATCATCTTCTCGGTGTCCTCGAACTCGTGCGCGGCCTTGTCGACCATCGAAGGCTCGGCGTACACGGCGCTGCGCGGGCCGGTCTCGCGCACCGCGATATCACCGGCGGCAATCGCCATCAGGTACGAGGGAATGGGCTTTGTCTGGGAAAAGCTGAAGTCGCCATCAAGTGGATGCCGCGCGTCATTGATCGCGCTCATCACCACGCGCAGTCCCCTGGGTGCGGTGACATGTGCGCTGTAGGTGAAGCGGATGGCTGGCGAATCCTGCAGCGGGATCCACGAACGCGCGTGGATGGATTCGGACTGCGAGAACATGAAGGGCTGCTTCTTGTCCGATGTCTGCTCCTTGCCCAGCCATTGCAGGCCCGATGCGGTGGGTGCCGTGACATAGGCGATACGCACCTTGTGCGGATGCTTCGGCGCAACAATCGTGAGCTTGCTGCCCAGCTCCTTGTCCGGTGCTGCCAGGCTGAAATCGAGCCGGCTGCTGCTGCCATCGTCGGCCACTGCGCGAACGCTGGCGATGCGAAGTTGGCGCGTGTCCAGTACCAGCGTTCCGGCCTCGGGGTCTTTCCAGTCCAGAGTCAGGGTGGCATCACCGCGCAGTTGCCGGCGCGAGAAGTCCATCGCCAGGTCCAGGGCAAGATGGGTAGTGACCACCTTGTCCGGCTGCGCATAGGAATGCGGGTCAGCGGCCGTTGCCGTCAAGGGCAGGACCAGCGTCGTCAGGGCCAGGAGGAGGAATGCTCGCATAGCGAAAGGTCTCGGTGTGCATGAAGCGACCAGTATGCCAGTTCCGCGGCGGCTTCTCGTGGGTCATTCGGCACAGTGGCGCGGGTGGCGGTGCATCGCGCCACGGTGCGTATTTCCGGGTAGGGTGCTGCTGAGTGCAACGAAGCGCACCAGCGGGACCGCATGCCGCTGTGCGCTTCGCTTTGCTCAGCAGCACCCTGCACGTGGCCAAGCGCAGCAGCGGGGCGTCTTGCGGCGGTGCGCTTCACTTCGTTCAGCAGCACCCTACGCTTTGCTGTTCGGATTGCGTCTGGTGCGGGCCGTGGCGGGGGCGGTCATGGGGTCTTCGGGCCAGGGATGCTTGGGGTAGCGGCCACGCAGGTCCTTGCGCACATCGGGGTAGGTGTTGCGCCAGAAGCTGGCCAGGTCGCGGGTCACCTGCATGGGTCGGCGCGCCGGCGACAGCAGATGCAGGGTCAGGGGCAGGCGCCCACCGGCGATGGTCGGAGTATCGCCAAGGCCAAACAGCTCCTGCAGTTTCACCGCCAGCACCGGTGCCGCGGGGTCCGTGTAGTCAACGCGGTGGCTGTTGCCACTGGGGACCTTGATGCGCTCGGGCGCCATGCGTTCGAGCAAGCGCAGCTGCTCGTGGTCCAGGCGCGCGCGCAGCGCGTCGACCAGCGTGGCACTGGACAGTGCCGACAGCGAGCGACACGAGGTCAGCCACGGTCCCAGCCACACAGCGACGTCGTTGAGCAGGCTTGCATCATCGGCGCAGGGCAGCCCGATCTCCGGCATGCATGCGCGCAGGCAGGCGATGCGCTGGCGCAACTGAATGCTGTCGCGGTTCCAGGGCAGACAATCGAGTCCCTTGCGGCGGATGGCGTCAAGCAGGGCGCTGTGGCGATCGTCATCGGTCAGGGCCACCGGCTCTGTCGCCAGGACCAGTTCGCCGAACCGCTTCTCCATGAAGGCCTCGGGAGCCTGGCGCTGCTCGTTCCAGCGACTTGCGCGGCGCTCGTTGAAGGTGTCGGGAAAGTGTTGCTGCAGCTGCTCGGGGTCGAACGGGGCGGCCGTGAGGATGCGGCTGTCACCGGTCGCCAGATGCAGGTCAACGGCCAGCAGCCAGGGTTCACCGCGCAGCAAGCTGTGTTCGGGCAGGCGCGCGCCACGGCCGCTGGCAAGCTGGTAGCGCAGCGGGTCGGAAGGATCGGCGCGGGCAACGCGATCGGGGAATGCCGGCAGAAGCAGGTTGCCGGCATGCAAGGGACCGGCGGTGCCCGAAGGGCGCTGCCGGGTGCCGAGACGACGGCGCCAACCCTGTGCCAGCTTCTCAATTGCGGACAGGGCGCCGGCATCGGCCTCGTGGCCACGCGCGGCGCGTGCGCCACCGTCGCGCCAGACATGCAGGGCCGCCAGCCGTTGACGGAAGTCGTCGTCACTGGCCGATGCACCACGCAAGGGGGAGCGCGATTCCAGCAAGGCGAGCATGTCGGCGACCAGACCGAGCTGTCGGTCTTCCGCCGTGCAGATCGCTGCGGCCAGCCTTGGCGTCGCACCGGTTGCGAGCATGCGTCGGCCCAGGGCGGTGATGCGATGATCGCGATCCAGGGCGCCCAGACGACACAGCAGATCTCCGGCTTGCGCCATGGCCGCAGGCGGTGGTGCGGTCAGCCACTCAAGTTCGGTGCTGCCCCAGGCCGCCAGCTCCAGCGCCAGAGCCGAGAGATCGGCCTGCTCGATTTCGGCGCGTCGTTCGGCTTGCAGACGCCGGCTTTCGGGCCACAGCCGCAAGGCAATGCCAGGCGCGACGCGACCGGCGCGACCAGCGCGCTGGTCGGCCGATGCCTGGCTGATCTGTACCGTCTCCAGGCGGGTCAGGCCGCTGCGCGGGTCGAAGCGCGGCTCGCGTGCCAGGCCAAGATCAATCACGCTGCGTATGCCCGGCAAGGTGACGCTGGATTCGGCAACATTGGTAGCCAGGATTACGTGGCGCGTGCCGGGTTCTGCGCCGACCAGGGCAGCGCGCTGCTGCGCCAGCGGCAGGCTGCCGTGCAGCGGCAGCACGTGCACGCGCGGGTCATCGATCAGCCCCGCAAGCATGCGCTGGGCGTGATTGATTTCACGTTGTCCCGGCAGAAACACAAGCACGTCGCCATCGGTCTCCTGGATGAGCGGCGGCAGCAGGCGCGCCAGTTGAGCGAGCGGCGTCTCGCGGGTACGCGCCGGCGGATAGCGGATTTCGACCGGATGGCTGCGACCCTCGCTGCAAAGCTGCGGCGCATCCAGCCATGTCGCCAGTCGCTTGCCGTCCAGCGTGGCCGACATCAGCATCAGACGCAGATCCGGGCGCAGCTCCGACTGCACTTCCCGCGCCAGGGCAATGCCCAGGTCAGCGGCGAGGTGACGTTCGTGGAATTCATCGAAAATGACCGCACCCACACCCTCGAGAGAAGGGTCGGCCTGCAGCATGCGCGTGAACAGCCCTTCGGTCACCACCTCGATTCGGGTGGCATCACTGACGCGGCTCTCGAAGCGGATGCGATAGCCGATGCTGCGACCGACCGGCTCTCCGCGTTGCGCGGCCATGAAGCCGGCCGCGGCGCGTGCAGCCAGCCGGCGCGGCTCCAGCATCACGATGCGGCGGCCGCCGAGCCATTCGCAATCGAGCAGTGCCGGCGGTACGCCGGTCGTCTTGCCGGCACCCGGCGGTGCTTCAAGCACCAGCCGGGTGTGTGTGTCCAGCGTTTCCCGAATGGCGGGAAGCAGGGCCGCGATGGGCAGTTGCTCGTTACCCATCGCCTGCTGCAGTGCCTATTCGCAGGTCATGCCATTGGCGTGGGCCAGGCGATTCCATGTGCGGGTGCCGCTACCCTGCGGCACGAACGAAGGCAGGCCGCTATCGGACTGATAGCTGAATTGCATGCGATTGCAGTTGTTCCACTGGAAGGTGACGGTTCCCCAGGGGTGTAGCGTTGCCCGGCTGCCGAAGTTGCCGGCAAAGCCGCCATTGTCGAGGTAGCCGACGGCGGTTGCCGTGACCGAGCGAGCGCCGGGCTGGAACCCGGCGTCGCCACTTATCCAGAACGGCCTGCCATCCGGACCGTAGGTGAACCAGTTGAACTCCAGGTGATACAGGCCGCTTTGCGGGATCTCGAACACCTGAACCACCATGCCTTCGCCGCTATGGGTCGGATCATAGAAGTTGTTGGTCATGTAGCCGTTGATCGGCAAGGGTTCACCGGCCGTCGGATAGCCACCCGATGAGGGTACGTACGGCGGTACGTTGATGGTGTACTGGTGGGTACCGCCGTCGTTGATGAAATTGTCCATGCGCAGTGCAAATCCCTGGGTGTAATCCAGGAACGGGCGGTTGGCTATGGGGTAGTCTTCCAGCACGTAGGTGGTCGAGTCCACCATGGCCGAGTCGGTGGGGGTCCATGACACGATGGTGTTGGGCTCGGGCGCCAGGCGCGGCAGGTCGTCGCCATTGGCATTGTCAAACTGCACCGACCCCTGGGCCACTCTGACGCCGGGGAAGGCCACGTACTGGTTGGTGTCGCCCTCGTGGGCGCTGCCGCGCTGGATGCGCAGCAGGGTGATGGCGTTGTCGTGCTGCGATGAGCTGCAGGGGATGCGCCAGATGGTGACTGTCACCGGTTCCCGCACGTAGCCGCCCAGATTCTGGTTATAGGAGGCCATGTCCATCTGTTTCGTGTACAGGGGCCCGGTGGGCGTCATCGGCAAGGGATCGGCCATGCAGCTCGGCGGATAGGTGCGATACGGATTGGCGTAGGGACCATTGGTGCCGCCGTAGCCGTCGCCCAGGGCATAGGCCTGGCTGCTGCCCTGGTGGCGCGGCGCGTTGCGCATGTCCAGGATGCGTTTCTGCTGTACCTGCTCTGCATGCGCGCCCTGCGTGTTGCGCTCCAGGGTTTGCGCTGCGTGAGCGGGCAGGGCTGCAGCCAGTACCAGGCTGGCAACGGTGAATAGCGATATCGTTTTCATTCGGCAAGTCCCCGAGCGTGATTTGCCACGATCATGTCGGCCCGGCGGTGAACTTCTTGTGAATCGGCGATAATTGCCGTTTTTCGGGCAGTCCCATCTCATGCAACTTGTCGATATCGGAGCCAATCTCACCCACGATTCGTTCGATCCGGACCGCGACGCGGTTCTCGAGCGTGCGCGCGAGCAGGGTGTCGTGCAGATGGTTGTTACCGGCGCCAGCCGCCAGGGAAGCGAGGCATCGCTGGCGCTGGCACGTGCCCATCCCGGTCTCCTGTATGCCACTGCCGGGGTGCACCCGCACCATGCCAGCGACTACGACGACGCCACCGACTCGCGGCTGCGCGAGTTGCTGCGACAGCCGGAAGTCCGCGCGGCAGGCGAAACCGGCCTTGACTACCATCGCAATTTCTCCCCGCGGGATGCCCAGATCAGTGCCTTCGAGCGGCAACTGGCCATGGCCATCGACCATGCCAAGCCGCTTTTCCTGCACCAGCGCGATGCACACGACGACTTCCTGGCGTGCCTCGATGCGGTACATGGCCAGTTGCCCGCCGTGGTGGTGCATTGCTTCACCGCGGATCGGGCAGAGCTGGAGCACTACCTGGAGCGCGATTTCCATGTCGGTATCACCGGCTGGATCTGTGATGAACGCCGCGGCCACCACTTGCGCGATATCGTGGGCATGATTCCGGCCGATCGCCTGATGATAGAGACCGATGCGCCCTATCTGCTGCCCCGCGACCTGCCGCACAAGGTATCCAGCCGGCGCAACGAGCCGATGTACCTCAGGCACATATGCGAGGCGGTGGCCGCTGCGCGTGACGAGTCACCCGAACAGACCGCGGCGGCCAGCACGGCCACGGCGCGCGCTTTCTTCAAGCTCGATTGAGGCGGGACGGGCGCCAGCGTGCAAGCGCGCTCGGCGATCAGCTGCGCATGCCGTAGCCGCGTTCCAGCAGGAACAGGCTGACACCGCCCAGCACCACGGCGAAACCGATCATCACCGCATAGGCAACCCACAGGCTGACGTCGCTGATGCCGAGCACGCCATAGCGGAATGAGTTGACCATGTACAGAATCGGGTTGGCGTGGCTGATCGCGCGCCAGGGCTGCCCCAGCATCTGGATCGAGTAGAACACGCCACCGAGGTAGGTCAGCGGGGCCAGCACGAAGGTCGGGATGATGACGATGTCATCGAACTTCTGCGCGAATACGGCGTTGATGAAACCGGCCAGCGCGAACACGATCGAAGTCAGCAGCGCGGTGCTGAGCGTGACCAGCGGGTGCGCCAGGCCCAGGTCGGTGAAGAACAGCGCGATCAGGATCACTATGATGCCCACCGCGATGCCGCGCACCATGGCGCCAAGCACGTAGCCGGCCAGGATCACCCAGCTTGGCATGGGCGAAACCAGCATCTCCTCGACGTAGCGGCCGAACTTGGAGCCGAAGAAGGAACTGGTGATATTGCCGTAGCTGTTCTGGATGATGCTCATCATGACCAGGCCGGGTGCGATGAACTGCATGTAGCTGAAGCCGTGTTCGATTTCGCCGATGCGGCTGCCGATCAGGGTGCCGAAAATCACGAAGTAGAGCGTCATCGTGATCGCCGGGGGAATCAGGGTTTGCGTCCAGATGCGCGTGATGCGCATCACTTCGCGGCGGAAAATGGTGCCCAGTGCGGTCAGGTTGTTGCTTGCCGAATTCATGCCGCCTTCTCCTTGCCGTCGTCCACCAGCCGCACAAAAAGCTCCTCCAGACGATTGGCCTTGTTGCGCATCGAGCGGACCTGGATGCCGCGTTCGGTCAGCGCGGTGAACAGGGAGTTGAGATCATGGCCCCGCGACATCTCCGCCTCCATCGTGTTGTCGTCGATGCGCCTGAGCTCGACCCCATCCACCTCCGGCAGGGTGTTGTCGCCGCCGCGGGTATCGAGCACGAAGGTCTCGACGTCCAGCTTCGACAGCAGGTTCTTCATGGTGGTGTTCTCGACAATGCGGCCGTGGTCGATGATGGCGATGTTGCGGCACAACTGTTCGGCTTCCTCCAGATAGTGCGTGGTCAGGATCACCGTGGTGCCGGCGGCGTTGATGCCGGTAACGAACTGCCACATGGAACGGCGTATCTCGATATCGACGCCGGCGGTGGGCTCGTCCAGGATCAGCAGCCTGGGCTCGTTCATCATGGCGCGTGCAATCATCAGACGCCGCTTCATGCCGCCGGAAAGCATGCGCGAAGTCGAGTGTGCCTTGTCCCAGAGTCGGAGCTCACGCAGGTATTTTTCCGCGCGGCGAACCGCTTCCTGGCGCTTGATGCCGTAGAAGCCCGCCTGGTTGACGCAAATGTCGAAAGGCTTCTCGAACTGGTTGAAATTGATTTCCTGCGGCACGACGCCGATCATGCGCATCGCGGCGCTGCGGTCCTCGTGGATGGATGTGCCGAACACCCGTGCATCACCCGAGCTGGCATTGACCAGCGACGTGACGATGCCGATCAGGGTCGACTTGCCCGCGCCATTGGGCCCGAGCAGCGCAAAGAAGTCGCCCGGTTGCACCGAAAGCGATACGCTTTTCAGTGCCTCGACCCCATTGCCGTAGGTCTTGCACAGGTTCTCGATTTCCAGAGCGGGATGGTCGGGCATGGCAGATCTGCTTAATTCAATGGCACAAGGGGCGTTATCATAGCGGCCTTTGCGCGCCGGATCGCGGCAAACAGGTAGAACCACACCATGATTGAACATTTCCAGCTCAGGTTGACGGACAGCTTCATGCTGGCGCCCACGGTGCGCCACCTGGTCTTTGAACGCGCCGATGGCCAGGCGCTGGCGTTCAAGCCCGGCCAGTTCCTGCAGGTGCATTTCCACTACGAGGACGGCAAGGCAACCAAGCGCAGCTATTCGGTAGCGACCATTGGCGAGGAGGGCGCCGAGTCGGTGCAGCGCATCGAAATTGCCGTCAGCTACGTCGAGGGCGGCGCCGCAACCCGGCTGTTTGCCGGACTCGAGCATGGCGACGCCATCGATGCCAGTGGCCCCTACGGTCGTTTCTGCCTGCAGGAAGCCGACGAGAACCGGCGCTACCTGCTGATTGCCACCGGTACCGGCGTCACGCCGTATCGCGCCATGCTGCCGGAGATCGCCCGGGCCATGCGCGAGCAGGGACGGCAATTCGTGCTCCTGTACGGCGCACGCAACGAGGCCGAACTGCTGTACGGCGAGGAGTTCGAGGCCTTCGCGCGGCAGCACGACAACTTCCAGTTTCATCCCTGTCTCAGCCGGGGCGCCCGGCCCGACCCCAGGCCCAACGACCGCCTCGGCTACGTGCAGACGGTGTTGCCGGAACTCGAACCGGATCCCGAGAACGACATCGCCTACCTGTGCGGAAACCCGGAGATGGTTGATGCGGCCTTCGCGGAGCTGAAGGATCGCGGTCTGTCGGTGCGTCAGATCCGACGCGAGAAATACATCTCCTCGCGCTGACTCTTGTCAGCGCGCGCGCCTCAGCGTGTGCTGCTGCGCCAGCCCAGCAGCAGGGTGACGACACCGGCCCCGGCCAGGCCGCCGGCCAGCCAGGCGTGCTCTGCTTGCCCCAGCAGCCAGGCAAGCGTGGCGCAGATCAGAAGGCTTGTGCCGAGCATGCCCGTCGCCATCATGCGCCGCGTGCGGCGCGCCTCGGCATGTATCTGCTGCAGATCGCGCGAGTCGAAGTGCACCCGCAGTTCCCCGGCCACCGCCTGTTGCAGCCATTCGCGTGCCAGGTCCGGCATGCGGGGCGCTGCGTGCAGCCACTCGGGGACGCGACGGCGGATCTCGCGCAGCGCATGACGCGGGCTGTAGCGCTGCCTGAGAATGCGCTTGAGCACCGGATGTGCCACGGACCAGATGTCGATGTCGGGGTCGAGCATGCGGCCAACCCCCTCGATGTTGAGCAGGGTCTTCTGCAGCAGAATCAGTTGCGGCTGCAGGGTCAGCTCGAAGCGGCGCGCCGTGGCGAACAGCTCGGCCACCACTTCTGCCAGCGAGATCTTCGACAGCGGCTGGGTGAAGTACGGCTCGCAGACAGTGCGCACGGCCGCCTCCAGTTCGTCGACACGCACGTGGCGGGGCATCCAGCCGGCAGCCAGGTGCAGGTCGGCGATACGGCGGTAGTCGCGTTCGAACAGGGCGATGAAGTTCTCCGCAAGCCAGTACTGGTCGGCCTCGGGCAGAGAGCCCATGATGCCGAAATCCAGCGCGATGAAGCGCGGATCAGCGACGCTACGCGGGTCCACCCAGATGTTGCCCGGGTGGGCGTCGGCGTGAAAGAAGTTGTCGCGAAAGACCTGTTCATAGAACAGGCGCACGCCCTTGGCCGCCAGGCGCTTGCGGTCAATGCCGGCCGCATCCAGCGCCGCGATGTCATCGACCGAGAGGCCGTATACCCGTTCCAGGGTCAGCACGCCCTTGCCGCTGTGCGACCAGTAGACGGCCGGTACGTACATGTCCGGGGACTGGTCGAAATTGCGCCTGAGCAGGCTGGCGTTGGCCCCTTCGCGCTGCAGATCCAGCTCGTGTTCCAGGGTCTTCTCGATTTCGGCGACGACGTCCATCGGGCGGATCTTGTCTGCGGCAGGGTGCCAGCGCTGGGCCAGCTTGCCCAGGGATTGCAGCAGTTCCACGTCTCGACGGATAAGCCTGGCGATGCCGGGCCTGAGGACCTTGACCACGACTTCGTCCCCGTCAGGCAGGGTCGCGGCATGTACCTGCGCCACGGACGCCGATGCAAGCGGTTCGGGATCAAACGCCATGAACAGCTTGTCGATGCTTGCGCCCAGTGCCTGCTCGACGCGTGCGATGGCCTGGTCTCCGGGAAACGGAGGCACCTGGTCCTGCAGCATCGCCAGTTCATCGGCGATGTCGGCCGGCACCAGATCGCGGCGGGTGGACAGGATCTGCCCCGTCTTGACGAAGATCGGCCCGAGTTCGTTCAGCGCCAGACGCAGGCGAGCACCGCGCGGCAGCTGCGCCAGGTTGCGGCGCGGCCGCGGCAGAAACGGGCGCAGCACTTTCAGGGGTCGGAACAGATGGACTTCCGTGACCAGATCGTCCAGGCGGTAGCGCAGCAGCACCATGGCCACGCGCATCAGGCGCAGCAGGGTCATCGGCGCTGCTCCAGTGTGTCCAGCCGACGTTGCAGGCGCTCGCTGCGTTCGCTGACATCGTCCACGCCGTCCAGCCAGGTGTCGACCTCGGCTCGGCTTGGTGTCAGCCGCGCTTCGTCCCGCAACCACGCCGCGCCATCTTCGCGAACATTGGCAAGGCCGCGGCGTGCTGCGCGCGCCGTGCGGCTCACGCCCTGCGCCAGGGGTACCCCCAGGACATCACCGAACAGGTTCGACATCGACGCCTCGATATCGGGCTTCCAGTCCTTCAGCAGACCTTCAAGCTGGCGCGCAAGGCCCGCATCTCCGGCCAACTCGAGCTTGCCCGGCGGCACCTCGTGGCGGCTGTCCAGGGCCATGGCCAGGACGGCTCCCGGGGTGGTGCGAACACGCAGGTTGGCTTGCTCGGCGGGGGCTTCCACCTCAAGCAATCCCTGGTCGACCCGCACCCGCAATGCCAGGTTCGGACCATCCAGGTGCAGCTCCACGGCGCGCCCCTCCAGCGGCTTCAGGCGTGCAGCCGCCGTCGGGTCAAGTGACAGCGCATGATTGAGTGCGCGTTGCAGTGCCTTGCCAGCCAGCACGCGCAAGGGGCGGGGGAGCCCGGGCTTGTCGACAGTTTTCATGGCTGCCATTGTAACGGCAGGGCAGTGCTTACCGGCCGCCGGCAAAATCAAGCTGCCGCCAGGCTTCGTAGACGGTCACGGCGACGGCGTTGGACAGGTTGAGACTGCGGCTGTGCGGCTGCATCGGCAGGCGCAGGCGGTTTGCGTCGGGGATGCCGGCAGTCACCTCGTCCGGCAGGCCCGAGGTCTCGCGGCCGAACAGCAGGGCGTCGTCTTTGGCATAGCGGACGCTGGTGTAGCGGCGGCTGGCAAATTTGCTGAAGGCAAACAGGCGTCTGCTACCCATCGCCGCCAGGCAGGCTGCGTACGACTCGTGCACGGTGACATTGGCGTATTCGTGATAGTCCAGGCCGGCCCGTCGCATGCGCTTGTCGTCCAGGGCAAAGCCCAGCGGCCGAATCAGGTGAAGCTGGGCACCGGTATTGGCGCAAAGGCGGATGACATTCCCGGTATTGGGCGGAATCTCCGGCTGATAGAGGATGACGTGCAGCATGGCGCCATTATGCCGGTTGCGCGGGACACCGCTACCCGCAGCACGTCGGGCGTGGGCGGCGTCGTGCCAGTCGATGCAACCGGACACGACGCCGCATGCGGGCGGAACGCGGCAGTCATCACAGGCCGAAAAGCATGGCTGCGGTGCATACCAGCATGGCGATCGATCCGAAGAAGAAGAGGCCGCGCATGGCAATGAGTTCGAGTTTCATGGTGTGCTCCTTGTTGGGGTTCCGAGGACGCAACATGCGCCCTCAACCAGGAACACTGCAAGCGCTGTGCCAACAGCCGAACTCGTTCGCTTAGTGCTTTTTATTCAATGGCTTACGGAAATTTTCGTGATGCCTTGGGGTGGCGTTTCGTCCGTCCGCGGACGCTTGCCGAGGGCATTCGGACAGGGCCGGACGCTCTGCCGTCGGCTTGTGCAGCCTTGTTGGACGGGGCCAGGCCGGGCAGTCGTGCGCGGCGGTGTCGTGCCGGTCAGCGAGTACCCAGCACCACGATCGTCTTGCCCTTGACGTGAATCATGTTGTCGGCGGCCAGTTCCTTCAGCACACGGCCCACCATTTCACGCGAGCAGCCGACGATGCGGCTGATTTCCTGACGGGAAATGCGGATTTGGGTGCCATCGGGATGGCTCATGGCATCGGGTTCGGTGCACAGGTCCACCAGCGTCCGCGCCACGCGATTGCTGACATCCATGAAGGCCAGACGGCTGACCTTGCGGTTGCTTTGCAGCAATCGGTTGGACAGTTGCTGGCCCACCGCGAACAGCAGTTTGGCGTAGACATCATGCAGCTGCGTTTCGAACAGCTGGAACAGTCGCTCGTAGGTGATCTCGGCCAGCTCGCAGTTGTTGCGTGTGCGCATGGTGACATCACGGTGGGGTGACTCCACGAACAGACCCATTTCTCCGATGAATTCGCCCGGATTCACGTAGGTCAGGATCAGCTCCCTGCCGTTTTCATCCTCGGAAAGAATGGCTACCGAACCGCTTATCACGTAGAAAAGGGTAGTGGCCGGATCGCCCGGCCGCATGATCACCGACTTCTTGGTGTACTTGCGACGGTGGCAGTGCGCCAGGAACTGATTGATCGTGTCTTGATCAGGCGCCAGGGAATGAGGACGCTGTGAGCGCACGAGCGCCTGCTGCAGGGTATACCTTAGCTGTGGCATGTCGTCGTCCGGTCGGTTCACAATTGGCTCTGATTCAGGGGTCAGGGTCACCAGTGTACTGCTTCACGGCAACCCACCCACTCCAAGGTCGGACTCCCGAAGGGCGGACCGCTGGAAGTGTCTCGGTTGCGACTCATCCGACTGCATGGGAAAACCCCCGCTGCGCAAATGCGCCTTGCATTCGAATGCCCCGCACTTCGCCAGGTTGGTCAGACAAAGCAAAGCAGTACGCAAGCATTGTGTTCCCTGCGGCGTCAATTGGCAACTGTTGGCGGGATGTGGTTCTGCTCCTCCGGAATGTCACAGACACGCCGGACGCACTCGGCGGCCTGTCGGGACGGGGCCGGACACCAGCGCGAACGCGCTGCGTTCTTGCCGGCCTTGATCAGGGGCCCCGGGTGGCGCACTTTCAAAGCAGCGTGGTGATGGCGCATAATTATCCTCTTGGCTGTCTTTGGCCAAGCCGCTACCGGATCTGCAAGACCGGTTGATTTGCCGTTGCATCCGCGATTCTGCTCGTGAGTGCGACACAAGGGCCGCCCGGCGGCCGGGAGTTCGATTCATTGGTCAAGCCTTTGCCTCGCCTGCGCCTGCAGGGATTCAACAATCTCACCAAGGCTCTCAGCTTCAATATCTACGACGTCTGCTACGCGGCATCGGCCGACGAAAGGCGCCGCTACATCGAGTACATCGATGAAGCCTACAACGCCGAGCGCCTGACCCAGATTCTGACCAATGTGGCCGACACCATCGGCGCCAACATTCTCAATATCGCTCGCCAGGACTACGACCCGCAGGGCGCATCGGTGACGATACTGATTTCCGAAGAACCGGTGCTGCATGAGCTGGATCGCGACACGATTTCCGGTGCAGTGGTGGCGCACATGGACAAGAGCCACATTACCGTGCATACCTATCCGGAGACCCATCCGCACAACGGTATCGCCACTTTCCGCGCCGACATTGATGTGGCCACATGCGGGGTCATCTCACCGCTCAAGGCGCTGAACTACCTGATCGACAGCTTCGAATCCGATATCGTCATCATGGATTACCGCGTGCGCGGCTTCACCCGTGACGTCAAGGGCAAGAAGCACTACATCGACCACAAGATCAACTCGATCCAGGACTACCTGGCACGGCACATTCGCCAGAAGTACCGCATGTATGACGTCAACGTGTATCAGGAAAACATCTTCCACACCAAGATGCTGGTCAGCGACCAGGACCTGGACACCTACCTGTTCGGGGCCCATGCCGGCGATTTCGACAAGCGTGAACGCCGCCGCATAGAAAAGTTGCTGAAGCGCGAGATCGAAGAACTGTTCCATGGCCGCAACCTGATGTAGCTTGGTGCGGGACTCGGGACTCGGGACTCGGGACTCGGGACTCGGGAGTCGGGACTCGGGAGTCGGAAGTCGGAAGTCGGAAGTCGGAAGTCGGCAATTGTGTGGCACTTTGCGGTGGCCGAGTCGCCGGAAGCGGCGCTGTTTCAGTGCGGGCTTGCCACCCATCCGTCATGCCCGCGCAGGCGGGCATCCAGTGACCCTGCTTCCTGATGGCGAAATCGCGCTGGACCCACTCCCTTGCGGGAGTGCGAGGGCGTGACCAGAGGATGCCAAACCACCAATCTCACCTGGAGTGAGCGAAGCTCAGCACCGGTACGCCACCGCCTTCATCAGGTTTGACGACCAGCGCATCAGGGTGGGGATCGGGAAGGGCGGTTCGATGCCGCCGCGGCCCAGGGCGTTGTCGGCGTGGCGGGCCTCGTCGGCCTGCATTTGCCGGATCACCGAGCGTGAGCGCTCGTCGGCCGGCGGCAGGCGGTCCAGATGCTCGCCCAGGTGTGCCTCGACCTGGCGTTCGGTTTCGACCACGAAGCCGAGACTTGCCCGGTCACTGGCCGCCGCCGCGGCGGCGCCGATGGCGAAACTGCCGGCGTACCACAGGACATTGAACACGCTGGGGCGGCTGTCCAGTTCGGTCAGGCGCTGCCCGCACCAGGCCAGGTGATCGTTTTCCTCGCTGGCAGCCTCGTGCAGATAGGTCCGCGTCCGGTCGTCGCGGGCCAGCGCGGCCTGGCCCAGGTACAGTGCCTGCGCACAGACCTCACCCGTGTGGTTGACGCGCATGAGGCCGGCGGCATGGCGCCGTTCCGACTCCGACAGCTCCGCATGGGCTTGCTCGTCCCCGGGCGAAGGGCGTGATGCCTGGGGCTGTCCACAGGTGGTCTGCAGCGCGTGTCCAAGGCCGGCCAGTACCCGGTCCAGGGGGCTGGGATGGCGGATATCGGCGGTCATGGCCTGGTCCTCGACGATCTGCTTGCAGTGGGCGGGATGGTTCATGCTACAATATGCGGCTTCGCGACGGAGAGATGGTTCTCCCGGCAGGCTTGCCTGTGCGGGGGGCTTTGGCTATCATTCCGCGCCTTTACTCCAAGATTCCGATCAATCAAGGTCCATCCAGATGAAGACGTTCAGCGCCAAGACCGAAAGCGTACAGCGTGACTGGTTCGTGGTCGATGCCAGTGGCAAGACGCTGGGTCGTCTGTGCAGCGAAGTCGCACGTCGCCTGCGCGGCAAGCACAAGCCGGTTTATACCCCTCATGTCGATACCGGCGATTATATCGTCGTGGTCAATGCCGACAAGGTGGCAGTGACTGGCCGCAAAATGAACGACAAGATCTATCACCGTTTCACGGGCTATGTCGGCAACATGAAGAGCATGCCCCTCAAGGACATGCTGGCCAGGCATCCGGAGCGAGTGATCGAGCTTGGCGTCAAGGGCATGCTGCCCAAGAATCCGCTGGGTCGCGCCATGTACCGCAAGCTCAAGGTATACAGCGGCGCCGACCATCCGCACACCGCCCAGCAGCCGCAAGCGCTGGAGATCTGAGGAACATCATGGCCACTATCGAGCAAAATTACGGCACCGGCCGTCGCAAGACCTCTGCCGCCCGCGTGTTCCTGCGCAAGGGCAGCGGTGCAATTACCGTCAACGGCAAGGCGCTGGACCAGTTCTTCGGCCGCGAGACGGCGCAGATGATCGTGCGCCAGCCGCTGGAACTCACCGAGAACCAGGAGCGCTTCGACGTGATGGCCACGGTCGAGGGTGGCGGCATGACCGGCCAGGCCGGCGCCATCCGCCTCGGCATTGCCCGTGCGCTGGTCGAGTATGACGAGACCTTGAAGATCCCGCTGCGCAAGGCCGGGTACATGACCCGCGACGCGCGCGCTGTGGAGCGCAAGAAGGTCGGTCTGCACAAGGCCCGCCGCGCTACCCAGTTCTCCAAGCGCTAACCCGCTTGCAGTTGCTGTTTCGAACCACAGCCCCGTAGCCAAGCGGTTCAAGGCACCGGATTCTGATTCCGGCATTCGTAGGTTCGAATCCTACCGGGGCTGCCATTCGAGAAAACCCGCCAGAGGCGGGTTTTCTTGTTTCTGCGGCAGGCAAGACACGCAAAACAGCCACGAGCACCGATTTTGCCGTGCATGGGCCGCCCTGAACTGGTGTGTGTGCCGGGTAGTTGCCAGCAGCGGGTGGAGACTCCGTCCGGCTCGGATCTGGCGAATGTGCGCGCTGGCATGACTCCGCGCTGAGCCCGGTCATCCCCGCTGCACCAGGCGATGCAGTCGCATCCTTGCGGGGCGCCCTGCAGCCAGCAATTCTCCGTGATATCTTTCCGAGCGCAGTTGGGATCTGCCGGTGACCTGCACGTGTCACGGCTGGCCAGCCGCCATGTCATTTTTACGGGGAAAAACATGTTCAAGTCATCTGAAGGGCGCCGCGGGACCTTGCGTTTTGCGGCCCTTGTTCGCGTTGCCTGCCAGGCCTTCGTGCCTTTTCTCATCCTGAGCCTGCCGGCACAGGCGATCGTGCCGCAAAGTCCCGGCGCGAGCAGCTCGCGCCTGACGCGTGCCGTGCCATCTGCCAGCGGCATGGACGTGCAGCCGGACCTGGAAAACTCGCGCACGCTCACCTCCCTGGCGGGCAGCAAGCCGGCGGTGGCCAATTTCATGACCCGCTACGGTGGCGTCTGGGAGGTACGCTGGGATCGCCGTGCGGACCAGCCCAACCTCATCCAGGGTAGCGGCATCCCCCTGTTTGCCGGCAGTGGCAACACGCTGGCCGCCAGCACCCGACCGCATGGCATAGGGGATGTGCAGACAAGGGCCAGGAAATTCCTCGTGCGCAACCAGGACCTGTTGGGGATCCGGGGTATCGATCTGCGCCTCGACGAAGCCAACAGCACGCCCTATGGCAACGGCGGGGACCACTGGTTTGTGCAATTCGACCAGTACCACGACGGTGTGAAGGTTCTCGGCGCCAGCATTTTTGTCCGTATTTCGCACGGCAACGTGGTGCAGTTCGGCAACAACAAGGTGGTACCCGTCGCGCTCACGGTCGATCCGGTACTGGGGCAGCGCGAAGGACTCAATACCACGATGCGGGTCCTGCCATTCAAACCTGATACCCGGATCGACAAGCTGATCAACAGCGGCGAGCTCGTGATCCTGCCGCGTGCCGCGGATCGCAAGGAGGCCGGCCTGGCTTTTGCCGGCAGCCCCGGAACCGGCTATGACCACGTGCTCGCCTGGCACTATGTGCTGCGCGTCAGGAACGACCAGGCCACCTACGACGTCTATCTTGATGCCAATGCCGGCACGGTGCTGAAGCTTGGCAATCTGAACGTCTATGCCGATGCCCAGGTTACCGGCAATGTGTATACCACCGACCATGTCACCACGCAGGCGGTGGGCTTGCCGTTTGCCGCGGTCAACAATGGTGGCGCCAAGGTGACCGATTTGAACGGTACCTACGACTACAGTGGCGGTACGGCCAGCGTGGCGCTGGATGGCAAGTACTTCAGGATCGTCGACAACTGCGGTGCGATTTCGCTCAGCGACAGCAGTGACGGCAACCTCGATCTGGGCAGCAATGCCGGCACGGACTGCGCCACACCGGGCTTTGGTGGCGCCGGCAACACCAACGCCTCGCGCAGCGCCTTCTACAACCTGACCCTGATCAACCGCAAGGCGATCACCTACTTCCCCTCCAACAGCTGGTTGCAGAGCAAGGTGACGGCGGAAGTCAACGAGAACGATACCTGCAACGCCTTCTGGGACGGCACCCAGCTCAATTTCTTCCTGTCCAGCGCGTCATGCGCGAATACCGGCGAGATACCGGGCGTGTTCCTGCACGAGTGGGGTCACGGCATGGATACCAATACCGGTGGTGCGGCGTCGGAATATGGCAGCGGTGAAGCCGTGGGTGACACCTTTGCCATGCTGGAAACGCACGAGTCGTGCATCGGCATGGGCTTCTATACGAATGGCTCAACCTGCTACAACTGCAATACTCCCTGCACGGGCGTGCGCGATGTCCGCGCCTTCAGCCTGGACGCGCCCCCGGGAAACGTGATTGCAAGCCCGGCCACGATTGCCGATGACAACGGCGTCAATGCGGATCGGCTCGGTTGCCCCTATTTCACGCCCACTGGCTTCGCCTACCAGGGACCCATGGGCTACGAGGGCCACCAGGAAAGCTACATCGCCAGCGGCGCCAACTGGGATCTGGCGCAGGCGCTGATCGGGGAATACGGGCAGCAGGGCGGCTGGCAGCAGATGAACAGGATCTGGTACGGCTCGCTGGTGCCCAGCAAAAGCGCCTACCAGGTCGTTTCCGGGGGCAAATGCAACGTCAATGCCGAAGTGAACGGTTGCGGCGCGAACAACTGGTACACCGTGTACCTGGCGGCCGACGACGACGATGGCAACCTGGCCAATGGCACACCCAATGCCTGCCGTATCTGGGATGCGTTCGAGGCACACGGCATCGCCTGTGGCACGCGCCCCACCTGTTCGCCGGTAGCGCCTGACTTCTACCTGCAGTCGGATGTGACCCAGGTGCAGATGTGTGCAGGCAGCAGCACCGACGTGCAGTTCGATGTCGGTGCCGTCGAGGGCTTCAGCAATGCGGTGACCTTGAGCACGGGCAGCCTGGCCAGCGGATTGACAGCTTCATTCGCACCCAACCCGGTAAGCCCCGGCAACAGCAGCACGATGACCATCGGCGCCGGTCCGGCGACGGCCGCGGGCAGCTATACCGTTACGGCTCTGGGGGCGGCAAGCGGCAGCGCCGGTCATGCATGGGACGTGGGGCTCGATGTGTTCTCCGGCCATCCCCAGGAGCCAACACCTGTTTCGCCGGCCAATGCCTCGGGCGGGCACGGGACCGATGTGAACCTGAGCTGGTCCGGCGTGGCCGATGCCAGCAGCTACACCATCGAGGTGGCAACCGATTCGGCATTTGCCAATGTGGTCGACACGGCCTCCGGCCTCACCACCGTCAATTACAAGGCCACCGGCCTTGATCCGAATACCGTGTACTACTGGCGGGTCACGGCCGACAACATCTGCGGCGGCACGCCTTCGGTGGTGTCGAGCTTCGTGGTAGCCGATCAGGTCTGCAGCTCACCCGCCGTGGCAATCCCGGACAATAGCGCCGCGGGCGTCAGCGACGTGATTCATGCCGACAGCGCCAGCCTGGTCGGTGGGCTCAGGGTCAAGCTTGTGGCCAGCCACAGCTGGGTGGGTGACCTGAGTTTCACGCTTGCCCACGGCGCGACCACGGTCGGTTTGCTCAATCGTCCCGGCAAGGACGCATCCAACACCTACGGCTGCGACGGGTCGGATGTCGATGTGACCCTTGATGATGCAGCGGCCACCAGCGTGCAGGATCAGTGCAATGGTTCGTCTCCCGCCATTGCCGGCGATCAGCAGCCCTACCAGCCGCTGGCCGGATTCGACGGGCAGGCGGTTGCAGGTGACTGGACCCTGACAGCAAGCGACGGTGCCTCGGGCGATACCGGCACGTTCGAACAATGGTGCCTGGTGACCGATGAGGGGGCAAGCTTCTATACGGTCGGCGGCAGCGTGAGCGGCATGGACAGCGGCAAGCAGCTGACCCTGCAACTGAACACCGGCAATGACATGGTGGTTGCACACAACGGCAGCTTCGAATTCCCGCTGCCGATGTCCAGCAACGCCCCGTATGCGGTCACGGTCCTGACAGCACCGCCGGGCCAGTCCTGCGACGTCATCAGCGGCAGCGGCACTATTGCCACGGCCAATGTGACCGATGTCAGCGTGACCTGTGTGCCGGCGGTGGACGAGATCTTCGCCGACGGCTTTGAGCAGGCGCCGCTGTAGGGCGATGCTCTTGCGCGATTCGGCTCGTGGCTCGAGGCGGGGCCGCGGGCCGAATCACCGGCCAACCCACTTGCCCTGGACCGTGCCGCCAGCTCCGTGTTGTTGCATCAGGGCTGACAGCGGGCCAGGGGACCCGGTTTTCAGTCGAGCTCGCGGTCCCCGACCAGAACGATGTCGGCGCCGCGTTGTGCGAACAGGCCGACCGAGACGACACCGGCAATCTGATTGAGTTCGCTTTCCATTGCTGCCGGGTCATCCAGGCGCCAGCCGTGCACGTCCAGAATCCAGTTGCCGTTGTCGGTGACACAGTCATCACGCCACACCGGACGCCCGTTCCGCTTGACGATCTCACGGGCAACGTGGCTGCGAGCCATGGGTATGACCTCGATGGGCAGCGGAAAGGCGCCCAGTACCTCGACCAGCTTCGATGGGTCGATAATGCATACAAAGGTCTTCGAGGCGGCCGCAACGATCTTCTCGCGGGTGAGGGCGGCACCGCCGCCCTTGATCAGGCGCTTGCGCGGATCGCACTCGTCGGCGCCATCGACACACAGGTGCAATGGGCCGGCGGCATTGAGATCCAGCTCCGTGATGCCGTGCTTTTTCATCAGCGCACTGCTCTGGCTGGAGCTCGATACCGCGCCTTCGATCTGCTTGCCACTGTCAGCCAGCGCTTCGATGAAACAGGCCACGGTGGAACCGCTGCCGATGCCGAGCGCCATGCCATCGTCGACGTAGCTCAGGGCCGCCTCGGCGGCTGCGCGTTTGAGTTCGTTCTGGGTCATGGGAAAGCCGGTGGTCGATGACAATCGGGAATGGTAAGGCCAAACGCCCGCGGATGCTCGTGGGAAAGGTCGGCGCCGGGCGCGGCAATCACTCCAGGGTGAGAATGAACTTCCATTCGGAGTCGCTCACGGGCATGACCGACAGGCGGTTGCCCTTGCGCGTCAGGGCCATGTCGCCCAGCTCGGGACATGACTTCAGTTCATCCAGGCTGATGGTGCGCTTCAGCTTGCGTCGAAACTTCAGGTCGACCAGCATCCATCGCGGGTCATCGCTTTTCGACTTGGGGTCATAGTGGGCATCGTCGGGGTCGAACTGGGTGGGGTCGGGATAGGCCTCGCTGGCCACCTCGGCGATGCCGACAATGCCGATGTCCTTGCAGTTGGAGTGGTAAAAGAACACCGGGTCACCCTTGCGCATGTCGTCGCGCATGAAATTGCGGGCCTGATAGTTGCGCACGCCGTCCCATGGTTCGCGCTTCTTGCGTTTGAGATCATCGATGGAAAAGGCATCCGGTTCGGATTTCACCAGCCAGTAGTTCATTCGGCACTCCTTTGATTTGTGCATGCGATCAGTTGCGTGTCGGTGGCGACAGCGTCCAGCGGGATGTCCCAGTCCTCTGCAGCCAGTTGTTCCACCTGCTGGAATTGGTAGCCAATACCTATCAGGAGAGGCTTGGCCGGGCGCGGCGAGGATTTCAGAAACGCCAGGGTCCTGTCATAGAAGCCGCCGCCCGTACCCAGGCGGTTGCCGGTCGCGTCAAAAGCCAGCAGGGGCAGCAGAAGAACGTCCATGTCCGCCGCTGCAAGGCCGGCCGCATCGGCGCCTGGCTCGGGAATGCCGAAGCGGTTGGCAAGCACGGCGTCACCGCTGCGCCACCGGGCGAAATCGAGGACGCGTCCGGGCTGCACTCGCGGCAACCAGTAGTCCTGTTGTCGTTGCTGCACGCTGGCCAGTGCCAGATTCAGCGGCAGCTCTCCCGCGCAGGCCCAGTAGCCGCCGATGTTGCGGGCCCGGCAGAACGCGTCCGACGTATCCAGCACATGGCGCAAGCCCTGGGCTGCTGCCATGCGCTGTTGCGGGCTCAGGGCCTGTCTTTGGGCACGCATGTCCCGCCGCAGCCTGGCGCGGGCGTTGTCATCGGCGGTGCGAGGGGTGGGATCAGCCACGGTAGGCGTCGCGAGCGGCATCGTGCATGCCACCATGATCGGCGAGACGCTCATTCAGGGCAAGGGTGGAGTTCTTCCGCGGTGCCGGTGCGCATCAGGCGACCTTGATCCGGAAGGATCAGGTGGGTGGGCTCGTCAGGTCCTTCAGGCTTTCCGCTCGTGGCGGACATGCGCAACAGACTGATTCTGCCGACCCGAGGTCGAGTGTTAGGAACAAGGCGATTGCTGACAATACGCTGCCAAACACCGCAGAAGAGGAGCCAAGTCTATCACCGCTGCGCTGAAGAAAAGTGAAATTTGTCCAAAAACACCTGGCTCGCCGGAGGTGCGCTGGAATCCGCCCCGGACCTGTCCGGAAACCGGCCGCCTGGCCTGCTGCCTGCCGAGGGGCAGGAACGATTCGTCCAGTGGAAATCGGCCGCTTCCGGCGATCTTGCCGAGCAGCGCGCCCGCATGAGCTTGGATGACGGTGCTTGCCGAGGAGCCTGGTTCAGGCGCTGTTGCCTGATTCGGTCAGTGCCGACTCCAACTTGCGGGTGAGTGCATCGATACTTGCGCCCAGAGCCTGTTCGCGAGTGCTGTGCTGATTCTTGAGCTCCAGAAACTCATGGGTGATGCTCAGCGCCACCAGCACGGCAATACGGTCAAAGCTGGGGTTGCCGGCGCTGTTGCGCAACTCGCGCATGCGCTTGTCCAGCAGATCGGCAGCGGCAATCAGGCCGGCGCGCTCGTCGTCGGAGCAGGCGACCAGAAATTCGCGGTCTAGCAGGCGGACAGTAACGGGTTCGTTGGCCATGTCGGTCAGTTGTTGTTTTCCAGCGCCTTCAGACGCTGAATCATGGCTTCGACCCGCGAGCGAGCCTGCTCGTTGCGTGCCATCAGGGCAGCACGCTCTGTTGCCAGCTGCTCCTGGCTCGCCAGCAAGCTGCGGTTTTCCTCGCGCACGCGCTCGTAGTTTGCCAGCAGATCCTGCATGGCATTGGACAGGGCTTCTATACGGGTCTGCGTGGGATCTTGCGTGTCCATGGAATCACTATACCGGTAGGGAGCCGCTGATCAAGTCCTGCACAGGGGTTTCGCTTGTCCTGCCCGCAAGAGCGGCAACATGGCTGCTGGCAGGCCGGGGCAAACCTTGGGGCCAGTGTAGCGCACAATCAGGCAGGAAAAGAACGGGTCGGGCAGGCCTGTCCGGCCTGTCCGGTAGGGGGCCGGAGTGGGCCTAGGCGGGGGACGGGAACTGCGGTCGGTCGGCCGGATCGTGACGGCAGATCAGGGCCAGGCAGTCAGCGGCGGAGATCGGCATCGACAACCAGTGTCCCTGGATCTGGTCGCAACCCTTTTCCTCCAGATAGACAATCTGATCGAAGGTTTCCACGCCTTCGGCGATGACATCCAGGCCCAGGGTATGCGCCATGTTGATGATCGTGGCAGTGATCGCCTCGTCGTCCGGGTCCTTGGTGATGTCGCCAACGAATTCCTTGTCGATCTTGAGTATGTCGATGGGCAGCCGCTTGAGGTAGGCGAGCGAGGAATACCCGGTGCCAAAATCGTCCACTGCCAGCACCACACCGAGCTTCTTCAGGTTGCGCAGGTTGCGCAGGGAGGTCTCGGCATCGGTCATTACCAGGCCCTCGGTCAACTCCAGTTCCAGTTTGTTTGCTGGTAGCTGGTTGTCGGCCAGGGCCCGATTGATATCGTCCTCGAGCTTGTTGCTCAGAAGCTGTGCCGAGGAGATGTTGACAGCCATCGAGACCTCGGTGATGTCGTGCGCTCGCCATTGGGCCAGTACGGCGCAGGCTTCATGCAGCACGAACCTGCCAATTTCGGAAATCAGCCCGGCTTCCTCGGCCAGCGGAATGAACGTCGAGGGTGGTACCTGTCCCAGATGCCGGTTGTTCCAGCGCAGCAGCGCTTCTGCGCCGGTGATCTCCCAGCTGGAGATGTCCAGCTTGGGTTGATACACCACGCTCAGCTCATTGTTGGCCAGCGCCTGGCGCAAGGCCGTCATCAGGCTCGCGTGCTGTCGCGCCTGCGCTTCCAGTGTTGCCGTGTACAGGGCCCAGGTATTGCGGCCTGCGGACTTGGCCTTGTACATGGCCGTGTCGGCATACTTCAGCAGATCACCCGGCGTGCTGGCGTGCTCCGGGTACAAGGCTATGCCGATGGAGGGCGAGGTGGCCAGCTCCTGACCGGTGTCCAGCTTCAGCGGCTTCTCGAACGCTGCAATCAGTTCCCTGGCTACCCGAACGGCGTCGTCATGTCCCTGGATGTTCTCCAGTACCACGCTGAACTCGTCGCCGCCCAGGCGGGCAACGATATCGGTCTGGCGCACGTGCGCTCGCAGGCGGGCACCGGCGGCTTTCAGCATGCGATCACCCACGGTGTGTCCCATCGAGTCGTTGACCTGCTTGAAGCGGTCCAGATCGATGAACAGCACCGCTACCTTGTGATTGACCCGGTCGGCCATGCGGATTGCCTGGCCGAGCCGCTGGCTCAAAAGGGTTCGATTGGGCAGCCCGGACAGCGTGTCGTAGTTGGCCAGGTAGCGCAGTTCCTGCTCGGATCGCTTGCGCTCGGTGATATCGGACATCACCTGCACGAAGTGGCGGCGCTCCCCGTCGGTGCTTTTTACCGCGTTGACCTCGAGCCAGCTCAGAAACTCCTCGCCGTCCTTGCGGCGTTGCCACATTTCGCCTTTCCAGTGGCCGTCCTTGCGCACCATGTCGCGCATCTGTCTGTACATGGCCGGCGAATGCTGGTTGCAGTTGAGGATGCTGGCATCCTTGCCCTGTACCTCGGCCTGGCTGTAGCCGACGATGCGCGTGAATGCCGGGTTGATGGATACAAAACGGAAGTCGAGGTCGGTCACGCAAACTGCTTCGGCCATGCTTTGTATGACCGAGGCGGCAATACGCCGCTGATGTTCTTCGGCCCGCTGCCGGTCAAGGCTGTGGATGGTGCCGGCCATGCGGGTCGGCTTGCCCTGCGCATCCCGCTCGACCACCTGCCCGCGCGAGCGTACCCATCGCCACTGCCCCGACACATGACGTACGCGGTGCTCGGATTCGAAACGATCGGTGCGGCCCTCGATGTGTGCCAGGGCACGGCGTTCAAGATCGCCGATGTCGTCCGGGTGGACGTGCTCGGCGCGCCATTTCTCCAGGCTGATGTGCTGCTCGGCATCACCACCAGTCACGCGGTCGGCATCGATACGATGCAAGCGCTCGTTCACCAGGTCAAAGTCCCAGAACTGGTCACCCGAGCCCCACAGTGCCAGGCGCAGGCGATCGTCATATTCACGCAGTTGCTGCTGGTGACGCTTCTCCAGTTGACGTCGTCGCAGCCACATGCCCAGCAACAGCGCCAGGACCAGCGTCAGCAGGAAGGCCGCGGCAATGCGTGCTGCCAGGGTATTCCACCACGGCGGCAGCACCTCCAGCTGCAGGATATCCGGGTTCGGATTGAATACCCCGTCGCGATTGCTGCCGCTGACCTCGAACTGATAGCGGCCGGGACGCAGGTTGGTGTAGGTCACCCGGTTGTTGGTGCCGTTGTCCAGCCACTCCCGGTCAACCCCAATCATGCGATAACGGAAACGGTTGGCCGAAGGACGGGCGAAATCCAGCGAGGCAAACGAGAAGCGCACAACGTGCGCCTCCTGCGGTATGCGCAGGCTGCGCGTGCCATTGCGCAAGACCGTATGGTCACCGTACTGCACCTTGGTGATCACGGTGGGTGGCATGAAACTGCTGGTCCTGAGGTCGTCCGGGTCAAGGCGGTTGAGCCCGTGTACGCCGCCAAACCAGAGGTTGCCCTGGCGATCGCGCAGGCACGCTCCGGTGTTGAATTCGAGACCTTGCAGCCCGTCGGATGGGCTCAGCGTTCGCACCGACCCGTCGCCGAGGTCAACGCGGCTGACGCCCAGGTTGCTGGATACCCACATATGACCACGGGAGTCATCCAGTACGCAGTAGGCCATGCTGTCGGGCAGGCCGTCGCGGTGCAGGATGCGATGCACATGCAGGCCCTGGGCATCCACGCTCAGCAGCTTGTTGATGCCGGCATCGGTGGCAATCCACAGGTCTCCATGAGAATCCTGCCGCAGGTCGGTGACCCGTGAGCCGGCCAGCGAATCGTGGCGGGAAGGTTCTTCAACAAACGAGCGGAATTGCTTGCTGATCGGGTCGAAAACGCTCAGTCCGTGCAGCATCCCCACCCACAGGCGCCCCTGCCGGTCTCGTGCCAGGGTGAACACGAAATCGTCGGCCAGGCCACTGCCGGTTGTATAGCGGGCAATGATGCCCCGGCCCACTCTGTAGTGAACCAGCGCGCTGTCGAGCCCGGCAAGCCAAAGGCTGCCATCACTATCCACCAGGATGTCACGATAGCGATCCTCGGCGCCCTTGGGCTTGCCCAGATCCAGGCGCCGGGCGCTATCGCTGGCCGGGTCATACAGCAAGACGCCATGATCGGTGGCCAGCCACAAGGATCCGGCTGCAGCCGCAGCGATGGCGTGTATCGACAGGGCGCTGTGGCGCGGCAGACCGAGTGCCTTGCGCAGGGATTCCGAGCCGGTGTCGACAAAACCCCGGGTGCTCGGAATGAATTGCTGCAAGCCGGCACCCCGCGTCCCGATCCAGTAGCGATCCTGCCCGTCCTGAAAAACGCTGCGGATCACGTTGGCTTCTGTCCTGTCGAGATCAGGGTTGCGGTTGATCAGGCGGTCAACGGCCGAACCCTGGGCCAGGGTGTGCGCAGCGCCCCGATCTCCAGTACCCACCCACACCAGGCCGGAGCGGTCGACCATGAGCCGTGTCAGGCGCACGCTGGGCAATGAATCGGCTTGGTCCTGTACCGGTTCCAGCAGCCGCAGGTGGCTGCCATCGGTTTCCATCTTGACCAGGCCGAGATCGCGTACCGCGGCCCAGAGCACGCCGTGGTGGTCTTCCGTGATTTGCCAAATATTGGCCTCGCCCGGCTCGGGCACCTGCCACAAGGTGGCAAGCATGCCGTCGGCCCGGTTCACCCGCGACAGGCGCCCGGGACCGGCCGCAAAAAGTCGGTTGCGCGCGTCGCAGAGCACGGCCCGAAGCGGACCGGCATTGCCCAGGACTGTGGCCGAGCCGTTGCTTATGGACAACAGACCGACATCGCCACTGGCATACAGCTGGCCGTCAGGACACTGGCTGAAGCCGTTGATGGTAGTGGTGTAGAAATCATGCTCGCGGCGCGTGGTTGTGTACACCCGCTTCGGCGTGTTCTGCCCGGGTTCGAGTACGGAAATGCCGGCGGCGTCGGCAATCCAGACACGCCCGCCGGCATCGCGGAACAGGGTGCTGATCATGCCGCCGTCGGTTTGCCCGAGTCGCTCCACGACACGGTGATGGTACGGGTCATAGCGCAGCAGCAAGCCAGACTGCATGCCAACCCAGAGGTCCCCCTTGTCGGCGTCGGTCAGGGCCGTGATCAGGCCGGCCGGCAGACTGTCGGCACGGTCCGGGTCATGCAGGTGTCGTTGCAGGGTGTAACCGTCAAAGCGATTGAGGCCGCCTTCGGTACCAATCCAGATGAAGCCATGGCGGTCCTGGAACAGCACATGGACTGCGTTTTGTGCCAGTCCCGCCGATTGCCCGCCGATCTGCGTGAAGTAGTACTCATGGCCGCTGGCGCAAATGACTGACGCGCAGGCCGACAGCACCAGCATCGCCAACCCGCGACGCAACCAGCCGACGCGCATGCCCCGTGCGCGCTTGCCTTGGTCGCGAGTCGTGTTGTTTGCCATGATTGCCCGTCTGGTACCTCTCCGGCCACGCAGCACGATTAGCGAGGCTTTCCCGGAGCCTATAGTGACGACTGCCGGGCACAGGTGCAATATCGGCAACCGTGCGGTCGGCAGAACGCGGGCCCCGAATCTTTGCAAGGGGCGTTATCATGAGCGCCGAGACAGGGATCGGGATGCAACATGAGCGCCAAGAAAATGCCTGCATTTGGTGAGATCCAGGCGCTGGTCGCGCCCATGCGTCTGGGCATCGGGGCCAGCGAGCTGCATGGTTCGATCACCGGGTACCTGGGTGCCGGGGGCCAGCCCGATGCTGACGACTGGCTGGCGACGCTGGCATTGGAGAGCGCCGACGCGGGGTCGGCTGCAGCGGCCCGGCCGGCGCTGGCTGCCCTGGCGGCAGCCACTGCAGCCGGTATTCGGCCAAAGGACCCGAACCTCGAGTTGCTGCTGCCGCCCGAAGATGACGGTCTGGAGGCGCGTGCACTGGCCCTGGTTGACTGGTGCCGCGGCTTCCTGGGCGGCTTTGGCCTGAGTGGCATTGCCGCCGAGCATCTGGAGCCGGGCATGGCGGGGATCCTGGAAGATTTCTCGCACATTGCAGCTACCGTGCCGGACATGGGAGAACGCGAGGAAGACAGAGCTGCTCTGAACGAGCTGATTGATCACGTTCGCTTCGGCGTGTTGCTTCTGCACGCCAACCTGACCATGCCGGAGGGCACCACCCGGCAATGATTCGCGCCGACGAATACGCGCGACGCCGCCGCCAACTGATGCGCATGGCCGGAGATGGCGCGGCCATCGTGGTAGCGGCCGCACCCGAACGTGTCCGCAACGCCGACAACCTCTACCCGTACCGTCAGGATTCGGACTTCCACTACCTGAGCGGCTTTCCCGAGCCCGACGCCGTTTTGGCGCTGCTTCCCGGGCGCGCGCAGGGAGAGGCTATCCTTTTCTGCCGTGAACGCGATCCGCAGCAGGCGCGATGGGATGGTGAGCGCATCGGCAGCGAGGGCGCAGTCCGCGATTTCGGCATGGATGACGCGTTTCCCATGGACGATATCGACGACATCCTGCCCGGCCTGCTGGAGGGGCGGCGACGCCTGTACTGCCATTTCGGCCGCGAACCCGAATTCGATGCCCGCCTGCTCACCTGGATGCGGCGTCTGCGGCGCGCGCGCGGCGGGGGCGTGGTGCCGGAATCATTCGTTGCCCTGGGCCACCTGCTGCATGATCTGCGCCTGTACAAGTCACGCGACGAACTGCGCCTGATGCGGCGTGCGGCCAAGGTCGCGGTCAACGCGCACATGGAGGCACTGCGCCTGGTGCGCCCGGGCACCAGCGAGTATCAGGTCGAGGCCGAACTGCTGCGCTCCATCCGCAGCCAGGGCGCCGAACCATCCTACCCGGCCATGGTCGCCACGGGCGTCAATGCCTGCGTCATGCATTACCGCGCCAATCAGGCCATGCTGAAAGCGGGAGACCTGCTGCTGATTGATGCCGGTGCCGAGGTGGACTGCTATGCGTCGGATGTTACCCGCACCTTCCCGGTCAGCGGTCGCTACAGCCGCGAGCAGCGCGCCCTGCATGAAGTCATCGAAGCCGCCCAGGACGCTGCCATCGATGCCATCCGTCCCGGTCGCCCGTTCAGTGCGGCCCACGACGAAGCACTGCGCACCGTGGCTCGGGGATTGTGCGATCTGAAAATCATCAAGGGCAGCGCCGATGCCGCACTTGAGAGTGGTCGGTGCGAGCAGTTTTTCCCGCACAAGACCTGCCACTGGCTGGGGCTGGACGTGCATGATGTCGGCGACTATCGCGTCGACGGCCATTCCCGGATACTCGAGCCCGGCATGGTGCTCGCTGTTGAGCCCGGTATCTACATTCCGCCGGATGCCAGGGGCGTGGCGGCGCGCTGGCGCGGCATCGGGCTGCGGATCGAGGACGACGTGGCCGTCACCCGCGACACCGCTCGGGTACTTACCCAGGACATGCCCCGCAAGGCCGAAGACATCGAACAGCTGCTGGCAGCGCGCTGAAGCGGAAGTGGTGAGTAGGGAGTGGGGAGTGGGAGTGGGTAGTGGGAAGTGGGGAGTGGCGTAGCGCGTCGTCATCCCGGCGCAGGCCGGAGGCGCTTTACAACAGCCGAACGCGCTGGTCATCCAGTTTCAAAAACTGTGCGCAGCACACAAAACCAATGGAGCGGAAGTGGGGAGTGGGAAGTGGGGAGTGGGGTAGCGCGTCGTCATCCGGCCTCGCCGGAAGGAGGGGCCACCCAACGGAACACCGTCGGCGCCCGGCAAGACCCACCCACGCCAACCGCGCCCGCGCATACGCTATCATCGGGCTTCACCACGGGGACGTCCATGCTCAGCATCATCCTGCCTGCCAAAAATGAAGCCGCGGCGCTGGCCGATCTGCTGCCCGCGTTGCGCAGCGCGCAGCCGGATGCCGAAATCATCGTGTCCGATGACGGCTCCACGGACAACACCGCAGAGCTTTGCAAAGCGCATGATGTGCGTTGCGTGTCGGCACCGTATTCGATGGGCAATGGTGCTGCAATCAAACGTGGCACCCGCGCCGCGCATGGCGATATTCTGGTATTCATGGACGCGGACGGTCAGCACGACCCGGCAGATATCCCGCGTCTGCTGGAGAAGCTGGATGCCGGGCACGACATGGTGGTAGGCGCGCGTTCCTGGGAAGGCCAGGCCGGCGTTGGCCGCGGTGTGGCAAACGGAACCTACAACTGGATGGCCAGTCGCATCACCGGCCATGAGATCCTGGACCTTACCTCCGGTTTTCGTGCCGTGCGCGCCAGCAAGTTTCGCGAGTTTCTCTACCTTCTGCCCAACGGCTTCAGCTACCCCACCACCAGTACCATGGCCTTCTTCCGCTCGGGATACCCCGTGGCCTACATACCCATCGACGCCGGCAAGCGCGTCGGCAAGAGCCATATCCGCCCCCTGCGCGACGGCCTGCGCTTCCTGCTCATCATCTTCAAGATTGCCACCCTGTACTCGCCACTGAAGCTGTTCGTTCCCGCCAGCGGCCTGTTTTTTCTGGTCGGCCTGGCGCGATACATCTACACCTACGTCACACGTGGCCAGTTCACCAACATGAGCATGCTGCTTTTCAGTGCCGCCGTGATCGTGTTTCTGATCGGCCTGATATCCGAGCAGATCACCGCACTCACCTATCGCCGTGATGGCTGAACCCAAGCGCCCTCGCGTTCTTCTGATCACGCGCAACCTGCCACCGCTTGTCGGAGGAATGGAGCGACTCAACTGGCACATGGCGGATGAGCTGGCGAAGTATGCCGAGGTACGCATAGTGGGGCCGACCGGTTCGGCGACAATGGCGCCGAAAAATGTGGCTATCACCGAAGCGAAGCTGAAGCCGTTGCTGCAGTTTTTGCTGGGCGCTCAATGGCAATCCTTGCGACAGGCTCGCCAGTGGCGGCCGGACTGGGTCGTAGCTGGTAGCGGGCTCACAGCGCCACTTGCCTGGCTGGCTTCGCGGATGTGCAACGCGCGAGTTGCAGTCTATGTGCACGGGTTGGATCTGAGCGTTCAACATGCCTTGTACCGCTACCTCTGGCTCCCTGCGATTCGTCGCATGGATCGCGTCATCGCAAACTCCCACGCGACCAGGCGTCTTGCCGTGGGCGCGGGTATCAAGCCCGAGCGGATTGGTGTCGTTCATCCAGGAGTAGACGTACCGAGCGGGGCATCGCGCAGGCGGCCGGATTCAGTATCCGCAAAGTCAGGTCGCCAGGACGACCCGGCATCGGTTCCGGTGGCTCCAACCGATTCAGCAGGCCCGCGCCAGGATCCGGGCAACCTTTTTCGTGCGCAGCATGGGCTGGGCAACCGGCAATTACTGCTGTCCGTAGGACGGCTCAATTCCCGCAAGGGCCTGCGCGAATTCGTCGCCAGTGGCTTGCCACGCATTCTCGAAGCGGTGCCCGACGTCATGATGTTGATCGTGGGCGATGCCCCCGGCGATGCGTTGTACGGGCAGGCGCAAACGCCAGAGAGCATCCAGGCAGTTGCCGATGCAAACGGAGTTGGCGAATGCATCAAGTTCCTCGGCAGATTACCGGAGGCTGACCTCCTGGCCGCATATCAGAGCGCCAACGTCCATGTCTTTCCAATTCGCGAGATTCCTGGTGACCCTGAGGGTTTCGGCATGGTAGCCGTCGAAGCTGCGGCGCACGGTTTGCCGACGGTTGCATTCGCGACCGGAGGCGTGGTTGATGCCGTGTCCGAAGGAACGTCAGGCTACCTTGTGGCATCGGGCGACTATGAAGCTTTTGCCGATACAGTGCTGCGCACACTAGGCGAATGCAAAGACATGCGTGCTGGCTGTATGGCGTTCGCGCGACGTTTCTCGTGGCCGAAATTTGGGGAACAGGTCATGGCGCAACTTGCAAGCTCCAGGGCAAGTGCCATCCAAATGTCAGGAGATACCAATGACTGATCATCATCAGGTCAAACGATTCTATGATGAGGAATATTATTCAAACGATCAGGGACCGTCCGAACTGCCATGGCATATGCGGGTAGTGGCCTCACGGCTGGGCAGGCTGGAATGCAGATCAATCCTGGACGTCGCCTGCGGTAGTGGCGAATGGCTTCAGGAGTTGCACAAGCGTGGCGCGAATGTAAGCGGCATTGATATTTCCAGGCGTGCAGTGGAGCGGGTGAGGGCGCGCCTTCCAGATGCTGACATCCGCGAAGGTGTGGGCGAGGAACTTCCATTCGACGATGGACAGTTCGATCTTGTGACGTGCATGGGTTCGCTCGAACACTTCATTGATCAGCCACTGGCACTCAAGGAAATGCTTCGCGTAGCCAAAAGCGATGCGACTTTCCTTATTCTGGTGCCCAACTCCGGTTTCCTCACTCGCAAGCTTGGCCTTTATCGTGGCACCGGACAAACCGCAATACGCGAAACGGTTCGCTCAATCAGCGAATGGACCGAGATGATGGAGGGTGCCGGCTTGCGAATCAGAGCGAAATGGCGAGACCTCCATCCGTTGAGCCGTCATTGGATTTGCAGCGGTTCGGCGTGGTCTTGGCCCTTGCGTGGGATGCAAGCGCTCGCCCTGGCCGCTTGGCCGATTCGATGGCAATACCAGGTTTATTTCTTGTGCGGGTCGCGTTCGACCTGAGCCGCTGTTTGCAGCCGATGCATTTCGTACAGACATTCTCGGTATGGCATGAAGATTGTAAAAACCAACCCGCTGCACCTGCTGTACTTGATGCTATTCAGTCTCAATGTACTGATTGCGCTGTTCGGGCGAATGTTTCGGTCAAGGCAGCGCCGCGGAAGGCGTGTTGTGGTGCTGTATGGCCACAAATTAAACGGCAACTTGCTGGCCCTCTACGAACGACTTAGCACCGCACACCTGGAAGAATTCGAGACGGTCTTTCTGACCATGGACCCGGTCTATTGCAGGCGGCTGCGCCAGACTGGAGTGGCATGCGTTCTTGCAATCGTGCCAGCTTGTTCGAGTCTGCTCGTTCGCGCCGATGCCATAGTCAGTGACCACGGTTTGCATGCGTTGCGTTTCCTGCTTGGCCGACCGCACCTGAAATTCTTCGATGTATGGCATGGTTTCGGATTCAAGGGACACGATGCGTCGGATTTCCGTACGCAACATCGCTATGATCAGGTTTGGGTGTCTTCGCCGCTCCAGGCGAAGTTTTATCGCGAAGATTTCGGCTTCGACTCGGACAAGATAATTGTTACCGGTTATGCTCGGACCGATCGCCTGGTGAGCAAGGACGAAGATATTCGAGACATCAAGCAAAGGGTAGGTCTGAGTGACCCGGAAAACGGGAAAATCGTCCTGTTCGCTCCCACCTGGCGGCACGATGCCGTCGGTCGCAGCATGTATCCGTTCGGGATGACCGCCGACGAGTTCCTGCATTGCCTGTCAGAGGTGGCCGAGGGCACCCGGAGCACCATTGTGGTGCGTGCGCACCTCAATACAGGCATTGAGGATGTTCCCGACTATCCGCGCATCGTTTGGAGACCATTGGCGGACTATCCTGATACCGAGGCCATTCTGCTCGCAAGCGATATGCTTGTTTGTGACTGGTCGTCCATTGCCTTCGACTGGCTTCTACTTGACCGACCCACCGTGTTTCTGGATGTGAAGCCTCCATTTGCCAAGGGGCATACACTTGATGCCTCGTATCGCTTCGGTGCCCTTGTCGGTGACATGCGGACGCTGCAAGAGTCATTGAGACGATTTCTGGCAGAGCCGGACGCCTATCATGAGCGATATGATGCACAGGCCGCGCGAATTCGTGAGGCCGTGTTTGGTGGCAGTTCCGATGGTTTGGCGGCCGAGCGCTGCATCAGATGCTTGCAGGCCGCCCTGAGTTCTGACCACGTCTGACGCCGCAGTACGTATGTGCCGTGTGCTGTGCAAGGTGCTGGGCAATCAGCGTGAAGCTGCGGGAAACAAGGCGCTACCGAACGACTCAGCGCCTGACGTCAATAATTTCTCCTGAAGCATCGGACAGAAGCGCGGAAAGTGTAGCGGAGGCGACGGTATTGGCGTCCAGCAGCTCGTCCGCTGGCTCGTGACCGAAGTTCTCGGTCCGCATCGGTGTCGAGGTTCGGTCGGGATTGATCGCATTGATACGAACCCCGAACGGCTGATACTCCTGTGCCAGCGCCTGCATCAGGTTGACTACTGCCGCCTTGGTCGCCGAGTAAACGCTTGAATGTGCGCGCCCGCGTGTGTAGGAGCTGGACGCAAACAGCGCTATGCTGCCACCCGTCTCGCGCATCACCTCAAATGCCTCACGCGCTACCACGATGCTGCCGCGCAGATTGACATCGATCTGCTCGTCGATCTGCGCATAGCGCTGACCTGCGAGTAGACCTGTGCGAAGTACGCCCGCAGTATTGACGACCATATCAACGTGGCCATGCTCCCTTACGACGCCCTGGAGAACAGCGCGGACATCTTCGGATTTGGCCACGTTTACGCCAGTGCTACGCGATACCGCCTTTATCAGCGCGCCTTGTTCTCTGGCAAGCGCAGTGATTCGGGCGCCAATTCCGCGGCTCGCGCCAAACACGACTACTATCTTGTCCTTCAGGGTCTTCCCGGATACATCCACGGCAAGTTCGCGCGTGCGTAACTGAAACAATCGGTCCGCCAGATAAATGTCGGAGGGATAGGTGATCTTGATGTTGTTCACATCCCCAGCGACGACATGCACCTGGCCGAGGCCGTAATGCAGCACCAGCCCACAATCATCAGTTACCTTCATCCCGGGGTCATTCCGAGCCAGTTCATGTGCGCGACGCAACAGGCCGGCACGGAAACCCTGCGGTGTCTGTCCAAGACGTAGCATGGAACGATCAGGGATTTCGGCTATGGAGCCATCATTCTGCACGCGAATGATAGTGTCGGGCGAAAGAATGCCGGTATCGACAGCATCAAAATCGTCGAGCGCGATGAGACAACGATCAATTGTTGCGGCATCCAGAAGTGGGCGCACGGCATCGTGTACAAGCACCTTGTGGCTTTCGCCAACTACGGCTGCTATCCCGGAAGCTGAACTAGCCTGACGGCTGTCGCCACCGGCTACCATTTTGCCTATTTTTCTATAGCCGCGGTCGCTAATAACACGTTCTGTGAGCATACGACATTCGGCAGAAACCACTACAACGATTTCATCAATGCGAGGATGTTGTTCGAAGGCATCGAGGGTGTGCTCAAGCACCGATTTTCCCGCCAGTTTCAGGAACTGTTTGGGTGTGTCCGAACGAAAACGTGTACCCGCGCCGGAGGCAAGGACAATGGCTATGTTCTTCTCTGTTGAAATGGACATGGGTCGCCTGTCAGTTACGCCTTGTTTCTGCATTGTGCGGCATGGTGTTCTCGCCTAATCAACCGGGGATTCCGTAAACAGATCCGTAGGATCCGTGGACAGATAGAGCCTTCAGGATATGGGGGTATACGTCCCGAGCCAGCTGAGGCGCAGTCGGGCCGGCCATATTCAGGACTCCGGGCAAAGTTGATGCAAAGTAGGCTTGGACAAATCGGATATTGAAATCCCTGTCCGCGAATACGGGCTCACGCAGCCATTGTCTGAACAGGTCGAACAGGCCTGCTGGGTTGGATACCCTGACTACATCAGGATGGGATTCGTAGAATGTTCGCCCGTAAAGGAAAACTCTCTTGCCGCTCAAGAGCGCTTCATAGCCAGCCGTACTTGTCAGTGTGATCACTGCCAGGCTGGCACGAATGAGCGCATCAATTGATTCTGATGGATGCAGAAGGCTTACATTGGGCAGGCGCACTATTGATTCATAGAAGCTCCTGCGAGGAAAGCCGAATGCACTTTTGTGATCTTTCACGAACAGCCTGACGCCCTCGGGCAGGTTGAAGGCGATGTTGCGTATCACTTCATATTCATCCAGATAGGTTCCTGCAAGAATCGATGTGGAGGATTCCGGGTGATAGTGAAGCGGGTAAAGCAGAAAATCCTCTGTCAGATCCGGTTTCGAGTAGTATGTTGCAAGTGCTCGTGCCCTCAGGCGGCGCTCCAGTACCCTGCGAAACATCTTCCATCTCTTGATCAGGGGGTTGCCGATCTTGAAAGCAAAGTCATGCTCTCCGAACATGAATCTGAAGGCGCCCCAGATGACCCTGGCCTTGTCGTCCGTCTGGCTCCCGACGAGGAATCCGAGCTTGTCCAGGCCGTTGAAAGTCATGTAGTCAGGTTTCGTGTTGCCAATGTTGTCCAGGTAATCCGTGCACCATTGTTTCGCTTCATCAGTTAGGTCAAGCGACCCCAGCTCGATTTTTTTGAGGTTCCTGTCTATCGCGATATGTTCCTCCCAGGGCTTTTCGGTTAGTGTGAACCGGCCCGGTAGGCGGGAAGATGTGATGCCGCAATACTTTGCCTTGTGCTTCTGGCAGACAAAAAGCGCAAAATGCGAGAAGCAGTCGGATGCATTTTCAAATATCACGTAGTCTATTTGATGTTCCCGTATGATTCGCGCAAAGAAGGAAAGCAGCGCGCTCTTCAGCTTGTCAAAGAAGAAGTTTTCACGCCGTCCCCACAAGTCGATGGTTTCCGCTCTCTCGAAATCTGACAGAAGTGCGGAATTGAGGTTGTATTCCGAATACTCCTCCAGGATCACGCTGTCATGGTCATGTTTGGCGAAATAGGTGGAAAACACATGGTAGGGGATATCGAGTTCATCGAGCCTGTTGACATAGGCTGAGTACTCGCAATCAACAGCCATGGTGACCTTGTGGCCGTCGGATTGGAGAAGACTCGCGATCGCGTTGAAGAACTTGTAATAGCCGCGTGCAGGATTGGACAAGATGAGAACATTCATGTGTTCCTACTCGTCCCCTGATCCGGCGAGGACGTACCCAAGCCCAGATCATCAAAGCATTCATATGTGACAGGGTCACACGGTTTCACGTCAATGTTCAGCCGTTTACCGATAATGCCGTCGAGCATCTTTGGAGGCAAACCGAAACCGGGCCTTACGCTCCTCACGCCGTCCCGGCCAAGAACTTCGCCTTTTTTGATTTCCTTGACGAAGTATAGCGAGCGCCTGAATTTGATGTTGGCCTCTTCACTGGACTTGCGCCCGTAGTCTACTTTGCCCAATGCACTCCATGCCGTACGCACATCCCGGCAGAGCGCAGCGAGATCGGCAGGCTCCAGTGAGAAACTGTCATCGGGGCCACCAGCAGATCGATCGAGGGTAAAGTGTTTTTCTATGATGGAGGCACCCATGGCGACGCTGGCAATGGCTGTGGTGTTGTCCAGGGTATGGTCCGATAGTCCGGTCACCAGACCAAATCGATCAATCATGTCGGGAATGGTGCGCAGGTTGTAGTCGCTGGCCGGGGCCGGATACCCGCTTACGCAATGCAGAATGGCCAGTTGTTTGCAGCCCCCTCGTGCGCGGCAGCGATGGCTTCGCCAATTTCTTCCGCGTCGGCAAGCCGGTGGATATGATCATGGGCTTGCCCGTGCTGGCGACGTATCTGATCAGCGGCAGGTCGACGGCCTCGAACGATGCCACCTTGTAGGCGGGCGCATTGAGATCTTCGAGCAGGTCGACTGCGGTCGAATCAAATGGCGAGCTGAAGATGGTAATTCCCAGCTTGCGGGCATGCTCGAACAGTGGTGCATGCCATTCCCACGGTGTATGCGCTTCCTCGTACAGATCGTAAAGCCTTCGCCCATCCCATAATCCGCCACGGATGGAGAAATCCTCGCCATGACAGTCAAGTGTCATGGTGTCTGGGCGGTACGTCTGAATCTTGATGGCGTCCGCACCTGCCTTGCTGGCGGCGGCAATGATATCGAGGGCGAGTTCCAGTCGCCCGTTATGGTTGGCCGACATTTCCGCGACGATGTACGGTGGACAATGCGAGCCGATTTCGCGTTCCTGGATGATCATCTGAATTCGAGGTTCCTGTCAAAGGAGCATTCTTCCGAGCATGAATGCCTCCGCTGCGGAGACACCAACAATTGCGCCTCTCCATTGTGCCAGTGCGTTCAGGGCAGAACGGGAACGCGGGTGGGGCGCTTCTCGCATTTCGTCGCGGTACGCTTCCATGGCACGTAGCTTTCTTTCGATCGTGTCGGAAACATCGACAAAATAGTTGGGCTCGAATGCCGGCATGGAGCAGGGCGGGCGCCACTCGGTAGAGGAGGGTACTTCAAAGAAGAGAAGCTCACGCACACAGAATCCGGGCTGCGACCGGCAGCTGGCTATCACGGCATCATGCACCACCCTGTGATCAATGTTTACATCACCCGCGTGATGGGTGAGAACTCTGAAAGGCTCATGCCGCTCGACAAAGCTTTCGACCAGCTTGACGACGTCCAGCCGATCAAGAGAGTCCAGGCGGTTGTCCGGAAGGTCGAGCAGTTCAACCGAGGTGCAGCCCAGAATCTCCGATGCACGCATGGCCGCCTCTTTCCGGCCAGAAATCCGCGAGCCTGGCTGTGCTTCGCCAGACACACATGATCTGGAGCTTTCCCCGTCAGCCAGCAGAAGCACATGAACCCGGTATCCCTCCCTGGCGAAGCGGGCGAGAGAGGCGCCACAGCCGAGCACCTCATCGTCCGGGTGGGCCGCGATCACGCAGATGTCGTCACTCATCTTCCGATTTCCTGATCGTCACCATAGCCTGGACCTTGTCGTCAAGTAGCTCAGCATTGGAAAATTCCAGCCGCAGCTTGCCCTTTTCAATAAACGCAGGCGGGTAGCCATCGGCGTCCAGCATGCGTATGTGATTGAAGATCTCCCGCGGATCATCCAGTCTGGCGATGTCGCCGTCATCCTTCTGCCTGCGACGAAACTGGACGATCTGCCCTTCCTGGGGCCCTGGTTGCGGAGACTTCTCGCAAATTTCGACAATCAGATCTTCCGTGATCGCCGCAGCACGCATCAAGATCTGCTCGGCGGTGCCATCCAGGCTGAGGGGGCGTTTCAGATACACCGGTCCACCATCAAGCACATCGGTGCAGCGCAATGCGCTCAGCTGGGTTTGAGTATGACCACGAACAATCAGGTTCTGCAACGGCGACCCACCCCTTCCGTAGGGGAGATCGGTCATGTGAAACACAATACACTCGTGATGGCTGAAGATTTCCTCCGGAATCAGCCATGACCAGTGTGGAAAAAAAATCTTTTCGGCTTGCTGCAGGGCAAGACAGCGTTCGCTTAGCTCGGCCTTGTCTCGAACCCTGATGATCGTGTACTCGGGAAGTCGGCGAACAAGATTGTTCACGAGTGGATCGTGCCGAGTGTGAGGGCTTGCTATGGTGATTGTCGTCACAACTTGTTACTCCACAGTTTTCTCGAAGACCAGGAGCGCTTCGTGTTCGGTCTCGGACAAGTGAAACCCGAGTGATTCGAATATTCTGCGTGACGGTATGTTGCTGGCCTTGACTCTAGCCAAGACTCGAGCGGGTGCGATTTCCTCTGCCAGCTTGTTGATGGTGCTGCCGAGAAGCAATCGTCCGAGGCCGCGGCCACGGAATTGGGGTGAAAGGGAGTAGTCAACTTCCCAGATGCCTTCCTCGTTGCGCTCAAACCTCGCTTGTCCGATGTTGGCATCATTAGCGGTTGAAACGATATACATTCGGCAGTTGGCGTCGTCGTTCAGTCGTTGTGCAAACCACTGATGGTGCACATCGCGTGGTATCACTGCCGGGCTGAGGGAGTTCATCCGCGTGCGCGGGTCATTTGCCCATTCGAGCAGCAGAAGCTCATCTCCTTTCTCGGCAGCGCGCACCTCCAAAGCCGTTGGCGTCGTGATAAGCATCATCTCCAGAACTCTGCTCACGCCGGCGCCATCTACCAGCTGCGAACATTTCCTGCTGAGCTGTTCTAGAAGCGCCTGGATATCGGGTCGGGAAAGGACCGCTGTCAGCGTGCTATCGAGTGTCGAAATATCACCAAGGAACAATGCAGCTTCTCGTTTTACCAGTTCGTTGATGACCACTTTTTGATTGTCTGCCAACAGAACCATGAATGCCGGCAGTCCCAGGCAGCAGCATTCCCACACGGTTCCTCCGCCCGCGCAGATCACCATATCAGCTGCAGACATTGTTTCAGCCATGTCCCGCACGTCAAAGTGTACGGTACACGAACGGTGCATTGTCTCAGCCTGGGCCAGGATCTTGTCCTTGTGCGGCGCAAGCCCCCCCAGGATGACGGTTATCTCGCAGTCCTGCGGTATTTTGGAATGCTCCAGTACGTTCAATACCCTGCCCGTGGCATTCTCCCGGTCGACTCCCCCCATCGTAACCAGAACCCGCCGCAGACGAGGCGCATCGCGTCGTGCCAGGCTGGACCCGCGAAGGGCGGCGAATGCCGGTCGCAAAAGTGCATAGCGACTTCCAGCCAATACGGTGCATGATGCCGGTACGAACGTCGAATAGTCGGCCCGGGTCCGGCCCAGATTCTGGTCCAGAAGCAAGTCGCAGTCATGCACCCGATCAGCAAGATCATCAATCACCATCAGCTTGTCACAATGGGGCCGCAACCGGTGCTCCCAGCGTTGATCCAGCGCATAGTGATCGACGACAAGCCACTGCGGGGTGCGGGATCGCAGAGCCGCGCGGGTCTTTTCGGCGTCGTCCGACCAATCGACACCAAGCCAGGGTGCGTGTTTCGGTGAACCCGGCCCGGCAGTGGGCGTGAATTGTGGATCGCCGGGGGGAAGTGCGGTGGCTTGAAAACCCCTGCGACGGATAGGCTCGATCAGATTGCCCGGATGCTCTCGACAGATGAAATGGCAGTTCGCGCCTCGTTCACTCAAGGCCGTGGCGAGAGCAAGACAGCGCATCACGTGGCCGCTGCCTATTTGCAACGAGGCGTCAACGCGAAACACGACCCGGTAGCGACTCACACGGCCTCACCTTTTTTTTCAATGACCCTGAACATGAGCTCGGCACGGGTCCAGTCCTCGGTCGTGTCGATGTCCTGTACCCTGTAAGCGGGAATCATCACGGGCGATGCCGTTTCGCCAAATATGGCTTGCCCGGAGAGCCAGGCTGCGGACCGGCCCCAGTAGAACTGGCCAGCATCGTGGTACGCCGGCTCCAGATCCTGAGACCGGGTGTTCATGTACTCCGGGTGGAACATCGCAATTCGACCATCACTGGTGATGCGCAAAGCACGTTGAATCGGGGCGGTATGAGTAGCTACCGAGAAGGCGTAGTCGCTGCCGTTCTGTTGCAGGAGCTGCAGGCCATCACGAATATCCTTGGGACTGATGAATGGCGCAGTTGCATAGATACAGCACACCAGATCGGGTGCCTCAGCGTTTGCGGCGCACCACTCAATCGCGTGTTGAACCACGGGTATGGTTGTAGTGTAGTCTTCGGCGAGCTCGGTCGGTCGCATGAAAGGAACTTCGGCGCCGCACTTACGGGCCACGCCGGCAATTTCCTCGTCATCCGTGGAAACAAGGATGCGATCAAAGCATTTGCTGGCAAGGGCAGCTTCGATCGACCGCGCAATCATCGGCTTGCCGCAAAATAGCTTGATGTTCTTCCGCGGAATGCGTTTGCTACCGCCGCGAGCAGGAATCACGGCGAGTCTCATCGGGCAACTGCCTTGCGCAAGGATGCCACGACGCGGTCCTGCTGCTCTTCACTCATGGTCGGGAACAAGGGCAGGCTGATCGCGTCGCTGTAGTAGCTTTCCGCTTGTGGAAAATCGCCCTGCTTGAATCCCATGCGACGGTAGTAGGGTTGCAGATGTACAGGGATGTAGTGCAGGTTGACGCCGATATCCTGCTTGCGCATGGACTCGAATACCTCAAGGTGACTGCGCGTCAGCAGGCCGAGTTGTAAACGTATCGGGTACAGGTGAAAGGCAGATCGGGTATCCGGATGCTGCCATGGCGTGATGACCGGCAAATCAGCCAGAAGCTCATCGTATCGTTTCGCCAATACATGGCGCCTCGACACGAAGTCATCAATTCGATTCATTTGACTGATACCCAGAACGGCCTGCATTTCGGTCATCCGATAGTTGTACCCCAGCGCAACTTGCTCGTAGTACCAGGGCCCGTCCGGGTGCTGTGTCATCTGCGCCGGGTCGCGAGTGATGCCATGCGTTCGCAGCAAGGCCATTTTGCCAGCAAGGTCATCATCGTTGGTGACCGCCATGCCGCCCTCGGCCGTGGTGATGATCTTGACCGGATGAAAACTGAAGACCGTGATGTCGCTGTGCTGGCCATTGCCTATCGCGTCATTTCGGTATGTGCCGCCTATGGCATGGGAGGCATCTTCGATGATCTTGAAACCGAAGCGCTGTCCCAGCGCATGAATCGCGTGCATATCGCAGGATTGACCACCCAGATGTACCGGCACAACGATTTTGGGCAAGCGGTTCTGTTTTTCTGCCTCAATCAGCTTTGTTTCGAGTGCGTGAGGACACAGGTTGTAGCTGTGTTGGTCGATGTCGACGAAATCGACCTCCGCGCCGCAATACAGGGCGCAATTGGCTGAGGCTACAAAAGTTACCGGGCTGGTCCACAAGCAATCGCCCGGGCCAAGGCCCAGCGCCATGCAGGCGACATGCAATGCGGATGTGGCGCTGTTCATGGCTAGCGCATGTCCGGCATTGCAATAGCGTGCCACGGTCTTCTCGAAGGCTGGCACCATCGGCCCCTGGGTGAGGTAGTCCGACTTCAGCACGGACACGACGGCATCAATGTCGGCCTGGCTAATGTCCTGGCGACCGTAGGGAATCATGACTCAGGCCTCGGCCCGACGATGAAATTCGTTGATGGCGGGCACGTCAAGGAATTCCGGGTTGGTGCCGGAGTTGTATTCGAAGCCTCGTGGTACCGGCCGCCCCATCTCGCCAATGGCGCTTCTGCTGAAGTCATTGTCTCGGTTGACGAAGGTGATCGTGGGGCCAATGACGTAGTGGTTGTCGAATTCCTTCGTCAGATGCGAGTCGTCCGCAGGGCACATGATTTCATGGAGCTTCTCACCCGGCCGTATCCCAATGATCTTCCTGGGCAGGTCGGGCGCAATGGCTTCGGCCAGATCAACAATGCGCACCGAAGGGATTTTTGGAACGAAGATCTCCCCACCTTGCATTCGCTCGAAATTCTTCAATACAAAGTCCACACCTTGCTGCAGGGAAATCCAGAAACGGGTCATGTGCTCATCAGTGATTGGGATATGGTCCGCGCCCTGATTTACCAGCTTCCGGAAAAATGGAACAACAGAGCCACGAGACCCGACCACATTGCCGTACCGGACCACCGCGAATGTGGTCTTGTGACCGCCGGCCATGTTGTTGGCTGCAACGAACAGCTTGTCCGAAGCCAGTTTGGTGGCACCGTAGAGATTGATCGGATTGGCAGCCTTGTCGGTCGACAGCGCAATCACCTTCTGTACATCATTCTCAAGCGCGGCGTGGATGACGTTTTCCGCGCCGTAGATATTGGTCTTGATGCATTCCATCGGGTTGTATTCAGCGGCGGGCACCTGTTTGAGTGCAGCAGCATGAATGACGTAGTCGATGCCGCGCATCGCTTGCACCAGCCGACTCTTGTCGCGCACATCTCCAATGAAGTAGCGCATGCAGGGTTCGTGGAAGGTTTGCTGCATCTCATACTGTTTGAGTTCATCACGCGAATAAATCACAAGGCGGCGTGGTTGATAGCGCTGCAGCAGTGTGCGGACATACTTTTTTCCGAACGATCCGGTTCCGCCGGTAATCATGATGGAAGCGTTGTCGAACATGTGTGGCTTCTCTCTTGTGTGCTGTGCGCCGCGCGCCTGCGAAGGCCTGGGTGCTTCGGTGTCACGCCGTGCGACCTGACTAGCGAGTCGTATCGGGATGACCGTGAGTGACTGGTTGGGTCGTGCTGCCTGATTGGATGGACACGACCTGATTGCAGTATTTCAGTGATGCATCCTTGTGCGCAATAACAACAATGGTCTTGCGGCCCGTCAGCTTGCGTATGGCATCGTTCAGTGCTTCTTCGGTTTGCGGGTCAAGTGCGCTGGTCGCTTCGTCCATCAGCAGAAGCGGTGGATCGCGATAAAGCGCTCTGGCTATGCCTACGCGCTGGCGCTGGCCGCCAGACAGGCGCATGCCTCGGTCACCGATGGGAGTGTCATAGCCTTGGTCGAGTTCGTCAACGACGAAGTCGTGTATTTGTGCCGCGCGCGCCGCACGCTCCACTGCTTTCATGTCGATCGCTTGCGCTGCAACGCCGAAGGCAATGTTCTGTTTCACGCTGGCGTCGGCCAGGTAGATGTGTTGCGGCACGTAGCCGATTGCGCGCTGCCACGCGGCGAGATTGCTCGCGTCAATACGGATGTCGTCGACGTTGAGGGTTCCGCTTTGCGGTTGCAGCAGCCCAAGCAGCATGTCCATGACCGTACTCTTTCCGGCGCCCGTGCGGCCAACGATGCCGATGCTTGTACCTACCGGGATGCTCAAGTCGAAATGCTCCAGTATCGGTTTGTCCGGCGCCGAAGGGTAGGCATAGCTGATGTCGCGCAGGCAAATCGTCTTGAGTGGTGCCAGTGGCTTGTCGTCTTCAGGGGTTTGTTCCTCGGGAAGGATCAGGTCGCGATGGATCGCTTGCAACGCGGCAGATGAGAACCTGAGTTTGGCAAAGCCGCGATACATGATCTGCGCGGCGGGCAACATTCGGTACGCGGCAAAGCCGTACAGGCCAATGGCAGGCAATACGTGCGCGACGTCGTTGGAACGCAGCAGGAGGATAATGGCAATGATGATCAGCATGCTGTAGCCCGTGGCTTCCACCAGGTACAGAGGCGACTGGCTCAGGGTGTCGCTGGTAGCCATGTGGCGAGACAGCAGTCTGGATGCGCGGTTGAAATGTTGCTGGTATGCATCAGCGGAATGGGTGATTTTTACGTCTTTTATGCCGCTCAGTGCCTCGCTGCAAGCCTGGTAGCGTTGGCCATTGGCGGCTTCGCGCTCCTGCCCGATGGTGCCAAGCCTTTTGCGCACCAGGCCATAGATCACGCCATATAGCACGCTCAACACCACAATGATGCAGGTGGCAGTCAGCGGATCGTAGACGAAAATCAGGACAGCCATGGCCAGTACCACACATCCCTGGGCGACAAGCTGGGACAAGGGTTGAATCAGTTGAAACATCAACTGATCAACCTCTGACAGAACGTTCTTGGTCAGCGCGGACGGGTTGCGAGTAAGAAAAAACTCATAGGGCTGGTGCAGGTAACGGGACAACAAGCGTGAACTGATGGAGTGCCGTAACAGGTGGACGAAACGGTTGAGTAGGTGCTGCGTGACTGTCTTGAAAGCTGAAGACGCCAGCACCAGGGCAATTGAAGCGAGGCCCAGCGCCAACACAAACTCACGCGGCTCCTGAAAGTTGAATCGTTCGTAGGCGGCATTCAGGACGGGGTTTTCGTGGATGACCTCCGGACGACCCAATGTCGATAGAAACGGCATTATGGAAAGCACGCCGGCGGTTTCTGCCATGGCCATCAGGATTACCAGAATCAGCATCCAAATTGACCTGCGCCGCTCGGACGGCATGAAGACGGCCCACACTTTCCTCAGGTCGGTGATCATCGGTTGCCTGCCGCAAATCCTGTCGATACGCTGCAAAAGCCTGCCGCGACCACCACTGTTGGCCAGCGGGACAAGCACCGGGTCGTCAGGCGCCGCAGCGCGCGAGGGGTGGTCAGGTCGGGTGGGTTGCGGATGATTTTCTGGGGCACGGTGCGCTCTGTGTCGGAATCTGCATGGAGAGTTCTCCATAACACATGATACTGCCCAGACTGCCCTCCGTGCATTGCGCCATAGCATGATGGATCATGCAGGATCTGACTTGTGTGGCCTGGTCCGGGAAGCACCCGCTGTGTCGGCTGTTCCCGTTGAGTGGAAGAGGTCGGGACCATGGTGCCGTACCTGATGGGACCTTTTCGGGTGCCAGCCGAAAACGCTGTTGGTGCCCCTGCGGCAAAAGGCATCTCATCCGGGCGCAGGCCGGAATGACGGGTCCTGAGCTCACGGCACTGCCTCATGGCCGAGATGGCTCTGTACAGTCTGCATCCCGGGCATGGCCCGATGTTAGCGGTACTGGTTGCGAATCGTGGAGCGCACCCCGTCAATTACGCGATCGGTGTCGGCATCGCCGAGGCCCGGCGACAAGGGCAGGCTCACGGTCTGGCGCCCGGCGCGCATCGCGTGGGGGTACTGTTCCGGTCGCCAGCCGAAGCGCTGCCGGTAGTACGGGTGTTCGGGAATGGACAAGTAGTGCACGCCGGTACCGATGCCTTGCTGGTTCATGGCATCGAGAAAAGCATCTCGGCTGATGCCGCTGCGGCTCTGCTGGATGCCGATGGTGAACAGATGCAGGCCATGGCGAGTGCCCGGATCGACGGGGGCGGGCCGCTCGATGGTCAGGTCGGCCAAGGCTTCCATGTAGTGATTCCAGATCTCGCGGCGGCGCAGCCAGTGCTCTTCCACGCGAGCCAACTGATGGATGCCGAGCGCGGCCTGGATATCCATCATGTTGTATTTGTAACCGGCCTCCATGACCTGGTAATGCTTGTAGCCGGCGTCGCCGAAACGATGCCAGGCATCCTTGCTCATGCCGTGCAGGGCCAGCATCCTGGCGCGAGCGATGTGCTCGGCGTCGCGGCCAATGATCATGCCGCCTTCGCCGGTGACCACATTCTTGGTGACGTAGAAACTGAAGCAGCCGAAATCGCCGAAGGTGCCGGCTTTGCGGCCGTGGTATTCAGTTTCGATGGCGTGCGCACAGTCCTCGATCACCAGGAGCTCGTGCTTGCGTGCGATCGCCAGGATGGCATCCATGTCGCAAGGCCGGCCGGCAAAGTGCACGGGCAGGATCGCCCGCGTGCGAGGGGTAATGGCCGCTTCGATGGCCTGCGGGTCGATGTTCTGTGTGGCCGGATCGATATCGGCCAGTACCGGTGTGAGGCCGGCATGAATGATGGCATTGACCGTGGCGCAGAAGGTCAGCGGCGTGGTGATCACTTCGCTACCCGGTTCCAGACCGGCAGCCACCATGCTCACATGCAGGGCCGCGGTGCAGGAGTTGACCGCAGCGACCTGGCTGGCATCGATGTCCTTGTAGGTGGCGAATTCCTGCTCGAAACGCGCCACCCGTGGCCCGGTACCCAGCCAGCCCGAACGCAGGCAGGCCTCGACCTCGGCGATCTCCTCCTCGCCGATGGCCGGTGATCCGAATGTGAGGAACGGTCTATCCACCGGATCGAGGCTCCAGCACCCTGGTTCGCGTTCGGTTTCTGCTGTTGCGTCGCCTCATGTGACTGGTGCCTTTGTCAGGGTCTCCGGGATAGCTTGTCCAACTGAGGTGAAGCCCGCGCCTGCAGCGGCGTCGGGCCCTCCTGCCCGCCGAGTTTGACGTGCGGTGACGCATGACTTCCAGTGCCCGGGCTCTCTTGATTTCCAGATCTGCCTGCTGTGCTGTCTTGTCACAAGCCACGAAGGGGAAACGGCTGATCATGGAAGCAGCGAAGCCTCTCGTGCTCGACACCCGATCTGGCCTTCGCTGCACGTTATGGGGCCGCAGTTGACGTTCGACGGTTGGCAACATTGGCTGTCCGCGATCACACCGTTACCGGACCTCGATTATGCACGGTTCCCCATGGGCTCGTCGACGGATTCGCGCAGTCTTGCGTCTACCATGGCAGCGAGAATTCAGCCACGGTTGCTCGCGATGGCCCAAGCAGGTCATGCAACGCAGGCATCAGAGAGCCATCATGTCGCGCACAAAGCCGGATCCTGGCTCGATATGTTGCCGTGGGTACGCCGGGGCACCCAGGTTTCGGTTTCTTGTAATTACCAAGGTGGCGGCGTACTCTGATCATCGTGCAGGCTGCGAATGGCCTGCACAGCCGATTCACACAGGAATGCGCCAGCTCTGTGGAACATATCGGGTGTGGCACCTCACGGTGTCGACATTAAAAGTGGCCTTTCCTGCGCGGATCCATACCGCGTAACAGAGGAGAACGGCCATGAAAACCATCAAGCTTCAGTTCATAGCGGCAACGGCCATGCTGGCTTTCGCCTGCGGCAGCGCGCAGGCTGCCACCAGCACGCTGCCTGCAACCAGCGCCAGCGACCAGATCGATCCCGCGCAGCCACGCCTGCAGCCGGAAAGCACCTATTACCTGGCGCCGATCAAGGGCACCCGCAAATTGGGAAAGGTGTATGTGTTCACTCGCCTGGATCGCAATCACGACGGCCAGCTCAGCCGCTCGGAACTGCCGCTGGACATGGTGGATTTGCGCATGCATTTCGCCGAGGCGGACTGGGACCGGAATCACCGTCTGTCGCCCAACGAATGCCGCATGTACAACGAGCACACGGCGCCAGCGTACAACCCCATCAATCATGGCATGATTGCCGTCTTGCATTGATACTTGCCGCGGAATACGGGGACGCAAGTCGGGTTTGCCGCTGAGCGCGCAGGTAGCAGCCAAGGTGCATGCCTGCTCCGAGCCGGTGGCATTGCGTTCTGTTTCTCAATTTGCGAGTGCGGCCTGCAGTTTGGCGATGCTTCCATTCAGCCGGCCGCCGTAATTGAGGCGTTTGAGTTCGCCTATCTGTTCTTGCGCTTTATCGCGCTGCCCAAGGACCAGATACATGCGCGCCAGGGTGATGTGGTAAGCCGGCTCGCTCGGTTCGGCCTTGACTGCGTCGCGACTGGCGCGCAGGCCCAGTTGGTGGTCGTTGAGCACGTTCCACGCGTAGTCACCATAACTGGCCAGCAGGCGTGCCTTGGGGCGCGGGTGAGAGAGGGCGGCCAGGAAGGCGTTGAGCATGCGGCCTGGCGGTAGCTTGCAGGAGCCCGTGCGTGCACATTTGGTCAGCGCGATCAGCGAGCTGGTGTCCTGCACGCCGGGCGGATGCGCCTTCAGCTTGGCGGTCATGTTGTCCCACCAGGCGTCCTTGAGGGGGCGATGCATGCGGGCGTTGAAAAAGATCAGCGCCTGTTCGGGCAGAATGGAGGAATCGGGGAGTGTTGCGGCTTGTTCGAGTGGCGCATAAACCTTGGGCGTGAACGGCGAGTCCGGGTCGTAGTGCGAGTAGATGATGTAGGTACGGCCCAGCTCGTACAGCGCACGGGGCGAATCGGGTGCGCGCGCGGCCAGGTCTTCGGCCAGACGCAAGGGGTTGCCCCAGGCGATGGCGGTGGCCAGCGTAAGCGCGCCCCACCACAAGAAGAGCGATGCCAGCAGGGCGCCTCGTGCCAAGGAGAATGGCAGGGAGTCCGATGCAGATTGAGCGTTGGATGAGGGTGCGGCCAGGAGCGGGATCAGGGCCAGCATCAGGCCGAAGCTGGCAAAGTAGTTGCGGTGCTCGTAGATCAGCTCCAGTGGCAGGATCGTGCCGGTCAGCAACTGGCAGCCGAGGAACAGGGCGATGCCCAGGGACACCAGCGGCTGCCGCTGGCGAAACCAGAATACGGCAGCCACCATGCCGATCAGTGTCACGATGCTGGTCAGGGTTGTCCAGGGGGACAGCAGGCCGGTCGAGATGTGGAAGTTGTCGTGATAGAAGCTGAGCCATTGCGGCAGAGGCAACAGCGTCCATGCGATGTAGTCCACCACGATGCGTGATTCGCTCAGCAGGCGGGTGGCCAATGTGAAGTCACGCGAAGCCCAGGTTCCGGGGTTGAGTGAATGCGGGACGATCCATATGAGGCCGATAGTGAGGGGTAGGGCGAGGATCACCAAAAACCCGCCGACTACACGCCAATCGGTTGCGTGGCGAGGGTGCTCCCCTTCCGAATTTCCCCTGCTGGCGGGTGGGGAGGATGCAGGCTCGGACTCCTGTCTCTCGCCTCTAAACCTGAAAATGATCCATTCGATCAGGAAGGCATACAGCGGCAGCATGACCGCTGTCTCCTTGACGGTGAGCCCGAGCATGGTGGGAATGATCAGGCTGGCAACGCAGACGACCAGCCCTGATCTGCCCGTGTGCGCACGCAACATGCGCTGGCGTCCGATGACATAACCCGCCAGGCCCAGCAGCACGAACAGGTTGGCCAGGCTTTCCATGCGCTGGACGACGTAGAGCACGCCGGTAAGGTTGATGGGCAGCAGCATCCAGGCCCCGGCGATCAGGGCTGCGGTCAACTTCGCTCGCTCGCCCGTCGGTCCCCCTCCGCGAGCAGGAGAAGAAGTCAACAATCCCCAGGCCAGGAAGTACACCAGCAGGCCATTCAGCAGGTGGATGAGCAGGTTGACCAGCTTCCAGCCCCACGGATCCAGGCCGCCGGCCAGGTAATTGGCGGCAAAGCTCAGTGATGCCAGGGGCCGCTTGAAACGGCTGGACGGGGAGGATAATGCGGCACCCACCAGGTCACCCACGCTGGCGCTGTCAGGCTGCACACCCTTGTTGTCGACAATGTTCGGGTAGTCATCAAACAGCCAGCTACCGGACAGTCCCGGCCAATACGCGGCCGTGGTGACCAGAAACATCACCAGCAGCAGCCAGCGCCCGGGGTTGCGGATACGGCGGAGAAAATTCATCAATGCAGGTTAGGTGGTGGGCGCAGGCGACGCAACGGCGGCCTTGTGGCGGGCATCCCCGGCAAGCGTCCGGCGCAGACGTTTCAGCTCGTGTGGCCAGTAGTTTTCCTGCTTCAGCACCCAGGCGTGGACAAGCGGCATGCCGGTTCCAGGGCGTTCTTCTCGTGACTTGTTTGCCTGGTAGTGATCAAGATGCAGCAGGCCAAGTTCCGGGAATCCATGCGAACCCAGCAATGCCGCTTGTTGCAGTGCGGCCGAGATGCGGACTTGCCGATCCAGCGCTGCGTTGAATCGCTGCAGCGCCGTTCTGCCATCGTTGCGTGCCAGTGCGATGAGCCCGAAAAGGTAGTCGACATCCTGGGCGCGCCCGGGTTTGGCCATGAGGCGCGGGTTGGCTTCGACGGCATGCAGCAGGCTGCCTAGCGTAGCGAGCGACATTTGTGGGCAAGAAGGGTTGCTGGCATGGGCGATATTGCGTTCGAACCAGTGCGTCAGCAGGGAACCGGTCTTGATCGCCGTGCGCAGTGACTCGCGGGTAGCCTGGATGGTCGCTGCATCGATCTGTCCCAGGCTGCATTCGGCGGCCATCAGATTGAATGCGAGTTGTGGTTCATCGGGTGCTGAAGCCAATGCGCTTTTCAGTCGCTTCACCGCAAGTTGCGGATAGCCTGCGGCAATTTCGGCCTGGCCAGCAAGGGCCTGCGCGCGCGGTGAGCCCGGATTGAGCTGTGCCCACAAGAGTGCCTGATCACGCTGATTACCCCAAAGCCCCGCACGGGCGTGGGTCATAACGGCCAGTGTGGCGAGGAGCAGCGCAGCGAACAGAAGTTTGGCATGGCTTGCAAAGCGGGCTGAGACCGGCTTGGTCCCGGATGATAGCCATCGCCTGCGAGCGGGAGAGGGGGAATCGGTGCCGCCATCCGCGCTGGCAGCGGCGGATGGTGGGGCGGTCTCGTCACGGGTGCGCTTGGGGAGGCCGCACAACCACAGGGCCAGCGGCCAGAACATCAGCAGGGCGGGCAGGTAGTTGCGGTGCTCGTAATACAGCTCGAGGGCAATAGTGCTTGACTCGATGCTCTGCCCGACAAAGTAGAATAGTACCGCTGCAGCCAGTGCGGGCCAGCGGCGACGTCCGAGGACTGCGCCGGCAATCAGGCCGAGTACGGCCAGCAATGCGGACAACGTTGTGAGCGGATGCCAAGGGGATGTCGACACCTGGATGAAGTCGTTGAAAAGGCCGGGGGTAAAGGGCCGCGGCATCCACAGAAGGCCCAGGTAGTCAAGCATGATGCGCGGTTCGGTGAGCAGGCGCTGGCCAAGGGTCCACGGGCGGATCGAGTTGATGCCGTGGACAAGGCCTGACCAGCCGGCGTGCAAAAGGTACGAGGCAACGAGAGCAGTGGGCAGCCATGCCAGTAGCTGCATGCTACGGCGATAGATGCGCTCCCCTCTCGGTCTTTCCCGACGAGTGGGACGAGCGCGCAAAACCGTACATTCGAGAACCAGTGCCAGTGCCGGCAGCAGGATACCGTTGCCTTTGCTGAGTACGGCCAGCAGGGTGCACGCGCCCAGACCCAGAATCAGCCATGCCAGCCCGGAGAGACGATGACCGCTCAGCAGCCGTTGCCGGCCATGCAGCCAGGCCAGCAGTCCCAGCAAGACAAAGGTCGCCGGCAGCATGGCTTCGCGCTGCACGATATACAGTGTGGTCGACACGAACAGTGGATGCAGCAGCCACAGGCCGGCAGCCAGCACTGCCGCGAGGTTGATGCGAAGCGCAGCGCCGCTTGCGGCACTGCTGCGGGACTCGGGGTGAGCCGGATCAGGCGGGGTGCCAGTGGCACGCCGCCCCGGCGAACGACCCGCCATGGATGGCGGGGCCGGCGCCCGGCACCAGGGATGGTTGCTTGCCGAGACTCGGGACTCGGGATGGCCACGACCGGCAAACATCAACAACCCAAGCTGCCGCAACAGCCAGGCCAGCAACACCCCGTTGACGAGGTGCAAGATCAGGTTGGTTTCAAGGAAGGGCCGCGGGTCGGCGGGCCAGTTGCGTGCATCGAGCAGAAAGCTCAGCAGCGCCAGCGGGCGGCCGGTGGGATCGGCGGTGCCCGATGTGACGTAGCGCCAGAATGTGGCCCAGTCATCCACCGGGCCGGTGGCACCCAGGGCGGGCAGGTTGGCGTAGTCATCAAAGAGAAAGCCGCCGGAAAGTCCCGGGGCATAGGCCCACCAGGCGAGTAGCACCATCAAGGCCAATGCCAAGCTGGCGACAAGAATGCGATGTGATTGCTTCATGCCAGCATGCTAGTGCAAGGTCGCTGTGATTGGGGAGGGCAGGATCAGGCAGTCAAAAAGAAGGGCCGCATCGAGCGGCCCTTCTGAAGTATTTGCCGAAAGCTGGTGCTTACGGACGGCACTGCGAAGGCAGGTACTTGTCGGGAATCGTGGTGCCTGCAGTGGAAGTGCAGCTCCACTGGGTGCCACCGGCCGTGGTCGCCGGCGACAGCACCAGGGCCAGAGTGTCGATCACGTCATTGGCCTTCTGCGGCGACGTCTTGCTGAACGTTGCCGTGATCAGACCGCTGGCAACCGTAACCTTGCTCACGTAATTGCCGGAAATGCTCGTATCTTTCGCCAGACCCGCCGATGAATTGTTGGTCGGGAAGTGGCCGCGGTTGGAGTAGAACTCGGCAACGGCAGTCTTGGAACCGTCGAGCAGGCTCATGCCTTCAGAAACCTGTGAGCGGATCACGTAGTCCTGGTAAGCCGGGATGGCGATGGCGGCCAGGATGGCGATGATCGCGACCACGATCATCAGTTCGATCAGGGTGAAACCTTTCTGGATCTTGTTCATGGTGTGATTCCTTGTGCTTTAGCGGAAAGTGAAATGTTTGAGCACCGGGGCTATAACACCCCCCTGGGTGGATTCACTATCCGAACCATTGAGCCAGGTGCAACGGTGTCTCATGAGAAAGTATGCATGATGCATGCCAAGTAGCAAAGGGCCGAGAGTGTGAACCAGTGCACTTGTTGCAGGCTTCGGCTTGCCGCGATGGGAGAAACCCTGCGCAAATAGGGCAGTTCCTTCCTGACCATCGGCGACGAACTGACGCTGAGCGTCACTATTCTGCGCAGTATGGACTTGTCTCTCTCCCTGAGGTGGCGCCCGAAGTTCGTAACCCCTCCGCGCTGGCGTGGCACGTCGGCGCCAAATCCGTCATCCCGGCGCAGGCCGGAGGCGCTTTTCAACAGCCGCATGGCTGGTCATCCAGTATGAAATGGATGCAAAGCATCCCGCAAGACCTGTTGTGTGTTGCGCACAGTGTTGATGCTGCATGACCAGCCGTTCGGCTGTCGCAAAGCGCTAGGCACTCTTCCCTCCGCACACAGTGTGAAAGACCATGGCCCACTTACTTCCGGCAGATGCTCGGCAGGTACTTGCCATCCACGGTGCTGGGCGTACAGCTCCAGTTTATGCTGCCGGCAAATGTGATCGGTGACAAGACCAGGGTGGACGAACGGATGGCGTCATTGGCTCTCGCGCCTTTGAATGCAACCGTGATCTTGCCCTTTGCAACTTCGACCTTGGAAACAAATGCCCCGCTGATGGATAGCGGCTTGGCCATCCCGGCGGATTCATTATTGGTTGGCGCATGGCCCGTGTTGGACATGAAATCCCAAACCGAGGCCTTGGCACCGGAGGCCAGGCTCATGCCCTCGGACACTTGGGCCCGGATGACGTAGTCCTGATAGGCCGGAATGGCGATGGCGGCCAGAATGGCGATGATCGCGACTACGATCATCAGTTCGATCAGTGTGAAACCGCGTTGCAACGTACGCATGATTGCTATTTTCCCCAGCGTGATTAACAAGAAATCATGCGATTTTCGTGCCAGATGGGTGTTCGGGCGGGCATGGATTGCTGAAATTGCCAATTCGAACGCCTATTCGCGGCCCAATCCGGGGGGCGAATCAAAATGGATCCCGGGTTCCTCACTGCACTCGGCCCCAGGATGACGGCTTGCGGGAACAGTCGTCATCCCGGGCGAGCAGGCGAATCACGGAATTGCCGAAATAGTCGCCATCCTCCCATCGGATGCGGCATGGCGGAATTGCGGAGGTGGCCGTCATCCTCGTATCGGAGCGGAGCCGGCATCACGGAATTGCGAAAGTGGCCGTCATCCTGGGGCCGGCCAAAGGCCGGAACCCGGGATCCATTTTGACTTTTGCGAGGGTCGGGCGTGCCAGGCGGGGCCACCGTTTCAATGGATCCCGGGTTCCTCGCTGCGCTCGGCCCCAGGATGACGGGATGTGGGAACAGTCGTTATCCCGGGCCGGCTGCCGAATGACGGGGCTGCCGGAACCCGCCCCGCCCTTGGGCCAGACCCAGGATGACGGGTGCGGAATCACGGGCTTTTCGCTCCGCTACGGAGGGCGGAATGGTGGGACGGTAGCCAATGATGCAATACGTGACGCGGTTCGCGTTCAGGCACTTTGGCATGGGTGAAGCTGCCATTGTCTGGAAAAATGTGCTTCCGGGACTGCCAATACACGGCGTTTTGCAGTACATTTGGTTTTGTATTTCGGGGACTTGCGTGAACTTCTTATGGCGACACAACTGAACCCCCCCCAATTGCAGGGCCTGATGGGCGTCGCCCGTCGGCTGGTGGCTGATGGCGCCTTGAGTGCCGAAGACGCGCGCGACGCGACACGCGTATGCACCGAGAACCGCAGCCCGCTGGCGCCCTACCTCATCGAACAGGGCCTGGCGGACAGTGCGGCGGTGGCCATGGCCAATTCGCAGGAATTCGGTGTGCCGCTGTTTGATGTCAATGCGCTGGATCTGAAACAGGTGCCCATCGAGCTGGTCAGCGAAGCCCTGATCAACAAGCACAAGGCCTTGCCGCTGTACAAACGCGGCAACCGGCTGTTTGTCGGTGTCGCCGACCCGACACAGTTTCATTCCCTGGACGAAATCGCGTTCCACGCCAGTTGCAGTGTGGAGCCGGTTCTGGTGGATGCGAAGGATCTGGAAAGGGTCACCGAGCAGGCACTGAACGACAAGAGCACCACCATCGAGGGCATGGACGGCGATGACGGGCTGGAAGGACTGAGCGTGGAAAGCGAGTCCGGCTCCGATGCCGAATCGGGCGTCGATACCGGCGGCAAGGACGATGCGCCGGTGGTGAAGTTTGTCAACAAGATGCTGGTGGACGCCATTCGCCGCGGCGCATCGGACATTCACTTCGAGCCGTATGAAAACCAGTACCGCGTACGCCTGCGCATGGATGGCATCCTGATGAAGGTGGCCAATCCGCCGCGCCAGCTGGCACCACGAATTTCATCGCGGCTCAAGGTCATGAGCAGTCTGGACATTGCCGAGAAGCGGATTCCCCAGGATGGCCGCCTGAAGCTCAACTTGTCCAAGACCAAGGCGGTGGACTTCCGTGTGTCCACGCTGCCCACCTTGTTCGGCGAGAAGGTCGTGTTGCGTATTCTCGATGGCTCGGCGGCACGCATGGGCATCGACAAGCTGGGTTACGAAGAAGATCAGAAGAAACTCTATCTCGATGCCATCCACAAGCCCTACGGCATGGTGCTGGTCACCGGTCCGACCGGTTCGGGCAAGACGGTGTCCCTGTATACCGCTCTGAATATTCTCAATGACGCCACGCGCAATATTTCCACGGTCGAAGACCCGGTGGAAATTCGTGTCGATGGCGTCAACCAGGTGCAGCAGAACGCCAAGCGCGGCATGACATTTGCCGCCGCCCTGCGCTCCTTTCTGCGCCAGGATCCAGACGTCATCATGGTCGGCGAAATTCGTGACCTGGAAACAGCCGAAATTGCCATCAAGGCCGCGCAGACCGGTCATATGGTGCTGTCCACTCTGCATACCAATGATGCGGCGCAGACCATCGCGCGCCTGATGAACATGGGTGTGGCGCCGTTCAACATTACCTCCTCGGTGAGCCTGGTGATTGCCCAGCGTCTGGCGCGCCGCCTGCATGACTGCAAGCAACCCCTGCAGCTGCCGGCGGCGGCACTGCTCAAGGAAGGTTTCAGCCAGGCCGAGATTGATGCGGGCCTGAGTCTGTTCTCGCCGGGGGACTGCCATGGTTGCAACGTCGGCTACAAGGGGCGCGTCGGTATTTATGAAGTCATGCCGATGAGCCCGGAGATCCAGCAGGTGGTGCTGGAAGGCGGCAACGCCATGCAGATAGCCAAGGTGGCACGCGAGCAGGGCATCCACGACCTGCACGCCTCGGCCTTGCTCAAGGTCAGAAACGGCATCACCGACCTCACCGAAATCAACCGTGTTACCAAGGACTGAGGCGGGACTGTCCATGAACATCATGCGCTTCTGCCAATCACTTGAATCAGTGCGTCCTTGTGCAAACCCGGAGCCGGGTTCTCGCATGAACGCAACATCCGAAATCCGCACCAACCTGACGGCCTGCGCGATCATTGCGCGTATTCACGCATAAACCGAGCTAGAGGCTCTTCAAATGGCTACAGCGACAGCAAGAAAGACCACCCGCCAACGCGGCACCTCACGCGCCTCGGTCAAGCAGTCAACCGTGTACGAGTGGGTGGCACTGGACAAGCGCGGCCACAAGATGAAGGGCGAAATGGCGGGCAAGAATGCCGCCCTGGTCAAGGCCGAATTGCGCAGCCAGGGCATGAACCCGCAGTCGGTGAAGGAGAAGTCCAAACCGCTGTTCGGATCGTCCGGCAAGCGTGTGACGCCTCGGGATGTCGCCATCTTCAGTCGCCAGATTGCCACCATGATGGCATCCGGCGTGCCCATGATGCAGGCCTTCGAGATCATCGCTGGCGGCCAGAAGAACGTACGTTTCAAGAACATGCTGGTGGATGTCAAGCAGGGCATCGAGGGTGGCTCATCGCTGCATGAGTCCATGGGTCGCTACCCGGTGCAGTTCGACGAGTTGTACCGCAATCTGGTGAAGGCCGGCGAATCGGCCGGTGTGCTCGATACCGTGCTGGATACGGTGGCCACCTACAAGGAACGCATGGAAGCGATGAAGGCCAAGATCAAGAAGGCCTTGTTCTACCCGATCATGGTGCTGGTGGTGGCGGGTTTGGTGACGGTGATCATGTTGTTGTTCGTTGTGCCGGTGTTCAAGGACGTGTTCGAGAATGCCGGAGCGCAGTTGCCTGGCCCGACCCAGATGGTGGTGGCGGCGTCGGAGTTCATGCAGAGCTACTGGTGGATCATTCTGCTGGCACTTGTAGGCAGCGTGGTCGGACTGGTCATGGCCAAGAAGCGCTCGCCGAAATTCGCCCATTTTCTGGATCGCGTCGCGCTGAGGATGCCGGTGATGGGCAACATCATCCGGCAATCGGCGATTGCCCGTTTTGCGCGCACCCTGGGCGTGACCTTCCACGCCGGCGTGCCGCTGGTCGAGGCACTGGACTCGGTGTCAGGTGCTACCGGAAGCATCGTCTACGGCGATGCCGTGAAGCAGATCCGCGACGACGTGGCGGTGGGCCATCAGCTGCAGCTGGCCATGCGCCAGACCGGCCTGTTCCCCAACATGGTGGTGCAGATGACCGCCATCGGCGAAGAATCGGGTGCACTGGACCAGATGCTGTTCAAGGTGGCCGAGTTCTATGAGGATGAGGTCAACAACGCCGTCGATACGCTCACCACGCTGCTGGAGCCGCTGATCATGGTCATCCTGGGCGTCGTTGTCGGTGGCATGGTCGTGGCCCTTTACCTGCCGATCTTCAAGCTCGCTGGAACATTCTGATTTGGCTTCCTTGTTCGGGGGTATGCCGCCAGCCTTGTGGGTGATTGCCTGCGCGGTACTGGGTCTCATTGTCGGCAGTTTTCTCAACGTGGTGATGCTGCGCATGCCGGCGCGCATGATGCACGACTGGCGTGCGCAGGCACGCGAAGTGCTCGAGCTGCAGGACGATGCAGGTGAAGCACCTCCGGGTATCGTGCGCGAGCCTTCGCACTGCCCCAAGTGCAAGCACCGTCTGGGCATCGGCGATAACATCCCGCTGTTTTCCTGGCTGTTCCTGCGTGGCCGCTGCCGCTATTGCAAGGAACCCATTTCACCCCAGTATCCGATTGTCGAGCTGGTGTGCGCGCTGGCCAGCGCCATCGTTGCATGGAAATTCGGTCCCGGTTGGCAGGCAGTCGCCGGCCTGGTAATGACCTGGCTGCTGCTCGCCATGTCCGGCGTGGATGCACGTACCCAGTTGTTGCCCGACTCGATGACCCTGCCCTTGCTGTGGCTGGGCCTGTTGCTGTCACTGGTGCCGCTTTTTGTCGCTCCCTCACAGGCCATTGTCGGCGCGGCCATCGGCTACC